>NZ_QRBZ01000035.1 GCF_009833085.1 Nitrosomonas oligotropha | reverse complement strand
CCGTGAGTGCTTGGAAATACTGGCTTTGTTAGAAAAATACAAATCAGGGAATGACGATCATGTGTTTGGTCGAAAACTCAGCGATGTAGCCGTTAGTAAAATGCTCAAAAGCGTTTCTTACCCTGAAGCTACTGTGCATGGACTTCGGAGCTCGTTCCGTGATTGGTGTGGCGACAAAACCAATTTTCCACGGGAAGTTTGCGAAGCAGCATTAGCTCATGTGATCGAAAATCAAACAGAGGCCGCTTACCGGAGAAGTGATTTATTTGAAAAACGACGTGAGTTAATGGTGAAATGGGGAGATTATTTAGATAAGGTAACGCCGAATTTTGATGTACTAGCTTAGTTCAGATCATATACAGCAACTGAATTGACCACTCAACGGCCAACTCAGACGATTAAACCCAGTAGCTGACAGATTCTGCTTATTGGGTCTAATATCATCTTGCGCTTTTGCAACACTCAATGGCTGAGCTATCTGGCCCAAAGATTGCATTCCACCATCAATTGCCCGATCACGCGATGCAAATTATCAATATATCAATACTGTCCTTAATGTCTTTAGACGCCGTCACTACGTACAAAATAACTTCGCAATCTGTTCGTTTAAATGACGCTTCTAACTAGGATCACCAATATCTAGCTTCTTGCCATCAACTTCAACGAAACCAACTAGTCGATTTGGATTAGGATGATCTGGATCATATTGAATTTCTGGATCTTCTCCTAGATATGCATTGAATCCTGCGTTATTTAACTCATTGATAGCGTTTCTATTGGGCTTATCTCCTTCACCATCGGGCAAAGGTTTACGCAAGTACTCTTTTGCAATCTCTTCAGCAAAATCAACGCGCTCTTGATCATCTGAGGTTAGAGTCTGGTAAACCTCAGGGGAATTTATCACATTATCTTCTCTATTTAATAAGTCTGGCTGTATTTTGATTTTTCTCAGCTCTTCAAGAGCTTCAATTACATCTTCCTTTGAGGGCGGCTCTAAATACATGTTGATTTCCCTGTTTACAATTGTTTGATGTGCGACTGAAGTAAATGACTATTTGTGTAGCTTACCTTACTTCCTCGTTCAAGTAACGGAGGGCTGTAAATACAGACCTTAGTAATCAGCTGTAGAATATAAAGGTTTTTTGCCTTTAAGACAATCAGCCTAATATTTTGAAAGTCGCCTGTGTGAGCTTCTCTGACGTGAGAGCGAGAGGGAGCGTAGATAAGGCGGTGATGCTGTAAGCTATGAGACTTGGCAAGCGCATAAATCAATAGAGGCGGGAGCAGCATCGGTACCACGTAAGTCAAGAATACCCATTTAGCCTATCGTAACGAAATAGCCCATTTCCAGAGAAGCGGCGGCAAGTTTCCGGTCACGGCGCGATATATCGCCTCATATCTAGCCGTTCATGCCAATACTCTGTCACTTGCGACTCTCAATCACTGGGTAGTTGCGATCAATCGTGCGCATATTGAACGAGGATTTGTCTCGCCCACGCAATCCGTATTGGTTGCCGATACCTTGCGGGGTATCCGCCGCATCAACGGCAGAAAACTGCGGCAGGTCATGCCATTGCTTAAATCTGATCTCGTAAAAATTACGAAAAACTTATCCGGGCTTATCGGACTAAGAGACAAAGCAATGCTGCCGATCGGCTTTTCCGGTGCATTCCGTCGATCTGAATTGGTGGCCTTGCAGGTGGAGGATGTACAGTTTAAGTCTGAAGGTGTACTGACTCAATTGCGTCGCAGTAAAACAGACCAGAATGGCATCGGCAGAAATGTCGCCATTCTCTATATCAAAAGCCGTCATCGGTACGAGCATAAAGATGTGTCTTGAAAAATCAACCATCTAAACCGGTGCATTGTTTCGCCGTAAGAACCGCTTCGATCAAGTAGCGGATTATGGGTTATGTGCGGCATCCGTTGCACTGATCATCAAGCAACGCGTGAAAAATGCGGGATTGAATCCCAAACAGTACTCCGGGCATAGATTACGGGCAGGCTTGGTTACAAGTGCCGCACAAGCCGGTGTCAGTTCATGGAAAATCCGTCAGCAAACTGCGCATAAGTCGGATGTCATGTTGCAACGCTATATCCGCGACGGTTAGTTGTTTCAAAACAATGCCGTCAGTCAAATCTGGTGAGCTGAATGTCCGATGAAGAATGTGTGATGCCCATCCGGCAAAGCAGCATAGATCACTTTGTAGTGTGTATTCCGTCATGAATGCAGCGGAAATCGTCATCGGTAAATTTCACTATGACCGCAAGTTAAAACATAAAGCCAGTAAGCGAAGAATTTTGTTTAAGAAATTGCTTGGATATTTGACGAAACATGACGTGCTCGAAGATACCTTGATTTGGGGATTTGATGATATTGATGCCAAGGGCGGCTTCATTGACATCGCCACTAAATCCGCCCAAAAGTACCAGAAGCGAAAACTACGCAAGCAAATCGCGTTTGATACCGATGATGTAACATTAGATGAATATTGGAAAAAGCTCACCGAGCACCTGAATCAACCGGATACCGCTGTCATTATCAGTATAAGCGGCCGCATTCAGCAATGCGACATGCGTTCGAAAGATAACATCCAGTGCCCTGATTCTGTCAGATTCTTTGGGAAGAAGGCGAATTGACAAGAGCCAATGCTCGATTGATGAGGGAAGTGGGGATAGGTATATTTTGTGGCCGACAATGACATATTTGTTGTCGATTACAAAATCTAGTACCAAAATCGAATCTTGAAACTATTTTGTCAATTTGGGCTATGTTAACTTTAACTATATGCTGCTATAGTCACTAAAAGGGATCGAAAATGGCCAGTGCAGAACAATTAAAAGCTTTATTAAAATCGCATATTGATGGTGATGAGGCTCATTTTTACTCTGTTGCTATGCAGGTTGCTGCACATGAAGCAAAAGTTGGTCACGGAAAACTAGCGGAAGAATTACGTGCCATGATTGACTTGGCTAAAAGAAATCGCGCTAAAGATATTGTTGTTCATAAACTTACGCCGATCAATCAGCCACGAGGCGAACTATCAAATTTACTTGAGGTATCTTACCCTCGAGCACGCCTATCGGACATGATTCTTGTTCAATCCATTGAGGACAGACTCAAACGGATAATTAAGGAACAGCGTCACATTGGCAAAATTCTCGATCATGGCCTGTGTCCTCGGCGGAAATTACTATTAGTCGGACCTCCAGGTACCGGAAAAACACTTACGGCTTCAGCTTTGGCGGGAGAACTTGGGATTCCGTTGTTCTTAGTTCGTTTAGATGCATTGATCACCAAATACATGGGAGAAACTGCGGCTAAGCTTCGTCAAGTATTCGACTCAGTGCGTGATGTGCGCGGTATCTATTTCTTTGATGAGTTCGATGCTATCGGTTCTCAGCGAGGGATAGCCAACGATGTTGGTGAAATTCGAAGGGTTCTTAATAGCTTCCTGCAAATGATTGAGCAGGACGAGTCAAATAGCATCATCATTGCCGCTACTAATCATCCGGAAATTCTTGACTATGCACTGTTTCGCCGCTTTGATGATGTCATTGAATATGGACTTCCGAGTCTCCCGCAAATCATTTCAGTATTAAAAAATAGACTGACCAATTTTTCTCACCAAATCAAAAATTGGGATGCTGTGGCCAGTAAAGGTGAAGGTCTTAGCTATGCAGAAATAACTCGTGCAGTAGATGATAGTATCAAAGATGCCATTATTCATGACCGCAATACTATTTCTGAGAAAGAAATATCTAGCAATATTGAGGAGCGTAAAGCTTTTCGCAGTCGTAATTTAATTTCTCGTTAAAAACTTCAAACCAGTAATCAGTGTCATGCCAGAACAGAAAAATGATCGGCGATTACACTTCATTTTAACCAGTACATCACATACTGAACAATTCGAGCATCCAACTTCAGGCTTCCGGAAGTTACAAACCCCTATGCCTGATCGCCAGGCGCATGGTCAAAGTTTACTTAATCAATTTAACAAACTAAAGTCTCAAACAACAGAAGCTACTCAGAAACAACGTGAAGCTGGATTAGATTCGGGATTCGGGGTACAAATTCAGTTCAAAAGTCAGCCAGATATTGAGTTGGCATTCGAGAGTCTATCCAATTTACGCGCAAAAATTGAATTACTGAATGTTCACCACAAAGACAATACCACTTTTGCCACCGTCTTTGTGCCAGAAGGAAAACTTGATATTTTTGAAAAAATCATTCAAGACTATCTTGTTGATAAACGTGGAAAAGATGGAAAGTCGCTTGATCATAAAGCCTTGGTAAATACGATTCGTGAAGTGCGGATCGCCACTTTCGAGGCACTCTACACCGATGATCTGGCTGTGCTGCCTACTGATGAAGAACAAGCTATCTGGTGGGAAATCTGGTTGCCTGTTAGAGACAACCGGAATGATACTCTAACCCGTTTCAGTACTGTAGCGACTGGTATCGGCTTTAAATTGTCCTCTAAAGTACTCAAGTTTCCCGAACGAACCGTATTACATATGCGAGGTTCGAAACGGCAGATAACCCAATCGATATTGTTACTCAATCATGTAGCAGAAATCCGTTGTGCAAAGGAAACTGCCGAGTTCTTTGATAGCATGATGCTGTTTGAGCAAAGCGAATGGGTTAACGATCTCTTGAAAAGAACGAGTTTTGCGACAAATAATGTTCCTCATGTTTGTATCCTCGATACAGGTGTGAATCGAGGGCATCCATTATTAGCACCCGCAATTGACACAAACGATCTTCATTCCATTAATGGCGCCTGGGGAACCCAGGATAACCACGGTCATGGCAGTCAAATGGCTGGATTGGCACTATATGGTGATCTGACTGAATTAATGGCATCTAATATGCCTTTGGTCGTTGGCCATAGACTGGAATCGGTAAAGTTGCTTCCACAAGATCATTCTAATCAAGGCGAACCTTATGGCGAGCTAACGATTGAAGCTGTAGCACGGCCAGAAGTTACGGAACCCAATCGTCAACGAGTTTTTAGCATGGCTGTCACAGCCAGTGATAATCGTGATCGTGGACGCCCTTCGGCATGGTCAGCTTCGTTGGATAGTTTGGCTTGTGATTATCTAGGGGAAGGATTAACTCCGCGCCTCATCGTGGTATCTGCTGGCAATGTTGATAGTAATGATTGGCGGAATTACCCAGACAGTAATATCACCGATAGTATTCATGATCCCGGACAATCTTGGAATGCTCTCACTGTAGGTGCATATACAGAAAAAATTAATATTACTGAACAGGATGCTCAGGAATATCAGCCAATCGCACCTGCTGGAGGACTGAGTCCTTTCAGTACAACATCGGTTACTTGGCTTAATACTCCGTGGCCTTATAAGCCAGATGTGGTATTTGAAGGGGGAAATGCTGCACTGGATGCAATTAGCTCCGTAGACATGCATAGTCTTAGCTTGCTGACTACTCACCATCAACCCACAGAGCGCTTGCTTACCACAGCGAATGCCACCAGTGCTGCATCGGCGCTTTGTGCACGCATGGCGGCGAAGATCATGGCTCAATATCCGCACTTATGGCCGGAAACCGTTCGTGCGCTTATTGTTCATTCAGCTGAATGGACGCAGCAGATGAGAAAAGACTTTTTATATCCAAAACTTCGAAAAGACGATTACGCCAGGATGATCCGATGTGTGGGCTATGGGATCCCTAATCTTGATACCGCACTTTGGAGTTTATCAAATTCACTTACATTAATTGTTCAAGATTCGCTCCAGCCATTTCAGAAAATTACAGATAAAAACCCTTCACCAAAAGATATGCATTTACACCGCTTGCCATGGCCACAGGAGGTTTTATCGGAAATGGGTGAAATGCAAATTGAGATGCGAGTTACACTCTCATACTTTATAGAACCCAATCCGGGTGTGGTCGAGCGAGGCATTAAGGGACGGTACCGCTATGAATCACACGGATTGCGATTTGAAGTCAAGCGACCGACAGAAGATGAAGCCAGTTTCCGGATGCGTGTGAATAAACGCGCCCGCGACGAAGAAGAGGGAAGCTATGATGGTCAAGGAGGTAGCGACCCAGCCTGGCGTTTAGGCACAAAACTTCGTCATCTCGGATCTATTCATTCCGACACATGGATTGGTACCGCTGCTGATCTTGCCGAGCGTGGCATTCTCGCCATTTATCCCACTCTAGGTTGGTGGAAAACTGCTGTGAAGTTGGAGCGGTACAACAACCAGGCGCGATATGCTTTAATGGTGTCTATCAAAGCCCCAGAAGCGACTACTGATCTTTACAATGAAATAGCTAATAAGATTAAAATACAAATTCCTATTGCGACTTGATAATCTGAATCTGCCAATGAATAATCTAGGAATTCAATATCACCGGCAAGTCTCAGCCAACATTCTCAACGTTTTTAGCTCCCGGCTGCTGAACCACAACCGATACTTTTCCTTGATGGATGTCCAGCGTCTACCGTACTCGCACCAGTAGTCTTTTCGTGGCGGCAACCACTCATGAGGAGCTTTATCGGATTTGGATTGATTCACCGAATCCGACACGACTATTAAATTCTCAGAATCATTTGCAAATTCCCGGCGTTGCTTCCTGCTCCACTTCCCAGCGCCATGCTGGTGAGCATGTGCGAGTGGCACAATATGATCAATGTCCACATCGGAAGCCTTGGTGAACACTTTACCGGTATATGCGCCTACCCATTCACCTTTCACAACAGTGCAATGCTTGGAGTTTTTAAATTGCACAGGCATCCTGCTGGCCGCAATTAGCATTTCTTGTCGTGTATTTTGACAATCACCATCGGCATCGATCCAGTGAGGCCAGTCTTTCCGGTTATACGGTTTCTGCGATGTCTGATAAGCGCTGACACCGGCATTTTGACTGAGATAGCTTTCCCCTTTATTAGCGGCGCAACCTGAGAATATTCCGAGAGTAGCGATCAACAGGAATGCCTGGCAAGCGATTCTCTTTGATATTATTGTTAATCTTTTCAACTGCATTTCCATAAAACAATACCGTCAATAATATCCGTTCCAGTTTCAGGCTTAGATGCATTGAGCAACGCAAACAGCTTGGTATTAAGTAATTTAGATGCATCCGGTTCATCTGAAGAAATTAATCGAGCCTTTAAATTACAGGCACGGTCTTGCCACACTTGCGGATAACTTTTGACATTGAAACCTCGTGCAACAAGAATCTCTGCAACATAAGGCTCCTTCTCGACTATAGCTGGATTCCAGTGGACTTTTTTCAGGGTGTGCAGGCTGCCCAATAATGCGAGTATCGGAGCTTGACCGATCTGCTCAGCCAATTTTATTGCCATCCATTCATCACGATTGGTCTTTAACTCTAATTCAGCATCAATAGCGATCAGCTTTAAACAATCGTTGTGTTTCCGTATTCCAGTTAATTTTTTTAACAAACCCCGAAAAGGCAGATGATCAATGGCTGGTGCGATCTTGATGTCAGTTGCCATTGCCTGGCCTTCTGTCATTCCATCAAGCAACGATTGCTGGCTGCTGGCAATCTCCAAGGCGATGGTTAAACATTTACTCTGTTGCAAGTAGCTGGTTATCAATGACTGGAAATACTCAATGGCTTCCGGTTTTTTATGGGTTTCGCCAATAATTGTAATGCTATTGGGCGTCATACCTGCAAGGATTCGGTTATACCCATTCTCTGCGTAAGCGGATGAGGAGAATAGCAGAGTAACAAAAATGAGGAATCGCACGATGTCTATAAACCTGAATCTGTTAGTTGGATATATGCAGAGCTATGTTTTATCGGATATATTCGGAATTTCTTTTAATACGAATAAACAAAAGATACTTTGTCTGCCAATCACTCGGTAACACAAATCAACTCATCCCAGTTCGTCGTATAGTTGGGGCTTTTGTTTCCCTGCTTCATTTTCCAAGGCTGCTTGAATCCCTCGGATGCGAGTTTAATCGTTCCCCTACCCATACGAACATTGATCTGATCCATGACACTCATCAATTTACTGGATTGAGTATCGGCTATTGATATTGAGCCAAAGAGATCCAGTTGCCGGTATTGTCGAGGTACCAGTTCAGATAGCATCACCCCCGCTTTTTGATATTTATAGCCGCGGCGGTAAATTCTGCGTAATCCCCAAAGTGCAACCTTGGTCAGCAATCTCGTATCGTCCGTTTGCCTTGGCAGCGCAATCGTCATACCGTTGGCATAATACGGTTCTTTTTCATTGAACGAGCTGGTGCGGATGCTGACGTGCACCGATCCGGCATAAGACTGTTGCCGTCTTAGCTTTTCTGCGGCGCGGCTGATATAGAGCGACACCGATTCTTCCAAACTGGCCAGATCGGATACCGGAATACCAAAGGATCGGGAACTGACGATCTGTTTTTTCGATGGATTGATTTCTTCCAGTTCGATACAGGCCGTGCCATTGATTTCCCGGATGATCTTTTCCATCACAACCGAGAAACGGGTACGCAGTTGCGATGGTGATGCTGTTTGGAGATCCCACACGGTTTTGATGCCGATTTCATGCAATTTAGGTGCAAGCCGCCTGCCGACACCCCAGATCTCCCCTACTTCTATTTTGCTAAACCAATCTTCTTGTTGCTGAGGCGATAAGCTATTGAGATCGCACACACCATTAAATTCAGGGTTCTTTTTAGCGATATGATTGGCCAATTTAGCCAGTGTCTTGGTCGACCCTATGCCAACACACACCGGCAATCCCGTCCATTTTTTGATGCGTTTTCGGATTTTCTGGCCATAACCGGTATAGCTGTGTCTTTTGAATCCGGTGAGATCGAGAAAGCATTCATCAATCGAGTAGATTTCCTGTTCGGGACTGAACATACCTAAAATGCTCATGACGCGGTTGCTCATGTCAGCATACAGCGCATAGTTGGATGAATAAGCGATGATGCCGTGCTTCCTGGCCAAATCTTTCAGCTGAAACCACGGTTGCCCCATTCTGACACCCAGCGCTTTCACTTCATTGCTTCTCGCAACTGCGCAGCCGTCATTATTGGATAATACGACAACCGGCCTGCCTTCTAGCTTGGGATTGAATACCCGTTCACAACTAACATAGAAGTTGTTCACGTCAATTAACGCGATGGAACGGTTATGCTTATCCATGCAATGCGATTACTTCGACATCTTTGCGGTTCAGGAATTTAAGCAGATAGCGATAGGTATCCCGGTCAAAACATGGGTTTGCCGATAATTCTTCTAATTCCTGATGATCCTTGACACTCCCCAGATGGCACCACTGATCAAAGACATGTATTTCTGTGATGTCATAGTCCGGGTTGTATTCCCGGATGCCAATGCGGCCAGCATACGGCCATGCCAATAGTTTGTAATGGCTCAAAGCCGCGAGCAGGCGCAGCCAGTGTGATTCGGCGGATTCTTTTCCAGCACACAATCCTTTGCAGTGTTTCAATTGATGTGCAAAACATACACCGGGGCCTTTTTCCAATCCCAATGCCTTATCACATAGTCCGTATTCGTCGGCCAGCTTGTTTAAAACCTCGACAGCCTGCCGCTTGGTTTTAAAAGTGCCATAAACATTTTCTGCGGCACGCCAGTCGATGTCGCTGTCATTGATCAAGGTCACCAGTGGTTTGGCATTAGGATCGCTCGATATTTGCCAGGCACAGAGTTGCCGCTCACGCCGGAGTTGCCGGTTATGGATGGGTTGGTTTTCCTTGATCAGGCGCGATTCCAGTAGCAGTGCGCCAAGTTCTCCACTGGTGATACGGTACTCGACGCGTTTGATTTCCTGGGCGATGCGCATTTCTTTGGCTGAGCTATGATCGCCCTGGAAGTGGTTGAATACGCGGGAGCGCAATGAAACGCTTTTGCCGACGTACAGCAATGCGCTATCGCCATGGAATAAATACACACCACAGGTTTCCGGGATGGTATGGATATCCAGATGATCGAGACCCGTTGGGGTCGCTTGCTGCTTCAGCAGTGTTTTGACGGTTTCCTGAACGGTTGATTCGCCGAATTCACGGATCGCGACCTCGATGAATGCCGCCATCATTTCGGTATCGCCCATGGCGCGGTGGCGTTGGGTACAAATCAGCTGAAACCTATCGATTATGGCGTTGAGGCTATGTGAATGATGCTGCGGATAGAGTTTCCGGGAGAGTTTGACCGTGCACAGCAGTTTCTTCTGGAAAGTAATGCCGGTGCGCTTGAATTCGTTTTTGAGAAAACCATAATCGAAACGTACATTGTGTGCGCACAACACCGCTTGATCGAGCCATTGCAGCAACGTTTCACATACTTGCGCGAAAGTAGGCGCATGGTCGACCATGTCCTGAGTGATTCCCGTCAATCGCTGAATGAAAGTTGAGATACTGACTTCCGGATTGATGAGCGTATTCCAGCGCCCTACTTCGATACCATTTTCATAGCGAATCAAGCCGATTTCAGTGATGCGATCCTGGGTTGGTGTGGCTCCTGTCGTTTCCAGATCCAGCAATACATAACACGGCAACAGTGTGCTCATTTAAAACGGCGGAACGATCCTATCACGACACCAAATATCTCAAACTGCGTATCCGGGCGGATGTAAATAGGTTTGTAAGCACCCGTTGAATTGGCTGGTAGCAGCCGTGGCGTCTTGTTTGCGCCGTGGTCCAGGATTTTGATGGTGAATTCACGATCCACTACGGCCAGCACAATATCGCCGATACCAGGTGTTTTGGAACGATCCACCACCACTTTATCATCCGGCAGCAAACCCACATCAATCATCGAATCTCCCTTGATTGTCACGAAGAACGTAGAGGCAGCGTGATCGATCATAAACTCACTGATGTCCAGCCGTTTCTCGACATGATCATCAGCTGGGCTGGGAAAGCCTGCCGCAACTTTGGTAGAGAACAATGGTAATAGCGTTGGCTGCTCACTGATTATGGGCGTGAAAAACTCTTCGACTTCGATTTCTGCGATGGCTTTTTCATCCGCAGCATTTGCTCTTTTGCATTGGAAGGCTTCCAGAAAGCTTTTGATCGTTGCCGTCTGGCTTTGCGGTATACGCATTGTCACTGTTGATTCGCCATACTTACCCTGACCAGCTGGCCTGCCTGCATTTTCTCTTTTTCCGCCTCGGTTGGACATGTTTGAATGTTCCTACAATTGATATATGTATCAGTATTCAAACACACCAGCTGTAGCTATGTCAAATCCACAAAAACAATGGAAGTGATATTACAGATAATAGAAAGGGAATTACTAAATTTGATTGGAAAGTGATGGTTTTTGAATTTGCTACTTTAATCAACTGACGGCAATCACACTTAATCAAAATCTATACTTTATAATGAGTAACATCGTATGCAAGATTACGAAAATCTAGACTAACTAGCATATTAGGTATAATTTAATCAAACTGGCATCTGAGAATTAAAGATTTTTGTTGCACACTGAATAATGGCAGAATCAAACAGTACTGGAAAATTTGTTCATTCATCTCGTTACCTGCATATAGAAGCATTCAATTCACTCAGTATAACGGATTTAGAGTTAATAGCCGAAGCAGAAAAACTTGCGCAAGTTACTAAAGGCGTTAATTACAATGTTGTTCGAATCTCTGAAAATAAAGAATCAATTTCCTTTCTCCATTATCCTGGTTTTTTTGATCGACCTTTTCCAAGACTAAACGCAAGTTGGCGTGTTGAACTCCATGGATCTGGACGAATCCATAATCGCTCCTACACTGATTCACTAAACCCACCTATCCTTCATCGTAAAGAACTCCTACTTCCGCCTGATCATAAAGAAATTTCAAAATTTCAAGCACTAACTAATATAGCTGAAACCTTAGGTCTCTTTGATGATCCTTCCAGGATTGGCTTTAAAAACCAATGGGAGAAATTGATTACTGAGAAAGGGTATCGGCTGTTTGATTATGAATTTGTTCCACTCGGTAATGACTTCTCAGAACTTGATAACGAAAGTAGCACTTCTACTTCTGATGAAGTGCAGCGGCATTTAACAGCTCTAGTACGGTATGGATTTTCTGCGCCTATTCAAATACTCGCAAGATTTAGTTTTCTTGATGGTTCGCGCAGTATTTTTGATTATGGTTGTGGTCGTGGCGATGATTTACGTGGTTTGCAAGAAAATGGTATTCAGGCATTAGGTTGGGATCCGCACTTTGCACCAGAAAAGCAAAAGACATTATCTAATATTGTTAACCTAGGTTTTGTCATTAACGTTATTGAAGATATCAATGAACGTATTGAAGCGCTTCAAGGAGCCTATTCTTTAGCACAAGAACTGCTTGTGGTATCGGTGATGTTAACAAACCAATATGCAGTTAAAGGTAAACCCCTTTATGATGGAATTTTGACAACTCGAGGTACTTTCCAAAAATTTTATACACCAAATGAACTAAAAATCTTTATCGAACAAAATTTGCATGAAGAATCAATTCCAGTAGCTCCGGGTATATTTTTTGTTTTTAAGGACAAAGATGCGGAACAACGTTTCTTGGTTGACAGAAGCCGTTCACGTTCGAATCTATTGCGCGCTGCTAGCCAGATACAACGTGCATCAAAACCAAGTAAGATCGAGAAAGATCTCGCACGCTATACCAAACATCAGGCTCTGCTCGATTCAATTTGGCTTCAATGGTTAGAAAATGGACGTGAACCGGATAAAAGTGAAGTCATAAATTTACCTCAAATACTCGAAGTTTTTGGTAGTTTGCCTAGAGCACTTCGTTTCTTGCGCAGTCAAAAAGATGATGTCATTCTGGAGGCTGCTCGCAAGATCCGGCAAGATGATTTATTAGTTTACTTTGCGCTTGGAATGTTTGATAAGCGTAAACCCTATCGTCATCTTGATCCTCAATTGCAACGCGACATTAAAGCCCACTTTGCTGATTATGGGACTGCCCAGCTAGAGGCAAGGGAACTACTATTTCAAATTTCGCAACCTGAGCACATCGATGCGGCCTGTCGTGATGCGGCATCAAAAGGACTTGGTTGGTATATCGAGGGCGAGTCATTACAACTTCATTCAAGCCTTGTTGAGCGACTTACCCCCATTCTTCGTATATATGTTGGTTGTGGTGCAGCGTTATACGGTGATATTACATCTGCTGATCTAGTCAAAATTCACATACGGTCAGGAAAGCTTACTCTCATGCGGTTTAATGATTTCTATGGCAAATCACTTCCTAAAATGATACATCGTGTAAAAATATTATTTTATAAACAAGAGTTTCATCTTTTTGAATATGTAGAAGAATTTGAACCTCCTTTCCTTTATCTGAAATCGCGATTTATGAATGAGGAAATGGATAGTTATGCAGAACAGGTTACATTTGACAATCAACTAGAAGCCTTGAATCTCATTGATCTATCAGGTTATGGGCCAAATCCAGCGGAATTCATTTACAACCTTAGTATTGCACGTTGGCAAATCGATGGAATGCGCTTAATTCGGAGTCAATCTATTCCCAATCTTGACACTCCATGTGGTAAGTATTTTACTTATCGCGACTTCATTGAATGTGGCGAAACGCAAGCTAGAATAGGCCTTTCTAATTTACCGAAAGAAGCAGATTCCTATACAGCCATATATGAACTTGCTACAAATATTCTTGATCCAGTTATAGATTATTTTGGAATGATTAAACTAACTTATGGTTTTTGCTCGGCAAAGCTTGCAAAAAAGATATCTGGAAGAATTTCGCCAAATCTAGATCAACATGCTGCTCATGAAAGAAAACGAAACGGTAAATTTATATGCGAACGATTAGGCGCCGCTTGTGATTTTATTATTGAAGACGAAGATATGGAAGAAGTTGCACAATGGGTTTTAGATAATACAACTTTTGACAGGATATACTTTTATGGAAAAGATCGTCCAATCCATGTGAGTTTCTCTAGCTCACCTTCTAGACAATATACAAAGATAAAATCATTAAGTAATGGCAGAATTATTCCTTGTACTTCAAAAAGATAGTAGAAATTACAACATAATGTATCACTTTTATCAAATTAAAATGGTTAAGATATCAGGATAGCATCTAGCGATATCTGGATGTTGCTTAAGTTTTCGCTCTAGGTCAGCGGAGTCCCACCAATCTGTTAATAGATTTGTACTATTTCTAAGTTTTTCTAAATGGTCAAGCAATGAAGAACTTATTCTTGGGTGAGCTATTAATAGAAAACCACCAGCTTCATAATGTTCCAATGTGTCCCGAATATCTTGGACATCACGCTTTCCAATAGTCTTAGATCTGTATTTTATTTGTGCAATTATGCGTATCGTCTTAACTCCTCCTGAAACAACGTCTTTTTGACTTGCATCTTCTACCCAACCTTTTGTATGTTGAGTAGGAATCCTCCAGTCTATAACAATATCCCTACCTCCATCTCTATCATTTGTGTCTCCTACAGGTTTTGCTCGAATAACACCTGGTTCACGCTGTATCAATTCTAAACAGAGACTTTCCATACTTCTTGCATTCAGCGGCGTGTTCCATGTTATCTTTGACTCGGCAAAAAATACGCGATTTTCTATTACTCTACGTTCAAAAAACAATTCCTGTTCTTTCTGAAATGTGTTATAGCCAAATTCACCTTCTACTGCGATTATTGTTCTTTCTCCTATAAAAAGGCAGTGACTATCAATTGGTAAAATCAGAATCTTCCTGTCTAGCTTGTTTTCTACAAGAGATAGAAGTTTTTGACCTTGTTTTATAGTTCTATATGGAATTGCATTTGGAATTCCATTTGCAAACAAAGCATAAGCTTCTTCTCCTCTTACCATGTCTGGTGAAAAAGGAGAAAGCACCCTCTTAAGCGCTGTAATGTTCGTTATGGGCATACGAATAATAGATATGCCTCTTTTTCTTGAAGCAAAATAGTGCCAATTTGGGTATCGTCTTTTGGATGTTATAACGTCATTTGGGTTTTTTAGATATCTGGTTATTAATGGAACCCATGGCGCTGACATTTCTTCCTGCGCAGCTCTATTTGATCGATGAAATGGAACTATTCGATACCATTTGAATACTTCATCTAAAAGATGAAATCCCAACGACGTCCAAGCAGTCATTGAGCGCTTGGCCTGCTGAAAATTGGTTTCGCTAATCCTCCAAGGGCATTGTGTAAATGCAACATGGCAAGCGCCTATTTCATTCGGAGCAATTATGTGCTCCTCATAACGCAGGATGGGAGACGCTAGTCCGAAAGCACGCATCACAGATGCCCATACTATTGCAAATATATCGTGCACATCCGTTCTGTCACCGTCAAATTGATCGCCTACTGTTCGTACGGTTCCCCAAAGAAGAAGTCTATTTTGAGAAGGAAAATTAATAGGGGTCTCTCTAACTAAGAACGGCTCATGCGGTTCCTCGGAACAAGGAAATATCGGTGGCTCTGTCAAAGTATCTTCACCATCCCTCTCGACGACCAAACTGTATAAATTAAATTCTTTACCCATTTGAGCATTCATAGGGAGATATCTGCGGATTTTGCCACGACCGTCTGATTATGCTCGCTAACTCCAAAATTTCATCCTCACTTGCAAAAGGAACCTGTACCAGCATGACTTTTCCTTCACCAGAAAGACGTGCAGCCAAATGTCCCTTTCCCAAAAGCCGTTCAGCACCCGGCTCGTCAAGAACAAGCATCGAGTTCCTCTTGTCTGCAACTTTTAAGACTAAGCGATTCGTCAAGTTTGCACGAAGTTGCATTGGTAGTGCATCTTTGTCAGGTCGTTGTGTAATCAATACTAGGTTAATTCCAGCTGCACGTGCTTTTACTCCCAAACGACTTACATTCAGATCAACGGCATCACGATATTCATTCATCATCATCCAATCCGCCAACTCATCATGAAACAGCCATATGCGCGGAAGCTGCTCGGAAGAAGAGACCTTGCAATTATAGTTATCGAGCTTAGTGACACCTGCCTCAGCCAGTAATCTGTTCCTTCTCTCCATTTCAGCAACTAATTCTTCCAAAGCATAAATAGCCTGACTCTGCTCAGTGATTAATTCACCATCAAGGTGCGGCATGGTGCGAAGCCACGGAAAATCAATCCCGGCCTTAGGATCAATCATACGAATGCGTGCTCTTTTGGGGGAGTTTGTTGCGCAAATATCTAGCAGGAGGGACTGTACCAAGACGCCTTTGCCGCTTCCTGTTTCACCAGCAATTAGTGTATGAGGTCCATGAGACTGATGCCCTCCAAACTCATTTCCTACATTCAGATATAGCAACTCACCATCCGATTCTTTTGCGCCAAGCAGTAGACTATTATTTGACTCAGGTGCGGTTGAAGGAAGCTCGCGTCGTCGCCAAAGGTCCCGCAAATGCAATATTGCCCGATGTGGTCGTTTTACCATGATGATAATTTCCATCGGGGCGGCCAAAATATTGATGACATCAACAGCATGGGACGTCAGCAACTCCTGTCGCTTCTTTTCGACCTTTGTTACAGTCAAATCGTCTGATCCCCGAAAACGCACGAGCGCCGCGTTGGGTGTTAATCGTGCTCCGATGAGTTCTGCCGTCATTTCATAACCGCGCAATGCTCTTTGCAATGATTTGACCGTTGTATCCAGCCAGGCTTTGGTATCTTCATCTTCTTCATCTGAGAAGGTACCTAAACTCACCCATTGAGCGAGTTCGCCAGATGGCCACATTTTTAGCAAATCATTTGGTATAGCATATTCTCTATCCCTCATCTCAGGTACTGGTTGAGATGAAACATTTCCATCTACTGGTGTTGGCGAATTAATATTTTTTGTTTCTTTGGGTGGCTCTGGGCTAACAACCTTGTTATTCAATAAAGATAATGAATCCATTGCTTGCAACATTTGGTTGCTCCTAGACTGAGCACTAGCTTGTTCGTTGTCAGATGCTGATTCCTTAGAAACCTGCGCGTCTTTCCACTCTTCGTCTTCAGACACTACCCGATTGGTTGAAGATGGTTTGTGCTTAGTAGTAGGGCGTGAAGGCTCTACAACATCAGATTTGTCAAAAACTTGTTTCAACCATTCCGCAAGTTGATTAGATAACCACATTTTTAACAATTTATTTGGAATAGCATCTTTAGTGTCTTCTACTACTGATTCCATTTGAAATTCTGTCTTTTCTAATGCTGTTACGAAATCGTTTTGTTTTGTTTCTTTTAGTAGTTCTGGTTCATCGAACTTGTTGTTTGATATGGGTACTGAATTCACTCCTTGCGACATATGGTTGCTACTAAGTTGGGTATCGGTTTGCAATTTTTCAAAGATTGTTTCCTTAGAAACAAGCGCGTCAGCCCACATTTCACCTTCAGATACTGTCTGCATAGCAGAAACCGAATTCTGCTGAGCGAAAGATCGAATTAATCCAGAAACTCTTGTTTTGTCGAAGACTTGCTGCGTACAATGAGGCATTCCTTTTAAAGGTATTACATCTCCCGCATCTACGCATTCCTCAGTGTCATGAATGAAGACATGTGAAAATCCTGCAAGTTGAATCGGAATTTTGTCTTGTCTGATTTCATCTGACCATTTGTGTAGATCCCAACAGTTCATTAAATTCGGATCAAACGGCTCCATGCCTTCTATCATGAAATCCCCTAATCGATGTAGCCAGATTTCACGGTCTATTCGGTTGTGTTTTGGATCAATCGCACGGCTAAGACGAGCAACAGTCTCTTCAAGTTGTTTTGCCGATTTCTTTGCCTGAGTTCTATAACCAAGCGAGCTGACAAATTTGGCTTCAGAAATTGCAATCTTTAGAACGGGCATACCATTCACAATACGAGGGGCAATCGCCATGATATCGGCAATCTGCTCTTCCCGCTGGCCGAACCAAGAGGCTAAATCATCCAGAAAAAACCAACCCATCGGTAAATCTGCACTTTCAAGTCCAGTTCGGATTTGCTCCATTGATAAGACAATACCAAGTAATTCATTCGCATAGTGGCCGTAACGTGCTGCGCGCATAACGACTTGACCGGATAGTGCATTGGCCTGTCCGATAAATCGGTCAATAACGGTTTCATTTTCGTCGATAATTGCTGGATCAAGTCGTTCCAGGCGCTCTTTCAGAAGTACACGAAGGAGTCTGGGTTTGGATGTTGTAGATACAACAATATTGCGATCTACATGCCGGTCATGAATATGACGGATGACATGTACTCCGTTGTTGCTCAAGAGACGACGGTCAACCAATTCATCGAAGTTAACAACCCATTCACCGATCTTGTGTGTCTGACGAAATACATCACCAATATCGCCATCGCGGAAATTGACTTCACGTGCAGGGATGACATTGATCGGCATAGCATTGCCACCTTCGAGGAAGCCCTGTACTAGGTTGAGGTAGCTTTGACCTACATGAGGCTGAACAGGACAAGCAAGATAAACTGCTGTTGCTGTATCAGCTAAACCTATGGGTCGCCGTCTAGACCAGCGCGCCGGAACATGATCAAGCAATTCAGAATGTCTTTCACCGGGTGCGCGTTTCCAGACCAACTTTGCATTGCGTGCAACTACATCCTGAAGCGCCACAAGGTCAGCAACCCGATCGGTACTATCATCAGGGATAATAGCGGCGTCGAGAAAGCCAACGCGCAGTCTAGAGAGGAAGTTCCTGGCGGCTTCGCTAGCCATGACCGACCCGGATTCTTCGTTAACGGTAACATTTTGTTGTTCATACATCCGCCTAATACGCTTGGGATCTGAATGTGTTAACAACAGATCGCATTGCAGGTCATTTTCTTGTTCGACTTTGCTAGATAGTTCGGAAGCTAGAGCACTCGGTAGAGCTTTAGACTCAGCGTTATAAAGCACTATGGAGAAATTACTGCGTTCATGAGGGAGAAGCTTAAGGTATTGTTCTCCGACATTTCCAAAAGCTTTGGCTGCTACACCGGGTTCAATGTCAAGTGCTTCATCTCCATTCGGGCGTGCCCGACGTAGCGGCGGCTCTGCTAGTGTGTAATCATATATTGTGTCAGCTGCTGCAAGGAGTATTGGTTGATCTTGATCAAAACCAATACAGACTTCTGGATAATAATTCGAAATGAGTTCAGTCTGTATCTGGCCAAACAGCAAGTCAGCACGAAAAATATCATCTTCTTTAGCATTTAGAACATTATTGATCAGCTTTGCAGATTGGCGTGCCTTAATACTTATTTCGGCAAGTCGCATCGGATGCCACGGTGTAACAATTGCAGCAGGAGTGCCAGCGCCGACATTTGCAATACCAACACGCAAAATTTCCTGCCAAAGCCTTTCTCGTGAGAGATCATTATTTGCATGTTCTAGAAGAGTATCAAGAAGCTCACCGTAGGCTATAGCCTGTTCTATAAGTGCATCTGATGCAATTCCGGAGCCTTCTTGTGTGACCCAATCTCGTATAGCCTTTGTGTATAAATTCATGAATCGCTCAAACGCTTCATGAATTTTTTTTGTACTGTGTGTTCCCAATATGCTTGACATCTCATTGAGTGCAGACAAAAACGGCGTACTTCTGTCCCCGCTATTTTTGTTAGGGGCAACCAGCCTTCCATCATTTGAGTTGGTTACGTCCCGGATAGTATTAACATCATTGAGCGCTATGCGCTGAATACTACCCTTGGCACTGACAAACTGTCTGGCGATATCTGCTGTCGGCAATAAGGCCCACTTTTCATCTTGGTTGGCGACATTCAACAAATCATCAGGCAAGGCTGTTGCAATAGCATCGATCGGCATTTCCCAGTGGAATATAAGCTTAGTCTTTGCACCTTCGGGATCGAGGATGGCCTCGAATTTGATAGACCGTGCTTCTTTCGAGCCAGAAGTAGTCTTAACAAGATCATCATCGACTTTTGGATAATAAAACTCCAACAACTTTCCAAAATCTAATTTGACATTTTCACCTAGAATTGTTTGAAGCCCTCGGTAACGAAAGGCGAGATATCGCGCAACTTTTGCGTTCTTTCCACGCCAGAAACTTTTCTCTCGGGCATTAGGAATGCGTATTGCCAGTTTGTTTTCTTTCAACTCCTCGTCACTTACACGACGGCGCAAGCTGTCCAGAGTTTCCAGCAATCCCACAAGGAAATCTTGATAAACTTGCGGGTTACGATAGATATAGCGCTCCCATTTTCCAGACAGCTTTTTGTCGCGTGCGAGATGTTCACGGTGGGTTTCAAAGAATTTCTGAAAATCGTCTGATGGCTCCTTGAGAAAATCTCTTGAAAGTAGCTCACGCTCTTCATCTTCAAGCAGATCATCAAATTCATCGTCAAAGAACTTGATTGTTTGTTCTCCCAAAGACAAGGAAACTGTTCTCATAATGCCTCCGAACAAGTCAGAGATTGACCTCCAATCCAGGTCTGCCAACCCTTTTTGGGCATCAGACCAATCATCAATACGCAAATCAGCATCAAGAAAGCTCTGTATAGCCGTTCGTTCTGAATCGGTCAACCGATCTGAGAGATCTTTGAAATTTGTCCGAAGTTGGTCGCGTGGAATAGGTTCCCCTCTCTCTGTTTCTCGAACAAGAAGTGGTCTAACTTTGCTATGGAGACTCTTGAATATCTTGCTCCACTCAGCTAGTGATCTACGTTTTTTCTCGGGTATGCGATCAAAATACCCTGCATAGCGAGGAAGCCTGAGGCTGGGAAGAGCATTGTCTATAGCCTTTTGTAAAGGAAGCCCTTTCAAGATAATTCCGTCCGAAATGGCTAGCACAAAATCTGCGAAGGTCTCGATCGTTCGTGCGGCATGGGAAAGATTCGCAGATTGAAGAGCTGTGAGTAGGTGATATCTTTTATGTCCATCAAGATAGTTAGATGTCAATCCAACTTTATCAATCCAAGCGTCATAGCTTGTTCTTAGAGTGTCAGTTTCGATCTTTGTGATTTTTTCAACGCTCTTGTCATTACGTTGTAGCTCTTCTTGCGATGCAGCAAAGAGTACCGCACGCGTGCCTTCTACCAAACGACAGTGACGCCAGTGTGTAATGGATTGGTCGCTTCTTGCATCCAAAGTCAGTTTGCTTTCTGGATCGAAGAAGGAGGAGATCTTGACTGAAACGATAGCACCCGCATCTGAATCCGCCAAGACTGCCTGCGCAATTGAGCGCACAAGCGATGCCTCTAATCCAAGCATACAAAAACGCAGAGAACCTTCGGGTTCCTGATTTAGATGTGTCTTTATAAAGTCGAGCGCCACTGACGCAATGAGCTCATTTCTTGTCATGCATTGCTCCTGAATGGATTTTCGACGTAAGCACAATCATCAGAAAGTCGGCGTAACAGCCCCAAAGTCCTTAAGCGCTGCTCTAAACGCTGTGTATTCAGCATAAAAGCGTTCTGATCGGTTGGAAGAACCCCAAACGCACGTTCTGCCTCACTGGCGCCAATAACCAGTCGAAAACGGTCATATAGCTTGGCAAGAAACCGATGGTACTCTTCGCGGCCTTCGTCAACAGTACAAATGACAAGCGCTTTGAGCAGCGAATCATCAGGCGAGTACCATGTACCCGCACCTCGGCGTGATACTGCCAACCCAATTTGCCTTGCCCATTCCATATGTACTTTCGCAACGTGTTGTTCGTGACGCTTCTCTGCGTAACCTCTAAGGGCTTCAAATATTGCCTCCGGATCGCCTGAAGGCGAGCCCTCATCGTGTTGCCATTCGTAGCGTTTTGTTAGATATTCTCTTACAGCTTCCGATGGTGCTCTTGCTTGCAACGCGGCATTCCACCGCTCGTCTTTTTTGGCAGATTCTATATACGCACGAACCGCACGCAATGATAGCATTCGATTTGCTCCGAAATTTTCCTTCGAAAGTTCAAACAACGTTGATCTTCGTGGTGAAGCTATCTCCAATACAAATTTGGGCTCGCTTGAATCACCAATCTCTTCATTGGCGCGTCGCAGCATATAAAGCAGCATGTGCAAAGCTGAAAGACGCATCAATGGATCGAACAGTACCTCCCCAGATAGGTCTAATTTGAGAAGCTGAGTCCATGTTTCCGCAAGCTCTTCATATTCAGGGCGCTTGGCAAAAGGAAGATAGCCAATTGTGCTTGAAACTGGATTTGAATCGATTCGGTAACCCTCCGGCAACAATGCACGAACCACACGATTCCATGTCTCGCCTGGCCGCAGTAACTTCTCTGAAATCATTTTCGCTATTTCTACACCCTTGCCACTGCGATTTAGCATCAGGTAAAGCAATTCACCGCTTCGTGCGAAGAAGCGTCGATCTGGGCTCCCTTTTACATTTGCGGGCAAATCTGCATAGAGACAATTTGGGCCGTATGGAAATAGAAAACGGGAACTCCATCGGCGTTGACGATGGGGCTCAATTGCTGTCGTCTGGAAGAACTCGACTACACGGGCAAGCCTTGTGAACGATCCAAAGCGCTCTTGCAGATATTCAAAGTTATCGTCTGTAGAAAATGTCTTTAACCAGGCACGCCACCGTTCCGGGTCAGATTGATAGTTATCCTCAATATAACGAATATGAGGATTATTAAAAACCAATTGCCGTATTGGAATTAGTCGTGGAATATAGTAGGTAAATGATTCATGTGTTCCGTCGCGTTCTCCCTCATGTAGCGCTTTGCCCTCGGCATGTCTTGACTGAAAGATTGCAAGGAACTCTAGAAATACAAGCCATGGGGTCTGGTCATTGTATAGGCGGTGTCCCCAAATAGCTTCATCAACCCAAACATTAACATCGTTTCTGTATTTTGTAGGAGCCTCGAGACGTTTATTCATGAGCCTAACCTGATACGAATGTTGTCGGCATGCACTCGCCCACGCTCATCAACTGTTAGCGCTTGTAAACTGATTTCATCACCTGAAGGTTTTTCACCGATCAGATCATCAAGCCTTTTAATGAGTCGCAATTTGAAATCGAGGAAATCCTCATTACACTGTCGCGAGAAGCTAGCTGGCAGGCTACCACTGGCCACGCGAACAAGATACTCAAAGTGAGTAAGTTGAAGAGTGAGACTATCAACGATGCCATCGCCTTTGGCCGCAGGATCAATAACTTGCAAGCATGGTGTCGCGCCATCCGCTCCTACTGCAAAGTTGAGATAGAGGTCTCTTCGATGTCTAGTTGTCGGCAGGCAATAATTGAGGAGAGACGCTATCCGACCCCGTCCGTCACCTCCAGAGGAGGCAAGATATAGTTCTGCACCATCATCAATCATCATGCCACAAAACGTTCTGTTGAGCCCCCGGACCAAAAGTTCGGTCACGCGTGAAACATCACTGCTATTTGCTAGCCCGTCCAAAAATGTTAAAAACCTGCCTGACGCTTGATAAATGGTTAATCGCCAGGGGTCCAATGCACTTTCCGTCGGCAAAGAAAAGAAAAGGCGCTGCCTTTGCCGGGACAGAGCGTTCATAAACTCCTCTATATTTTCCCGTTCCCCTTCAAGATAATCACGTAGATATACTTCATAGGCCGATGCTCCGTAATGAGTGTCCATCGACACTAATTCTTTGTAAAGTGCCGAATCATCGTATATCCCGTAAATAAGTAAATTATCAAATTTGTTATCTGTTTCGCGTCCGATGCCGAAAGCTTCAAGTGTATTGAAAACCTGGTACTGCTGCCGCTGACGTTCAGGCAGGTTTGTCCCGAACACATTTGCGTAGGGGTTCGTCAGTCGATAATCTTGTTTTTCTGCTCTATTCTTCGCCGTTCGACAATTCAACAAAATTTGCTGCCCTTGCCGGTCGCCCAAAAGAATGTTTACGCCCAGGAGAAGAAGGTCTCGGATAGGTATATGCATGCGGTTGGCGCGGGCAAGCTTCATCAACTCTCCCAGACGCTTTCGAAATACCGACCCGTTACTTCCATTGCGGAGTCGTTCCCGATTTATACGAATGGGGCAAGTCGTTGATCCATCCTTATTGAGTAAGTCACAGCCTTCGCATTGTGACCATTGAGGATGCGCGACAATCTGTTCGACGAGCTCCTGAAAATGCTCAGATGCATCAAGACGGCTAAGATTGAAAAGATCCAAATTAAGAGCGTCGTCACTTGTTCGCTCATCAACCAGCATATCCTCTACAGTTTTGAAAACCTTATGCGCTTCTTCTCCTTGGGAATCCGACCAATCACGCCAGCTGGCGAGAAGTTGACCGTCATTGGCTGCCACAAGATAAACATTGTTTGCGCTACCGCCTGTCACTGCAAGGGCCAGATTGGCGAGCACGTTGTTTTTTTCGCTTACTGTCAATTCGCTCAAATCTTTAATAATCGTAAGCGTTTTTCTGGAAGCAGGAAGTGAGAGTGAGACAATTTTCTCGCCTGCTTTCCATTGCTCAGGATCGCCGCCGAAATTCGTCCAGATTCGTCGGCAGTGGTATGTTTTGCCATCACCGGCTGTCCCCGTCAGTATCACATTGCGAGGCACCGATGACTCAAAGTTCTCCTGAACTTTCTGCAATCTGGCAGGAGTAATGTGAATTGCAGGATCAATCCCATGCCGTTCTATCTCGGATTGAATTAGTTCGTCGTACATGTTGTCCCCAGCAGGGATAGGCCCGTAATGCCGTAAGAAAGTAATCAAATTGTTAATATGAGTCATACTAGCGAATTATGTTGTAAGAATATTCTTTGATATCAAAATTAAATTCTGTTTGAAAAATCAAAATTTGTTTGTAAGATTACAAAGAACAAATCAAACAAGATTCATCGGTTTCTTCTTCAGCAATTGATGCGAGCGTGACTTGCCAACTTTTAACCGGGAGGGATTGTGATTTTTGATTTACGTTCCGCTTAATTTCTTCAGACCGGGCTTCAAGTTCGTCCAAACTTTCTCCTTGTGACCAGGTGTAACGGGTATCTGTTTCGGCATCAAATTTTTCATAGTGCTTTGCGGCTTCAAATAAATCCGGGTGACGTTCTTTGAGACCAACCCATTCAGATTTACGCTGAAAAAAACAGAAATAGCATCCTGACCTGCTACGCCATTCATAGTAAGCAGGAATGCCAAGACCAGAATCATTCAAAATGCGCATGATATCAGCATATACAAGACCTGCTTCTTTAAAAGGAAATACTGCTTTGATATTAGGTTTAGTACTTACGTATCCTTCTCGATCTTCATCAGCACGTATTCCTACGTAGCTAACGACGATATCATCACCCGCAAACTCCTCAAAGGGTTTTATCTTGAGTTCACGAGTACACCAGCGCGTATTAGGGGATGGAAGAAAATTGTTATATTGATTTTTAAGAAGGTGATCAAAAGTCCGTGTAGCATTGATACGAGTAATAGGCTTGCCAAGGTAAGCTTCTAATTTATCCAAGTATTCATAGGTCTCGGGTAGTTCAGCACCTGTATCAGTAAAAAAGTATTCCATCTGTGGCACTTTATCTCGCATAAAAATTGCAAGCGCAGAGCTATCTTTACCTCCAGAAAGACCAAGGACGTGACGTATTTTTTTATCGATCAATTACTTGCCTCCGTCTCTATTTTAGATAGTAAATTACTATCCCTATTCTTTTGATTCTCTATATGTTCTTCAAAAAGCTGTGCTAGAAGTGCTAAACGCAGATCTTCTGAAGGCAAATCACTTAACTCGCGTTGAATTGAAGCAAATTTCGTGCTGACTGCTTTTTTCTTTGATTCATCAAGTGAAACAATGGCATCATGATCATTTCCACCTTGGCGTACCGTTCGTAGCATCACCACCTCAATTTGAGTGTTATGAGAAGATATTGCACTGTCTTCATAGTGAATACGCAAGCGCTCCAGATCGCGCAAACGTTTTGAAAATTCAACAAGACGGTATTCCGCTATATTTATATCTTCGTCTAACCATTTTTCGGGAGGTTTGCGAGCAACAAAAGTTGCCAGGCTATTTAGCCAATGTACGTCATCACCATAGGGATCAGCCAAACGACCCAAAAATGCTTTTAATCCATGTGTATCAATTGTATATGTTTGAAGAGGGCCATAGCGTCCGCGCAAGCGTTCACGCAATTCTGAGAATGCAATTTTCTCATTCTCATTAAAGCTATTTTTAAGCATCAACCGAAACTCGCTTAGCAAGCTATGATAGGCAATTCTCAGTTCTGAGAATATTGACTTTAATTCTTTGGAAAAATCCTCAAGCACTTCAATTGTTGTTTCTGCGCCAATTGGTTTGAATCCGCAGGCAATCGGCAATTCTTTAAACAACAATTGTGCTGGGGATTTGGCTGCAAAGAAATGCTCACGTACTTTCTGTGCTTTCTCAGAAATACGTTTAGTTCGCTTTGTATAATCCGGCAAATTGACCATAAACCTGGATAGTGGTTTAAGTACTGCCATCATATTAACCTCAGCAGGGTCATCAAGTGTAATAGCTTGAGCATATTTCTTGAAAAGCTGGTCTCTAAGATGATCAATTCTGAGACGCTGAATTGAGAATATCTCAGGCGACTTCAAGATTTTTTCCAATAATTCCTGAGTTAGGAATGGTGAGTAATAACCATCTTCGTAGATAACAATTTCTTCCCTATAAACCAAATAAGCTGCAAGAAATAACACTGGTAAGAGGCCTGATTTAATACCATAGGGTGGATTTAGTAGCTCTTGGTACAGTTGAGAGATCGCTAGAGGACTTTGTTCGGTACGACTTAAGAAGTTATCGATTGCTTCCCAAAGAGATTGAATACCCCTATCTGATGCTAATGCAGATTCAGGTACTGTAAATTGCCACCCTTGATTCGTCTTTGTATGAAGGCCAGTAATACGAAGAATAGAACGATAAATCGCTTTCTCTGGTGGAAATTTCTCAATTCCAAGATCTTCAACAGATTCCATATCAATCATAGCAAGTAGTAATTTCTTACGGCCAGCTATTGCACTTGAGGAAGGCTTTTCTCGATTAATCAGTTCATTATGTAAATGTGGCGTTTTATTGTAATTACTTTTCAACACTAACGTTAATAGCTCTTGGAATGCACGCTTATTATTTACTTTGTAGTGTCGGACACCCCAATGCCAAGTCGATTTACTTGGTTCTTCAAGAATTCTTGAAATAACCTTTCTCTCATTCTTGATTGCAACAGTCAATCTATCTTTAAGTTCACGTTGAGCAATCGGATCAGATGCTAATTCAGGACTACCATGCTGAATCTTTTGCAAAGCAATAAGCTCAATCAAAGATTCCTTCACTGTGGCACTTGAACATATAATTGCACCGATTGCTAATGAGTACCCCAGTGTACTCAAGTAATTTTCAAAGAGAGCCTCATCTTCCCCCGATTCTGAAAGACATAAATATATTGTAGGTTCGGTTGTTAAAACGATTTTATTCGTATTAAATCTATCAATAAATACTGGCTTGAAATATCGTAGCGTGCCTATTTCAATCCCATAGCGTCGAGCGACGACAGGTTGCAAAGGTTTTTTCTCATTAAGTGTATCTGCAAGATGAAGATTGGTCATTTGCGCTTTTTGCTCTTGTACCGAAGCTTCTAAATCAAAATCACTGCCTTGCCATACACGATACTCAGCATTAAATTTACGGTAAGTGATAATTGACTTTTTTTGTAACAATTCCAGTGCGTGATTGATAATGTTTTCATTACTATCACCACAAAGGGCGATAATTTCTTTTGAGGCTTTTAAACCACCTTGAGCACCAATAATGTTAAGTAATCCAATAGTTTTGAGTATTTGGATTTCCTGTATGGATGCATCCCCTAAACGTTCCAATGCCATCACGACTTCTGCCCAGCGACGGTGAGTTGCATGATCTGTGGTTAGTCCTGGCTGATTCAAAATGAAATACTGATAAATTTCCCAAGGCATTATCCACGGCAATCTATCATCAGTGATCTCAAGATGAGCTAATGTATCAAGAAAACCATATGGTTCTTGACTTCCTAAATAAGTAAATAAAGTACGTTCATTTTGTGCTACTTTTTGACATAGCGTGGGTAATAATAATAAAGTTAAAGGATGTAAGGGATAGCAGTTCTCAAATAATTTTTGAGCTGTTGCAATACTCATTCCAGCAGGCAACGCATTGACCAAGAAGAGTGATTTCGCTATGTGTTCACATTGAGTAGATTTTCGTACAACAATATCGTTATCGAAATTGGGAATCAGCGATACCGAAAGAATTTGTAGAGTTTGTTCTACGGATTCAAGAAATGGTACATTTTCAAAACGACCTTGTACTTTCTTCCACTCATTCTTAAGCTTCTCTCCAAAGCCCTGAAAATATTGCTCCAAAGCTTGGTGTAATAAAACCACAAAATGCAATGGGATTAAATTGGGCTTAAAAGCAGATTCCGCAATTGCCTGTAATAAAAACACATCATTTGCATTGCGATTTCTCGCTTCGAATTCAAGAAATTTTCCTAACTCATCAATTATGATAAGAATGCCAACACCTTTCGCTCGATAAACGGCTTTCTGAAGCTCTAAAATTAGTTCAATAACTACTGAAGAGGTAACGAAATCAGACTTTGAAACAGCCTCAAGCTGCTTAAAAACTTCCGGTAAAGGCTCACGCTTTTTACCAAAAAAAACCTGGGCACTAGTAAGCATAGCTTTCGTGAGCCTTTTGCTAAGAGCTTCTGAACTACCAGTTAAATTGATGCAGCAATAACCATCAGTTCCGGTAAGTTTGTTTTTAATCTTGTTGGCTAGGCTCTCATCTGCACTCTTTAATACATTCATTGCATGTTGCCATGTTACAGATTCTGGGTTACCTAATAATTGGCTAAGAAATAAGCCAAATGCCGATTTCCCTGATCCATAAGGCCCTACTAATGCCCATGCACGGGGCGCTTCTTTAGTATTAATTGTGTCGACAACACGATTCAACGTTTGAATCGCACGATGCGTTGGGATATAAGCACATGCACTTGAATCTTCTTCAGAATCTCGTTCCAGATTGATCGATCTGGTGTAATGCGTGTTAACTCTCAAATGGTTTATCAGCCTCATGCTTTTATCTCCACCAATTGTGATTCGTTAGATTCTTCGTAATATTTATCTAAGACATCCAATGGTTCTATTTGCTTAAGCTTATATAATTGATGAATACCGGCAGTTTCTCGAATTTCAAACACACCTGGTAACCAAGCTATCATTTCTTCCAGCCTATCGAGCAATCCTTCTTCATTTAATCTATAGACGGCTCCTGGAGCTGCATAAAAACCATCACTATTCATCAACTGTTCGATAGGCAGGTTAGGTAGCTGAAAAAGTTTAAAAACTTCCAATATCGCATAACTGAATGATACAACAGGAATATTCCAGCGATTCTCACGTTTAGATTCATGATATTTTGAATTACCAATTTCATTAATCAATCCGAGAATAGCTAGCGGAGAGTCGAGTCCTTCTTCAATTGGTGTTTTCTTAAAATCTATTGTTGGTTCGAATGTTCGTAGCATTAATGTGATATCACTTTTCAAAGTATTACTAGCAACTCGGCTACTTATATTCTCATGTACAAATACTTGCAAAGCTTCAAATAATTCTTTTTGTGTAAACTCAGGTTTGTGGAATAAATTAAAAAACCAGAAGAATGATGTCGCGTTCTCGGCGTTTGATGCAATTAACCAATGAAGAAGCCAAATGGTCGCATCGTCTTCAAGGTAGGGATCATATCCATCTTCAATATCAAATAACCGTTTTCCAAGCTCAGTCGATATCAATGTATGCTTATTAGCTTTTAAAATTTGACATGCGATAAGCCAATAGCGGATTGCATGCACCATGTTTTTGCCAACACCGAGAACAACCGTTGCATCATCTTTTTCAAAGATTGAGGAATCTTCGCACCATGCTTTGAAGCCTTTTGTTAACCATCCAAAGCGAAGCGTGAAAGTCTCATGGCGACCAAAAGATACAGCAGAAGAACTATCAAAAGGTTTCATTTAAGAATTTCCTTCATTTGATGTTCATTTTCATCAAAAGGCAAAGATCCTTGTTTAGCATCAATCAAGTAATTTTCTGCTGCTAAAACGAACCACTCTTTAAGTGTAAGGCCATTCTTGATTAATACTGCATGTAGAGCCATTTTTAATTCAGGATCAATTTCTATCACAACCCGACCACTTTTTCCGATGCTCATCCTAGCCTCAAAGTAATGTAACTTATGTAACATTACAAATTGTGACCTAATTTTATAATTCAGTAAAGGTAAGGTAGAACAACAGAAAAGCAGATTACATTTAAGTTTAATCTCTGTGGGCTCAATACCCCACCTCTAGGGAGTGAAATCTTGTTGAAAACTAGCAGATCTAAGAGCGCAGTTATTCCCCCGCTGCCTGGGGCGGGGTGCTTTATTCGTTTTGCACTTGCGAATCCAGAATTAAAATAATGACTGCCTCACCAAAATGATCAAGCAAATTCCCCTCCTAAAACCTTTCAGTCACATATACTTTCTCTGAAGCCACGGCAAACACCCTTTAAAATGGTTTTGCCACAATCACCAGCTTCAATTCACCAAATTTCATTGATTCATCAGTTTCTTACCCGTGTTTTCTCCTGATTTTCCTGTTTCTCTTCCTGTTTCTCTTCCTGTTTCTCCCCAATAAAACCCTTTTTTATCATTTCTCATCCATCGAGCATTATCAATGCTCTCTTTCTTGATATTTTTAAGGAGTTTCTATGGCTATTCATTGCCCCAAATGCAGTTCAACCCTGATTACAGCCCGCAATATGGGCAAAAAAGTCTGTTGCGGCATCGGTATCGTCGCTGGCGGCGCTCAAGGTGTTTCGAATGCACTTAAAGGTGCAAAAATCGGCGGCGAAATCGGCGCTTTTTTCGGTCCATCCGGTACTCTCATGGGCCGGTTTGCCGGTGCGTTGGTCGGCGCCATGATCGGCGGTGTTTCCGGAGGTATGGCAGGTGCACAAGTCGGGGAAATAATTGACGAGCGCGTTCTCGATAACTACGAATGCCTGCAATGCGAGCATGTTTTCAGGATCGATTGAGTCGCATTCATCCGGCACACCCCGGTTTTAGTCACTTTTTTGCTTTTCCGCTTTTCTATTTTTCTCTTTTACTCCCTTTTCATCCACGCAGGTACCGGTCTATCGTTTTTTAGTAGCGATAGCCTCGTTACGTGCATTTTTATACTTACCCATAAGGAAAAACACACGATGTCACATCTCGTTCAAAATATGGCTTATTCCGGTGAAACACCCTGGCACCAATTGGGCAATCATTTACCTGCCAAACAACCGATTGAAGTCTGGGCAGAGAAAGCCGGGATGGATTGGAGTATTTGCGAAGCGCCAGTGCGTTATTTGACCGAACAAATCGGATCATTGGGTTCATTGCGGTCGTTTGACGAACAAAAGGTGCTGTACCGCAGCGACACCAAAGCACCATTATCGGTAGTCAGCGAACGCTATCAAGTCGTCCAGCCCAGGGCAATCCTGGAGTTTTATCGCGATCTCACCGAAGTATCCGGCTTTGAGCTCGAAACTGCCGGGGTTCTCAAGGAAGGTAAGAAATTTTGGGCTTTGGCTAGAACTGGCAAGGAAACCAAACTCAAAGGTGACGATGCCGTTAATGGTTACATTCTGCTGGCCACCTCCTGCGACGGCACATTGGCGACCACCGCAACGCCGACCACCATTCGCGTAGTGTGCAACAACACACTATCCATTGCGCTCAATGGCGCCAGCAGCGCCATCAAAGTGCCGCACAGCACCAGCTTCGATGCGCAAGCCGTCAAAAAGCAACTCGGTATCGCCGTGTCGCAGTGGGACAGCTTCATGTATCGCATGAAAACCCTATCGGAGCGCAAAGTCAAAAGCCACGAGTCGCTGAATTACTTCCTCAAAGTCCTATGCCAAACCGATGATCACGACAATCAACCCTCCGGCCTCAAGAATGAACGGGCGTTGAAAACCGTGCAATCGCTGTATGACGGTCACGGCAGAGGCGCGCAACTGGCATCCGCTAACGGAACTGCTTGGGGGTTGCTCTGCGCAGTCACCGAGTTTGTCGATCACGAAAAAAGAGCCAGAAGTCAGGGACACAGACTCGATAGCGCATGGTTCGGCCAAGGTGCCAATCTCAAACAACGCGCTCTCGATTACGCGCTGCAACTGGTGGAGTAAACCGCTATCGGTTCATTTATCCCGTAATACGAACCCTATAGAATTCATTCATCCCACCAAATCTTCAACTCATCCACCCCAGTCAATAGTGCATTGGCTGGGGTTTTTTCATTTTTGAAGCAAGAACATTAACACGCCAATCAGGAAAAACCATGAGCAACTCTGTCAAACCCGAAAGAAAGATAAAAATCCAACCGGCATTGAAACTCATCAAAACCCGCGATCTCAACCGGGATCAGTGGTTAAACGTGCGCAAGAACGGTATCGGCAGTTCCGATGCGGCTGCGGCTGTCGGTCTCAATCCTTACAAATCGCAATTGGAATTGTGGCTGGAAAAGACCGGTCGCGATGGCAATTTGCCAAAAACCGACCCCAACGACGAATCCAGTCCGATGTACTGGGGGATTTTATTGGAACCCTTCGTTGCAGCCCATTACACCAAGCGTACCGGCAACAAGGTCAGGCGCATCAATGCAGTATTGCAACACCCCATTGAGCCTTGGATGCTGGCCAATATAGACCGGGAGGTGACCGGTGCGCCGGATGTGCAAATACTGGAATGCAAAACCACCGGCATCAACGGCGTAAAACTATGGAAAGAAGGCGTGCCGGAATATGTCCAACTCCAGGTCATGCACCAACTGGCAGTTACCGGTAAACAGGCGGCGGATGTGGCCGTGCTGATTTGCGGCCAGGAACTGCAAGTACACCATATTGACCGGGACGAGACGATGATCGAGCAATTGATCGAGTTGGAGCGGCAATTCTGGCGTTTCGTGGAACTGGATCAAGCACCATCTGCCGATGGTTCGGAATCTGCGGAGTTGGCTTTGCGATGCCTGTATCCGCATGATAACGGCAAAACCCTCGATTTAAGCCGTGATCCGGAAATGTCACAAACATTCTCCGATTTACTGGCAGTCAGACAAGTATTAGCCAGCCAAAGCCAGTTCGAATCCCAATTGAAGCAAAAAATCCAGCAACGCTTGGGTGAATCAACAAAAGCGTTGTTTGAAACCGGCGAAGTCACCTGGAAACGCAGCAAAGACAAAACGGAACTGGATACTGACCGGTTGCTGAAAGATCGACCTGATTTGCTGCAACGCTATTGTCTTACCAAACCCGGTTCACGGCGTTTTCTGATTCATGAATCAACCTAAATTCCCCTAAACCTAATTGCTATCTAAAGGAACCATCATGCTCAAAGGACTTGCATTAACACCTCCGGTGATTGGCCGGATAACTATCGGTAAAGTCGTGGAGAAAAACGGTAAGCGATTGCCTGAGAAAGACGATGAATTCACGATTACCAGCCAAATACAAAACAAGGACGGCTGGATCAACCATCCTCTGAACGAAACTCTGCGTAAAGAACACGGCAGCAAATTGCGCAATATTCCGGTATGGCTGCTGTTTAACGATCCGGATCTCAATTTACGCGCCAATTACACGATGTTCGACCGGCAAACCGGCAGACCTGTCTGTGTTGGCAATGGTGAAACATGCCGACGGGCAACTAAAACCGGTATCCAATCATTTCCTTGTCCAGCGCCGGAATCGTGCGAGCTGGCTAAAGGCGGCAACTGCAAGCCCTATGGCCGGTTGAATGTTCGTATCGACGATGAGGATGAATTGGGCAGCTTTGTGTTTCGCACCACTGGATTTAACAGTATCCGCACGCTAACGACTAGATTGCGTTACTTTGCTGCGGCATCGGGAGAATTACTTTCGACATTGCCACTGGAACTTCGCCTGCGCGGCAAATCGACCACTCAATCGCATCGAGCACCGATTTATTACGTTGATCTGACGGTCAGGACAGGTATGACAATGACGGAATCCATCGCCAAGGCCAAAACACTTGCCGATGAACGGAAAGCAGCGGGATTTGATCAAGTTGCTTTGGATGAAGCGGCTAAATTGGGTTTTGAGAATGGAGCGTTCGAGGATTCTGAGGAAGAAGGCGTTGCTGTGGTTGAGGAGTTTTATCTTGACGATACTGGTGCTATACCACTTCGTAATCCAGACAATCAAGAAATGAAATCTGATTTAATGGCAAAATTGAATCAGAAAGCAAAACGTATTAATAATATTAAAAAATGCGAAGAACAAGAGATGTAACTCATCAAGCAATATCGTAATTAATTCTAGCCAATGATGGATTCATATCCAAAATTGGCTAGTGGCATAACAGCCATATACAGCGTTACTCATTTCTATCCTATCGGATATTCGTATGAACTAAATACTATTCCTTTATCTATTTTTTTGAGCTTAATTTTGTGTATCCAATTTATTACTACCCAATAGGAGTGCGTGATAATCGTTGTAAAAACTTAATTTGAAAACTGTACCAAGTTAATTCACTTGATGTACAGAATTGAACGATATTCAATACCAATCATATAATTAGAGTTTAATAATTTTAAACCCAAGAATAATACGGCGGGATAATAATAACTTTCTAAGACTGAAATCAATTGTGGTTTGTCTAGCTAATTTAGTGTCCAAATAACAGTTAAATTTTATTTTGGCATAGCAAAAGCTCAAATATTGAGATCAATCTTAGTGCTATATTTTGTTAATTTGCGGTTGAAAATTTTTAAAGATTTTGATATTGTATAAATAGGCAAGTAGGAGTCCTTTTCTCATTTGTTTATTCAATGAAATAAAGTTAATACCTTGTTGCTTGTGGCGAGACGCTTTTTTTAATCAACAGGAGACAGTATATCGAGAAACGTTTTTCTAAGAATTACCCCACCATTTTAGGCCGTAATTTTGGCCTATCTATATAAATGCTGCTGCATCGGTAAAGATGCATAAAAGCACGCATACATACAAGCTAGTGCACCGACAAGTCACTAAGCGATACATAGAAGCATCAAAGAAAATATATTTGATGCGGAGCGATTGAGATTCAGGTTCGCTCTTTTAGATAAAAGTGGAATTTCTCCACAAATAATTTTTAGATTTGTAGTTTGTTTTTTTAAAAAGAATTTATTTATTAATTTTAACTATTGGAGGATCATGATTCTCAACAGCGAAGATATTCAATATCCAGAAATAATTCTTATAAGAATCAAGACAGTAATATTAATGACGGGACTCTCTAGGAGCGCTATTTATTCACGATTGCAGCCTAGCTCTCCTTACTATGATCCTGATTTTCCTCGGCAGGTTAAACTCGCGAATGGGCGTAAAGGCGCATCGGCGTGGTCACTAAAGGAGATTGAGGACTGGATTCGCACTCGTCTAAATAATCGTAAATAATATTTTAAAGCCACCAGGATAAATTTCTGGTGGCGTAAATAAGTACATGAGCAACTTCTAAGATCAGCTTAAGAACTTAGACGTTAGATTTTACAATTACTGGTAAGCATGGGATTTTTAATGGGAGTCCTTTCAGGTTATTTATGTTATTAAATGTATTGAATATTATCTCATTTAATCAACTATATATTAATAGTGTTAATAAGTAATCTGATTTTTGGATATATGAGCTATCTCCATCATTAGATTTATACTTTTTTGATGTTAGCTTGAATGAAAGGAAAATGTGCAATGCGTATATCCCTCCTGTATTTCCACAGAAATCCCAAGTTTTATTTAAAACCTTAAAATTGAGAGGTAAATAAAATTATAAATAAGCAAAAGATTTTCAGAGAAGAAAGCACAGAAGAAAGAATATATCGAGAAGCTATCTACAATCTGGTGTCAGATCATAGTAATCCCGGGAAAACAAACCTACCGGATCATGAAAATATACCTGGCAACGCGATTGAGTATGCAATTTGTATAAAGGAATTGGATAAATTTTTAAAGCAATTTATAAAACACAATTATCGCGATATGGTCTTAAAACCCAGGTTTGATAAATATAAACGCATCATAAAATCTCAATATTCATGGCGCAGTTCTTATCTATCGAGTCTACCAAAATTTATTTTTTATGCTCGTAACCTTCCTGCTGAATGTATCTATAGTGAAAGGATCGAAACTTTTTTATCTGTTTGCGATGATTATTCATTCCCGGAATATGATCAGAATATAACTGAATTCTGTCACGATCCCGACAAATACTTTCTTTTTTCTAATTGTAAAATTTCCCATAATGAAATGAGGGTAATTATTAATGGGTTCTTCAGGGATTTATATGAAAAACTCCGCGATCCAAAAACAAAAAGAAAAATTCTTGATAGAGAAAGGGCTGTAGGGAAAAATTATAAGGAATGTGTCCGTCAAATCGATAAACTTTTCGCAAGATTTGCACGATTAGTGGTTTTGAGAATCGATTTCGGTTATCAAAAAGGTCAGAATGTAAATATCGAGGATCTTGCAAAAGACATCGACCATCTTCACAAGAACAAACGGCATAATAAACTGTTTGATCATCTGGTGGGCTACATTAATAAAATCGAATATGGACTAGAAAAAGGAATGCATGCGCATGCACTTCTATTTTATGATGGTTCGAAGCGAAGGCCTGGTAGCGATGTTTATTTTGCAAAAGAAATCGGTGAATATTGGGTAAATCAAATAACGAATGGTCGGGGTGTTTATTGGAACCGGAATGCAGAAAAAGCAAAATTCGAGAGGAATAATTGTTTGGGAATCGGTGATATTCATGTTTCAGATGATGTGAAAATTCAAAATTTGTACGGGATTGCAGAATATTTCTGCAAATCTGAACAATACCTTAAACCGAGAACTCGCACGAAGATGAAATTATTGCGTAAAAGTTTTTCGAAAGAAACCGGGAAAAAACGAGGAGCACCTAGAGCACCTGAACCACCTAGAACACCTGAACCACCTAGAACAACCCAGGACAGCACTACAGAAGAAGATAAGTTACTCATTTGTGCGAGTGATAAGAAAGCAGCATGAGATGACTTTACCTTACAATATGATTATTAAATAAAATCATTACATCGGGTAGGTATAAAACCTACCCGATTGTATTGGATTTTTTTAAAAATCAGTTTATGTAGTTGACTATAATACTTTGGAGTATTAGCTTAGACTCTAGCGAAGAGTAATCAGATCGATTGACTGTTTGAAATTGGGATTGAAATCACGCAAAATTTAAAAGTGAATCCAATCAATTATTGTAAATCCCAGCAACCCAATGCTAGTTTATAGCACTTTGTAGGGATCGGATTTCGGGACTAATTAACTGCCATATTTGGCACTTTATCAGCGACTCAATTAACAAGTTATTCAAGCCTAAATATTAGGTTGCTTAATTTTGCCGAATAATTTCATTGTTGTCAGCGAATATAAGAAGAATTGCTATTTGAAACAATGCGTTCTAGTCTATTTTTCGCTTAAATCTAAGAGATCTTCGTCGTCGTATTCAGTCTCACTGTCGCTACCGCAGGGACTGCAGGAAAGAAGAGGATCAATGCGTTCATCTTTAATAAGACCATAAATAACATCGTCATCTAGATCTTCAGCTTTCTCCACATTTTCTTCTTTTAACACTTTATCTGGAATATGGACTTCTACCAAGTTTTCATCTTTCTCACCATGACATTCCTGGCAAGGGATCCATATTGTGTTGCGATCTGACATTTAGCACCTCTTCTACTTAGAATAAATAGAGTTATTATGTAATAAAGTGTCTTACCGCAAGTAGTTCGGGTAATTTTGTATGGTAATTGTTAATGAACGGTGTAAGGAATACGCTGGATAGCGTGTAGAAGGTGTGCCAGTTAGGTTAATAATGAAGAGAAAACTGCTATGAATTTCACTTTTTCTCGTTTATTTTTTGATATCTGTATCTGGTAAGTCGCGATATACTCATTCAAACTTTTAAATTTATCTGATCTCTCCCTGTTATAGTCTGCTTACCGTATCTGACTTGTAGCTTTGTGAGGTAATTCTCCAATCCTTCTAGAATCTGGCAGGATGTGGGCGACCCTCCATTACAGTAGTTCGTCAATCACCGATTATTAGAAGTACGGGTTGATTTGATGGATTCGAATCCGTGTTTGGCATTTTTTCAGCACTTCCTATTTTTAGTTGAGTAATTTTACGGGAAAGACCAAAGGCAAGACATGATTTCTTCAAATATTAATTTATATTTATAAATCAAAACATTAATTACTTATATTGTCAGACATCCTCTCCGCCATTTATACTCCCAGCATTCCTCGCAACACCAAAAAACCTTTTATATAAAAAATCTTAGATAAGATAAGGGTATATTTTGAATATGCTGTCTACTCGCTTTGTCTCAGCTATCAATTTTTGTTAAACGTTTATTGATTTTCTCGATTTATTAAAACTGAATCTATCTCATAATGTATTTGTGATAGTTTGTTTTGAAAAACATCTGTATTAAGTCTATGCCTTCTTATTGCAGAAAATATATTCTGTTTCAAGGAGCTCTGCGCATTTGCACCTATGTATATACATTTTATTGATTCCCTTGGAACATTGAATAAGTAAATTGGATATTCTCGATTATCTTTTATTTCATCTGCGTATTCAAAATGTTTGAATATTCTGATTTCCTCTTCATATGCCCAATCTATAGATTTTTCCAGTAAAAATTTCTTTTGAATATCTTTCAGTTCCTGTTTCATGCCATTGCGCATTGAAGAATATGTAATTTTATTTGGGCTCATAATTTCATTTTCTTCATTTATCAACTGGAAAAAATCATGTGATTCATCAAAACCTAAAACATAACCTCTATGATTACTTGCATAATGTGACCACATAAGTAAATTCTTATAATTTCTGGATAGTGAGAGAACACCAACTTTCTGATTTACTTCAGCCATAAATTCTTCGGAAGTTTCTGAAATAGTAAGTTCATTCGTGTGAAAGACTGGATATGCTTCAAATGGATCATTAAGCACTGCTGGTTGAGAAAACCTGATCTTCAGATTTTCTAATACATCACATCTATCTTCGCTTAAGTATTTGTAAAGCATTAGTTATTATTGTAGAGAGTAGAACTAATTAATACTATCTCAATGATCCTGGATATTTTATGAAAAATTGCAATTTCTGCTCTGCTACCAAAGCTATTTCGTTAGATGTTAAAAACTTCATGGAAAACGTTCCTGATGTGAAGGAAGAATCTATCACCGATTACCTGGTTTGGAGATGGAGAGAGTTGGATAAGAGATTCAAGTATATCAATATCTCACTATTCACACGCCAACAGGAAGCGACTACCGGGGCAGATTTTGAACTTGAGCTTTGGCTTATCGAAGAAAATTTTCATCTTCCGTTGATCTTTCAAGCAAAGAAATTCATTAAGCAGCATGACTCTTACTTTGCTAAGCTGAATTATCCAGATAAAACGCAAAGGCAACTCGAGAAACTACTTAGCCATGCGCAGACTAATAGAAAAGTACCCTTCTACGTCTTTTACAGTATACCAGATACCGAAACTCGCAGAATAAGTTGCCGCAGCACCATATGCTGCGGCAACCTATCCAACACTGCAGTTTTCATAGCTAATGCTAATAAGGTAAAAGAGTTTGCTGATGGCAAATATGGGAAGCAAGTATCAAAGAACAAACTTCTCGAAATAAGCAAACCATTTCATTGCATGTTTTGCTGTTCACCGATTCAATCAATTACGAAATTTTCACATTATCTTCCTTTGCTATTCAGTGGAGTAAAACCACATAAAAACGAGCAGAAAGGGCAGCAGCAATTGCCTGAATACGTCAGAATGCTTCTTGATCACAATATATCCGAAATTAATAAGGAAGAAATATTGAATGTTATTGATCGAAACAAGCTACGCGTTTTTCGTGTTATTGGTGTCTATGACATGCGACCTGCATCGAAAATTGGCACAGCATGAATTCTGATATTCATATTCAATATCAGAAAAAAAAAGGGTATTTTTCAAAAAATGGGTAAATTTGCGGGTAAGATTCAAAACATCCTCTCCGCGATCCGATGGCTGGCATCACCTTTGAAATTAACCGTTCCAGGTCTCTCTCATCACATCCTATACAGCTTCCAAACCATTCAAATCGATTTACATATCTTTCTTACTAGCTGCATCGTTACTTGCGGGTTTTCTGGTGAAGTATAAAGAGATAGGGCCCGCCACGGTTCGATAGCACGCGGTTTCCTGTACTGTCTGGAATCCCGCATCCGCCATAAAAACCGGCAGCAGGCCAAGCATATGATCGTGAATTTCTTCAAACCAGCGCACGAACCAAGAGATCACCCACATGCCGGTATCATGCGGCGCGCCGAAATCCGCCACGTGCAGTTCGCCGCCGGGCTTGAGCACGCGAAACGCTTCCCGGAGCACTTGCTGCTTATCTTCTCTCGTCAGATGATGCAGCATTAAACTGGTGAATACACGATCAAAACTTTCATCCGGATAAGGCAGACAGGTTGCCGAACCTTGTTGCAGGGTGATGTTTTGCTCCGCTTTCTCAATCTTTTCGCGCGCGATGTTCAAAGCTTGTAAATCCCTATCCAAGCCATAAACTGTCGCACCTGGTTCGGTTTGTTTGATCAGCAACGTCAACGTTCCGGTACCGCACCCCATGTCCAAAACTATCTGCCCGGACTGCACTTTGGCTTGCGCAATCAATGCCGCTTTGATTCCCGATTCGGGAAACAGCCGTCGCATCATGGGATCGTAGTAGCGTGTCAGCCAGTGGAAATGAAACGCCGGGATAAAATCGGACCGTTTGTTCATGAAATCAGATTAACTCCGGTAATTGCGTGCAGCGATGCGGGTTGCCAGTAAATTTATACAAAGACCCGCAATAATTAAAGCGGCAGCGCTGATTTTCCACGGATGGATGGGTTCGTCCATCACCCATGCGGAACTGGCGAACCCAAATACCGGCACAAGCAGCGAAAATGGCGCCACTGTCGCCGCCGGATAATGACTCATTAACCAGTTCCACGCCGCAAAGCCCAGCAGGGTAACCGGGTAGGCATTGTAGCCAATGGCGGCGGCAGAGCGCCACGTGAGCCCGGATAAGCTTTCGAGATCCCAGAAGTTTTGTTCAACGATGAATGACACCAGCAAAAGCGGCGGCCATGCAACGAAACTTCCCCATACGACCAGCGCCAGCATATCGATCTTACCGAGCTGTTTGGAAATCAGATTGCCAGCACCCCACGAAGCCGCTGCTGCAATGATCAGCCCCATACCCAGCGCCGCAATGTCGCCGCCCAGATTGGCGGCGACCAGCCCGATACCGGAAAATGCAATAATCGCCCCGGCAATCTGCCAAGCAGATGGCTTTTCATGCAAAAACATGACCGCCAGCAAGATGGTGAAAAACACCTGAATTTGCAGCAACAACGAAGCGAGGCCCGCTGTTGCTCCCGCAGCCATGCCCAAAAATAGCAAAGTGAATTGCAATGCGAACATGACCAACCCGAAAGCCGCCACTTGCCGGAAAGCAATGTTAGGCCGCCGGATGAAAAAGACCGCCGGAAACGCCGCAAAAAAGAACCGCAACGCGCACAGCAGAATCGGCGGCAGCTCATCAAGCCCTGCCTTGATCATGACGAAATTGAACCCCCAAATCACCGCCACCGCGATAGCCAGTGCAATATGCTGCAGGTGCATTATTTTTTGTGCTTAGTGTAAGTTAAATTCCCGGAATCATAAGTCATCATGGTATCCGGTGTATCTGGAAAAGCACCTGAAATCTACAGTGCCAGGATTGTTGAGGCGCTGGGGTGCAAGTTGGTAGTGTCTTGAGGTTGCGGTTCGAGATTTTTTAGAAGCGTTAGGCCAATGGTAAGGTTTGATTCTCAAGACGTTGCGCATCGTCATTCCCGCGCAGTCAGGAGTCCAGGATTGCAAGCGGCATAACAGGAATGTCGGAGCTCCTTACGTCACTCCGACCGGGCGTACTTCGTAAACTTTTTATGTAAATATCGCTTTATTCTGGAAAATGGTGAAGCTGTTTTGACGGCCTTCTCATTTTTCCATTGCGTAATGGCTTTTTTGGCTCGCTCATCTGTGATACGAATCGGCCGGTTAACCAGAAAATGATCAACCTCAGCATCTTCAGGATAAATATTACCGATATAAGGATCATGTTGTGTAACGGCAATCGGTATACGGCTACCATCCTTAGTAGCACTGATTACGAAACTACCACCTTGCTGCGCCTGCAAAATGCCAAATTCCGGATAATCATCACTCCAAACTTTAATATTCTTGAAACCAGCATCTGCAATAATTTGCAATAAATCCGCCTCTGCATAGACTCGCATTTCAAGTGTTGAACCTTCTCCCCCGTGCCAGGTTAATCGGTCATACACCTCTATAGTCTGATCTTTGCGTTGATTAACCAACAGCATACCTTGCTGATCCCGGACAATTCCAAACTGATTCAACTGCGGGAAATGTTCAACCGTTTTTGGCAACATCGTATAAGGGACCGTCAACAACATCAGTCCGTCCGGTTTCAACAAATGCCAACTGTTAACAAACGCGACATGGCGTGGCGGCGAAACATGCTCATAAACATCAGAACTAATCAGTAAGTCGTAACTACCTACCGCCATATTTTCTATATTGCAAATGTCTAGGTATGGTTCTGTATGGTAAAAATAATTTGTGTAGTCAAATAGATTATTAAGCTTATCAGCATAATGAGGCGCATCACTCAACCCCAGCGCTTTTTGGTTCCGGTCAGGAGAAAAATTAGCAAGCGGAACTGGTTTGCCATAAAAATGCTGTGACAGTGCAAACATCAACGCACGAAAACGTACAATCGATCCACAATGCTGGCACGCCCCTCCCTCGCGGTGGAAATCCGGCACTACCACAGACTCTTTACCACAAAGATTGCAGGTGTATCGTTTGTAATCCGGTGCAGACATATTGAAGAACCAATGATGCTTAGTTTGGAAGAGAGGGCTGAGGAAAGATAAATCACCTATTCCATGGGCGTTGAATGTACTGAAAGCCGCCTAGGTTGTCAAACACTGAGATAATCGATCGAAAAACAACCGCAGGAATGAGACAAATCTTGGCATTGCAATCTGCCTTAAATAATCGCTGCGCGATTCACATCGTCATTCCCGCGCAAGCAGGAATCCAGGATTGCAGGCAGCATGACGGGAATGTTGTGGTCAGCGCACTACACAGAATGATGTAAATCGCACACCGAGCTGTCTTTCAGACAATTGCACAACGGAAAGCACTCAAAAAATGAGCGTCAATGTTCCCATTCCAGATTAAATTAAGCCTGAATTAAATGACCATTTCCTTTCTACGCCGCGCCAGATACCCAATTAAACCTAGCCCAGCCAACAACATCAGGTAAGTTTCTGGCTCCGGTACTGCGGTAGTAAACGACAGTAAAAATGCTTCATGATTACCATGGTGATGACCAAACCCGACGATCTGTCCGTTGTTGTTAATGCTCAAAGCAGAAATATCAGTCCACCCGGCTGCAACGACTGGAGCCAATGACGAAAGATCAGTCATTTCGCCGTGACTAAAGATAAAAGCATGATCTTCCCCAGCAGCAGTTGCAGCTGCTCCCACAACTTCTCCGGAATCGTTGATGCCAGAGGCATAACTATAGTCTCCGCCCAAGGTACCCAAGTCTGTCATACCTATTCCGTTAGGACCCGTGATAAATGCATCGAAATTCCCACTTGCAGTGAAAGCACCTCCGACTACTTGCCCGGAATCGTTGATGCCAGAAGCGGCACCGTCGATGACGCCCATACTGTTGTGTCCACCCAGGGTGCCCAAGTCAGTCATACCTATGCCATTAGGTCCCGTGATAAAAGCGTCCTGAGTGAAATTGCCAGCTAGGTAAGAACTTCCCACCACTTGTCCGGAATTGTTGATGCCCAAAGCCCAGCTACTGCCTCCACCCAAGGTGCCTAAGTCAGTCATTCCTAAACCATTAGGGCCCGTGATAAATGCATGGCTATTCCAACTTGCAGTGTAAGAACCTCCCACCACTTGCCCGGAATCATTGATGCCACTAGCCCCACTGGATATTCCACCCAACGTGCCCAAGTCAGTCATACCATTACCATTAGGCCCCGTGATAAAAGCGTGCTGATTGAAAATGTTGCCTAGGTAAGAACTTCCCACCACTTGTCCGGAATCGTTGATGCCGAAAGCCCAGCTACTGCTTCCACCCAAGGTGCCCAAATCAGTCATGCCTGCACCACTAGGGCCTGTAATAAATGCATGTCTGGAACCACTTGCAGTGTTAGCCCAGCCAACGACCTGCCCGGAATCGTTGATGCCAAAAGCTTCACTGTATGCTCCACCCAAGGTACCCAATCCTTTTATTGACCAATCAGCATGCACCATCGCAGAAATTGATGCAGTGAGAATTCCTGTGAGAAAGATCGCAACCCTTTTAAGTTTTGCGCGTTGAGCGTTCATGATTATCGTCCCCATGTGATTACTTCCGTGGTGTTAAGGTATTTCAGATTGCAGAAAATCAAGAAATCCAAGCAAAATTGGATTACGTTATCAACGTAGTCCGGTTTGATTACACAATCAATAAGCAAAACACGTATTTTTCCAATAAGAAATCATTTATTTGTGGATCGTGTTGCTATCGTCGTATACGCCAAGACACCATATACTGATGCAGATCAAACTTCCTCAAGCAAAAACCTTTAACTGGTTGCAAGCCTCATGCTTTTTCTCCTTTTATGCTCGTTGCAACGACATCCCCTTCACCACCGCATACACCGCCGGAAAAATAATCAGTGTCAGGATCGCCGCCGAAACCATGCCGCCGACCATCGGGGCGGCGATGCGGCGCATGACTTCGGAGCCGGTGCCGGTGCTGAGCATGACCGGCAGCAGGCCGACCACGCTGCCGGCGATGGTCATCATAACCGGGCGGATGCGGTACACCGCGCCTTGGATCACGGCGTCGTACAAATCCGTTAGCGCCACCTGCTCGGCCATCGCTTTGCGTTGCCGGGTGATCGTGGTCAGCGATTGGTCGATGAAGGCCAGCATCACCATGCCGGATTCGGCGGCGATGCCGATCAGGCCGATGAAACCGACCACGGCGGCTATGCTCAGGTTGTAGTCCAGCCAGTACATCAGCCAGATGCCGCCGACCAATGAAAACGGTATCGACAGCATGACGATCAGCGTTTCGGTCAGGCGGCCAAAATTCAAATACACCAGCAAGAACACCATCAAAATGGTCAGCGGGATGACAATTTTTAGTTTCTCGGTGGCGCGCTGCATGTATTCAAACTGACCGCTCCACGCCGCGTAGTAACCCGGCGGAAATTGCACTTGCTCGCGCACGGCTTGTTGCGCATCGGCAATATAGCCGCCGATATCGCGGTCGCGGATGTCGACGAAGATATAGGCGGACAGCAGCGCATTTTCGGTGCGGATGCTGGGCGGTCCTTGCACTAGCTTGACTTGCGCCAATTGCCCCAATGGAATCATCGTACCGCCCATGGCCGGTACCAGTACTTGCGTGGCGATGGCTTGCGGGTCGCTGCGCAGTTCGCGCGGATAGCGGATTGCGACATCGAAACGCTCGCGGCCTTCCACCGTGGTGGTAATGACTTCGCTGCCCATGGCGACGGAGACGACGTCGAGCAAGTCGCCGACCGTCAGGCCGTAACGCGCCAGCGCCATCCGGTCCGGTTCGATGTCCAGATAATAGCCGCCGGTAATCCGTTCCGCATAAGCGCTGGCGGTGCCGGGCACGGTTTTCACCACGGCTTCGATTTGCTTCGCAATAGCCTCGATTTCTTTCAGATTGTTGCCAAATACTTTAACGCCGACCGGGGTGCGGATGCCGGTGGCCAGCATGTCGATGCGATTCTTGATCGGCATGGTCCAGGCGTTCGCGACACCGGGAATTTGCAGCGCCTGATCCAGCTCGGCGATCAATTTGTCGATGGTCATGCCAGGCCGCCATGCGCTTTCCGGTTTCAGGTTAATGATGGTCTCGGTCATCTCCAGCGGCGCCGGGTCGGTGGCGGTATCGGCGCGCCCGGCTTTGCCGAACACCGAGGCGACTTCCGGAAAATTCATGATGATCTTGTTTTGTGTTTGCATCGTTTCCGCTGCTTTGGTCACGGAAATGCCCGGCAAGGTAACAGGCATGTACAGCAAAGTGCCTTCGTTCAACGTTGGCATGAATTCGGTGCCCAGCCGCATCGCCGGATACACCGTAGCAGCCAACACACCCAATGCGATCACCAGTATGGATTTTTTCCAGCGCATCACCCCGGCCACAACCGGCTGGTACCCGCGAATCATCCAGCGGCCGAGCGGATTATCTTCTTCGCGTGGAATCCGCCCGCGAATCAACAGCAGAATTAGCACAGGAACCAGGGTGATGGACAACATAGCCGCACCGGCCATGGCAAAGGTTTTGGTGTACGCGAGCGGCTGGAACATGCGGCCTTCCTGCGCTTCCAGTGCGAATACCGGCAGGAATGATACGGTAATGATCAACAAGCTGAAGAATAACGACGGGCCGACTTCCTGGCACGCGGTGATAACCGCTTGCGTGCGCGATTCGCCCGGCCCGGCGCGCGCCAAATGCTTATGCGCATTTTCCACCATGACGATAGCGGCATCGGTCATTTCCGCAATCGCCAGCGCAATCCCGGCCAGGCTCATGATATTGGAATTGATGCCCAGCTGCGCCATGGCAATAAACGCAATCAGCACGCCAACCGGCAGCATGATGATCGCCACCAGCGCGCTGCGCGCATGCATCAGAAATACCGCACAAACCAAGGCCACAATCGCAATCTGCTCGATAAACACTTCTCGCAGCGTCGCGATGGCACGGTGAATCAGTTCGGAACGGTTATACACCGATTCCACCGAAACACCCTGCGGCAGACCGGATTTGATCTGGTCGATTTTTGCTTCGAGATCGTGAATCACATCCAGCGCATTCTCGCCGTAACGCGCCACCGCAATGCCGGAAACCGCTTCACCTTCACCGTTCAGTTCGGTGATGCCGCGGCGCTCACCGGGAACCAGTTCCACCCTGGCGATATCGCGCAGCAGCACGGGCTTGCCGATATGCGCCCTGACCACCAGATTCTCCAGATCGCTGATGCTGTGCAGGTAGCCGCGGCCACGCACCATGTATTCGGTTTCCGCCAATTCGATGACTCGCCCGCCCACGTCGCGATTACTGGCGGCAATCACCTCGGTAATGCGTTTCAATGGAATGTCATACGCTTGCAGGCGGCGCGGGTCGACCGTGATTTGATAGGTTTTGACGAACCCGCCTACGCTGGCGACTTCGGAAACGCCGGACACGGTGGTTAATTGATAGCGCAGGAACCAGTCTTGAACAGCACGCAATTCATCCAGAGTGCGATCCTTGGCCGTCACAACATACTGATAAATCCAGCCGACGCCGGTGGCATCCGGACCAAGCGCAGGGCGTACATCCCGGGGTAACTGGTTGGCGGCGAAATTCAGATATTCCAGCACGCGCGATCGCGCCCAGTAAATATCAGTGCCGTCTTCAAAAATGACATAGATGAAAGAAACCCCGAATGCCGACAGGCCGCGCACCACTTTTGCGCGCGGCACGGCCAGCATTGCCGTGGTGAGCGGATAGGTAACCTGATCTTCGACGACCTGCGGCGCTTGGCCTGGATATTCCGTGTAGATGATGACCTGCACGTCGGACAGATCGGGAATCGCATCGACCGGCATTTTCCATAACGCGTAGAGTCCCCAGCCGGCGATAAACACGGTACTCAGCAACACCAGGAAAACATTGCGGATCGACCATTCAATGACTTTTTTTAGCATCATGGTGTTCCCTTAGTGATCGTGAAAGGTATCCGCAGGCTGGATACGTACAATGACAAACTCGCCGTCCGGTTCTTCGGCGATCTCAAAGATAACCTTCTGACCGGGCTTGAACGATTGCAGCAATACCGCTTCCCGGATGCGGAAATCCATCGTCATCGCAGGCCACTTCAGGCTTTCTATCGGGCCGTGCGCAAGTGTCATCGTCGCATGCGCGAAATCAATCGCATCGATGCGTCCTTCACCGCGGTATTGCACTTGAGAAGGTGACAGAACAGCCGAGCTCGATTCAACTTCCTGCTTGTCTACCGGATAATAGGTATTGTGGCCGAAACTATCGAGCGCGCTTTTGAAGTTGCTCTCCGCATCGATCAGGAAATTCGCCTTGACGACCACATTTTCACCGGCCCGAAGCCCGCCCAGCACCTCGGCATAACCATCGGCATGCATACCGAGCTTGACCGTGCGCGGCTCAAACCGGCCCGAACCCAAATCAACCAATACCATCCGCCGGGTGCCCGTATCCAGCACAGCGGAATCCGCTACGGTCAGCACTTTGTGCCTGCTGTGAAACGACGCGAACTCGACCCGCGCATACATGGCGGGTTTCAGTAAACGATCGGGATTCGGCAACACAATGCGCACACTCGCGGTGCGCGTTTCCGGTGTGACCGCCGGATAGATGAACGCCACTTCACCGTTGAAAATCTTGTCGGGATAAGCATCCACCCGGACCGTCACCCATTGGCCGGTATGAATCATGCCCAAGTCCTGTTCAAACACATCCGCCAATATCCACACGTTCGACAAATCGGCGAATTGGTACAGCACTTCTCCCGGCATAAAGCGTTGTCCCATGACCGCTTGCTTTTCCATCACCACGCCATCGGCTGGTGAACGCAGCGTCATGTACTGCTGCACTTCACCGGTTTGTTGCAGCCGCCGTAGCTCGGCTTCGGCAATATTCCAATTACGCAGCTTCTGCAATGCGCCATCGGCGAGCCGCTGCATCGCGGCACGCACGGCTGCATCGCCATTCTCGACGGACTGCAGCCCTCTGATCGCGATCAGATATTCCTGCTGCGCGGTAATCAGTTCAGGACTGTAGACATCCATCAAGGCCTCGCCTTTCTTGACCGCTTGCCCGGTGGTATTGACATACAGCCGGTGTATCCAGCCTTCGAATTTGGTCACGAAGGTGTATTGCTTGCGCTCATCGGTCTGGATCGTCGCAACCGCCCGCACGGTGCGGATCAGTTCGCGCATCTCTGCGGCTTCCGTACGCACACCCAGTTTCTGCACTTTTTCCGTACTGATGGTCACAACATTTTGTTGCGCGAGCGGTTCTTTGCCTTCATTTTCATAAACCGGCAAATAATCCATGCCCATCGGATCTTTCTTCGGCACCGGCGAAGTGTCTGGCAGCCCCATCGGGTTGCGGTAATAAAGCACCTTTCGTTCCCCATTCGCAGCTTGCGGTGCGGCAATTCCGGCGTCTGGTGATGATTGTGTTTTCCCCAACCAGTAACCTGCCGCCAATGTGGCGGTCAGCACAATTGCAGCGCTGATTTTCTGAGCAATAGATTGCATTGAAAGCTCCATTATCGGTATTCGTTAGTGTTGCTTCTTGCCAATCAGAAAATCGATTTCTGCCAGCGCTTTGTTGTAATTCGCGATCGCGGTAATGAGATTGGTTTCATAGTCGAATACCGTCATCTGGTTATCCAGCAAGGTCAGAAAATCAACCCGGTTTACTTGGTAGGCTGCCAGCGCGGATTCAACAGTTAGCTTTGCCTGCAGCAAAATCGCGGTCTGATAGAGTTTGGCCGATTTCAGGCTTTGTTCGGCCATGGCAATCTGCTGGCGCAGTTTTGCCGCAATGTCATTACGCTGCGCCTGATACAAACTGATTGCCTGGTCGCGCATGGCTTGCGATTCCATAATACGCGGCTCGATTTTGTTGCCACGCCATACCGGCAAGTTGACCGCCACGGTCATACTGACCATGTCGTCACGCCGCATACTGCCCAGCGTGTTATCGCGCTGACCGTACGATACGCGCACATCGAAATCCGGGTAGTACGCCTTGCGTGCCAGATCGGCGGATTTCTCATTGCGTGCAATCAGACTTTGCAGCGCCAGCAATTGCGGACGTTGCGTCCAAGCTTCTTGTTGCAGCGCTTCCAGCCGCAAAGGCGTTTCGTGAATTTGCAACAACACCGGTGCCGGAATCTCGCCGCGCGTGCTACGCCCCAGTGCACGGATAAGTTCGGCTTCGAATACCGGTTGTTCGCGCTCGAGTCCCAACAACCTGTCCAGCATTCTCGATACTTGCGTTTGCGCTTTCAGCACATCGGCCTGACTGCTTTCTCCCACTTGATAGCGCGCTTCGGCCATGCGCAGAAAGTGTTCCAGTGTTTGCTTGTTTTTCTCAACCAGCTTGATCATTTCCAGCGTAAGCCCAAGATCAAAGTAGGCGGTTTTCAGATCATGCACGACGCGGTTAACCGTTTCATGGTAGCCCTGCTCAATGGCTTCCGCGTCCTTGCTGGCGACTTCCTTGCGCAAACCGCGTTTACCGGGAAACGGCAAGCGCTGTGAAAGACCGATCATTTTCATCGTCATATCTTCGCGGTTAAACGGTGACGACGCCAAAGGCGCATTGATCACGCCCGCCTCGAGCATCGGATCGTCCAGCGCTTCCGCCGGTGCGATGCGTTGCCGGGCAGCTTCGCGCTCTTGATAGGCGGCCTGAATCTCGGGATTGTGCTCCAATGCTTCTGCAATCAAGCCGGGAAGCAACGCCGCATGGCGAGTATTGGCTGTTGTAAGCGCTTCTGCAGGAACAGCGCGGCTCAGCATGGTTGTTCCAGCTTTACCGGCTACCGGTTCCGATTCCTGCCCCTGCGTTGCGGTTGCAATGGTGGCAGCAAGCAGCGCCATCACGATCAAACCGGTGCGGTTCATCGCAGCCTCCTGAAGGTGTTTTGCTGTTGCTGACGAGTGTTAAGATTGAATAATACGAACATACTTGTCCTCCTGGCAGGTAATCTCACCGGTTCCGCCGGTGATGGGCAGACATTGATGATAATTAGCGATATCTCATGGCTTGCGCGGCATACGCGCAGGCACACAGCTCATGCAAGAAATTGCACTTTTTACCTGACACTCAGGCAAAAAGTGCTAAAGGGAGATAACTACCGGAGGGCGTTGCGGGTGTTCCGGTACAAATGAGACAAAACCGGAATCGAATGAAGCGATAGTAGAAGTATCGGTAATCGGTATGGATGCGACAGTACCCGGAAGCATCGGCGTATGACTATACGCATCGCAAGAAGTATCGTCGCACGGCAAGCTGGCTAATACATGCCCGGCATGCTCGCTGGTACTCTCTTCCGTCTGTTTGTGGCAGCCATCATGATGGTGATTGTCGATGGCGATCGCTGATTTGTCATGCGCAGCGGTGAAGCTTTTTTCCTGCGCACAGACTGACAAAATAGCCGCTGCGGCGCCTTGCAGCGGGAGCCACAGCATAAAAAAAACCAGCAGCCATTTGCAGTGATGTGCTTTCATGTCTTTTATTATAAACAATTTTCAGGTTTTACCCATCAATTCCCAAAAAATTACTTATCTATTTGTGCGGCTGGTTGGATACGGTCAAGGCTGATACTGTTGTTCGTAACGATCTGCCTTGGATTGATCGCCGGCCAGTCTGGCCGCCTGTGCCGCGCGGTAAAGTCCATTGCGCCGGTTAGGCGTGCGTTGTAAGGACGCTTCCAATTCCTTCAGGGCATCGCCGGGTTGCTTCAATTCCAGCAGTAATTCACCGAGCAACTCTCTAGCGGGAATGATTGCGCCGGGCGTGACATTGTCTTTCTCGGTCGAATCTTCCAAGTCTGCCGACGCACGCATGAGTTTCACCGCTTCTTCCGCATCACCTTCCGCATACGCAATCCAGGCTGCTACCGCCAAGCGTTGGATGTCGATTTGACCGGAGGTGTAGTCTTTATTGTCCGCCTGCTCGGCATTGCGCAAAACCTTCAGCTGCCGCAAGCTGTGATGGGCAATGTCCATTTTCCCGCTGCGCGCGGCACCCAGACCGCGAGCAAAGTGCGTGATGGCTTCGCACCAGGCGAATTGCCGCCACGGGAAATCCGCTGGCAGTACCTCGAGTTTTGCTGCTTCATTCCACTCGCCGCGTTCAACCGCATAGCGTGCCGGGATGGCGGCGTAGGCGTATGCCACGGTGGTATTTTCCGGCTGCGCTTTGTTAATGCCTTGAAGCTCGCGCAGAATCTCCCTGGCTTTCTCCGTCTCACCGCTTTGCAGATAAGCGTACATCATATAATCCATGAAGTGGAACTGCTGATCCCAAGTGCCGGGCAATGCATTTTTCCGCGCGTGGTCTTTTGCCGCATGATAGGCGGCCAGATTCGATTCCGCCGCGTCATGCCATAGCCCGAGCCGGATAAAAATATGCGAAGGCATATGCAACGCGTGCGGAACTGCCGGTGCAATATGCGTATAAGCGCGCGCTGCGCTCAATCCAAGTCCGGCCAACTCGGGGTAATCGCTGCTATGAATGATGTAATGCGCCACGCCGGGGTGTTCCGGCTCATGTTCCAGCACTTGCTGCAATAGATGTAATGCTTTCTTCTGATTGGCGAAAGTCTTGTCCTTGGGCGATGCCGTGGAAATCAGCGCCAAAGCATAAAACACTGCGGCTTCCCGGTCGTCAAGATTGTGTTTCAGGACTTGCTCCATCGCTTTCTGGTACATCAGCTTTCTGGCAGCAAGATCCACTTTCTCATCTTCGGGATACAAGAAACTCACAGCCTCAAGGTAGGCTTTCTCACGCTCTGTTTTGATTGCCAGCTTTTTTGCCTGCCGCAACGCTTCGCGTCCCGTTTGCAGTTCTACCGCGGTCGGCGATGTCGCCCATAACTGATAATAAAGACTCATCGCTACGCCCCAATACCCCATTGTGCAAGCCGGATCGGTAACGGTCACTTGGCGGAATGTCTTTCCGGCCTCGTCGTACCAGAAGGAATGCAACATCGCGACGGCTTGATTGAATTGTATTTGCGCGGCAGGCGTGCAGGAAACCGGGAAGGTCACTTTCCCCAGATTTTTCTCATCGAATGCACCGGCATGATGATCTCCATCCGCCCGCAACATACCGGCGGACATCATGGCAACAATCAGAAGCATCCATCCCCATTTTTTCATATCAACTCTCCAACATTGGTAAGACATCACCGGAATGAACGATCGACATTCCTCCCAATAACGCCAAGTAATTCAGGATTAAAAATACAACGTGTTGTGCAATGAAAGTCATTTCGTTACAATAATCACAACATTGTTGCATTTATTTGAGTATGCTTAATCAGCTTCATCATACCGCAGAAGACATGATCCGGCACAACGGCGGACGGGCAACCGCGGGCAGAATTGGAATTCTGGCGATCTTACTGGCCGAACAGCAGGCCATCACGCACCGGGAAATCGAACAACGCCTGCCGCAAGAACAGCAACTGGACCGGGTGACTTTATACCGTGCGCTGGAGTGGCTGGCCGAAAAAAATTTAATTCATAAAGTCACCAGCGACGACCGGGCCTGGCGCTATCACGCCAACCGTGACGTGCAATCGCATCAACATGCGCACTTCAAATGCACATGCTGCGCGCAAGTGATTTGCCTGGATAAATTGCCGGTAGAACGAAACTGGCCGCTACCGGCCGGTTACCGATTGCAGGAAATTGAATTGACAGTCAAAGGCCTGTGCGCCAACTGTTGCTGACCATGCTACGCAAAAGCTTATTTCTGTTTTTGACACTGGCTTTATTGGCTGTGCCGGTCTTCTTGCTGGCACATGCTTTCACGCATTATGCACAAACCGATGTGCTTGATGCCACCGGAGGCGAAGCTGATACCAGTGTTGATCTTGACGAAATCTGCTTCGATTGCGTCGCGCTCACTGCATTAAACTTCATTCTGATCGCTTCGGGTTTGCTTCTGCGCAACCCGTCAAATCACCGCCGGATGCCATTATGGGCCATGGGGCGTCATGCCAATCGCACCACATTTCCTTATTGCTCGCGCGCACCGCCCTTTCAGCTGCTCTGATTCTTGAGGTTGTAAATCCAGGTTTGACTTAATCATCAGCAATCGACCGGTTGCTTTGATGTGCATTGCTTGCCTGTGATTGATCAGTTCCATTGTTGCAACACAGTTGCACGACAAATGCCCGTCCGGGTTAGGAAAGCTGTATGGATTATTCTGATCATGAATCAAATAACGCTCGATGGTTGCGCAAAAGCTTGTCATTGAAACCGACAACCGTCGCGCTGTTTATATTTTTGCTGCACCCGCTGCATAGTTACGGGCAAAGCACCGGCAAAAACGTCGAGCTGCCCGGTGTGATGATTACTGCGCCTGTTTCAAGTTCGGCCGAATCGGCCGGATTCAAACCGGACACGGTTGTGTCAGGCGATCGTCTGCGCCGGAAAAGGGAAACCAATCTGGGCGATACGTTATCGCATGAACTGGGCGTCAGTTCCAGCAGTTTCGGTCCTGGCGCTGGCCGCCCGATTATTCGCGGTCAGGATGGGCCGCGGGTACAGGTACTGGAAAATGGTATCGGCACCGGCGATATTTCAACCATCAGCCCGGATCACGCCGTCGCGACCGAAACCTTAAATGCATCGCGCATCGAGATACTTCGCGGGCCATCGACATTGATGTATGGCAGCGGTATTTCCGGTGGTGTGGTGAACGTGATCAACGACCGCATACCCGACCGCTTATTCAAAACACCGCAAGCGAACTTTGAAGGACGCTTCAATTCCGCGCTGGAAGAACGCAATGGCGCTCTCATGGCGTCCGGCAGCTTGGGCAGGATGTCCTGGAATCTTGAAGGAGTGAAAAGAAAAACCAGCGATGTCCATATCCCCGGGCTGGCGAATCCCAATGATCCGGACAGCGGCACCGGCTTGATCAGAAACAGCGCGATCGATTCCAGCAATTTATCGGTAGGCAGCTCGTACGTCGGCGAACGTGGTTTTGTGGGGATGTCGGTCTCAAGATTGGAAAATTTTTACGGCATTCCCGGCCCGGAAGGCGCGAAAATCGATATGGGTCAGACCCGCTACGGTCTGGCGGGTGATCTGGATAATCCGCTGAAGGGATTCCGGCAACTGAAAATGCGCTTCAATTACAACGACTATCAGCACAAAGAGCTCGAACAAAGCGGCGCGGTTGGCAGCCGTTTCAGTAATAACGAACTGGAAGGACGCGCCGAATTAGCCCACAAGCCGATCGCCCAATGGCAGGGTGTCATGGGCATTCAATTACAAAACCGCAATTTTTCCGCAAAAGGCGAGGAAGCTTTCGTGCCATCCAGCCTGTCGCAATCGGCCAGCGCGTTTATGCTGGAAAAACGTAATTGGCAACGCTGGCAGTTTGAAGCCGGCGGACGCTTTGAACATACCATGCATAACCCGCAAGCAGCATCGCTGCAATCGCGCGACTTTAATTTGTACAGCATTTCCGCAGGAAGCGCTTGGCAATTCAGGGAGGGTTATCAACTCAATCTGACGGCCACGCGCGGGCAACGCGCACCGAATACCGTCGCGCTGTATGCCGACGGCATCCATGTGGCCACTAACACTTTTGAGCAAGGCGCGCAAAACCTGCGCAAAGAAACCTCCAATAATTTCGATATTGCGCTGCAAAAAACCAACGGCCTGATTACGGGCAAAGTGAATTTGTTCTATAACCATGTCAACGATTATATTTTTCAGCAAAGCCGTGACAGCAATGGCGATGGGCTAGCGGATAGAATCAACGATGAGGGCATGCTGGATAATCACGGCGCTTATCTGGTCCAGGATTACACTCAAACCCGGGCGAAATTCTATGGTCTGGAAGCGGAAGCCATCGTTGCAGTAATACCGGATACGTTGAATTTGCGGTTATTCACCGATATGGTTTATGGCAGATTAAAAAATAACGGTAACATTCCGCGCATAACACCGCAACGCTTCGGCTTTGATCTGGATTTCAAGAAAAATGCCTGGCAAGCCAACTTCAACCTCACCCGTGTCACTCAACAGGATCGCGTCGCCGTATTGGAAAGCGAAACTCCGGGTTATACCCTGATGAACGCCGAAATGGGATATCACATGAAGCTAACCAAGTCGGTCAACTATACGCTTTTTCTGCAAGGCCGGAATTTGCTCGATAGCGACATGCGCGTTCATACTTCCTTCTTGAAAGATGTCGCCCCGTTACCCGGGCGCGCCATCGTCGCGGGTATCAGAGGCGCTTTTTAAATGTCCGCCGTATGCTGATGTAACCCAGGGTGCTTGCAAAATAGCCGCTTAATGCTAATCTGCATTGGCAATTGTTCCTGATATCTTCTTCATCCAGTTAAAGCAACTATGGCCAGAGGGCTTAAATACTTTTTTTTGGGCATTTTTACCGGTTTGCTCGGTGTAACCATCTATTTATCACCGGCTGGCTTATGGTTGGAAGAACGGTTCGGCTTGAGCGCATTGTTTCAGTTACGCGGTGCAATCAAGGCGCCCGATGAGGTGGTCGTCGTTGCACTGGATCAGCAATCCGCCACGCAGCTCAAGCTGCATGTTAAGCCACGATTGTGGCCGCGCAATATACACGCGCGCTTAATTGATCAGCTTGCGGCAGCAGGCGCCAGCGCGATCATTTTCGATCTTATTTTTGATACACCCAGCGACATACCGGAACAGGATGAGGAACTGGCCAATGCCATTAAAAGAGCCGGTAATGTCCTGTTGGTGGAACGGCTGGATTATCAGGATTCGGGATCGCTGAATCAACTCGACGGCATTACTTATCAAGCATTTATTCAAGAAGGCGCTACTCAGCTCCTGCCAATCATCGGGGAGGCGGCAAAGGCACGGGCGCCTTTCACATTGCCGAAAGCGGAACGAGTGCATCACTACTGGACTTTCAAATCGTATGCCGGCGATATTGCCACGGTACCGGTTGTGGTGCTGCAAATTTATTCGGCCGGGTTATACGGCGACTTTGTCCGCCTGCTCAATTCGGCAGAGCCCGGGCTTTCCACGCAGTTGCCTGCTCGCATCGATGAAGCGGATATCGAAGATCTGATTCTGACACTGCGTAACCTTTATACCGGTAATCCGCGGCTAGCCTCCAAGATGAAAGAGGATTTGGATCGCGACCGTGGCTTAAAACCGGAAGAAAAAAAAATACTGAGGTCGCTGCTCGATCTATACGCCGGGGATCAAATCCGTTACTTGAATTTCTACGGCCCGCCCCGCAGCATAACAACCATACCTTATTATCAGGCGCTGCAAGCGGACAGGAAAAGTCTGGAAGGTAAAGTTGTATTCGTTGGATTCTCCGGAGCCACTCAATCCGAACAAGAAATTGTCCGGGACGATTATCCCACGGTATTTTCCAATCCGGATGGGCTTTATATCAGCGGCGTCGAGATTGCCGCCACGGCTTTCGCCAATTTACTGGAAAACAAGCCGGTCAGGTCTTTGTCATTGATCGGCAATTTAAGTATTTTATTTCTGCTGGGATTTGCCATCGGAATGGCAGTCCAAATCTTGTCGACGCGCCAAACCATCGTTCTCAGTCTTTCGGTCATCCTTGTCTATACTTTCATTGCATACTCTTTCTTTAAACATACCCTGATATGGCTCCCGGTCATCATTCCGGCCCTGCTAGTGTTAGTTGCGCTTATGCTGGCCTGGGTATTAAAAATTCTGAAGCTCGAGGGCTTTATTGGCAAATCCGGCCCAGCTCGAGAACTTGATGCAATTATCGATAAACATAAAGGTATGTTCTCGGGTGCATGCTTAACAACCGATATCGCAGGCTACACGACCCTGTCCGAAACAATGAATCCCTCTGATCTTGAGAAATTGATGACCAATTACCGGACTGTATTGAGAAATCCCATTGATCAGCATCATGGCAGAGTTATGGATACAACAGGAGATTCTTCACTCTCCATCTGGATTAAAAAACCAGATAATCCAAACGTGCCAAAGCTTTTTCAGCCGATCAAGAAAACACCTAATTCTGCTGAGAAGCTTCGTGCCTGCAAGGCAGCACTTGACCTCAATGCTGCCATTATGCGCTTTAACAAATTACACAACCCGCCGCTACCCACCCGGATCGGCTTGCATTTTGGTGATATGTCACTGAACAAAAGCGATGGAACTTACCGCGTCACTGGAGATGTCGTCAATACAGCAAACAGGATTCAAAGCGCTAATAAAATTTTTAAAACGAGAATTCTGCTATCGAGCGATGTAATCGAAGAATTGGACGATTTCCTTGTCCGCCCGCTGGGAAGCTTTCAGTTACCGGGGAGAACTAAACCCGTTGCGCTTTTTGAGCTGATTGCCTACCGGCAGTCCGCCAGCAGGCAACAGCTATGGTTATGCGAAATCTTTATCAAAGCATTAAATGCTTACCAACTGAAACAATGGACCGAAGCCAGTCAGTATTTTTACGATATTCTGAGAGAATTCCCTTCCGACGGTCCAACGCATCACTTTCTGTCGTTGTGTTTACAGCACGAAAACGATCTGCCATCAGGCTCCTGATCTAGCTCAGCTATTGATGACAAATCATTATTCTCCACGATACTTGCGATCTGAATCGATATAAAAAGCTACTGATGCAATAGCTCTCAGGAAGAATAAAATTAAGCGGCAGCTAATGCCACATAACTGAGATCCAGAATACCCGAGATATTAGGGTCATTCCAATAACCATCGATAATATCCTTTGCATAAACCGTCACATGATCTGACAGTTCTTTATCGGTCCAAGCACTGGATGTGGGAGAGCTGCTCAAAGCTTCAACGAGTAAGGCCTGGAATTCTGTATTGTTTGTATCGGTGTGTGAAAAATTCGTGATCTGATCCAACTCAGTTGGATCCAAGGCTCTGAATATATTCAATAGCGTGCCATAAAAAACAGACTCCAAACCTTCATTCTTTTCAAATATTTCCCCGGGATGGGGAATGCTACCCAGATGGGCAACGCCTAATTCGTCCGGGGTAAAAACATGATCAGCAACATGAGAAGACCACAGAGGCACAAAAAAATCATCGTAATCCGCAGGATCGTCAAATTTTGGTTTCACTATCGCTTGTAGTGCAGCAGTCGATAAGGCCCCGGGATTATTGTCGAAGTCCACAAAATGAGCCAACGATCCTAAATCGTAATTGATCAGCGAGCTTACCTTATCAAGTTCTTTTGCATCCAATGCCGCATTTGAAAAATATGCAATCACTTCATCTGTTGCGTGTCCTGAGATCTCTGCTAACATTGAAACCGTAACGCCATATTGGTGACTGATATCAAAAATAACTTGCGGCTGATCTAGATGAGAAAAAATAAAATCATTCGCCTCTTCAAACGTAACCCCGCTCGGTCCTATTGTTGGTAAGTGTTCCGCTGCAGTTGACATTGATTACCCCTTGATTTCTGAATTAAAAGATTCTTCAAACAACCCGCCAATTCCGGTGCCGCATTCTCAATAAATTTAGCTACAAATCAGAAACCTCACACTTCTTATGAGATTTTGGAATTGATTCAAACCAATTATAACCCGCGCACTTCAATCTATAATGTGCTAATTCTCACATACAAAAAGCCTGTAACCTGATTCAATCTCCATTAAATCTGCTATGCATCAGAATCGCAGCCCCCATAATTTCTGGCCACGGGTAACATTCTAATTTGTTAAGCATTTCATTGTGAAATACAAATAGAAAACCAATCATGGAAATACATCGAACATTGCCATCTTACCTAGGGTTTAAAAAGGTAACTGCAATAATGTTCATCATGCTTTCTGTGCTGATTATTTTTTTGGGGTCCGCAGGAGAAGCTCAATCAGCACCGGCGTGCAAATCGGAAGTAGCGCGAGTGGTATCGATGCAGGGCACAATCGAAATACGCCGGGCTCAAGAGAATATCTGGCAACAAGCGGGGATGGAAGTTGTTCTTTGTGCCGGTGATATGATCCGCGCCCGGTCGCACAGCCGCGCGGCGCTGCGTTTAAGCAATAACAGCATGCTGCGGCTTGATCAAAAAACCAGTATTACATTCCCAGTGGTTCAAGAAGAAAAAGGCGCCTCGCTGCTGGATCTATTCGAGGGTGCGATCCACATCATTACGCGTACACCCAAACCATTCAAGATCAGAACACCGTTTGTTAACGCCAGTGTCGAAGGGACAGAATTTCTTGTTGGTCTTAAGGAAGACAATGCGGAAGTTGTCGTGTATGAAGGCAAAGTATCGGTCAGCAATGAACTCGGAAGTTTGCTGCTTCACGATCATGAAGCAGCGATTACACACAAGGGACAAGCACCACGCAAAGAAATCATCATCCGCCCGGCCGATGCCGTGCAGTGGGCATTGTATTATCCCGTCATCCTGGATTATTGGCAGAGTGGTGATAAAGACAATGCCAATGCCAACGATTTAATCCGTCAGGCAGGTCAATTATTGACCGCCGGACAAGCTGACGAAGCCAAGGAAATCATCCAGCAAGTTCTGCAACTCGAACCGAACAATAGTCATGCACATGCGCTGCTTGCCATCATCGCCTTGGTTCAGAACGAAAAAGACCAGGCGCTTGAGCTCGCGAGTAAGGCTGTCGCGTTGGATCAACAATCCGCTGCCGGGTATTTAGCGCTTTCTTATACACAGCAAGCGCATTTTGAAATTGAAGTAGCACTGGAAAGTGTGCAAAAGGCGCTGGCATCCGATGCTCAGAACGCACTGATCTGGGCGCGATTAGCCGAATTGCAGATGTCCGTGGGTTATCTGGAACGCGCATTGGATGCCGCAAAACTTGCGGTCAGTTTAAATCCCGGTCTGGCAAAAACTCAAACGGTGCTTGGCTTTGCTCATCTACTGCAAATCGACACCCAAACGGCGAAAGATATTTTCCACCGCGCCATTGCATTGGATCAAGCCGACCCCATGCCGCGGCTTGGATTGGGGCTTGCTTTGATCCGTGAAGGAGAACTGGAAGCGGGCCGGATAGAACTGGAAATTGCCGCCAGTTTGGATCCGGCCAACTCGCTGATCCGCAGCTACCTGGGCAAAGCCTATTTTGAGGAAAAACGCTACCCGCTTGCCAGCACGCAATTCGATCTCGCCAAGGAACGCGACCCGAAAGATCCGACACCGTGGTTCTATGATGCGATTCAAAAACAAACGCAGAATCGCCCGGTGGAAGCATTACAAGACATCCAGAAATCGATTGAACTGAACAACAACCGCGCAGTATACCGTTCCCAATTTCTGCTGGATCGCGATGAAGCAGCGCGCGGTTCGAGCTTGGCGCGGATTTTTGAGAACCTGGGATTTGAACGGCGTGCCGTGATGGAAACGGCCAAATCATTGAGCTTCGATCCGGCTAATCACTCGGCGCACCGGTTCCTCTCGGATACTTATGCGAACACTCCCCGACATGAAATCGCACGGGTCAGTGAATTGCTTCAGGCGCAACTGCTTCAGCCCATTAACGTTAATCCGGTGCAACCGCATATGGCGGTAGCTGATCTCAATATCATTACCAGCACAGGTCCGTCCGCCGCAGGCTTTAATGAATTTGCACCTCTGATGGAACGAAATAAATCTCAGGTGGTGGCATCGGGAGTTGTCGGTAGTAATAGTACGATTGGAGATGAGGTAGTCGCCTCAGCACTGTATGACAGAGCCTCCATCAGCATGGGGCAGTTTCATTATGAGACCAATGGATTTCGCCCTAATAATGATCAGAAGCATAATGTTTACAATGCATTCATTCAATATGCAGTGACACCACGGCTTAACGTACAAGTAGAACTGCGCAAACGTGAATCAGAGCATGGTGATCTATTATTGGATTTTGACAAAAATAAGTTTGACAGAGAATTTCGTCGAAATGTTAATGAGGACATAGCACGGGCGGGTGCAAGGTATACAGTTTCTTCCAATCAAGATCTACTACTTAATACTAAGTTCATAAATCGCGAGGGACGCTCAAGTGACACAGAAGGCTATCAGGTTGAACTGCAGCATCTATTTCGGAAAAATTACTTCAATTCGACGATTGGAGGAGGTACTTACCGTTTTACTTTCCAAGAAACTAGTGCAAATACAAGGCTTAATAAAGATAATATTTACATTTATACGAACGCCAATTTTCTGAGAAATTTAAATGCAACCTTTGCCCTAAGCTATGATTCTCGCATTGGCGCCGATGATCAGAGTAAAGAAAACATAAATCCGAAGCTTGGTCTACAGTGGGATCTAAATAACAAATTTAGGTTTAGAGCTGCATGGATAAATACCACTAAATCTCCATTGGTTGCTCAGCAAACACTTGAACCCACACAAGTGGCAGGCTTTAATCAGTTCTTTGATGATACAAATGGAACGAGGGCACAACGTATCGGTGCAGCGCTGGATTATCGGATGTCCAACGATTTGTATAGCGGCATAGAAGCATCAGAACGTGAATTGAAAGTTCCTTATCGTTTTACCAATCTCGATTCCTCCGCAAGTGAAGCATCTGAAAAACAAAATGAACAATTGTACCGTGCATATTTGTATTGGATACCTCATACAAATTGGATAATTAGAAGTGAGCTTGAATATGAGCAATTTTCTAGAAATGCTGAAAACTCATCTATCTCAAGCCGGGATCCAGTGAGAATCCAAACATTTAGCACGCCATTTAATATCGAATACTTCAATCCTTTAGGAGTATTTTTTAGATTTACAACAACTTATGTAACTCAGGATTTAGTTAGAAAGGAGGTTATTAATGGAAATATAGTAACGGCTCATAAAAAAGAAGAAAATTCTGGTTTTGATTCTTTTAACTTAGTTGATACAAGCGTTGGATATAGATTGCCACGGAGAAAAGGGATAATTTCTTTAGAAGTAAAAAATTTATTTAATGAGAATTTCTTCTATAGAACTCAAAATTTTTTTACATCGGAGCCTATCAACCCACGTTATGTGCCAGGACGTACGATTTTTTTTAGATTAACGTTAAACTTTTGAGAGGAAGAAAATATGAATACCGTATTAGATGATAGCGAACCTTTGATAGTAAGCGAAGTAACTACAGAAGAATTAAATAATTTTATTAATCATTTATCAAATTCAGGAATCTCCGGCGACAGAATAAATCTAGAAAATTTAACTAATATAAGTTCAATCGCTCTAATAAATGATAACCAACAAGTGGTTGTTCTCAGAGCAACCGCACCAAAAAAACCTTTAGTACTTTTCCTTGCCGCGGAGTCAGTAGAGCAAACAGTTTGCTATACCACTTACGATGCATCGAGACGAAAGGGTAGGCGTAGCTGTGCTCATAGGGATACTACTAAGAATGGAACTACAACAAGTGTAAGCGTATGCCTTGAGAATAATGCTTTTTATGATGATCTAACTAAAGAAAATTATTATTTAGAATGTAATCCAGCCGAAAGTCATCCTAAGCGTGCCTTATTATACAAAGCAGAATTATATACTGATGATTCTGGAATGCGTAGATGGAGAAAAGTACCCAATAGCCCAGTAATATTGGATGAAAAATAAGATCGACTCACTTAAAGAATCCTCGAAAAAATCCCAAAGCTTGGGATAATAATGTGCTGTAGTCACGGAATCCTCCTTACACTGCAGCAAACGAAACGGCCACCATCATCCTGGCGGCCGTTTCGTTTTACTGAAAGCCTGCTAAAGAAAAATAACCCACAACAAATCTAATACCTTCCCGCCCACCATTCACATTTGGTGACAAACTGCGCAAGCATAAGGGGATACCGACATAACCGGTTTATATTCGTAAACTCCCCCTGTAAGTAGACAAATATCAGTAGAATTTTGGAACCTCCTGATAACGGAGATTTCCATGAAGAGAAGTAGATTTACTGAAAGTCAGATAGTTGCAGTACTGAAAGAAGGCGAGGCTGGTATGCCGGTGGCTGAGTTGTGTCGTAAGCACGGTGTTAGCAACGCCACGTACTACCAGTGGAAGAGCAAGTACTCAGGCGTGCAGGTGTCGGAGCTTACGCGATTACGCGAGCTAGAAGCTGAGAATGCCAAGCTCAAACGCATGTATGCTGATCTGGCGCTGGAGAATGCAGCGATCAAGGACGTTTTTTAAACCGAAAGTTCTGACGCTTTCAGCCAGGCGCGAGGTAATCGGGCAGTTGGTGCAAACCAGATTGTCGATTATGCGTGCTTGTCAGATTGTCGGCCTGTCGCGGGCGGCGTACTACAAAAGGCCAGTGCTGGCATCCGAACGGGATGCCGAAGTGATTGATGCGCTCACAATGCCATCGCGACCCTGCATGGGCGCTGGGGATTCTGGAAGTGCTTCGCCAGGCTACGATTGGACGGTAGCTGCTGGAACAAGAAACGTGTACATCGGGTGTATTGCGATATGGGTTTGAACATGCCTCGGCGATTGCCGGATCGACCTCGGCAACCGCTGGGTCTGGCCAACGCACCGAATTGCTGCTGGGCACTGGATTTCATGCATGACACCATGTACTGTGGCAGACGGTTCCGAGCATTGAATGTGATAGATGAAGCGAATCGAGAATTCCTGACCATCGAAATCGGCACATCGATCCCATCTGCGCGGTTGATCTGCGTGTTAAGCCGCCTGATCGACTGCTATGGCGCACCCAATGCCATACGGCTGGACAATGGGGTCGGAACTGGTCTCACAGATGTTCACCGAATGGGCAGCAGCCAGAAGTATCACTATCCAATACATCCAGCCAGGCAAACCAAACCAGAATGTCTTTATCGAGCGCTTTAATCGGACTTACCGCACTGAGGTACTTGATGCGTATCTTTTTACCAATCTTGAACAGGTTCAAACCATCACTGACCAATGGCTGATTGATTACAACGAATACCGACCGCATGAAGCGTTGGGTAACATCCCGCCGCTACAGTTCTTGCCTCGGCTAACCCGGGTTCCGAATCTCTATCGGATACTGTCTACTTGACGAGGGGGCTTACGGTGGTATGGATACATCGCAATTCAAGCAATTGAAAGAACTCCAAGCCTATAACGCCAGGCTCAAGAGGTGCGAAACTATGCCTTTTTACTGAGTGCTCAGGCTGCTATTTTCCAGCCGGAGTTTTCTTAACAGTCGGAGGAATTGAGTCATAAAAAAAGCACACCAGTTTACTGGTGTGCTTTTCAAGTTGTTACTTGATTACGGTTATTACAGCAGTGGAATTATCAGCAATGCCACAATGTTAATAATCTTAATCAATGGATTGATTGCAGGACCCGCGGTATCTTTGTAAGGATCGCCCACGGTATCGCCGGTCACGGATGCTTTATGAGCTTCGCTACCTTTGCCACCGAAATGACCATCTTCGATATATTTCTTAGCGTTATCCCAAGCACCGCCGCCGGTGGTCATGGAAATGGCCACGAATAAGCCGGTTACGATGGAGCCCATCAATACGCCACCCAGTGCTTGCGGTCCGAGAATCACACCGACTAACAGCGGAATCAGTACCGGTAACAGTGAAGGAATCATCATTTCCTTGATCGCGGCTTTGGTCAGCATATCCACTGCACGGGAGTAATCCGGTTTAGCGGTACCTTCCATGATGCCGGGGATTTCCTTGAACTGACGGCGCACTTCAATCACTACCGATCCGGCAGCACGTCCGACAGCTTCCATCGACATCGCACCGAATAAGTAAGGAATCATACCGCCGATAAACAGGCCAATAATCACCATGTGATTGGATAAGTCGAAGGTAATCGTGTGCCCGGCATGCTCCAATGCATGCGTATAATCGGCAAACAATACCAATGCGGCCAAGCCTGCTGAACCGATCGCATAACCTTTGGTCACTGCTTTGGTCGTGTTACCAACAGCGTCCAATGGATCAGTAATAGCACGGACTGAATCCGGCATTTCCGACATTTCCGCAATACCACCCGCGTTATCGGTAATCGGGCCGTATGCATCCAGTGCAACAATGATACCGGTCATCGATAACATCGAGGTTGCAGCGATCGCGATACCGTATAAGCCCGCCAATGCATAAGCCAGCAGAATACTGATACATACAGCAAGAACCGGTGCTGCGGTTGCGCGCATTGAAACACCCAAACCGGCAATGATGTTGGTTGCATGCCCCGTCGTTGATGCTTCGGCAACATGTTGAACCGGCTGAAAATCGGTCGATGTGTAGTATTCGGTGATGACAACCATCAGTCCTGTCAATACCAATCCAATCGCTGCCGCCAGGAATACTCGCATTACTAGCATGCCACCTGCTATTTCCGTACCGTCGACATCAAGTGTCATACCGCTCATGAACCAAACGGTAACAGGAAGATAAGCAAACAAAGCGATACCGCCAGCAACCGCCAATCCGCGGTAAAGCGCATTCATAATTTTACCGCCTTCACGCATCTTGACGTAGTAACAACCGATAATCGATGCAACGATAGAAACCGCGCCCAGCATCAGCGGATAAATTACCGCATCGAGCGCATTGGCTGTAAACAGCAGCGCGCCCAGTATCATTGTAGCGATGATCGTAACAGCATAGGTCTCGAACAGATCGGCAGCCATCCCGGCACAATCGCCCACGTTATCGCCCACATTGTCGGCAATAACGGCTGGATTGCGAGGATCATCTTCCGGAATACCGGCTTCGACTTTACCTACCAGATCCGCGCCAACGTCCGCGCCTTTGGTGAAAATACCGCCACCCAAACGTGCAAAAATAGAAATCAGCGATCCGCCGAATGCAAAGCCAACCAATGGTTTGATGACATCGCTGACGGCTTGATCGGGATTAGCGCCGTTAAACAACATCGCGCAGTATCCGGCCACACCCAGCAAGCCTAGACCAACAACCAGCATTCCAGTCACCGCACCGCCGCGGAAAGCAATCGCCAGCGCTTCGTTCAATCCAACGGTTGCAGCCTGAGCAGTACGGACATTCGATTGAACCGATACTGTCATTCCCAGGAAGCCCGCAGCACCCGAGAGAATAGCGCCTAAAGCGAAACCGATCGCCGTATCCCAGCCTAACGCTATCCAAAGCGCAAAAAACAAAACTGCGCCTACCATACCGATCGTCATATATTGACGTTTCAGATATGCAGAAGCGCCTTCCTGAATTGCTTTGGCAATTTCCTGCATCCGCTGGTTGCCTGTAGATTGATCAAAAATACCCTTAATCCATATACCACTGAATATCAGGGCTACAATCGCACTAAAAATTGCGATAACGAAACCACTAGCCATAGAGAACTCCAATTAAAGTCAGACCATAAAAATTGCATGCGAAATTCTGATCTAATTAATCCCGCACTCTTAACCACTTGTCTTGAATAAAAAATCAGGACGTATTTTATCTGTTCTTACTACTTGAATGCATCAAATTTTTTTGAATATACGATTACTTAACAACCAAATCAGTAGCGTATGACTTCATTACAACACTGATCGGATTGCTTGATACCCTAATATTATAATTTGAATTCACCCAATTTCTTAGCAACCGCAACATTCTTCAGTCGCACATAATCCGGCAGACCATTTTTGTACGGCGGATAATCTTCCCCTTCGATCAGCGGCGCCAAATATTCACGGCAGGCTGGGCTGATGCCGAAACCATCTTCACTGATAAAATCAGCCGGCATCATTTTTTCAACGTTGGCCACGCTGGAAAGCTGCGCCATGCCGACCGACCATTTATACGGTGAGCTGGATTCACGGACAATCGTCGGCATTACCGAGTTATGTCCGGCTATGGCGTATTCCACCGCAGCTTTACCCATTGCATAAGCTTGCTCCACATCGGTTTTGGAGGCAATATGCCGCGCTGCGCGTTGCAGATAATCGGCAACGCCCCAATGGTATTTCAGACCCAGACCGTCCTTGATGATATTCGCCACGACCGGAGCAACACCACCGAGTTGCGCATGACCAAACGCATCGCGCAGTCCCTGATCGGACAGGAAATTGCCGTCACTACCTTTGACACCTTCCGACACCACGACCGAACAGTAGCCATATTCCTTAACGTACCGGTCCACCTTGGCGAGAAACTTTTCTTTATCGAAAGCAACTTCTGGAAACAGAATGACAATGGGAATCTCGCAATCCGAGCTTGAAGCCAAACCGCCAGCCGCCGCAATCCAGCCTGCATGACGTCCCATTACTTCCAGCACAAAAACTTTGGTGGAAGTCTTAGCCATACTGGCTACGTCAAAACTGGCTTCACGGGTGGATACCGCAATATACTTAGCCACCGAACCAAAACCCGGGCAACAGTCCGTGATCGGCAGATCGTTATCAACGGTTTTAGGCACATGAATCGCCTGAATCGGATAACCCAGCGTGCCCGATAATTGTGAAACTTTAAGGCAGGTATCGGCAGAGTCGCCACCGCCGTTGTAAAAAAAGTAACCGATATTATGCGCCTTAAAAACCTCGATCAAGCGCTCATATTCGCGGCGGTTTTGTTCCAGGCTCTTTAATTTATAGCGGCAGGAACCAAAAGCACCCGATGGGGTGTAACGCAGTGCAGCAATTGCCGCTGCCGAATCGGCATTGGTATCGATCAAATCCTCGGTCAGCGCACCGATAATTCCATTGCGGCCTGCGTACACATTACCGATTTTATCGGTATGCTGCCGCGCCGTTTCCAGAACACCCGCGGCGGAAGCGTTAATGACTGCGGTAACGCCACCGGATTGGGCATAAAATGCATTTTTAATTGCCATATTTTTCTCCTGATTAATCAAATCGTAAGCAAGCTATTTCATTCTACTGAATCTATACGCACAAAAACTCAGGCGCGGCTTGCCGCGTCCCAAGTCTTGAATTCATTCCGTGAATCAAAAAAGAGGCTGGCTAAAACTTATTTCAATGCTGCGAAAATCAGATCACGTATCTCTTCTACCGTGCCTATGCCAGCTACTTTGATATAGCGGGGCGCATCTTTCCCGCCATGTGCCGACCATTTTGAATAATACTCAACCAATGGCTCAGTTTGCTCATGATAGACCTGCAAACGTTTCCGGACAGTTTCTTCCTTATCGTCATCGCGTTGTATCAACGGCTCGCCCGTCACATCATCCTGGTCATGCGTTTTGGGTGGATTGAAATCCACGTGATAAGTCCGTCCGGATGCGGGATGCACTCTGCGACCCGACATACGCTTAACAATTTCCGCATCGTCAACATCAATTTCAACGACGAAATCAATGGGCACACCGGCCGCTTTCATGGCGTCGGCTTGCGGAATCGTACGTGGAAAACCGTCAAACAGGAAACCGCTTGAACAGTCGGGTTGTGTGATACGTTCCTTGACCAGATTGATGATAATGTCGTCTGAAACCAATCCGCCGGCGTCCATTATTTTTTTCGCCATGACGCCCAATTCCGTTCCTGCTTTCACAGCGCTGCGCAACATATCGCCGGTAGAAATTTGCGGAACACCAAAATGTTCCTTAATATAATTGGCCTGAGTACCTTTTCCGGCACCAGGACCGCCTAATAAAATGACTCGGATAGCTATTCTCCCTCTGTTACCAATTAAAATTTACTGAAAGCGGTGACGTATTTATGTCTGCCACTTCAACGACATTATGCAATTATATCGCAGGCAAGCCGGATACTCGAGTTTTTTACTATGCTAATTTTTGACCCAGCCAAACAACTTCATCACAAGTTACGTCGGTGCAATACAGGTTATGCGATAATTTGATTGTCTTTTAACAGGAAAAATCATGGATGAAAACAGAAGTAAGGCGCTTGACGCCGCGCTAGCCCAGATCGAAAAACAATTTGGCAAAGGTTCCATCATGCGGCTGGGCGCCAACGATGTCGCCTATGACATACAAGTTGTCTCTACCGGCTCGTTAGGACTCGATATCGCACTGGGTGTCGGCGGACTGCCGCGTGGACGGATCATCGAGATTTACGGACCTGAATCATCCGGCAAAACCACGCTGACACTGCAAGTCATCGCCGAAATGCAAAAGCTGGGCGGAACCGCCGCCTTTATCGATGCGGAACATGCGCTCGATCCGCAATACGCGCAAAAAATCGGCGTCAACGTCAAGGAACTGTTGATATCGCAACCGGATAACGGCGAACAGGCTCTGGAAATCGCCGATATGCTGGTGCGTTCCGGCTCGGTCGATATCATCGTGGTGGACTCCGTGGCCGCGCTCACTCCGCGCGCGGAAATCGAAGGCGATATGGGCGATCCGCAAATGGGATTGCAGGCACGCCTGATGTCGCAAGCATTGCGCAAACTGACCGCGAACATCAAGCGCAGCAACACCATGGTCATTTTCATCAATCAGATCCGCATGAAAATCGGCGTCATGTTCGGCAACCCGGAAACGACAACCGGCGGAAATGCGCTGAAATTTTATGCCTCCGTGCGTCTGGATATCCGCCGCACCGGCTCGATCAAGAAAGGCGAGGAAACCATCGGTAATGAAACCCGCGTTAAAGTCGTCAAAAACAAAATAGCACCGCCGTTCAAACAAGCGGACTTCGATATTCTCTATGGCGAAGGCATTTCACGCGAAAGCGAAATCATCGAACTGGGCGTATTGCATAAGCTGGTCGATAAATCCGGCGCCTGGTATGCGTACAAAGGCGAGAAAATCGGCCAAGGCAAAGACAATGTGCGCGATTATCTGAAAGAACATAAAGATACAGCACAGGAAATCGAACAAAAAATCAGAGCCATCGTCGGCGTTCCGGATCATACAAAACCGATCAAGGAAAGCGCTGGTAAAGACAAAGCCGAGAAAGAAAAATAACCGGCATGAACACGCGCTCCCCCATCGAAATACGCGCACTGCGCTATCTGGCGCAGCGCGAATATTCACGCCGGGAATTGGAGCAGAAACTTTCCGCGCTGAGTGATTCCGGCGCAACGGAAAAGCTGGCGGAAGTATTGGATAAACTGGAACAGCAGGGTTTTCTTTCCGAACGGCGAATGGTCGAGCAAGTCGCACGCACCCGCCGTTCCCGTTTTGGCAGCCAGCGCATCGTTCATGAGCTGAAAACCAAGGGTGTCGACAGCTATTTGATTGACGGTATCCTGCCGTCGCTCAAGGAAACCGAGCTGGAAGCGGCGTTGAACATCTGGCGGAAGAAATACGATCATCCGCCCAAAACGCGGGAAGAGCGCGGCAAACAAATACGATTTATGATGAATAGAGGTTTTTCCATGGAAACAATACAGCAAGTCCTATCGCAAGCTGACGAGGAAAACATATGAAGAAATGGCTTCTGCCCACGATGTTATTGCTGGCAATCCTAACCATCAGCTATCCAGCGCGCGCCGATGAGATTACACCGATCCATGAAATCAACACGGCGCCGGTCAATTTTGATGGTAAGGAAGTCAAATTAAAAGGCATCCCGAAAAACCCCACGCGTTTGCCGCTGGTCAACCTGAAATCGTATGTGCTGGAAGATAGCAGCGGCGAAATCACGGTTCTGACCGAACTCGATCTTCCCAAAATGAACGAAGAAATCACCATCCGGGCTAAAGTTAAAAGTCTGGCCATCGTCAAAGGCGATGCGCTGGGTTTAACAGTGACTGAACTAGAACGATACGAGCAGCAACAAAAAATATGAAAAGCAGCGAAATACGACAAAAATTTCTCGAATTCTTTGAATCGCACGGCCACACCATCGTAGCATCCAGCCCGCTGGTGCCGGGCAATGACCCAACGTTATTGTTCACCAATGCAGGCATGGTGCAATTTAAGGATGTGTTCCTCGGTCAGGATAAGCGTCCTTACGTTCGCGCCGTCAGTTCGCAACGCTGTGTACGCGCGGGCGGCAAGCACAATGACCTGGAGAATGTCGGTTACACCGCACGGCATCATACCTTCTTTGAAATGCTCGGCAACTTCAGTTTCGGCGATTATTTCAAGCGCAACGCCATTTTGTTTGCCTGGGATTTTCTGACCGGCACGCTCAATATTCCGCGCGAAAAATTATGGGTGACGGTTTACGCGGAAGACGACGAAGCCGCCGATATCTGGCTCAATGAAGTCGGTGTCGAGCCATCCCGCGTGGTGCGGATTTCCACCATGGATAATTTCTGGCAAATGGGCGATACCGGACCTTGCGGCCCTTGTTCGGAAATATTCTACGACCACGGCCCGGATGTTGCAGGCGGTCCACCCGGCTCCGCCGATGCCGACGGCGACCGCTACATCGAAATCTGGAATCTGGTGTTCATGCAATACAACCGCGACAGCGCCGGTACGCTGCATCCGCTGCCGAAACCGTCGGTCGATACCGGCATGGGGTTGGAACGCATTTCCGCCGTGATGCAACACGTGCACAGCAACTACGATATCGACTTGTTTCAAAGCCTGATCAAAGCGGCTGCACGGGTGACTAACACCAAGAATCTTACCGACAACTCGCTCAAAGTCATCGCCGATCACATCCGCGCCTGTTCGTTCCTGATCACCGACGGCGTCATCCCCGGCAGCGAAGGGCGCGGTTACGTGCTACGCCGCATCATCCGCCGCGCGATCCGTCATGGTTACAAGCTGGGACAGAAACAACCTTTCTTTCATCAGCTGGTGGAAGATCTGAGTCAAGTGATGGGACAAGCGTATCCGGAACTGACCGCAGCCAAAACCCGCGTTGCGGCCGTGCTGCTGCAAGAAGAAGAACGCTTCGCCGAAACATTGGAAAACGGCATGCAAATTCTGGAAGCCGCGCTCAGCCAAAACAGCAAAACACTGGATGGCGAAACCGCGTTCCGCCTCTATGACACCTTCGGTTTCCCGATCGACTTAACCGCCGATATCGCCCGCGAACGCAATATCACCGTCGATCATGCCGGTTTTGAACAAGCCATGGCGCATCAGCGTGAACAGGCGCGCGCCGCGAACAAATTCGCGATGCAGGAAGGCCTCGACTACAAAGGCGGTCAAACCACGTTCTACGGTTACGACAGATTGCAGCACGAAGGTCAGGTATTGGCCATTTACAAGCAAGGCAGCGCGGTGGATTTTGTCGAAGCCGGTGACGAAGCCGTAGTGGTGCTCGATCAAACGCCATTCTACGCCGAATCCGGCGGTCAGGTTGGCGATTGCGGTGAATTGCTCGCCGCCAATGGCACCTTTGAAGTCACCGACACGCAAAAAATCCAAGCCGGGGTGTTCGGCCACAAAGGCCTGCTGCGCAGCGGCCGCTTGGTAGTCCGGGATACAGTGCAAGCCCGGGTCAATCCGCAAACCCGCATCAGCACCGCCAACAACCACTCCGCAACCCATCTGTTGCACGCCGCACTGCGCAAAGTGCTCGGCACGCATGTCACGCAGAAAGGTTCGCTGGTTGATCCCAACCGGCTGCGTTTCGACTTCTCGCACAACGTACCGATGAGCGCCGACGAAATCCGCGAAACCGAACGTCTGGTCAACGAGCAAATCCGCAATAACTGGGTGGTCGAAGCGGCTTCGATGAAATACGACGACGCGATCAAGCGCGGCGCGATGGCGTTGTTCGGCGAAAAATACACGGACGTGGTGCGCGTCATCGGCATGGGCGAATTCTCCACCGAATTATGCGGCGGTACGCACGTGCCGCAAGTCGGGCAAATCGGCTTGTTTAAAATCGTCGCCGAGTCCGGTGTTGCCGCCGGTATCCGCCGCGTCGAAGCGGTGACCGGAAAAGGTGCCATCGATTACGTGCAGCAACGCGAAGCACAGTTGCTGGAAATCGCTCACACGCTCAAAGCCAACCCGCAGGAAGTCACGCAAAAAATCGCCCAGATCATCGACAACGTGCGGCAAACCGAAAAAGAACTGGCACGCCTGAAAACTAAAATGGCCAGCTCGCAAGGCGCAGACCTGGCATCGCAAGCGCAAGACGTTAACGGTATCAAAGTTTTGGCCGCCAACCTGGAAAACGCCGACGCCAAAACGCTACGCGAAACGCTGGATCAACTCAAAGACACACTCAAATCCTGCGCGATTATACTCAGCACCGTGACCGACGGTAAAGTCACACTAATCGCCGGTGTCAGCGCCGACTTAACCAACAAAATCAAAGCCGGAGAACTGGTCAACTTCGTCGCGCAACAAGTCGGCGGCAAAGGCGGCGGACGGCCGGATATGGCGCAAGCAGGGGGTACGCAACCGGAGCAATTGCCTGCGGCGCTTCAAGGTGTGAAAGGGTGGGTTGAAACGAAAGTCGTGCAGTAATCCCGGTTTAAGACTTGGCTCCGCATCGCGATGCGTTGTGATAGTTAGCTGAATTTGGATAATTAAAATGGGAAAGTATTCAAAACTCAGAATGAAAATTCTGGCGGGTAGTGCTGACACCGACATCGCATTTCCCGAACTTTGTCAATTATTGATCCGATTAGGGCTCACTGAGCGAATAAAAGGAAGCCATCACTTTTTACTCGCCAAGATATTGAAGAAATTATTAATTTGCAACCGAGAAACAGTAAAACGAAGCCTTATCAAGTCAAACAGGTTAGAGTTTTATTGACGAAATATCGCATGGGAGAATACGACATTGATTAAATACGAATTAATCATTTACTGGAGCGAAGACGATCATGCTTTCATCGCCGAAGTTCCGGAACTACCCGGTTGCATGGCAGATGGGGAAACCTACGAGTTAGCTGTTGCCAATGTAAAAACCGTCATCGAACAGTGGATAGAAACCGCCCGCGAACTGGGCAGAGCGATCCCGGAAACTAAAGGCAGGTTAATGTTTGCGTGATGGAACTGTTAAAACGACAAAATCAAAGCCCGAGAACTGGTCAACTTCGTCGCGCAACAAGTCGACGGACGGCCGCCGGACACATACGCGGTAATCTCACCCTTTGGCAAGACCCTTCTGTCAGATCGAGTCTGAATTACTACATCTAATTGGAACTCACAAGTTACTAACGATTTGAATACTCTTCCTCGTCAATCCGACAACTTCCCATTCAGTAACTCCAGCACGCCGCCGGTTTCGGTCTGGCGAATGCGTGTGATGCCGCCGTTGCTGATTTTGATCCGATACAGTCCAGCCGGTGAGGCATGCACGGTTTTGGCAATGATCGCGCGCATCACACCGGCGTGCGCGACGATCAGAAAATGGCTGCTTTGGAATCGTTCAATCGCTTCTTCATAGGCGGAGCTGACGCGTTGGATAAAATCATCGAGCGGTTCGGCGCCGTGCGGGCGGCAGTTGACCGGGTCACGCAGGAAAGCCTGGTATTCAGTTACACGGCCAATCTTGATTTCATCGTGACTGAGTCCTTCCCATTCGCCGAATCCGACTTCCTTGAAGCGCGATTCGACCGTAACGTCGATGCCGTGACGTTCTCCGAGCGCAAATGCAAACGCCTGGCAGCGTTGCAGCGGAGAAGTGATGATGTGGTTCCAGTCATTATAGTTTCCGACGGCATGCCACATTTGCGACCAGCCTTTTTCGCTGAGCGGATCGTCCACACCGTGACCGCGATAACGGCGTCCGCCAGCAGGCTGGCCGTGGCGGATCAAATCGATCACTGTTTCTGTCATAAAACTTTGCCAGGATATTTGAAAGATGCGCTAGTGTAGCCGATTTGCTCAGTGGAGAAGCAAGTTAGATCAAAAAAGAAAACCGGATGCCACGCCGCAGTGCACCGGTAGCCCGTGTTCGGGCGGAAGTTAGTAATTACCGACTTTGAATTCAGAACCGCCAGTTTTCTTGATTACACCCAGCGCGATGTCGACATATTCGGAAAATTCCAGCGCATCTTCGTCGGCAATTGGCGTTGCCAGCACAAAATCCGCATGTTTGCGCGCTTCTTCCTTCCTGCCGACGTCGTACAGCAATTCGGCGTAAAAAGCGCGTGTGATGACATCGCGCGGAAACAGCTCATATGCCCGTTTCATGTGCATCAACGCCTTTTGGTTACTGCCGAAGCTGATGGGAAATCCCGGCAGTTTGTGATAGATACGGCCCAGCGCGCGGTGCGCTCCGGCGTTCTCGTATTTCTCGTCCAGCGCAACCACTTTCAACAGCATTTTTTCCATCGGTCCGATCATTCTCAGCGCATTCACAATGCCGCTATCCTCGGCCATTTTTCCCATTGCAGCAGCTTTCCAGAAAAGTCCGCGCACGTCATTCGCATTCAGTGCCAGTGACTGATCAGCAATCGCGATACAATTCTCAAACAATTGAATGCGGCGGTTTTTATCCAGCTCGAGCTGCGCGCGCATAAACTCCAGACGGGAAAGCTCGGCAATGGCAGTCGATTCGCGGGAATTGCGCGTCAGGTCGCGAAACCAGTCAATCGTATTCAACAATAATGGTGTATCGATGGCGTACTTCCATACGGCCAATTCAATTTTCTGTTGATTTTCGGTGGTTAATGCTGTGGCGGAAACATTTTGCGCAAAAGCCGGTGCCGTCAAACACACCACCGCAATGATCCTGTACGTAAACAGCATTATTTTTTGTTCCAATCGCCACATATTCAGTTTCATGAAAGCACTCATATTCTTTCCGTCAGCTAAACTATTTAATATTCTACGATAAATACCAGTCATTTATGACCGGCGTATTAAGAATAGCGCTATCCAAAGCAATTTCAAATGACAAATAACACAACAATTTGCACTTTTATATTCAATCTGCCACCGCAACTTGTTCCTAAAAGAAAGGCATCTTAAAACTGGCATATAATATGACGCTTTCGATTCCACGCCAGTTTCAGTGCGCGCTCCATTTTCCGGCACAGCATACTGGCACATTCACTATGCAACAAAAGCACACCCTACCCACACCCGGCACCGTTCTACGTTACGCTCATTCTGATGGCTCCAGCGATGCGCTGTTTCTGGCGCAACTGGCACAGCAAGCGAAACCGGTCACCATTATCACGGCAAACGCGCTGGATGCGCAGCGGCTGCTGGAGGAAATTCCCTATTTTGCGCCAGAACTGAAAACGCATTTGCTGCCGGACTGGGAAACGCTGCCATACGATACGTTCTCACCGCACCACGATCTGGTTTCGGAACGGTTGGCCACACTCTATCAGGTCATGAACGGCGCTTGCGATGTGCTGATTGCGCCATTGACGACAGCGCTTTACCGCATGCTGCCGCGCGAATACCTGGCTGCGCATACGTTCTTTCTCAAGCAGGGCGAAGCATTGGATGTTGCGGGATTGCGCAGCCAATTGACGCTGGCGGGCTACTCGCATGTCACGCAGGTTTTCTCGCCGGGCGAATACAGCGTGCGCGGCGGCTTGATCGATCTATTTCCGATGGGCAGCCCGCTGCCGTACCGCATCGATTTGCTGGACAACGACATCGACACCATTCGCACCTTCGATGTCGATACGCAACGCAGTATTTATCCGGTCAAGGAAATCCGGCTGTTACCCGCGCGCGAATTTCCGCTCGACGAAGCCGGGCGCACCTGCTTTCGCGGTAATTTCCGCGAGAAATTCGAAGGCGATCCGTCGAAAAAACAAATCTACAAGGACATCAGCAAAGGCCTGACGCCTGCGGGCATCGAATATTATTTGCCGCTGTTCTTTACGCAGACCGCCACGCTGTTTGATTACTTACCCGAAAACACCTTGCTCTGCCTGCACCAGGATGTGCGTCCGGTGATCGACGAATTCTGGCATGACACCCAATCGCGTTATCAATTGCTGCGCGGCGATAGCGACCGGCCATTGCTGCCCCCAGCTGAATTATTCCTGACCAGCAATAGTTTCTTTGGCCAGCTCAAACCGTATGGACGCATTGAGATTTTGTCCAACACGCAGGATGTCAAACTGGCCGCGCCCAAAAGCACCGCGCCGTTGCCGTCGGTGCAAGTCAACCGGCATGTGGAAAACCCGCTGGAAAAACTGGCGGTGTTCATCGCGCAATTCAAGATGACCGGCGGCCGGGTGCTGTTGCTGGCGGAAAGCATGGGACGGCGCGAATTGATTGCCGAGTATTTGCATCAATACGACTTGCATCCCGATCTTTGCCAGGATTACGCGCAGTTTCTGAATAGCGCGCAATCCTTCATGCTGAGTGTCGCGCCGCTGCATACCGGTTTCATCGATACGCCCGCAAAACTGGCTTTCATCACCGAAAGTGAGTTGTACGCCACGCACGTGCATGGACGGCGCGAGCGGGAATCGCGCAAGACCACATCGACCGACAATATCCTGCGCGATTTGTCGGAAATCAAACCGGGCGATCCGGTAGTGCATGAACAGCACGGTATCGGACGCTATCTCGGCTTGGTCAGCATGGATGTGGGCGAAGGTGAACCGGGCGAAATGAGCGAATTTCTGGCGCTGGAATACGAAGGCGGCGACAAATTGTACGTGCCGGTTTCGCAACTGTATCTGATCGGCCGCTACAGCGGCGCCGCACCGGAATCCGCACCGCTGCACAAGCTCGGCAGCAGCCAGTGGGACAAAGCCAAACGCAAAGCGATGCAGCAGGTGCGCGATACCGCGGCGGAATTGCTGAATCTGTACGCCCAGCGCGCCGCGCGCGAGGGCCACCAATTCACCCTGCGGCAACATGATTACGATGCCTTCGCCGAAGGCTTTGGCTTCGAGGAAACGGCCGATCAGGCGGCAGCCATCAATGCGGTGATCGGTGATTTAACTTCCGGCAAACCGATGGATCGCCTGATTTGCGGCGATGTCGGCTTCGGTAAAACCGAAGTGGCGTTGCGCGCCGCGTTTATCGCCGTAGCCGACGGCAAGCAAGTGGCGGTGCTGGTGCCGACCACGCTGCTCGCGGAACAGCACTTCCAGAATTTCTCCGACCGTTTCGGTCTGATCGCCGATCAATGGCCGGTCAGAATCGCCGAACTGTCGCGCTTCCGCTCCGCCAAGGAACAAACACAAGCGCTTGCCGGTCTGGCGAAGGGCGAAATCGACATCATCATCGGCACGCACAAACTGATTCAGAAAGACGTGCACTTCAAGAATCTGGGGCTGGTGATCATCGACGAAGAGCACCGTTTTGGCGTGCGGCAAAAAGAACAGCTTAAAAAACTGCGCGCCGAAGTCGACGTGCTGACGCTGACCGCCACGCCGATTCCGCGCACACTGGCGATGTCGCTGGAAGGGCTACGCGATTTCTCCATCATCGCCACCGCGCCACAGCGCCGCTTGGCCATCCGCACTTTTGTCAGCAGTTTCTCGATGGGCATCATCCGCGAAGCGTGCCTGCGCGAACTCAAACGCGGCGGGCAGATTTATTTCCTGCACAACGAAGTCAGCAGCATCCAATTGATGTACGAAAAACTGTCCGGTTTGCTGCCGGAGGCGCGCATCAACGTCGCCCACGGGCAAATGCCGGAACGCGAACTGGAGCATGTGATGCGCGACTTTTACCAACAGCGCTTCAACATTCTGCTCTGCACCACGATCATCGAAACCGGCATCGACATCCCCAGCGCCAACACCATCATCATCAACAACGCGCACAAATTCGGCCTGGCGCAACTGCACCAATTGCGCGGACGGGTCGGGCGCTCGCATCATCAGGCTTACGCGTATCTGCTAACACCACCGGAAGAAGCGCTCGGCGGACAAGCCAAGAAACGTTTGGAAGCGATCCAAGCGATGGAAGAACTCGGCTCCGGCTTTTATCTGGCGATGCACGATCTGGAAATCCGCGGCGCCGGCGCAGTACTCTCCGAATCGCAAAGTGGGGAAATGCAGGAAATCGGTTTCAGCCTGTACAGCTCGATGCTGGATACCGCGATCCAGTCGCTCAAGCAAGGCAAGGAACCCGATTTGCAGCACCCGCTCGGCGTCGCCACCGAAATCAACCTGCACGTGCCCGCGCTATTACCGGACGATTACTGCCACGACATCCACGAACGCCTGGTGCTGTACAAACGCATGGCCAACTGCACCGACAACGACCAGCTCGACGACATGCACCGCGAACTGATCGATCGCTTCGGCCTGCTGCCCAACCCGGCCCGCGCCCTGCTCGACTGCCACCGCCTGCGCATCATCGCCAAACCGCTCGGCATCACTCGCATCGACGCCAGCGCCGACAGCATCCAAGTGCAATTCATCCCCAACCCGCCGATCGACCCGCTCAAAATCATCCAACTGATTCAAAGCAGCCGCGAATACTCACTATCCGGCCAGGATCGATTGAAAATTCTGGTGAAGATTGAGGACGTGAATAAGCGGGTCATGCGGATTAAGGAGTTGATGCAGAAGTTGGGGTGATTAGTCGAAGATATTTTTCCGCGAGTTTATGAATTTAGAAATGTTTGTTATATTGAAATTTGAAATGACGTATTCTATTGCGTCATTCTGGACGTCTAATTCTAGTTAGGAATCTCATCACATGGATGACGAGTTCGATATCGCTCACGAAGAAATGTACGCTCGTCTTGCAGATGAACTGTATCCTGAGCACAAAGAACAAGCCGTTCAAGAATTTGCTGTTGATCGGCTCCGCTCCTACTATCTGGCAAATCCAAATGTAGCCAAACCAGCCGTGTTCATGCTCCGCAATGCGGAGCAGCTTTTCCAGCTTCAGCAACACGAAGCAGCGCTTGTGTTTGCTGTTTCGTCAATTGAGCTTTTTCTAAAAGCTACACTACTGAAACCCGTTATTTACGGGCTAATTCATAGCGAAGCTGTTGCCGAAGTCATTGTCAATGAAACGCTCAGTCAATCAGGCCTTAAGCGCTATCACAAACTGCTCGGGAAACTTTTTAACCACCTTACCGAGTCGAAACTTGAGGAAATAAAACGAGAGGGCGAATCAAGCACTCTACTAAAAGAAATTGAGGCACTGCAAGAGAAAAGAAACAAGGTTGTCCATCAAGGCTTTCATGCCGATCGCACCGAGGCAAATCAAGCACTGAATGTCGCGCATGCGGTTGTCTCAAGTGTGCTCAGCGAGGTCTTGTGGTCTCTTGGTCTTGAGGCGAGAAAAGGAGAAGGCATATGTGTAGCCCGGTAGGTTGGAGTGAGCCTGCGAACCCCAACATCGAATATTGGCATAAGGAAATGATCAATCATGCGATACCGGCGCGCCGATGTAAAAGGCGGAACCTATTTCTTCACGGTCAATCTTGCGCAACGTCACCTGCGCTTGTTATTGGATCATGTGGAAATTTTGCGCGAAGCTGTCAAAACGGTTAAGCAGCGGCATCCCTTTCACATCGATGCGTTCGTCGTGTTGCCGGATCATTTGCATGCGATATGGACTTTACCGCCTGACGATGCGGATTTTGCTACTCGATGGATGCTGATCAAATCCGGTTTCTCGCGTCATATCGCCATAAACGAACGCCGTAATGCCAGCCGGATTTCCAAAGGCGAACGTGGAATTTGGCAACGCCGGTATTGGGAGCATCTGATTCGTGACGAAAATGATTTTGAGCGGCATGTCGATTACATTCATTACAATCCGGTAAAACATGGATACGTCCACCGGGCAAGCGAATGGCCTTATTCAAGCATTCACCGGTATATTAAAGCTGGGATCATTTCTGATGATTGGGGCGGTGACGTTGCTAGCAACGATAAAGGTGGTTATGGCGAGCGGTGAAAAGTTGGAGTTCGCAAGCTCACTCCAACCTACGCGTTAACAAGCCCGGTGGGGTGTCGATCGCAAAAAGGCGCACAATCTATCTGCTCAGTGAAAAACTTCCGGCATTAAATTTCATATCAACTTATCTACTCACGATGAACACAAAAATTCATTCAATTACCGCGCTTGACGCCGCGCCACGCGCCACGAGCCACGCCCTCGTCCTATCCCGAGCCGTTCCGTTCGATGATGAACGGGCGTGTGAAACGGTCATTGGGCGATTTGTTCGGTCTCACCAACTTTGGCGTGAATATTACCGTGCTTGCGCCGGGAGCGGTGTCGGCACTGCGGCATGCGCACAGCAAACAAGACGAGTTCGTCTACGTCGTGTCCGGCACGCTGGCACTTTATTCCGACGCTGGCCGCACGGAACTGCATGCGGGCATGTGCGCCGGATTCAAGGCAGGCACTGGCGATGCGCACCATCTTGTCAACGAAACTCCGGTAGATGCGGTGTATTTGGAAGCCGGTGATCGAACGCCCGGCGATGAAGTAACCTACCCGGATGACGATCTTGTTGCCCGCTTTGCCGATGGTTCATGGCGCCTCTTTCACAAGGACGGAAGGCCGTACCCATAGTGCGTAGGATGTGCCGACTGCGAGAAGGCGCACAATCAATCACGATGATAATTACAGCACGACCCGGTAGATATGCTCTCTTTCGTACATGATTTTTGAGAAATGCGCGAGACCCCGTTGATAAAACGCCGAGCTAGGCATGACCTGCGACAACGGAACCAGAATCTGTTCCAATTGGTATCGACAAACTCACTACTCATTCATTTCATCCCGCACGAATTTCCGGCCGCCGGTTGACACTTGCCTGCGCAGTTCTTCGATCAATGCCATCGCGGATTCGCTTTTTTGTTCCTGCTGGACATAATCGGCCAGCCAGCAGCGGAATTGTTCGTTGAGTGTGGTCTGCTCGGCACGGGCGCGTGCTCGAGCGGCTTCGATCAATTTATCGTCGGCGCTTAGAGTAATCTTTTTCATCCGTGATGTCCTTCCCATTATTGGATGCACGATTTCAGTGCACACTACTTCTACTGCACGAGTCCGCAACTTAGTATTTGAATCCCACAATACGGATCAACAGAAATTAAACAGACAACTCATTCTCCACCAACTTAACCCAATACGCCGCACCCAGCGGCAAAATCTCGTCGTTAAAATCGTAGTGGGGATTATGCAGTAAGCACCCGCCTTCCGAGCTGCCGTTGCCGATCCAGATGTAGCAGCCCGGTTTCTGTTGCAGCATGAAAGCGAAGTCTTCCGCACCCATGCTGGGGGTGGGCGCGGTGTCGACGCATTGTTCACCGGCAACGGCGGTGGCGGCGCGGATCGCATTGGCGGTTTCATCCGGGCTGTTAACGGTGACCGGGTAGCCGGGGTTTTCGGGGTTGAAGCGGATATCGGCTTGCAGCTGGAAGCCTTGTGCGACGCTTTCGGCCAGATGGCGAATGCCTTGTTCCAGCTGCTCTCGCACGGAATTCTTGAAGCTGCGGAAAGTGCCGCGAATGACGGCGGAATCCGGCAGCGCATTCCAGGTGTTGCCGCCGTGAATTTGCGTGACACTGACCACCGCAGCATCGGCGGGATCGATCCGGCGGCTGACGATGGTTTGCAATTGCGTGATCAAATGCGCGGCAGCAACCAACACATCGTTACCGAGATGCGGCATCGCGGCGTGCGTGGCTTGCCCTTTCAAGATAATCTCGAAACAATCGAACGACGCCATCATCGGACCGGCTTTAACGGCAAAATGACCGGCGGGCACATCCGGGAAATTATGCATGCCGAACACCCGTTGCGCCGGGAATTGCTCGAACAAGCCTTCGCTGATCATTTGATGCGCTCCGGCACGGCATTCTTCCGCCGGTTGGAAAATGAAATACACCGTGCCGTCGAAACGGCCGTGCTCGGCCAGATAGCTCGCCGCACCGAGCAGCATGGCGCAGTGCCCGTCGTGACCGCAAGCGTGCATTTTGCCGCTGTTACAGGAAGCATGCGCGAAGCGGTTTTGTTCCTGGATGAATAGCGCATCCATATCGGCACGCAGTGCAATGCTGTGAGTGCCGTTACCACGGCGCAGAACACCGACGATCCCAGTTTTCGCCACCCCCTGATGCACCTCGATACCGGCTTGTTGCAGTTGCGCGGCGATCAGTTGCGCGGTGGCGGTTTCTTCAAAAGCGGTTTCAGGGTGCTGGTGGATTTGCCTGCGCCAGCGGAGCATGTCGGCATGGAGGGCTTGAATTTCCAGAGCGATGTTCATGACTAATCAACGAATGAATGATATCGGGCCATCCTATCACGGGATCACATTCATCATAAACCACCCGCAGGCTCAAACATCACCGCAACCACATGCGCTGTGTGAAGCGGGTAAACCATTTCCCGCTTCACACAGCGCTGACTCACTTCATCAACGCCAGCTCAACACCACATAGCGCGATACATCATCATCCCGCACCAGTAACAGCACTTTATTATTGGTACTGTTTTTTACTGCCTGATTGAACTCGGCGGGGGTGTTAACCGCTTTGCGATTGACTTCCAGAATCACACTGCCAGGGCTGATACCCGCCATGGTTGCCACCGATCCCGGGGCCACTTCGGTCACGACGACACCTTGCCCGGCTTTTATTCCCAGTTGCCGCGCTACATCGGCGGTAACGGTCTGCACCGTCAAGCCCAGCTTATCGCTCGCATGCGACGAAGATTCTTGCGCCGCGAGTTTGTTATCGCTGAGTTTGTCGATTTTCACGGTGATGCTGCGCTGCTTACCGTCGCGGACGATATCGAATTCCACTTTGCTACCCGGTTGCGCCAATGCGACCTGGTTGCGGAAATCGCCGGTATCGCTCACCGGCCGCCCCTGATAGTTCACGATCACATCACCGGCTTTGAGACCGGCTTTTTCAGCAGGCGAGTTTTTTGTCACTTGCGCGATCAAAATGCCTTTGTCATTTTTCAAATCGAAGGACTTGACCAAATCGGCGGTCAGCGGCTGAATCATGATGCCCAAGTAACCCCGCACTACTTCGCCCTTGTCGATCAATTGATTGGCGATACGCTCGGCCAGATTGATCGGAATGGCGAAGCCGATGCCCATGTAACCGCCGCTGCGGCTGAAAATCGCGGTATTCATACCGATCACCTCGCCGTCCAGATTGACCAGCGGCCCGCCGGAATTGCCGGGATTGATCGCGGCGTCGGTTTGAATGAAGTCTTCGTAATCGCTAATACCGAGCGAAGTTCTGCCTTTCGCGCTGACCACACCGACCGTCAAGGTATGACTCAACCCAAACGGATTTCCGATCGCCACCACCCATTCGCCCACTTCCAATTGGGCATAATCGCCGATTTGCACTGCGGGCAGATCGCTGGCTTCGATTTCGATCACGGCGATATCCGATTTGGGGTCGGTGCCTTTAATTTTTGCTTCAAACTCACGGCCATCGAGAAACTTGACACTGATTTTGTCGTTCCCTTCGATCACATGATTATTCGTCAGGATATAGGTTTTTTTATTGTTGGCCGCAAAAACAAAACCGGAACCTTGTCCGACAACCGAGCGTTGCTTGCCTTGCTGTGGTTTCTTTCCCGGTGCATTAAAGCGGGGAGAATCGGGCAGGCGATCGCCAAAGAAGCGCCGGAAAAATTCATCGCCGAATGGAAAGTTATCGCCGCCCCCATTGCCAAACGGGAAACCGAACGGCGACATCTGCGCCGCTTCGGTTTCCCGTTCAACTTGAATCAGTACCACCGACGGTGAAACTTTACGCGCCACTGCGGCAAACGCCTTGCCGGTTTGACGCAAACTTTCCACGCCATTGCCCTGCTGCGCCCATAGATCAACCGGCATCAGCAGCGCCAGCGTCAACAGCACAATTAAATTACGATATCCAAGCATGATTCGCTCCTCCGATCGACAAAAAAATGTTTGATAAATTAGGCCAGCAATAGTTTGGGGCTGCTGACGCAAATTACAAGTAACCTTTACTCAGTGAGCGAATCTGATAGTATTTTTTATTTCAGGATAAAAACGCATGATTATTGTCATTTCACCGGCAAAAACACTGGACTTTGAAACACCCCCATTGACGCAGGTGCACACACAACCGGATTTTCTCGACGATTCGGCGATGCTGATCGATGAACTCAGAAAACTGGAGCCCAGCCAAATCGGTGCGATGATGTCGATCAGCTCTAAATTGGCCACGCTCAACTCAAACCGCTACTTCGCCTGGAATCGCCCGTTTACGCTGAGAAATGCCAAGCAAGCGATTCTCGCGTTCAAAGGCGATGTCTATACCGGCTTGGATGCCGAAACGATGACCGGAAACGAACTGGCGTTCGCGCAAGATCATTTGCGCATTTTGTCGGGACTGTATGGCGTGTTGCGCCCGCTGGATCTGATGCAGCCTTACCGGCTGGAAATGGGTACTCAGTTCAAAAATCCGCGCGGCAATAATTTGTACGAATTCTGGAACGATAAAATCACCCAAGCGCTCAACCGGGATTTGGCGCAACAAAAAGACGGCGTCCTGATCAACCTCGCTTCCCATGAATATTTCCAGTCCGTCCAACCCGGCAAACTCAATGCACGGATCATCACTCCGGTTTTCAAGGATCAGAAAAACGGTGTTTACAAAATTATCAGCTTCTTCGCCAAGAAAGCCCGCGGCATGATGAGCCGCTACATTATCCAGAACAAACTCACAAGACCCGAAGCCATTAAAAACTTCGATGTGGCGGACTACCGCTTCAGCCAGGAAGATAGCGGCAAGGATGAATGGATCTTCACCCGCGCGGAATCGAAATCCGCATGACCCTTAGTAAGCATTTATGTGTGCAGAATCAATGAACATCGGGCAACCCATCGAACTGGCAAGAAACTACGTCACTTTATCGAATAATCACGACCTGGTGCAGATCGAGCGTCTGTTTGCGGCCGATGCCACTTATTATTCCGCTTACTTCGGTGAATACAAAGGCAGTTCGGCCATCCATGCCATGATGGTCAGCTTCTTTGGCCGCTTTCCCGATGCCCATTGGGAAGTTACCGAATATCGCAGTATTGAAAATAATGGCGTGGAATTCGCGTTTACAATGAGCGGTATCGATGCTTCTTCCAGAGAGCAGGTAAAACGGCAAGGATTGGAACGCATATACTTCACACCGGAAGGATTGATCAGGCACATTGCCGTCTGCAAACCCGGTGATTTTCCCAAGCTTGATTGACAACGCGGATCGCTAGAAGCATTGTCTAAATTCGCAGATAACGCTATCCTGACAGGCTATATCAATTTTTGTCTGGATAGGGCCATAAATGACACAAGACGAACAAAAACGAGCAGTTGCAGCAGCTGCAATTCAGCATATTCCGGTGGGTTGTATTGTTGGGGTAGGCACAGGCTCCACTGCTAATTACTTTATCGATGAATTAGCCAAAATTAAAAATAAAATCGAAGGCGCGGTTGCCAGTTCAGATATAACGGCGCAACGTCTGAAAGGTCATGGTATTGAAGTACTGGATCTGAATAATGTCATCGATCTTCCCGTGTATGTCGATGGCGCGGATGAGATCACCGAACACTTGCATATGATCAAAGGTGGCGGCGGTGCGTTGACACGAGAGAAAATTGTCGCGGCGGTTGCCCGGAAATTTATCTGCATTACCGATCAAAGCAAATTAGTCAATATTCTTGGCAACTTCCCGCTGCCCGTTGAAGTCATACCGATGGCGCGCAGCTATGTAGCGCGCGAGATTGTGCACTTGGGTGGACATCCGGCCTTGCGTCAGGGTTTCGTCACGGATAACGGTAACGTCATCCTGGATGTGCATGGTTTACAGATTATGAATCCGGTTGAATTGGAAGCAACGCTCAATCAGATTACCGGTGTTGTAACCAACGGCCTTTTTGCCCGGCGTCCGGCGGATACGTTATTATTGGGAACAAACAACGGTGTACGCACCATTACTGTGTGATTAGTATTAAGCATGGATAATTAAGACCGTAAAGCATTACATACTTTGAATCCTCAAAAGGCAGACCATGGCAACTAAAGAACATATTTCCAAGCAGTTCGACGCTGACCTTGAAGAAGTGCGCACGCGCGTTTTGCAAATGGGGGGCTTTGTTGAAGAACAAATCGAGAATGCGATCGATGCTTTAACGAGTGGCAATGAAGAGCTGATTGATCTGGTAATTACCCGTGATCACCGTGTCAACGCGATGGAAGTTTCGATTGATGAGATCTGCAATCAGATTATTGCGCGCAGACAACCGACGGCAAGCGATTTGCGCATGATTATGATGGTGATCAAGACAATTACCGATTTGGAGCGCATCGGCGACGAAGCTGCAAAAATCGCCCGCATGGCAAAACTGATTTATTCAACGGATCGTATGCACATTCCGCGTTTTAATGAAGTTAAGCATGTCGCCAGTATCGCCATGGATATGCTGCACAAGGCGCTCGATTCCTTCGCCCGCTTGGATTTGAATGCCGCTGCGCAAATTGTGCGGCAGGATGAATTCGTCGATGAAGAATTCCGCTCTATCTTGCGTCAACTGATTACTTTTATGATGGAAGATCCCAGGAAAATTTCAACTTGCCTGGAAATCGTATTTATCGCCAAGGCCATCGAGCGCATTGGCGATCATGCGAAAAACATGTCTGAATACGTTGTTTATATGGTCAAAGGTAAAGATGTCCGTCACGTGACAGCCGACCAGATTGAACAGGAAATCAGAGAATAAAGCCTATTCACAATGGTCTTCTAAAGATAAGTTAGCGGAATGACAATTATCGATTCCAACAGTCTGCAACAACCCCGCCTGCACCTTGCGCTCCAGTATTACTTAAAGTGAGTGTGCCGCATACGTCGCCTGCCATTGAACCTACCGGAACTGCTTGGAGTATGAAAGTATTGTTTGCCACGGCTTGAAGCGAAATATTATACTGCGCCGTACCACTTCTCGGCGATTGTGTGATGGGTAAAGTAACTGCCACATCGTCTCCGCCAGTGTTTGCTATACCATCCGCCCCTACTGTTGCATCATACTGATTATTCTGAGAATAGAATCGCTCCATGAATTGAGCATTTTCGTAAAGCAGTGACTTCGCAACAGCCCGGTTAGATTGCCTTACATAGTTCTGATAAGACGGCACAGCAATTGAAGCAAGAATACCTAGAATTGCCACTGTAATCATGAGTTCAATCAAAGTAAAACCCATCGCTCTAAATAAACGGGGTGTTGAATCCATAGTCTTTTTAATCTCCTAGAATCTAATTTTTATCATATGCATTGATTTTGTATCAATGCATCAGCTCTCGCCACGTCACCCGGCCACGTAATCCGGCAGCACCTTTCGCCGTTGTTGTCTGCTCTAGCGTACCATCAGCTTTTGAATACACCAGCCTATCATCTTCCGCATGACCTCTGATGCGTGTGACACCACCAACAGAAAAGCCAATTTCTACGCCTGCAGACAAACCATCGTCAAGCGCAAGAATTCTATTTCTATTGGTATCAAATGCGGGCGAAGAAAGCATCCCTCCAGTCAAGAAATCGATTGCATTCACGACCCCTCTACCGCCAAAGTCGCAAGGCGATGCGGACGGCACAATACTCGTGAATACAAAAATCCCATCTTCCAAACTAGGCACGCCTGTAAGTCTTTCACCACTAACGGGCAGATTTACATACCAGCCCTTAATTGTGGTTGAGTAGGACACCGCATTTTGGGTCGCGGTTCTAACCGTCCCATCTGTTAGCACTTGTTGAACAAGCGCACCCGCCGTTACCGTTGCTGCCGTGCTATTATCCCATACCCCATAGATAGTCTGCGCACTTGTAGATGTAGTATCAGCAGTTTCCAGGTATTTGCCCGTCCCAAACAAAACAAGCTGGCCACCCTTAGGATGGAAACTCACAGAAGGCGGAGCAATAATAGGTTTTGACGTACCGGATACAAACAAAGGTGTCCGGCTTATAGCCACATTCCAGCTTGAAGGAGTCGCAGAGCTTACATCGAATTTCCACAAATTTCCTTTGATATCACCCGCGTATATCACATCAGCCTTGCCATTGCCATTGGTATCAAATGGTGTCGGTGTCGAAAGGCCATTTCCCGTGCCTGCATCGGCGATCAACTTGATGTAATCCGTTCCAACTGTCCAGGTGCCATCTTCCCCCCCAGAAATAAATAGGATATAAAGAACCGCCTTGCCGCCCGTGCTGTTATAACCATTACCAACAATCACAGCCCATTGATTGTTCTCCATCTTGACGATCTGCGTTGCTTGACCGGTAAATGAGTTAACTTGCGGCAGATTGTGGCTATACCCCATATCGCTATCATCAGCATTGGTAAACTCCCACAACAGTAAATTTGCAGCATTCGCAGCAGTAAAAGTTGGCGCTGCTTTCGATGCATCCGCCGGATTAGTAATATCCAGAGCATAGTAGCCTTGACCGCCGCCATTCAGACCACCAACGAGTATACTTCTCCAGTTTGAAGTTGCACTCGAATAAACATCCCCCGTCATTGGAGATCCATCCACGAAATAGCGATGATTAGCAGTATAATCCTTGTCTGTCAGTCGGCTTAAATTGTCATAAACGGAGCTCGGAACATAAACTAACAGCTCTTTACCCGAATCGGCAGCCGCACATCCCGCCGTCACCCCAGCAATGCAAGCATTAAACCCGTGCAACATCCCGTCATTGGCGCCAACGTATATCATTGGAGTCCGATCCTTATAGCTATTTCTGAATGCAGCATAGCCGGGATGATCCACATTGGAATAACCCGCGATGGGTTTTCCCACATAGAGCGGACCGGAGTTGACAATATCACCCAGCTTACTGGTAGGGCGAACCCGAAAATTATTGACAGATGTGGAACTAGCGCATGTGAATGTTCCACTTGCGCTCTCACGTACCGAATCTCCTCGCAAAAATGACACTCTTTCGGGACCGCAATTATCGGTAGTACCGGAAGCATTTTTGTTGAGTGAAGCTTTTTGTGCAGTAGTTAGATTACTATATTCAAATGAAACTCCGTCACTACTGCCCTTTGTAATAATGACTCGAGAAGTCGGTGTAATCGTTCTTGATGCAAGCGATACATCTGCGGCATTCCATTCGGGGGTACCCATTACACCAGCGGAACTGATTGGAATTGACAACAATTGCCCACTCCAATCACCGCTATTGAACTTTGCTTGATAGACACGCCCATTTGTCGTCAATGAATTGGAATTGGCTGCCACTGCTGATGCTGAGCCGGTCCGTGCCACGATAGTTTTAAGTGCGCTGGTTAATGCATTGGTAAATGCCGTAGGATCAGCGGCACTAAAGAATTCTCCCCTTCCATTTACAGCCGCATGCCACAAATCATCTATTTTCACCGCATCACCCGTTGTCGGATCAGGCCAAGTTTGCGCTCCGGAAGGTAATGCGCTCAATGTACCAGTTACCCCCAAACCAACGGCAAAAGTGACCAAATGCTGCCAAAATGCCGGATCATGTGGATTGACAGGCACCTTATTAGATAAATCCGTACGCAAATCATTTTTCCAGTATTGCATCGCTGCATCAGCGAGTGTGTCGCTATAAGCATCCGAATAAGGAAGCGCCGGAGCATATGTATAAGTTGCTGGAGTTGCGGGTAAAGAGTTATTCGTGATGGCAGAACCAGATAAATTGTCGGAATTATCCAAACCCGATATAGAACCCTCAGTCCAGTAGCCATCCGTCATCAAAATATTATAATTCTGCCGGCATACATGCTGCGTACCTCCGGTCGAACCGGGTGTCTCACCCCACGGACCTTTATCGTCGGTTCTCTTGAAATATTCGCCCACAGCCAGCACAGCCTCTCGCAAAGGTGTGCCTGCTGCGGGAATATCATGATCATAAAGATTGGTAAAAAAGTTTGTTCTGTCAGTTCCAGTAAATTGCCTTACGCCACTTTTTACAACCGTTGTTGCCACACCATCAATGGTTGTAGAAGACTTATTGATCGCCGCAAATCCCACACGCATGGTATTTCCTTGCGCTGCGAATGCCCTGCCTACCCCCGCACGAGCCAATAAAATACGAGAACGATAGTATGTGTACCAATTAGCAAAGTTCTGAATTTCTTCAGCATACGTACAAGTAGGGGCGGCAACACAATCCGTGCGGTTTGGCCCGCCGGTATAAGTAGTGGTCGTCGAAATGATCTTTACTTCCGTGTAACTGCTTGCGGCATTGATGCTGCCTGAGTTGTATTTAAAATATACAGCAGGATAGAAAGATTTTGACGAACTGGACGATCTGATACCACTATCTTTCAGCCAATTTGCAGTCTGTGTATTGTTCACTGTAAGATTGCGGCAGCCTGCCGCGGTATTGAATGGATTATGGTAAGCGCAGGTAGCATCAGCATTACTCATCAGCGATCCATCGGCGTTACTCCAAGGCAAATATCTCACAGCCGGGTCATAATAAATTTTATTGACATAGCTGGATCTTAACGATGCAGCATATCGGTTTGCTGGATCAAAATCGACAACATAATTGTTGTAATCTGCTGAACCATAAACACCTGACGCACGAGGAAACATATAACGCACATCTTGTAGAATCAAGTCTTCCGGCATCACCTCAAAATGCATTGATCCCGAATCATCAAGTGTGAACATGACATTGGGAGAAATGTTGCCGCCTAGAAAAAGAGGGGTATTTGAAAGGGGAGGTAGCGCCAGGACATTACTCGCCAAGATAGCCAATAAGAAGCCAATCAGATGCTTCACTGTAACCAATATTTTCTTCATGATCTTTATATCCCTGACAGTTTTCTCGTAAACCTATGGCCTAAAAACTTCTTGTAACCACACTACAGTGCCTTGCTTGGCTCCTTGAGCTCGGACCGTGATGCGGTAGTAATATCTTAGAAAATTACCTGGTGGGGTTTTCTGAATTCCTTCAATCAAATAAGTCGGGGCTGGCACCCCAACAGGCAAATTAGGTGCTGTATATGCAACACCATCAACTCTAAAAATATTGCCCGTAACGTAGCTGATGGGGCAAGCAGGAGTGCAATACGTAGTCCATGACGACACAGCCGGAGCATCCACTCCAGAACCGTAATAACAAAATCCATCAGTGCAATTCGTGTCAAATTCACTCATCCCTTCAATCGATTTAGGTGAGTTCGTGGATGGATCATTATCACGAATGTGGTGTTCGGCATAACGCAGTGCCATTTCAGCCGCTTGCGTTGCGAGCATACGATCTCGTATATTGGCAGACATTCGTTCTTCTATCGTTGCCATCTTTGCAGCTGTTATTCCCAGAAGAGACAAAACCAGCAGAAAAATCAAACCTGTCACAAATACAGCCCCACTCTGCCGCTGATGAAGATATGAATTTATATTCATGGCGTACCATTAATACGATTACGTAAATTAAAGGTTGCTGTAAAAGCTCTTCTTAGCCGTCTGTCGGCTGGAATTGCGATTGATGTTCCGCTGCAATTCAGGTAATTTCCCGCAGACACCACGTTTGTCTTCTCAGAACGAACCAAAACACACGCGCGTACAGTAACCACTTGTTCCCAATCCAGAGGTGACTCCACATACCGGTCAACGGATTGATCACCATTGGTATCTACCCCATATAGAACTTGTAAATCTTCTACATCACTCAGCAGTACTTGACCCAACGGCGCCGCCCCTGGCACCGTTGGAGTATCGGAAATTTGACCATCACACTGTAATTCAGCATTGGCAGCATCAATATTAAAATGATTCTGAATAATCCTGCCCGCAACAGTAACGCCTGTTCCTTCACAATCACTATCTCCGGTTGTGCCTTCATATTGAACCGTCAGGGTATCGGCTACACCGGTACCGCCATTGGTACCGCTAATAGCAGTACCAGTGAATTCAACTTTGAATCCAGAAAATGGCATTTCCACATGCCCAGCTTGCTTGATACTGCGGCCAATAATCTCCAATGCAAAACGCCCGCTCTCTTGCACGCGGGCATTATCTTCCTGCTCACGGAATACTTGTCGGCTACTGACAAAAACACTGCCGATAACGAGTAGTAATACCAAGCCGATTGTCATTCCGATCATCAGCTCAACCAGAGTAAAGCCACGCTGAATATTCGGCGCTCTATTCCGTCGCTCAATTTTGAAATTATTCTGCTGGACTGTTGAAATAATTATCATGGAGCAAACCTCGTAACGAAACATCGGGTATTAACTACACCCCCGAGACAATTAGGATCTGCTTCGCCGTTCATTTCCTTCTCGGTCCACATCAAGATAACTGTATACCCTGTGGTTAAACTTCCATTCACAGTTCCAGCCCCGCCTGGCAATAACCTGGCATTTGCCGTATTCCATTGAGCGTGATCATAAGTTGCCATTTGTGTTGAACTACAGGTATTTGTGACGCAATCCAAACTACTTGGAATAGTTGCAGTAAGCGCATCATATGCACCTGCAGTTACACCGGCTATGTTGGCGCGCATGCGATCGGTGATATCCTCTGTTTGTTTACTGGCTATCGAACGGTAGTACGCGACATTGTTACCTCGCGCACCTGATACAACCAGTGCTGCCATACTCAATAAACCAAAAGACACAATCAAAATCGTAATGAGCACTTCTATCAAACTAAAACCGTTAGCCTGAACTTGTCGTCGCATTAAGGATTTTCTATTTATCCGCATGTTCCGGTGCCTGTCTCAGTACGAAAACGCCCCTGATTATTTAGGATAATAGCTTTGGAATATGCCGCCCCCCGGTTGTCGCACAATGTAAAAGTATCGTTGGATGCCATAGAGAAGCCATTGGCTGTGAAAGTGACTCGTGCTTTGGTTCCTGAAAAGGTATTTCCGCCCGAGAAAGCTGCCCCAACCTGCAAAATTTCATCGCCAGCTTCAACGACACCATTGCTATTGGTATCAGCAAAAACCAGCCAACCATTCGACCAGATTACCCCTCCAGTGCAGCTTGTACCGTTTGTGCTAGGGCAAACTGTGACAGGGCTACTGCGACGAATAGCTTCACTTTTCGCCAAAGCCAGCGTGGAATAAAAATTGTTGCTCTGTGTCGATTGTCTATTGTTTTGTACAAAGGTGCGATAGCTAGGTACAGCAACTGTTAACAGAATGCTGGCCACACTTAAGGTGACCAACAGTTCAGTCAAAGTGAAACCATGCTGATACAACCGGTTAACTAATTGCCTCTTTCCCATTTGCATATTTCAATACTCTTTTCTTTTATCTCTTTAGACTCAATTAGTGCTATCTATCGGCTAGATTTTAGCGGCCATAATTTAGACAAACTTTAGCTTTTCGAGCACAATCTAATATCCATCACAATCTATAAATTCAGTGCAAAGCATTTTCCAACTATCGGTAGGGAATAGAATTTGCCTTACCAAAATTTCTATCTGTCAGCAAAAACAAACTCTCAAGCCATTATGAAACAAGATGTCATCGTCATCGGCGCAGGAATCATAGGGCTTGCAACAGCAGAGCGCCTTTTAGTTCAGGGTGCCAAAGTTACGATTCTTGAGCGCAACAAAACCGGGCAAGAATCATCCTGGGCAGGCGGTGGTATTTTGTCGCCGCTTTTTCCTTGGCGCTATTCCGATGCGGTTACAAGTCTTACCAGCTATAGTGTGTTGCAATTTCCGGAATGGGTTTCTATATTGCGTGAAACTTCTGGCATTGACCCGGAGTACCAAATATCCGGCATGTTGATTTTGCCGCCTTATGATGAAGAAACTGCCCGACGGTGGTGTTCCATGCGAGGGATAAAGCTAGAGCAGCGTACGGCTTGTGATATTCATTCAATCTATGCCGTTATTGCCGATCAAATGAATAAAGCTCAGAATTGTGCTTTATTCCTGCCGGATGTTGCTCAAGTCCGTAACCCAAGACTTTTACGTGCGTTGCGCAGCCGAGTTGAACTATTGGGTGGGAAGATCATTGAAAACTGCGCAGTCAATCATCTAAAAATAACAGACCGGCACATACAATCCGTTGCTACATTGTGTGGAGAATTTCCGGCCGATAACTATATTGTGTGCGCAGGTGCTTGGAGTACAAAAATTTTGGGAATCCATGCACTCAAATTGGATATCAAACCGGTAAAAGGGCAAATGCTACTATTTAAATTTGATACGCCTCCTATACCAGCCATTATCGTGCAGAATGACTTGTATCTTATTCCACGCCGCGATGGTCATTTACTCATTGGCAGTACTTTGGAGGATGCAGGATTTAACAAGCAAACGACAATAGCCGCGCGCGATTCTCTGCTTGAGCGGGCTCAAATTATTCTGCCAGCACTTGAGAAAACGCCCATCAAGCAGCATTGGTCAGGATTACGTCCGGCTTCGTTAGAGAATATCCCCACCATTGGGCGGCATCCGGTCATTCGCAATCTTCTGATTAATAGCGGGCACTTCCGCTATGGCGTCACGATGGCCCCTGCCAGTGCGGAAATTCTGGTAAACGAAATGACTGGAGCAGCACAACCGTTTGATACCGCTCCTTACCAGGCGGGATGGGATACTAACTAAAAAACATCAAGCTTTGGGCAATGGAAACACCACCGATTCCACCACGCCACTCAATTCTTCTATCGTCACATCTTCACCGATTTGTTCGGCTCCGATTTGCTTAAGCCGGGAAATCACTTGTTGCACCAGAATTTCCGGCGCAGAAGCTCCGGCCGTAATACCGATAATTTTCTTCCCGACAAACCAGGCTTCTTGCAATTGCTCGGCACGATCCACCATATACGATTCTACATTGGCATTCCGTGCGACTTCACACAACCGGTTAGAATTTGAACTATTGGGAGAACCGACGACGATGACCAGATCGCATTGATTAACCATTTTCTTAACGGCATCCTGACGATTCTGCGTGGCATAGCAGATATCGTCTTTTTTAGGGCCGGTAATCATTGGAAATCGTTTCTTTAAGGCATCCACAATGCGCGCAGCATCGTCGACCGACAATGTCGTCTGCGTCACATACGCCAAATTTGTTTCGTCCTTAACTTTTAAGGTATCTACATCCGTTTCGGTTTCAACCAGATACATCCCTTTATCGACACCTTCAATTTGCCCCATCGTGCCTTCAACTTCCGGGTGCCCTTGGTGGCCGATCATGATAATTTCCTTGCCCTCTTTGCGCATTTTGGCTACTTCCACATGCACTTTGGTGACCAGCGGGCAAGTTGCGTCAAATACCTTCAGTTTCCGATCCGCCGCCTCGCGCCGTACCGCGTGCGATACACCGTGCGCACTGAAAATCAGAATGCTGTCTTGCGGCACTTCATCCAGATTTTCAACAAATACGGCGCCTTTCTTCTCCAGGTTCTCGACCACGAAACGGTTGTGAACGACTTCATGCCGCACATAAATCGGCGCTCCGTGCATCGTTAACGCACGCTCCACAATTTCTATCGCTCGGTCCACACCGGCACAAAAACCCCTCGGGTTTGAAAGTAGTACTTTGATCATCTATTTATCCTCCAACAATGGATAGCTTGCCTATACTCATTCTCTGATACAAACATCAGGCATTAAAATTTTGGCGCTATTATTTTTAGGCTGCTTGATAACATCCCACCAGTGCAGCACGATACTCCCCGGAAATCCTGACTACCCGGTCAACACAAGGAAGGCTGCTGACCTCCTCAACCGGTAACACTTTGGTATTACCAATCCGGTAGATTTCTATCAGCGTTTGTCCGGTACCCGCTTCAGTATGAATACATCTCGAAATTCCCGGTAAGTTGGCCAAGTACGCCATCAACTGCTAATATTCCGCGCTAACAGGCTGGATACTGGGAACAGGGATTAGAATCATAAAAAAATTCAATAAGATAACTCCAGCTCCCGGTCCACCACAAAACCGGCCCACGATTCTAACCGAAAAAACCGCCGCTTACCACGATTCCGGCAAATGTTCGTACCGTCATGTTTTTCACAATGCCATTTGCTGCGCAGCATGAATACATCCGCTGATTTTTCTATTCTAATCTTGCCGAATTATACCTGAGACAATTTGTCGCATAGCCATACAGAATAATTTAAGCTAATGTTACAGGTTTCCCAGGCAATTAAAGCTGCACCATCCTAAATGTTCAGTGATCTCAGTCAATCGCCCCTCAGTAAAAATTTGCAGCGCCTGTTTCTGCTACGAAACATCGCCATTGCCGCGCAGTGCCTGACCTTTGCTTTAGTGTATTGGACTATCGATATCGTCATTCCCTGGACGCAAATGATCACCGTGGTCACGTTGCTCGCTCTGTTAAATCTACTGACATGGATCCGCTTGCATCGCAATTGGCCGGTATCCCACCTGGAATTTTTCTTACAACTTCAGATCGATGTCCTGGCACTCAGCACATTGCTGTATTTCAGCGGTGGCTCTACGAATCCATTTATCTCATTATTTCTGCTACCGATGACGATAGCTGCGGCCACGCTGCCATGGCGTTACACCTGGACCATGGCGATCATTACAATCGCCTGCTACACCTTGTTGCTGTTCAATTACGTGCCGTTACCGCACGACCACAACAAGCATCTGACTGAATTTGCGTTGCATGTATCAGGGATGTGGCTGGCTTTTGTGTTAAGTACCGTCATCATTGCATGGTTCGTCGTGAGAATGAGTTCCTCCATCCGCGAACGGGATCAGGATCTCGCCAAGGCGCGAGAGCATGCATTGCGCAATGAGCAAATCATCGCATTGGGAACATTGGCCGCCGGCGCCGCGCATGAACTCGGCACACCCCTCTCGACCATGGCCGTCGTCGCGGGAGAATTACAGCAGGAATACACACAGGACACTGAATTCCAGAATAACATCCATATTCTTCGCGATCAGATCGCACACTGCAAGCAAACTTTAACGCAGCTATTGGCGAAAGCAGGTCAGGCCAGAGCCGAGCATGGTAGCGAATTACCCGTAGATGTCTTTCTTAATCAGATTCTCGACAAATGGAAGCTGATACGTCCCTCGGTTAAGTTCACTTATCAAAGCACAGGTGACCTGCCAGCCCCCAAAATTATGGACAATCAATTATTAAGCCAATCGCTGCTGAATCTGCTGAATAACGCAGCGGATGCATCGTCCGAATGCATTGAAATTAAAAGTCATTGGGACGGTAATCTGGAACTGAAACTGGAAATTAACGATGACGGCAAAGGTTTATCTGCGGAAGTAATGCAGCGCGCTGGCGAAGCCTTCTTTTCCACCAAGGCGCCGGGACAAGGCTTCGGCATCGGCTTGTTCCTCGCCAATGCCAATATTGAGCGCTTTGGCGGCAGTGTCCGCTTGTTTAATCTCGAAGGCGGCGGAGCCTGCACACAGGTTGTTTTACCGCTAATAGGATGAATAGCATGATTGAACCTTCATTAACGGATAATAGCGAATACCCGAGTTTACTGATTGTCGACGACGATGAAGTTTTTTGCGATGTATTGTCCAAAGCGCTCACAAAACGAGGCTTTAGCATCACCTGCGCGCACACTATCGATGATGCGCTGAGTCTGGCTGAAACATCCACACCGGAATATGCGATTGTCGATCTAAAATTATCCAGTGAATCGGGCTTGGTCCTAGTTGAGAGATTGAGAAACCTGGATCCGGGCACTCGAATTGTCATGTTGACGGGGTATGCCAGCATCGCCACTGCGGTAGAAGCGATCAAACTCGGCGCCACACATTATCTCGCCAAGCCAGTCGACGCGGATGAAATCATGGCGGCTTTTGAACGCACAGTTGGAGAAGCGAACATTCCGATCAGCGCGCATCCTTTATCCGTAGGCCGGTTGGAATGGGAATACATTCAACGAATCCTCACCGAGAACGACAACAATATCTCGGTCACTGCCAGAATATTAAACATGCATCGCCGCACATTGCAGCGTAAGCTCGCCAAGCGGCCGCTACGTGAATGACAAGTCTTATAAAAACCCCGCAATTATCCGGATATCCTGGCCGATCATGCGAATATCCTGAATCGTAAGCTTTTTCTTTTGTTCAAGATTGGTCAGTTCAGGTAATGCAATCATACCCTGCGCATCGTTGCCGATTAAATGCGGGGCAAAATAAATAATTAATTCATCCACTAATCCGGCTTCAACCAGAGCGCTATTGAGCCCGCTACCGGCTTCCACCAGCACTTCATTGATGCCGGATTCAGCCAGCACCGTCATCATTTGTTGCAGATCAACCGCGCCTTTGGCGTCCGGTAACGCAATAACCCGGGCATTCATCTGACTCAGCGCAGCTTTTTTTTCCGGATTCTCTGCATGGGCGGTGAAAATGAATGTTTCTTCCCGGCCTTGCAGCAAGCGAGCCTCCAAAGGTATCGCCAAATGGCTATCGACGATGACTTTCCTGGGTTGACGATCTGTGTCGATATGCCGGACGGACAACTGCGGATCATCGGACTTGACGGTGCCGATGCCCGTCATGATAGCGCATGAACGAGCCCGCCACCGGTGGCCATCGCGCCGCGCCGCTTCACCGGTAATCCACTGGCTGACACCATTATTCAGTGCAGTCTTACCATCCAGGCTGGCGGCTGTTTTTAAACGCACCCAAGGCTTCTGCCGCGCCATGCGGGAAACAAAACCGGCATTCAATGCATGCGCTTCGGCTTGCAGCAATCCCGTCTGCACGATAACCCCGGCCTGCTGCAATGCAGCCTGCCCACGCCCGGATACCAGCGGATTGGGGTCTTCCATCGCCATAACGACCCGCGCGATACCTGCGGCGATCAAAGCATCGGCGCAAGGCGGCGTCCGGCCGTGATGGCTGCAAGGCTCCAACGTCACATAAGCGGTCGCACCACGGGCTATAGTCCCCGCAGCAGCCAAAGCATTAATTTCCGCGTGCGGCTGCCCCGCTTTTTCATGCCAGCCGCTGCCCGCAATCCGCTCATCGCGCACAATCACACAACCGACGCGCGGATTGGGTGTCGTGCTATACAGTCCTCGCTCGGCTAAGCGCAAGGCATGCGACATGAAGGCATAATCTGCGGCAGAAAACATCGGTACTGTTATTGCGGTGGAGTAATGGGCTGTGCTGGCAATAGAACGTCCAGAGCCATTCTATTGATTCAGGATACTTTGTTGGTTGGCAACGGCTGATGCGGTTTTTGCACTTCCTTGATTGCATCGCGAAAGTCATCCACATCCTGGAAGCTTTTATAAACCGATGCGAAGCGGATATAGGCAACCTTATCGAGTTTATACAGCTCTTCCATCACGCTTTCACCGATACTGCGCGAGGAAACTTCGCGTTCCCCCATCGCTAAAAATTTCTGCACAATGCGATCAATCGCGGCATCGACATAACTGGTGGGAACCGGGCGTTTGTGCAGCGCCCGCTTAAAACCCGTCAGCAATTTGTTGCGGTCAAATTCCGTCCGGCTGCCATCGTGTTTGACCACCTGCGGCAAACGGAGCTCGACGGTCTCGTATGTGGTAAAACGCTTATCACAGGCAGGGCAGCGGCGGCGGCGGCGAATCTTGTGACCATCCTCGCTGACCCTCGAATCGATGACATTGGTGTCATCGGCATTACAAAAAGGACATTTCATACGCAATTAAACCCGCCATAACAACCTGAACGGACGATTATTCAATTCCGTCCAGGTTGATGAGGTTTATCCATAAACCGGAAATTTTGCGCACATTTTTTTTGCTTCAGTAGCCACGCGTGACAAAACCGCCGCATCTTCCGGCGCCGCCAGCACATCGGCGATCAGATTAGCCAATTGTTCCGCTTCCAGTTCTTTAAAACCTCTCGTGGTTATCGCCGGTGAACCGACACGAATACCGCTGGTCACGAAAGGTTTCTGCGGATCGTTAGGGATGGCGTTTTTATTCACCGTGATATGCGCATGCTCCAACGATGCTTCCGCCTGCTTTCCGGTCAGATTCATCGCCCGCAGATCAACCAAGAACATATGACAATCGGTCTGTCCGGATACGATGCGCAAACCGCGATTGGTGAGCACTTTCGCCATGACTCGCGCATTCTCGATCACCTGCTCTTGATAATCCTTGAATTCCTTGCTGGCTGCTTCCTTAAACGCCACCGCTTTGGCCGCAATCACGTGCATCAAAGGGCCGCCTTGAGTTTGCGGAAATATAGCGGAATTCAGTGCTTTCTCATGCTCCGGCTTGGCCATGATAATGCCGCCGCGTGGACCACGCAGGGTTTTATGCGTGGTGCTCGTCACGAAATCTGCGATGCCAACGGGATTGGGATAAAAACCGGCAGCAACCAGTCCGGCATAATGCGCCATATCGACGAACAAGTAGGCGCCGACGGCATCAGCAATTTTGCGAAAACGCCCCCAATCAATGACTCGCGCGTATGAAGAAGCGCCTGCAACGATCATTTTCGGTTTATGTTCATGAGCCAACCGTTCAACCTCGTCATAATCCAGTAGTTCAGTATCCGGACGCAAACCATACGAAATCGAATTAAAAATCTTCCCGCTCATGCTCACGCTGGAACCGTGCGTTAAATGTCCTCCGTGCGCGAGTGACATGCCCAGCAGGGTATCGCCAGGCTTGAGCACGGATAGATAAACCGCTGCATTGGCTTGAGATCCTGAGTGCGGTTGTACATTGACATATTCAGCGCCGAAAAGCGCTTTTAAGCGATCAATCGCTAACTGCTCCACCTGATCCGCATACATACAGCCGCCATAATAGCGTTTTGTGGGATAGCCTTCGGCGTATTTATTGGTTAAAACAGAGCCTTGGGCTTGCATGACTGCGGGGCTCGCATAATTTTCCGAAGCAATTAATTCGATATAGTCTTCTTGACGTTGCATCTCCCCTTTAATCGCCTGCCATAATTCCGGGTCGACATTTTCTATTGTGTGTTTCTGCGAAAACATGGTGATACCAATCCTTTGAAATTTTTTGGAACCGAGAAAATTTGTATATTACCACTACCTGTAGAAACGCTGATAGCTGATCTCATGGTAGCAGCACAAAAAAGAAAGGAAATTCTTTCTATAAGGTGTAAGAATTTCTAGCGTT
>NZ_QRBZ01000034.1 GCF_009833085.1 Nitrosomonas oligotropha | reverse complement strand
AGCAGCTTTCGCGTACTTGCAAAGCAAATCCTTTAGGTAGTTCGTTTGTCATTTTTAAGCCCTCATTAATCAGTTTTAATCAGTGGTTTTGTGGTCGTTTGCTGTGGTTCAAATGGTTTTGAAGATTTTTCTCCTTTAACGTTAAAAATCAATTCTCGATTACCGGCAGCCGTGCGAATTGTTCTAGCATCACGCGCAATTCCTTTTGGATAATCGCTTCAATCTCTGTTATCGATTCCTTGCCGATCACATCAGGCGCGATCCGGCGCGAACAAACAACAACGCCGTCCCTAAACTGCCGCGCACGCTCGAAAATGATTTTTTCAACTACTGATCGCTCAACCAATGAACCGATAAACTTCTCATGTTCTGCCGCTGCCTGTAATGCAGCAGCCTTTTCTCTAAGTGCGCGCGAGTTTTTGAATAGCTCATCAGCATTTTTTGTTTCAAGATCAAGCTGCGATTCGTTAACCTTGTGAACCAGTTCTGCTATGTCACTGCTGATAATCTCGGCTTCGTCGCTCTGTGAACCCGATTTGCTTTTTTTGCCGCCGGTATTGCCTGTTATGCGGCCTTCTTTGGTCTGCGTTAGGTCCAAATTCCTTGAACGCCAAAGAAGTGCAGATTCAAGGCTATCCGTTGGACAGCCGCGTTTTGCATGTCGGTGTAGCAGTTCTCGAGAAATGCCGATCTGTTTGGCTAATTCAGTAATTGTCATATTTGTATTTCCTGTTGTTCGTTGTGAATTGAGAACGCATTTAAAAAATTGCCGAGCTAGAATTTTCAGGAGGTGTTCACTACCTGCATCAATTTTTCTCGCTAGGAGAACCTAAAATGTGAATGATTATCATTTGTATTGATATGTCTATCACTGCACACCGCCGCGTTCGATAATCTCCAATAATAAAAATGGATCGTATCTATCCTTGGGTATCTGCATATCAAATGAGTATTGGCCTCTAATCGCAATGGTAACTATCACATACTTTGAGTCTGTTTCCGTATCGGTCACAAATGCCCGCTGAATCTCTGGCCGGTCTTCCAGCATCTTTAAAACCTTTTTCCGCCGCTCTTCACTCTCAGCGTCTTCAGGTAATGCGGCTTTGTTGGTTTTCTGTTTTGCTACAGCTACACTTGCTACTTTTGCTACACTTGGGACTAGTACCGGTTTATCTGTAGCAGGTGTAGCAACTGTAGCCGTAGCAAGTTTCTTTTTACGTATAATCTCAAGCAAGGTCATGCGACCTCCTGAGTCAGTAGTTTGGGATTCAGCCAGATTGATATTTTCTTCCCGTATTTCCTTACCTGGATACGGTCTAGCGCCTCAAGCTCATTGATGGCAGCGTCAAGCCGTGTTGCGTCTCTGATGGTTCCATACTGCTGCGCATAACGCTTGATTACATAGTGCGTATGCTCGCGCTTGCAGTGTTGAATCAACCAATCGTTAAGCCTTACAGCACCCGCTAATTCAGCAGGCAATGCTATTTCACCAAAGAAACGGCGTGATTCATTCAGGTGCCATGCCACAATCGCGCTTGCTCGCTCGAACGCATCCAAACTGATTGCACCGAAACCGCCCTCGAATACGTGGAATAGTGCTGCCAACCTTGTCGCATTGTCAGCAATCTTGCTTGCACAATCGCGCACATCAAACAAAATTCCGCCATCGGATAGCTGAATCTCAATCCCGTCATGAAATTCAATCCATGCATCCTTGGCCTCGGGTGTTAAAGTCAACATCTGTGGCGTAAGTGCGCCGTCTTCACTAATTGGCGCGGATATATTTAATATCTCGGTGATTCGCCGATTGAATGCGGCAAGTTGTGGCCAGCTCTCTGACGCTTCAGTGAATGGCCTGCAACCTTGCGTTGACTCTGGCCAACTAACAAGAAACCGCGCCAGGAATCCAGTCCCACGCGCCAATGCACCGGACTTTTCAAAGAAACTATTTAATGTTTCGGTCTGCACCTGCAAAGCGACTGTCAGTCTTGCGCCGCGCACTGTAAAAGACTCGCTGGTTTTGCGATCTATCTTCAAACTTGCACCGTCCCAAAGCTGGTTCAGCGTCGCAAGATTTCGCATTGCCGAGTCCTTACTCATGCCATGAGAACCAAAGACGATACCGGCCTCAGCAGACACCACACCACCGCTAGGCCATTGTTTAGCCAAGCTGTAGGCCAGTGCCTCGGGTGTTGCGTCGGCGTACATCAGGCGCGGGATTCGTGGCGGTTCTGGCTTGTTATGTTCCAAGTCTCTTAGCTCGGCCTCTTGGTTTCCGGTTGGTTTGCCGCTCTTTGCATCGCTGCGGATTTTGTCTTTTATCCCGCCGCGTTTGGCTTCCCATGAATCCATATCTGCATTGTAGTTATTGATTGCAGGTTTTGCGGCTTCGGCCTGTGCATCTTCATAATCAATAATTGCCTTAGTGAAGAATCTATCGCATGTGCTTTTACGTTCGCCACTATCAGCAATCGTTAGCAAGAATAAGCCGGTTGGTGAATACAGTGCGCTTGCGCGTTCTACGTCATAATGCGCCTGTATCGCCAAAGATAAAGCGGATATCGCCGAAGCTGCCACCAGCGGCACGGGTGCTTTGACGAAACCGTATACCTCATTTACCGCCTCTCTAACATTGTCGGGCAGTGATTCTATAGGATAGGGTTCCTTCTCGATTTTAGCCGTCAGCGGCTGCGGTTCTGGCCATTCATGGCGGTTTGTTTCATCCTGCACGGTTTCGGCATCATCAAGATTCAAGATGGCAATATTGGCAACTTGTTTCTGAAAGTATTTATCCGAAACAGTATTTTCCTGATTAAGCATGTTGGCTGCCTCCTGTCAGGACATCATTCCAATCCGCGCCGGGTACTGACGGAATCAACACCTTACCGCCAATAGCAAGAGCAGCTCCCCGCGCTTTAGATTGACCAACGCCTGACAGATCGTTATCACCACATACAATAATTTCACTCTCTGGCGATAGGTCTCTAATATTCTTGGCAACAGGCAGCAAGTTACCAGCATCAAAGGCAATGACTACGCGCTGCCCGGAATCTTCATGAAGACTTGCGCCGGTGGCGAATCCCTCACAAATTAGAATGCGCTGTGATAGGTCGCCAATAATATGAAAACAGCCGTATTTTCTGCCTCCGGATAAAAATCTCTTGCCGCCATCCTTGGCAATAAACTGCAAATTAGCCAGCCCATCAGATTCGTTATAAATTGGGATAACAAGGGCATCATGATATAACCGCGCTCCGTGTGGTTGAATACGTTTATTTTCTAGGTAGGCATGTTCTGTTTGTTTGGCGATAGGTTTGGCTCGATTCCAAATATTAATGGCCTTCTCCGCTGCTGCTGCGTGTCTTTGGCGCTGTTCTGCTTCACGTTGAAACTTGGCCTCGGTGATTTGTCCACTAAAAGCGTACGCCACTCTTGAGGCCTTCCCGCTGCTCCAAGTTTGTTTGGTGCCGGTTTTCCAGTTTTCAAAATACCCCGCCGGGTGCCGGTCAAGGTGGAGTACATACGCGCAATTTAAACTGCCATGCCTATGGTCTTCGCTTCGGACGCGGTGTAACTTGCCGTCCGGCAAAATATCGCCAGAATAATTGATTCCAGCGGTTCTCATTGCCTGCCTGAACTGGTTGATCACTTCATGAAATTGGTTGTTTGTGCTACAATCTGGATTCATTTAAATTAACCTCTAAATGTTTGTTTCAAATCTGTTTTGCATGTGAAAGACGCCCCCGGAAATCTGCGCCGGTGGCGTTTTCTTTTTTTACCGGTTAAATTTGCGCGTTTGGCAAAATTTATCCTGAGCTTGAACGATCTCGGTTAGCTCTGGTGCGGGGAATATTCGCGCCAGAAACCGGCTCCAATCCTGGCCATATTCAATGCCTGTGAATGTTTCGGCGGCTTTTACTTCCAGCAATTGACCGCGTAACTTCGCATTGAGGTTTTGGGATAGCTCCGCAATTAGCAGTTGTAAATGCTCACGGCGTGCGATTTCATAAGCTTTTTGGGCTGCTTCGATTTTTGGAACAAGCTCACTTCTTGCGGCTTTGATTAATTCGATGCGTCGATTCGTGGTTGCTAATTTCGCTTCCAATGTGTCGCAAAGCTGCTTGGCTGCGATTACTTCTGCTTCCCCCGCCATATCCATGATATGACGCTTCTCAATCACGTCACGGCTTGCAGTAGCACTATCAAACTCTTGGCGCTGTGTTTTTTGCTCGCTCTCGGCAGTTACAAGTTTTGCGGAAAGTACGTCATCTTGTTGCTGTAGATTTTCAAGGTCGTTTTTTGTGGCGGTCAGATTGTTCATTGTGCGGTTCCTCCGCTCAGTAGTTTGGCAACACCTTCAACCGGCCATAAAAGGCGATTCCCCAACTTAACCGGGCGAATGCCAAAATAAGCACCCGTCATGCAGTAAGATTTGCGCACGGTTTGTGGCTGGTGATTAGTCGCACGCGCAATCTCATCTGTTAGGATGTAATCACGACCTTTTGCTAATTCGGCTAAATTTGGTGGTATTGATATGGTTTGCATCATCATTTCTCCTGTTGAAGAAATTCGCCTTGGCGGGATTGCCGTAGCGGCGAATTGATGCAAATTTACAGACTTGGACTAAAAGGAAAAACGGATATAAAAATGTTTAATTGCGGAAAATTAAGGGGCGATGGTAGTTTAACTCACTAGTTCTTTAAAACAATCATCCAGTGATTTTGGTGGTGATATTCTGATTTTTGTTCTTTCACCAGAAGAAAACAGATTTAAATAAGAATCTAAGAATTTTTGTTTTCTTTCATCGCTCCATAAAACCATACTTTGTGCAGCATCTTTTTTGGCTTCTTTATAAATTTTGGAATATGTTGAGTTTCTTTTTTCCCATATATTTTTTTTAACGGTATTCAATGTTATTACGTCACAAGCAATTTCGTCTCCGCTCTTCCGTCCTGAGTTATTAGGTTTTAGCCATCGATATTTTTCGGGGTTTGTTCTGTACTGTTTGCATAGCCACAAATAAGCCGCTTCCGTTGCGCGTGTCTTATTTAATCCAAGAGCAATTAGTCTTTCTATTCTTAGTAATATGGTCGATGCACGAGAATCAGTCCATGTAGGTGTTAGAACCGAAGTATGCCCGCTACATCCCGGTTTAAGCCCAAAAATATCATCAAGCCCCTTTCCTTCTCTGCCGTCATGCTTTCCCCATTCTACAAACCCTTTCTCAATAGCGTCTAGTATCGCTTCGGGTATTGGCAAGTCATTAGCGCGAGCCCAGCAAAACACCTGCATTGCAAAAGGGAAAAAACCTGTTTCGGTGAATTTATCGGTGTATATTTCGATATTATTCAAAACTTCAAAGCGATCCATACGCACCCCTTCAAATACCCTTCATGAAGTCCACCCCAGGCGGCGAAGGTCTCCGCTTTTCGCCCCGTCGGGCTAGGGGTGGTTTATTGATTATTCTGAAGTTTCTTGCTCTGCTTTTTTCCGCCAAATTGGCGGCATAAGCCAATCATCGGAACTATTAACCTGAAATCCAAGGCAACGGTCAGCGGTCCAGCCTATTTTTAATGCCAGATGCTCAGCCGCGAGGGTTAATTGCCCGGTTTCGTCACCCTGTATAGCCTCGTTGCAAAGATTGCTCAAAGCACTCGACATATTAGCAATCTCATATAATGCGCATGTTATCTGTTAGGCATTGGGTAATTCTCTGCTCATGCATGGATTTAACGTTGTAGAATCTTCAGTAGCCATGATTCAAACTCCTCTTTAGTTTGCGTTGTGGTAGGGGTTTCAGGTGTAGAAGCACTTGATAACCCCGCTTATTGCCTGAATCCGTCAGGCGGCGGTGTTGCTCTGTTTCACACTGGCAATCGTTCCAGCGGTTTAATATTCGGTCTTGGTTGTTTCTTGGCCTGCCATAAATCCCACTGCGTTTGCATCCCCAACCATACATCAGGCGTTGTGCCAAGCCATGCCGATAAGCGCAATGACATTGCGGCGGTAATCCCTGCTTTGCCGTTCAGCACTTTGGAAAGCGTGACACGGGAAACTTGCAATTCCTTTGCGGCTTGGGTAACAGTCATTTGTTCCGGCAACCAATCCCTTAAAACTTCGCCGGGGTGTGCTGGGTTGTGCATTCTGCTCATGTTTAAAATTCCTTAGTGATAGTCTTGATAATCAACCAAAACAGCGTCCTCACCCTCAAAAGCAAAGGTCATGCGCCAATTGCCGCTTACCTTAACGGAATAATGCCCGGCAAGATCGCCTGTTAAACCGTGTAGCTTCCAGTTTGGCGCATTCATATCTTCCGGCTGTTTTGCGTTATCCAATGCGGTCAATAGTATGCGTAATTTTCCAGCATGGGCGGGCTGTATCCCTGCTTTCTTACCTGTTAAAAAGAAAGCCTCAATTCCTTTATGTCGGAAGGTTTTTATCATCGGCAAGTATTGTAAATAGTTAATTAACACATATCAACATGAAGCGATAAAAATATATGTTTCTTTAAGGATTGTTCTGTTTAACTATGTGCAATCCTGCTTGTGTTGGTGCAAAATTAACACCGGCTTCTTGCAGAATCCAGGCTTCATACTTCCCATGCCATACGGCCAGTAATTCAAGCGGGCGGTTAATGTAATGGCGTTCAGCGGTTGCGCTGGGTGCGTGTCCCATGATTTGCGCCACAATTCCGCGTGGCATTTCCACCCATTCGGCAAGACTGGCGAAAGTGCGGCGTAATCCGTGCAAGGTTACAGGCGGTAATCCGGCAATCGATAGCGCCCGGTTATGCGGGATGCGCGGCTCTGCTATTCGGCCATTGGCAGCCGAAGCGCTACTAAATACCCATTGATTGCGGCGGGGTAAAGCGGTTAGCAAGCTGGCAAGATACGGCGTTAATGGGATCTTCCGGCCTTCTTCATGCACTTTGTCTTTAACCCAAATGCCGTTCCATTGAAAATCTATATCCTGCCAAGTCAGGCTTGCCATTTCTTCGCGGCGTGCGCCGGTCAATAATAAGGCTTGAAGATATGCGCTAATGACAGGGTTAAGCGTTCTAACGGCTGCAAACCATGCGGGCATGTGTGCGCGTTGCAATACATCAAACTGCTTACTTTTCCGGCTCGGTATCTCATCGCGTAAATCTTTACTTTCCACGGCCTGCGGATTGATAACCGCGCTATATTCCGGGCGTGATACACACCACCGCCAGAATGCACGGAACATTTCAAAGCCTTGGCGGGCGTTATTTGCCCGTGTTTCTGCTTCCTTCCTTTGCCATTCCTTGAGTATATTGGCGTTAATATCGGTCATGCGCATCTGTAACAACGGATACAGCACGCCTTGTGCTGTTAAGCCTTTGCCGCGTTTTTTGGGTTCTCCACCGGCTTGAGATAGATTCTCATGGTCTTTTAAATGGCGTTCTCCCCAGCGTTTTCCGCGCTCGATATGGGAATGCTGCATTTTGTCTTTTTGATAAGCAAGGTAGGCTTGCCAAGCATCGTTAACTAAAGCTTCTTTGCTTTTTGCCAAGGATTGGGCAGCTTCAGCTATTGCGCGTTGTTCGGCTGCTTGTTGACGTGGGTCTATACCTTGATCGATTAATACTTTTAATCGTGCGGCCTCGGTTTGTGCTTTGCCAAGCGGCCATGCTTGCGTGCTTCCAATAGTGATTCTCACGGTTTTGCCGTGTAGCTTTGCTTCAAAAACATAGCTTTTTGCACCTGATCTCGTAACGCGCAAGCCTAATCCAGGTGTTTTAGCATCTGAAAAAATAGTTTGCTCTTTACCTTCATCGCACTGAAAGCAAGCAATAGAGCGGGCTGTAAAATTTTCACGTCTCATTTTTCATGTAGCCACCATGTAGCTTTTTTATGTCAATTATGATGAATTTCAATCAACACAAATCATAACATGAAAATTAATAACTATAGGTATTTGTTATAAAATATGTAAAACATAAATCTTAATCAACACTAATAAATGCTATTATATTCGGGCTCATAACCCGAAGGTCGTAGGCTCAAATCCTGCCCCCGCAACCAAATAAAACAAGCACTTAATGAATAAAATCCTAAGTGCTTTTTTGTTTTATAAGTGCTATGAAAGCTGGTGCAAGCGTTTATGCTTTGCATCCATAACAAACACACCGCTTCCAGTTGTACCCTACTCAAAAAACATTATCGTACTTACACTCATTCAATAAGCGTTGATTTTACTTAGGACAAGAATCCTAATAAATCAGGAGGAGTGATCTATTGTGCTCGATTGCTCCAGCGGTTATTGTTAACACCAGCAGGAAGATGTGTTGATTGTTTGACGGATAGAAGTGACACAAGACCTGATTTAAGAATTTTTTGGAGGTAGTAAAAATGAAATTAAAAAAACTGGCACTGTCCATTATCGCAACTGGCGCTCTCGTTATCGGAAGCGGTGCCCAAGCAGCAACCTATCATTTCGGACACTTACTATCCGGTGGCGGCCCCGCAACGCTGCACCTTGCCGATTTGGATATTAATGATCTTGGTGGCGGACATTGGTCATTTTTTCTCCACAATATTAATTTAAGCGCATTTGGCTCTGGTGCGTTTGTTGGCGCAATGGCAGTAGATGGTTTAACACCTAGTTCTGTAACAGTCGTACCCGGCGGCGGTGTGAGTACTGTTAGCAAAAACCCCGGCGGCGGCCCCGGTGGTAGCTTTGATTTCAGATATGATTTTGGCCGTGGAAGCGATAAGCTTAAAACTGGCGAAACCGTTTCATGGGATGCTTTTGGATTAGGCAGCTCGCATCTCCCGATTAGCGGAGAGCTGGCTTTACATGTGCAAGGCACAAGCTTCTCACCAAATTCTGCTTGGTATGTCTCACCCGTTCCAGAACCAGAAACCTATGCTATGTTGCTGATTGGTTTAGGTCTGCTAGGATTCTCGGCACGCCGCAGAACATAATTGGCAAGGTAATTAATCTGATTTCTCATGCAAAACGGGAGCTTAAGCTCCCGTTTTGCTTTCTGTGTTCTTGCAGTTGGATCAGTAAAAACACTCCCACTGTTAAATCCGATCAAACCAGAAAATCACCGGCCCATGCGCCCGCCGTAATATTCCGATTCTTTCGAGAAATCATCCCAGACATACAGCGGATCCGGAATCGGATAAGTGGGCAGCCAAAATGTCACAAGATCCAATGCGCCATTACCCGTACGGCCCACCGTATGAAAAACACCCCATAGCAATCCTTCAGTAATACCAATCAATGCATTTTGATCTCTTTGATTCCACAAAGAGATATTTTTCGGCAACTCCATCCACCCGGTAGCTACATTAGCAACACCGCTGAGAATCTTCGTGCCAGCCCTGTTAAAATAAACATCAGCAGTTATTGTTTCACGCGCATGCGCTTGAAACGAAAAAAGAAGTGCCAGGGCAAGAAGCAAGGTAAATTTGGATATTATGTGCATCATAAAAATATTCCTTTGAAATTTTTAAACTATCATACTGTTAATTATGCAATTTAAAAAGGCTGCGACATTAGTCGTCATATAATAAAAACTGTCCCATATTTCAGTATGGGGCCTAAAATTGCCAATCCGGCACTTGGTCCACCTATGGATGATTTTTTTATGAATAAAAGACTCGCTATTATAGCGATAGCAACAATCCTGCTGCTGAGTGGATGTAGCGCAGTAAGAGATAATCGCATCCGGCAGGAAGTATTAGCGGACAGCAATCTGCCGGAAGAGATTCGCAGCGCGATTGATCTTAAAGAACTTGCCGTAGGCATGACACAGGAGCAAGTCATCGCTTCCTGGGGATCCCCTTGCAAGTGGTGTTACAGAACCCGCAAAAGTTCGAGTGGAGATACCTGGGAATACCATATTCCCGGAGCGGATTCCATCATCGTCGGATCCGATTTCATTGGCATTGGAACGGGAACTTACTTGTACTTTGATAAGGACAAAATACTCAAACACTGGTCCAATCAATAGAATCTCAAACTACTGATACCTAATCTCTTACAGCACCGATTGAGCGATATCGGCGGCAATCATTGCGTTTCCTGGGTTGAGAAAAAAGGCTTGATGAATGATTTAATCCGCTACGCTCTCTCATTTAACCCTAACCGTTCCATCCGGTAACGCAGCGAGCGAACCGTAATCCCCAGAATCTTGGCCGCTTTAGTGCGGTTGTAGCGGTTTTCATTCAATGCCTTGACGATGGAATCTCTCTCCAGTCTATCGAGAAAATCCTGCAGCGGCAGATTCTGCTCCAGATCGGTTGGAAGCTTGATCATGGCAATCGGCGCAACCTCTTTTGCTTTATGCGGTAACTGCAAATCTTCTTTTCCGATTTCCGTGTCAGAGCACAGTGCGAGTGTACGCTCCAGTATATTTTCCAGCTCGCGCACATTGCCTGGATAATCATAGCTCTTGAGCAAAGCTAACGCGTCTTTCTTCAAACTACAGGTGGACCGCCCCGCTTCCCGGCATAGCTTGGCCAGCACGGCTTCCGCGATCAGCGGAATATCTTCGCGCATTTCGCGCAGCGCCGGCATATTCAATTCAATCACATTCAACCGGTAGTACAAATCCTGACGGAATTGCCCGGTCTCGACACACAGATTGAGTTTTTTATGGGTAGCGCTAATGATACGCACATCGACACTTTTCTCTTGTGTCTCGCCGATTCTTCTCACTTGCTTTTCCTGAATCACCCTAAGCAGTTTGACCTGCATGGTCAATGGCAAATCGGCGACTTCGTCCAAAAACAGAGTACCGCCATTGGCTGTCAGAAAAAAACCGTCATGATCTTTTTCCGCACCGGTAAAGGCGCCCTTCTTATACCCGAAAAACTCGCTTTCCATCAAATTCTCCGGGATCGCACCGCAATTGACGGCGACAAAAGGCTGTGTATGACGCGCGCTCCGCTCATGAATCATTCTGGCCGCAAGTTCCTTGCCGCTACCGGACTCACCGCTGATATAAACCGCAGCCTGACTACGGGAAAGTTTATCAATCGTTGCGCGCAGCTGAAGCATCGGCGGGGATTCGCCTAATAACACGCGCTGATTGACTTGCACTACCGATTCGGACTGCATCGGCGGCAGGCTCAAAGCCGATTTGACCAGATCGCGCAGTTGTTTTAACGAAACCGGTTTGGGCAAATAATCAAAGGCGCCGGCTTTAAGCGCAGCCACGGCATTTTCCGTGGTGCCATGCGCAGTGATCACGGCGACCGGCAAATCCGCGCAATGCTGTGCAATATATTTAACCAGCTCCAGTCCCTCTCCATCCGGCAAACGCATATCGGTCAGGCATAACTGAAACTGCTTGGATTGCAGCAACTGCTTGGCATCACCAACACACTGCGCGCTGGAAACATCCATTCCCATGCGAGCCAGCGTCAATTCAAGCAACTCGATAATATCGGGCTCGTCATCCACAATCAGAATATGCGGAGAAACCGTTTTTCTGTGGGAATTGGCGGATCGTTCGCTATCTACAGACATGATTGATTACTTTGGCAAATAATACGGAAATGCCCACCGCTGGAACCCTCAATGTAATCCAGCGAGGCTTGATTGGTTTCGCACAATTCGCGTGCGATGTACAAACCCAAGCCGGTACCCCCGGCAGCCGTGGTAAAAAATGGCTCAAAAATCTGCTTCACTTGCTGCGGATCGACACCCGGTCCATCATCCACGATATCCAGGTAAACATTATTCTCATTGGCCGCCACGGACAACTCGATGCGAACACTATCCGCCTGTTTGCAACAGTGTCTCCATGCATTGCGGCATAAATTCCAGAGTACCTGATGCAAGTGATCGCGATCGAAACTTACCCAGTGATGGCTGGAATTTCTCAACACGAACACATTCGCGTCCATTCTTTCCGCATGACAAAATTCCTCAAGAAACTTTCGCATAAACTCATGTAAATCAATCAAATCAGGTTTTGCAATATTACGCCGGTTTAACTGCAATACATCCTGGACGATCTTGTTTAGACGCCGGGTATTATCACAAATGATACGTACAAGACGGGGATCTGTATTGCTCTCAAGCTGCTCTTCTTCCAACAGTTCAGCCGCATGATTGATGGCAGACAGCGGATTACGGATCTCATGCGCGATGTTAGCTGTCAGACGCCCTAAGGCGGCAAGTTTTAATTGCTGTAACTGCGCTTGTATGCGTCCCATATCCTCGAGGAAAATAACAACGCCGTTGCGAGAATCCGCCTGTATCGGCAAAAAACGTGTCCGCACCAGGGCGTTACTATGGGCTAGGCGCAGCAAATCGAAACTGATACTGCTGTCACCCTGCCAGCTGGTAAGCCGGTTGGCCAATTCGGGCATACAATCGGATAATTTGAGCAGTTCCGCTTTATCCGCAGATGGGCTCAAATCAAACAATCGCTCCGCATAGGCATTGCGCTGCCGGATATAACCATATTTATCGATAACCAATACACCTTCCTGCAAGTCTTGAATAACCAATTGATTGACTTGCGCCATATTCGCCAGATCGATGCCGCGTTCCTTGGCCAGCTGCTCACTGGCCAAGGTATATTTGGCCAACCGATGCGCCAGCCAGGCAACGGCAAAATACGCCATGCTCAATAAGCCGGCCTGCGAATATTGCGCAGAGTAATGATCAACCGTCCATAACGAGTACGTTTCCTGCAGCAGCAAGCTGATTGTCGCAATAGAAGCAAAAAACAGCGCCAAGCGCCCGCGGCTGATAAGACCCGCTCCAGCCAGCGATACCAGCAATAAAACACCCAAACCGCTATGTAAACCGCCACTGGCATAAAGCATCAGCGAGAAAAACACGATATCGCTGATGACCTGGATCGCCAGTTGCCGGTTAAAACCAGGAAAACGCAGCCTGATCAGCAGCATGAACAGGCCGCTGAAAAGCACATGGCCAACACCCGCATATAAAAACAGCTGATAGTGATAGGAACCGAGATTAGTGAGTCCGGATTGCCATGAGACGGTCAATAGACCGCTGCCGATCACAAAGCGGAAGCAATTGAAGTAATAGAGGGAACGCCAGTATTGATCGGTATAATCGGCCGCCGTTGTGTCTGATTCAAGCGGCCAAAATAATGAATGTTTATGGGGTGATGGGTATAGTGAAGTTGACACAAAAATCCGCTCAAGTTGAAGATTTTATATACAAGTCACAATGCTCGTGACTACAAAAATATTTAGTATGACTATGGATAGCTTCACTTTTCGGCAGATAAACACCGCATTGCGCACAATTCACCATATCCTCAACAGATTCCGATGAAGCCTCATGCTCTTCCTGCTTGGGCCGGCGGCTTTTGATTAGCCAATAAATCAGCAGTGCGATCAGTACGTAAAAAATTAATTTACCCATATTGATTTCTGATACTTCCTGTATGGCATCAATCTGATTTATTGAGTGTATTGCATTCGCATTACTGCGTATCAATGACCTGCCAATCCGGATTTAATTGCCATAGCCGGATCAGCATAACAATTTTTTACCGTGGCAAATGATCGATTAACCGGGGTTTTATTCCCTATCAATGGAATATGAAATATAAAATAATAATTTGATCAGATCAAAATAATTTTGATGGAAAAGCGGATACAACTCAGGAGTGGAAACACAGAGAAGTGCTGCGTTGCAAGTACCGTATTTGAAGCAACCCCGATCGATAGAAGAGAAAAAACACTTCCTTCAAAATCCAATAGGTGGTCACGGGTTAATCAACACAACAATTTCTCATGTTTTTTAATGATTGCGTGTAATTGCGAAATCGGCCAACTGCATAAGGCATTTTTTGTTTTCCGAATCCGGCAAGGAAGCTATCGCAGCCGTTGCGGTTACAATTTCAGCTTCGGCGCATTTCCGCGCATAATCCAGCGCTGCGGTTTTTTGGATCACATCAAGGACGGGTTGGAAACCCTCTTCCCCGCCATTTTCAATCGCTCTGCGGATAATCCCGGCTTGTTCCGGGGTACCCACACGCATGGCATAAATAAGCGGCAATGTCGGTTTTCCTTCGGCCAGATCGTCACCCAGATTCTTTCCGATATCTTGATTGTTGCCGGTATAATCGAGCATGTCGTCAATGAGTTGAAATGCCGTGCCCAAATGCATACCGTAAACCGACATGGCATTTTCTTCTTCCGGCGTCGCACCGCCGAGAATCGCGCCTAACCGGCTTGCCGCCTCAAACAACTTGGCGGTTTTATAACGAATCACTTGCAGATAGTTTTCTTCCGTCACTTGCGGATCGCGGCAATTGAGCAGCTGCAGGACTTCTCCCTCGGCAATCGTGTTGGTGGCGTCCGCCAAGACCTGCATCACGCGCATGTTGTCGACTTCCACCATCATCTGGAATGCCCTGGAATAAAGAAAATCCCCTACCAGAACACTGGCGGCATTACCAAACAGCGCATTGGCGGTTTCTCTATTGCGCCGTAGTTCCGACTCATCGACCACATCATCGTGTAGCAAAGTCGCGGTATGGATGAATTCGACAACCGCTGCGAGGTTGTAATGAAATTGACCTTTATACCCAAACGCGCCTGCCGATAAAATCACCAATGCAGGGCGTAGCCGCTTACCTCCGCTATTAATTATATATTCACTAACCTGGCGAATCAGAAGGACATGAGAATGCAATTTTGCGCGGATCACATCGTCAACGATGTTCATGTCTTGCGCGATGAAGCTTCTAATATTTTCGATTGACACAATAATACCTTGTAGAAAACGCTATGTTAGGAATGACGATGCCCAAGTGTCAAGCATAATGATAAATTGCATGAAATTTTCCACCACAATCAAAGGCTATTTATGTATAATTCGCGGTTCTGTAAAAGGGAAGCATGGAGTTAATTATGTATGCGGTCATAAAAACCGGCGGTAAACAGTATCGAATTCAAGTGGGTGAGAAACTGAAAGTGGAGCAGCTGCAAGCCGAAAACGGCAGTGAGCTCGTTATCGATCAGGTATTGATGGTGGCTGATGGCGACAAAGTATCCGTGGGCACACCGCTTGTCAGTGGCGCCAAAGTCAGTGCGACGGTTCTTGGTCAAGGCCGTCACGACAAAATTCGCATCTTCAAGATGCGCCGTCGTAAACACTACCAAAAGCATCAAGGTCACCGGCAGAATTATACTGAAATACAAATCACCGGTATTTCAGCTTAAGGCTTAAGGAGCAATAAATGGCACATAAGAAAGCAGGCGGAAGTTCCAGAAACGGACGCGATTCACATTCAAAACGGCTTGGTGTTAAACGCTACGGCGGTGAATTGATCTCAGCCGGATCGATCATCATCAGACAGCGCGGCACGCAGGTTCACCCGGGCGAGAATGTCGGCATCGGTAAAGATCATACTTTATTTGCCAAAGTGACGGGAACAGTGAATTTCAGTATCAAGGGTGCATTACGACGCAAAGTAGCAAGCGTAATACCTGCAGTAATACCTGCATAAAAACAAATACACCTGATGTACTTAAAAAGCCCTGTCGCAAACGATGGGGCTTTTTTGTTTGCAGGATGCCGTAGAAACAGCAAGGAATTATTACCCAGTTACTTATGAAGTTCATAGACGAAGCGATTATCCAGGTATTGGCGGGCAAAGGCGGTGATGGCGTTGCCAGCTTCCGGCGCGAGAAATATATCCCCAAGGGCGGGCCCGATGGCGGCGATGGCGGCCGGGGCGGCAGCGTATTCGCCGTAGCCGACCGCAATATCAATACCTTGATCGATTACCGCTTCGCTCGCATTCACCGCGCCAAGAATGGCCAAAACGGTCAAGGTTCGGATCGTTATGGAAAAAGCGCCGAAGATATCATCCTGCGCATGCCGGTTGGCACGCTGATTAAGGATATCAATACCGGTGAAGTCGTCGCCGATCTGGTGCATGATCAGCAAAAAATTCTTTTGGCCAAAGGCGGCAACGGCGGTATCGGCAATCTGCACTTCAAATCCAGCACCAATCGCGCACCACGGCAATTCACCTTCGGTGAACCCGGCCAGGAACTCGAATTGAAACTAGAACTCAAGGTGCTCGCCGACGTTGGCTTGCTCGGTATGCCGAATGCCGGAAAATCCACGCTCATCCGCGCGGTATCCGCCGCGCGCCCGAAAGTAGCCGATTATCCGTTCACCACCTTACAACCAAACCTCGGCATGGTGCGCGTCGACCAGAATCGCAGTTTTGTCATGGCCGATATCCCCGGGCTGATCGAAGGGGCGGCCGAAGGCGTGGGACTGGGACATCGCTTCCTGAAACATTTGACGCGTACCCGGCTGCTGCTACATGTGGTCGACATGATGCCGCCGAATGAAGATACCGATCTCGTGCATGAAGCTCAAGCGCTCGCTGAAGAATTGAAGAAATACGACGAGGCGCTGTATCAGAAACCGCGTTGGCTGGTGATGAACAAAACCGACATGATGCCAGAAGACGAGCGTGAAGAGATTTGCCGTCAGTTTGTGGAAAAACTGGGATGGCAAGACAAATACTTTATCATTTCGGCATTGACGGGCGAAGGCTGCCAGCTCCTGACGTACGCCATCATGGAGTATCTGGAACAGCATCTGCCGCCGCAACCCGAAAACCCGATTCCGGAAAACGAACTAGCGAATCCATGCTAAAGCAAGCACGCCGTATCATCATCAAAGTAGGCAGCAGCCTGGTCACCAATCAAGGCAAAGGACTCGACCACGCCGCACTGGCCGGTTGGGCGGCGCAAATCGCCACGCTCAAGCAAATGGGCAAGGAAATTATCCTGGTTTCTTCCGGTGCGATTGCCGAAGGCATGCAACGACTCAACTGGGAAACCCGTCCCACCGCGCTATACGAATTGCAAGCGGCTGCCGCTGTGGGCCAAATGGGATTGGCGCAAGCCTATGCGTCGAGCTTTTCGCAATACGACTTGCAAACCGCGCAAGTGCTGCTGACCCACGAAGATCTATCCAACCGCAAGCGTTACCTGAACGCCCGTTCCACGCTGACGGCTTTGCTGAAATTCAACGTCATCCCCATCATCAACGAAAACGATACCGTCGCCACCGATGAAATCCGTTTCGGCGATAACGACACGCTCGCGGCGCTGGTCACCAATCTGGTGGAAGCCGATGTGCTGGTGATCCTGACCGATCAAGCCGGTTTATATACCAGCGATCCGCGCAAGAATGCAGATGCGAAATTGTTGCCCGAAGTCCATGCCGGCGACCCGGCGCTGGAAAAAATGGCCGGCGGCGTCGGCAGCGCCATCAGCCGCGGCGGCATGCAAACCAAAGTGATCGCAGCCAAGCGCGCGGCACGCAGCGGCGCGGACACAATCGTCGCTTCCGGCCATGAAGACAACGTTCTGGTGCGCCTGAGCCAGGATGAAGCCATCGGTACCCGTTTCCTGGCCAAGTTGCCGGTTCTGGCAGCACGCAAGCAATGGCTGGCTGACTATTTGCAAGTACGCGGCTACGTCACGCTCGATCCAGGCGCGGTCAAGGCCTTGACGGATGATGGCAAAAGCCTGCTGCCGATCGGCGTGACCGCCGTCAACGGCGAGTTTGAACGCGGTGAAACCGTTTCCTGTCTCGACCCCGACGGGCGCGAAATCGCACGCGGCCTGATCAACTACAGCGCCGTGGAAACGCAAAAAATCCTGAAACAGCCCAGCAGTGAAATCGAAGCGATCCTGGGCTACGTCGACGAACCGGAACTGATTCACAGGAACAATCTGGTTCTGCTGTAATTACTTCCCCGCAACCATGCCACTCGATAAAACCGCGCAACGCATCGCCGCCATCGACTGGCTGCGCGGCATCGTCATGATCCTGATGGCGCTCGATCATGCTTCGTGGTTTTTCAATAGTCAGCGCATTTTCGCCGATTCGGTTTTACTCTACGAACCGGGCGCTCAGTTCGCAACCGATCAGTTTTTCACCCGCTGGATCACGCATATCTGCGCGCCCACGTTCATTTTTCTCGCCGGTACCTCGATCGCCATCAGCAATTTCCAGCGGCAGCAACAAGGCATGAGCACCTCCGCGATTGACCGGGAACTGCTGTTGCGCGGCGCTTTCATCGCGTTACTCGACATCGCGCTGTTCTCATTCATCGGCGGCAAACCGGTGTTGCAAGTGCTGTACGCCATCGGCATCAGCATGATGCTGCTAGTGCATTTGCAACGCCTCGGCGCAGGCACGGTTTTCTGCCTGGCGATTGTGATCGCCGCCGGGGGCGAATTACTGCTCATGTCACTGTGGCAGCCGGGCGGCGAGGTTCCCTTCTGGCTCGCCATCACTTTTGCCCCGGTGTTCGGCGAAAAGTATTCGGTGTTATACCCCGCGCTGCCATGGCTCGGCATCATGATGCTCGGTTGGGTATTCGGCGAACGGCTCATTGCCCAGCAATCCGCTGCATGGAAGCCGGAGCGTCTGCTGATGACCTGCGGCTGGTTTGCGTTGACGTTGTTCGTGGTAATCCGCGGCCTGGACGGCTATGGCAATCTATTCATGCACCTGGAAGGCAACACCTTGGTGCACTGGCTGCACGTCAGCAAATATCCGCCCAGCCTGGCGTACACACTGCTGGAACTGGGTCTGATGGCAATCATGCTGTCGTTGCTGATGCGCCTGGAGTCATGGAAAAAAGCCATCCACCCCAACGGCCCCGTGCTGGTATTCGGGCAAACCGCCCTATTCTTCTACCTTGCCCACTTCGCCGTACTGACGGTACTGAAACCCCTGTTTGAACGCGGCAGCCTGGAACAAACCTACAGCATCACGCTGCTGGTGCTGATCATTCTGTATCCCATCTGCCGCGCCTACCGCAACTTGAAATGGCGGCATCCCCAGAGCTTGTTGCGTTTTCTTTGACATGACCCGGCGCAGCATGCCGCCGGTAACCGGTCCGGCTGCGTGGCATCGGCTTACTATGCCGATTCCTGATTTATCGGCGCAGGCTTTATGGCTATAATGAGCGCCCTGCTGAATTGGGGTAACGGGAATATCGTGCCAGAAAAGCCGCTTCCCATTGACTCCGGAATCACACGTCACCGACTAAATCATTCTTAAACATATATTTATCCCAATGCAAGGCCGTTCGATATATTCAAAATGGTTATTGTTAACCATTGCTTGTTATTTTTGCGCTTTTTTCATGGATACTGAAAATCTCTATGCCAATGAGCTGAGAAAATTCCTGACTTATAAAAAACTGGAATTCGGCGGCTGGATTCATGGCGGCGCCACACTCAATCCCAGTCAATCAGGCGGCTATAACGGCCCGGTCATTTTTGCCGACCAAGCCAATCGCTTTCAACTGAACCAATTGAACCTGTTCATGCGCCGCCCGGTGGCGTCGGAAGGCAATCAATGGGATTTCGGCGGACGCTTTGATTTCATGTTCGGCACCGACGCCATTTTTACTCAAGCTTTCGGTGTACCGGCCTTCGATGTCAATACCGGCGCCCCCTTAAAAAGAAGCAACTGGGATCTTAATTTATGCTGCGCTTCCACGCGCACATACGGTATCGCCTTGCCGCAGGCATTCTTGGAAACTTATGCGCCAATCGGCAATGGCCTCAACATCAAGTTCGGTCACTTTTATACACCAACCGGCTTTGAAACCGTTCCGGCGCCCGATAATTTCTTTTATACGCGCGCATATACTTTAAATATCGGCGAACCGTTTACGCACACCGGCGTGCTCTTCAATTACAAAATCAATGCCAATTGGCAGATTCTGGGCGGTCCGCTCACCGGCAGCGCCAACGGCGGTTGGGATGCAGGCTGGGACAAACAGTTAAAGAATTGGAACGGTATTACCGGTTTTACCTGGAACAGCGACGATCAAGCGACTTCGTTCCATCTTTCCGGCACTTATGGCAAAACTTCGGAACAAAGCAGCGAAATATGGGGGTTTTATAATGTCGTGTTGCAACACAAGATCACACCGCAGACTCGGATAGTTCTACACCATGTTTATGGTCATGCCGGGGGCGTTTTGCTGAATAATCTCAAATACAACAACATTGTCAAAGATGCCGAATGGTTCAGCGCAATTGCACATGTATACCACGACCTCACCGATAATGTATCGATCGGCATGCGCGGCGAATGGTTCCGCGATCAAGACGGCTTCCGCAATCCCTCGCCGTTCCGCGTTGCAGCCGCCGCCAACAACGTCAACGGCATACCCGTCAGTTACGCCGGCAACATCAACAGTGTAACGATCGCACCGGCCGACTACTATAACCTCACTGCCGGTTTTAACTGGAAAATAGCCAGAACATTCAAATCCCAGTGGGATTTCATCAAAAAACTGAATATCCGTTCAAATATCCGCTACGATCGGGTTAATGCCTATAAAACGTCAGCTTACCGGCCGTTTGCGGGCAATAAGGATCAAATTTTATTTTCGTTGGATTTCATCTTACCGTTTTAGGAAAGTGATGAAAAAAGGCGGCGGACAATATTCAAACATTCTACTCACGAGCGTTACCGAGTAAGCCAAGTATCACTCAATTCGCTACTTTTTCCATTCAGTTTTTGTTCAGACAAACCGGCGTAGATTGACACCATCAGGAACACCTGAATCGAACAACTGAAAGGAGAAAAAAATGGAAACCAGAAAAATAAAATTATCCGGTCTTATGCTTGCCGCATGTTTAGCTGTCACGTTGATCGCCCCATCGCTGGCGCAAGCGGGCAGAGGTCATCATCGCCACCACCATCATCACCATGACCACGGACACCACCGGCACCAGCATTTCATCGGCGGCGGATATAATTATGGCTATAGCCAGCCACGCGGATATTATCCGCCAGCACAATACAACTACTACCCAGCGCCGGTATACGTTGTCCCTCCGCAAATGATGATGGGCATCGGCACCGGAAACATGGATTTTATGATACGCTTCTGACGCGCGCTGTGACTGGTGACAGGCATGAAAATACCGTACCTGTTGCCAGCCTGATTTCTACCTCCAACGTATGGGATGGTTGCTTATGAATAGATGGTGGAAAATTTCAATCATTGCGCTGATAACGATCAGCGCATTCACACCCGCGACAGCCGGCAAACATAGCACGGCCGCTGAACATCCCATGCACAGCGATCCAGCCACCGGCATCTCAGAGCAGAAAGCGATCACCATCGCGCAACAGCATTTCAAAGGCCGCGTGCTGGCGATCAATCACACCGATCATACCTACCGCATCAAAATACTCAGCGAGAAAGGCACGGTTCACACGGTTCTGATCAATGCACTGGATGGCACTGTGGTATCCACTCATTAATATTCCAATTCATTCTCATGGTTCAGTCAAACGTATTTTATTTTTGTCATTTTGTACTGTAGGAGACCTGAATGCGCATCCTGGTCATTGAAGACGAATTCCGCCTGCAAAATCAGATCCGGCAGCAACTGGAAGCCGCCGGTTATATGGTCGATACGTGCAGCGACGGCGATGAAGGGCTGTTTCTCGCCACCGAATACCCCCTTGATGCCGCCATCATCGACATCGGTCTGCCCGGCAAATCCGGTCTGGAAATTATTAAAGCATTGCGCGAACGCGGCAGCCTGCTGCCGATTCTGATTCTAACCGCGCGCAGCAGCTGGCAGGACAAGGTGCAAGGGCTGGAAATGGGCGCGGATGACTACCTGACCAAGCCATTCCAGATGGAAGAGCTGCAAGCGCGGGTCAAAGCACTGTTGCGCCGCTCTACCGGCATACCGCAAACCCTCATGAAATGCGGCCCGATCACACTCGATGTCACGGCCCAATCCGTTACCGTCAATGGAGAAAGCATCGAACTGACCTCGTTTGAATACCGCCTACTGGAAGAATTGGTGCGTCATCACGGCGAAGTGCTATCCAAGCATACCTTGGCTGATTATCTTTACCCGCACGACGAAGACCGCGACAGCAACGTGCTCGAAGTGATGGTCGGCAGGCTGCGCCGCAAACTCGATCCCGGCGGCACGCTAAATCCGATCGAAACCATGCGCGGGCGAGGCTATCGCTTCACGCTGGAGTGCAACAAATCGTCATGATGTCGCTCAACCGGCGCATTCTATTCAGCGCGACGCTGGTGTTATTGATTTTTATCGTCGGCATCGCCTGGACGCTGGACCGCGCTTTTTATGACAGCGCGCGCGTAGGCGTCAAAGACCGGCTGTTTGCGAAAGTGCTGATGCTGATGGGTGACGCCGAAGTGGAAGATTCCGGCGAGCTGGATGTGCCGACTAACTTGCTCGATGCCGAACTCGGTCACGTCAACTCGGATACTTATGCCTTCATCATCGGTCCGGATAACACCATCGCTTGGCGTTCCACATCATCGCTGAACAAACCGATCCCGGTCATTACCTTGCTGGAAAAAGGCAAAAAAGAATTCGAGCAAATCATGATTAACGATGAGCCGCATTTTATCTACCGCTATGGCGTGGCTTGGGAGACACCGGCCGGCGACCACCCGCTGACTTTCAATGTCATCACCGATACCGTGCTGTTTGAAGCGCAGATTGACCGTTACCGCGAAGATCTGTGGGGCTGGCTCGGCGCCATGGCCATTTTGCTGTTAGCCACGCAAATGCTGGTATTGCGCTGGGGTTTGCTGCCGTTGCGCAAGGTATCAGTCGAGCTTGCCGCGATCGAATCCGGCCAGCAGGAAAGGCTGAAAGGCGTTTACCCCAGCGAACTCCAATTGCTGACCGACAGCATCAACTCTCTGATCGCGCATGAGCACAAGCAACAGAAACGCTACCGCAATGGTCTCGCCGACCTGGCGCACAGCCTCAAGACACCGCTCGCCGTATTACAGGGCGCCATTCATGGCGAAGACGACGAAACCATCCGGCGCAAAACGATTCAGGAACAAATCGACCGCATGGACAACACGATCCAGTACCAGCTGCGCCGCGCCGCAACCGCCGGCAGCTCGCCGGGCATGGGGTTGATCCTGTTACGTCCGATGGCTGACCGGATCGTCAACACCGTTACCAAAGCCTACCGCAACAAACAACCTGCCATAACCGTCGCGATCGATGACAGCATCGGTCTGCGCATTGATGAGGGCGATTTGATGGAGTTGCTCGGCAATCTGGTCGACAATGCCTTTAAATGGTGCCGCAGCAGCATCCATTTAGCGGCGCATTATCAGGAAAATCAGGTGGTGATCCAAGTCAAGGACGACGGCCCCGGCATCCAGCCGCATGAAATCGCCAGAATCCTGGAACGCGGCGTACGCGCCGACCAATCCACCCCTGGTCATGGCATCGGCTTGGCGATTGTGCGCGATATCATGCAGGTATACGGCGGAGAACTATCGATCGAGAACAATCCAAGCGGCGGTCTGTGCGTGACTTTGCGTTTAAAGAAAAGCAAATAATACTCACGGCGCTTACGGCGAGCTTGCAAGACCAAGGAATATAAACTACCCCGCTTACGCTTTGATCAGCGTCCACGCGCCAATCAGGATAAATCCCACCCCCGCGATATAGTGCAAATGTTTCTCGCTGATGTAATCGGAAATCACGCTGCCCGCCAGCACACCGAGCGCCGAGGTCGCAATCAGCGCCAGCGATGCGCCGACAAATACCGTCAGCTTGCTGACTTCCTTGTCGGCGGCAAACAACATCGTGGCCAATTGCGTTTTGTCACCCAGTTCCGCGATAAACACCGTGGCGAAAACCGTCAGTAAAATTTTGTAATCCATTCGTTCCAGAGACCTGTAAGAATCTAATACCAGGTGATCGCTGACATACCGCCACCACCTTTCCTCTTTAGATCATACCGTTTATCTTCTTCGTTGTGATAACAAAACATTACGCGTTTTTCACCTCATCCGGAACCGGGCTATACAAAAACCGAATAACCGCGAGCAACGTTAAAACTTGAAGGTCACCATGGTGTAACCGTAATTGGTGTCCTTCATGCCCGGGCTGAACGGTACCTTATCGAAGTAATCGCCCTTGAATAAATGACTATAACCAAAGTCGAAGCTCACCCGTTTCATGTAACTCCACTGCGGATCCCAACCTAAGCTGACATCGAGCATATGACCGAGAAAGCCACCGGCCCCGCCGGTCGCATCTTGCAGACCGCTGCCGACAAACGCGCCGCGCTTATCCGCCAGCCAGTACGCACGGTGCGACATCATCAGACGCACGGTGGGTGTGGGAACGAGCGTGGCGCGAAAACCGACGGGCGACATCAGATTGGACGGAAAAAACGGCCCGAACATACCGGTCGGACCATACTCGACCCGGCGTTTTGCGTACAAAATGTCAAAGTTCTTGTCCGGATCGCGGTCTCCCGATGCGAAATCGAATAAATACAAGGCCCGCAACGGCATCGGCGTATTGAAACTATACCCGACCTCGCCGTGATGGCGATGGGCGAACACGCTCTTATTCCGGGTATCGCCGAACTGGTACATGGATTCGATTTCATAGTCCATGCTGCCTTTCGTAGGCTTGGCGAACAACCTGAAGCCGGTGGTCGATAAGTTGCGCTGCCTGAGATTATCGCTTTCGTTCAGCTGCAAGAAATAACCGTCGAAATTGGCCCAGCGCAGATCGCGATTGGTGACATAAGCGCCGGAGAAGTAAGTTTCGGGGGTATTCCAGTTCAACGATGTCGGATCGCGCTGCACCGGCCGGGCGCCAAATACGCGCAGACTCCATTTCTGATCCGTATTGCCCATCATGAAGTGCAAACCGTCAAACGCGGGTGATAAGGTACCCCAACGGTGTCCCCCGACCAGACGGGCTTCACCCAAGTCCATCATGAAACGGCCAACCTCGAATTTCGCGGCGTAACCTGTACCGAGAAAGTTTTTGTCGTGCAGACCGAGATGCAACTGGGTAAAGTCAAAATGATCGGCCATATTCGGGTTATGATCTTGCCCGAAATTAGCCAAAGGGGCGCGGATATCGGTCAGCTCGAGGGTGAACTTCAGCGGATCGATGATATTTTTGACTTCAAACAAGAACCGCGTGCGTTGATGAATCTGATCGTTAAATCCCGGAATACTCTTGGTAAAACCGTGATCGTACACATCGTAACGGGTACGGTGTTCGATCGCCACATTGAGCCAATCAGGCGCCATGGCGGCAAGCGGTGTTTTGTGATCCTCCATCAATTTGGTCAGATTATCGAAGTCGAAGCGTGTACGCCCCGCTGTTTCCAGCGCGCTGAACGGTGCGCCATTGGTTCCATTGGCTGGTGCGGTTTTGTTTTGAACGACAACGGATGGTTTTTTCGCTTTGTCTTTGTCCTCCTCCGCTTTTTCTACTTCCGCTGCAAATAAGTGTGGACTCCATAAAAAACATCCAATAATGAAAAAAACCGTCCAACACGTAACGAGAATATTTTTCCAAGCCATGTTTTTATATCTCCTCTAGTAGTTTTCTCAAGTAAAACGGCGATCTAATCTGTCCAGCTGTTTTGAATACTACGTGGGAACAACAAGTTGAAAAATCCGTGCGAACACCTAAGCGTAAACCCTTATACGCCTTAGGGTTGGATACTCCGTAGTGATAGCAATGGCATGAAAATCAACATCCGGCACAGCATGGATGTACGCAAAGATGCTGGGATAGCTGGTTCGGAAGCCGTCATTCGACCGGATACGACAGCCAGTCGGCGCCACACTCTCGCGCTCGATTGCGCAGTTTTTTAAAATTCCAGGAGTAGGCAGAAATGAATAATCCCGGCTGATCACAGCCGGGATTCGGTTTGAGACGCAAGGACTAGCTGTCCAGACGGTGATAGTGATCCGGTTAAAATGAAATGGCCGGTCCTAGCACCCATTGGCAATCGGAAATCAGGCACATGCCGCCGAAGTCCTTTAGTTTCGGTTGCAGCGTCATAATGACCTTTTCTGCCTGGCTTTCTTCACAAGCGAGAACCATCACCGCATTGTGTTCTTCCAGCACATAATCATCCGGATTGCGCTCACCGGTCGAACCCAGCCCCCCTGCTCTTTTGATGACTGTGTAGCCGCGCACATCGGCATCCCGAAACAGCTTCAGCATTTCATCCAGCGACTTTTCGTCAATGACGATCTTGATGCGTTTCATAGTCACTAAAATATCTGGTCTTAACACCATCATTTCTCTCCCAAAATTGTTTATGTCGTACTCAGGTTCTGCACATTCCGGATCAATTCCCGAGGCTACCCTGAGTCATTTCAATCACTGACATATTCCATGCAGCCGGTACTTTTCTTGATTACAACATTCCGCATCGTGGCAGGCAGCGATTCATCATCGCATCGCTGCCCCATACCCACTATGCTTTCAATCCTGCGTAACCACACCAGCGGCGGAAATGTCCATCACCACGGATAATAAGTCTCGTGCAAGTACTGGGCAGCCGCATAGTACATAGGAATACCCACTACCACGTTGAATGGGAAAGTCACCCCGAGCGACAGCGTCAGATAAAATGATGGATTCGCCTCCGGGATCGCAAGCCGCATTGCCGGGGGCACCGCGATATAGGAGCAACTGGCTGCGAGTACGGTTACCAGCGTAATGCCACCGATTGAATACCCCAGGAGGAAGTGACCGACGAACAATCCGCATACCGCACCGATTAAAGGCATGGCAATGCCAAAACCCACCAGGAAAACACCGACGGTTTTAAATTCCGACAACCGCTTTCCGGCTTCCATGCCCATATCGCATAGGAATATACACAGTGCACCCATGAAGATGAGTTCAAAGAACGGTTCAATTTTCTTGTAGCTCGGATCGGAAACTACCCAGCCGATCGCCATCGAACCGAACAACAACAGAATACTACCGTTGGTAAAGGCTTCGATGATCAGATGTTTATACATTCCTTTGTCGGCTTTGGTGGCTCCACCCAGAATTTTCCGGGAATAACCGGCCAGCACCAAACCGATCATGATGGCGGGCGATTCCATGATCGCCAGCATGATCACGGGATAGGCTTCATACGTCACGCCGATGCCCCCCAGGAACGCGACCGCCGTCATATAGGTTCCCGCGCTGACCGAGCCATAGTGCGCGGAAATGGCCGCGGCATTGAGCGGATCGATTTTTCCCAGCGCCCGCAAAATAATATAGGCCACGATAGGCAGTCCGCAGCCAAACGCAAGCGCTGCCCATACGGCGGGAAGCGCGGATCCCATATCGGATCCGGCAAGCGCCTTGCCGCCATGAAGTCCGATACCGATCAGCAAATAAATAACGATCATCTTGTGCATATCGGGTGGAAATTTCAGATCCGATTTGATGAGGCAAGCAAACATACCGAGCGCGAAAAAAAGTATCGCCGGTACGAGAAGACTGGACAGAGACATGGTTACACTCCTCTTATACGAATAGTTATTAAACGAGGGAGATTCTACGTGTTACATCCGGGAGTATCGTATCGGGACTTGTTTTAGCTTTGACCGGATCCTCTTTACAGCCCGCCAGCACTTGCCCGGCAGCGAATATTCCGCCCGGCAATAGGGATAGCGTAGCCAGAACAAGTCCGTAAGCTATTATTTTTCTACTCATTTCGTTTCTCCAAACAGTTAAAAGGTTTAATATCACGTAGTGAAAACAACACGCTGCCGGATGCGGTCAATGCCTCCAATAATCCGCACGATTGAAAAATAGCCCACCAGCAAACTTAAGCGATACCAACCGAATGAAGTGGTGGGCAAACTCGCGTCATATTCCCTACCCGGCAAATCCTACAAGAGAAAAACTGGGGGCAATATTCGTGCTGACACGTAAGGGCAACCCCTTACATATCAATAAATTGATAGGAAATTGCAGGTTTTTATCGTAAGCTTTAGCGCGGTACGAACCCGAATTCAACAGCAGGAAAATAATGTGAATAGCGCAGTAAGAGGCTTGAGTTTCCGGACAGTGTTCGATGCAGCGGCGGATGCAATGCTGTTGACCGAAAACACGGGACATATCGTCTTGTCCAATCCGACAGCGCAACAACTGCTGGGTTACAGCGCAGATGAGATGAAAGGGCTGGCCATCGAAATGCTGATCGCCCCCCGCTATCGCAAACAGTACCGCTACTATCAGCGGCTGTTCCTGAACCGGCCGGTAAAGCGCTCCATGAGCGTCGGCAATGAATTGATCGCATTAAACCGCGATGGCAAAGAGATATTGCTGGATATCAGTCTCAGTCCCATCAAAACGGGACAGCAGCTTTTCATCCTCATCCTATTCACCATCGCTAACCGGCGTCTCGATACCGAAGAAGCGCTGCGCTCCAGCGAGGAACGCCTGCGTTTGGCCAAGCAAGCAGCCGGTTTGGGTATTTTTGACTACGACTTCAAGCGCAATATCATTTATTGGGACCGGCAAATGCGCAAGCTTTGGGGCAAGCATTCCGAGAAAACCGTCAGTTACGAGGAATTCGTCGCTGCAATACATCCGGAAGATCGTGAAGCCCGGCAGGCGGCTATCGATAAAGCGATGGACCCCAACAGCAATGGCGAATTCAAAGCGCAGTACCGCATTATCAACCCCATTAACGGCGTTGAACGCTGGATATCCGCCAGGGGCCGGGTATATTTTGAAGGCGGATACCCGCACCGCCTGATCGGCGTTACACGTGACGTTACCGAGCAGAAAAACATTCAGAAAAAACTGCAAGTGCACCGCAACGAAACCGAAAATATTCTTAAGCAGCAAGTGGCGGCGCGCACGGCTTCCGCAATCGCGCATGAACTCAATCAACCGCTGGCGGCAATCTCCGCCTACAGCGAAGTGGTGCTGCACGCGCTGCACAACGGCAGTTTCAGCCCGGACAATTTAAAGCGCGCGTTGGAAGGTTGTGTGGAACAAGCCCAGCGAGCAGGACGCAGCTTGCACGAACTGCTGGCTTTTCTGCAGAAAGGCGAATTGGTGACCGAGCGGTCGAATCTGACCGATGTCATTCATGGCGCGCTGAGCATTGTATACAATGACGGCTACGGAAGATTTCACCCGATACTGCATTTGCAGCAGAATCTCCCGGCTGTCCAGTGTAACCGCACGCAGATACAGAAAGTTCTGGTCAATCTCTTTAGAAATGCGATTGAAGCAATGCGCAACACCGATTTTCCGGTACTGACGATCACCACCGCGCTGCAGACTGTCAACGATAAGGATGTCGCCGTCGTGATCGTGCAGGATAACGGCCCGGGATTTGATCCAGTGGTAGCAAAACGCATATTTGAGCCTTTTTTTACCACCAAACCATCCGGCATCGGTATGGGTCTTTCGATCAGCCGTGCGTTGATCGAGGATAACGGCGGTCAACTCTGGGTTGATTCCGATGCAGAAACAGGCGCAAAATTCCATTTCACCCTCCCCTTTGGACCATGATCATGCAGGAACCCACCGTTTTTATCGTAGACGACGATGCAGCCGTGCGCGATTCCCTCACGCTGATGATCGAACAAGCCGGTATGCGCGTGCAATCCTTCGAGAACGCAAAAACCTTTCTGAACACTTACCAGCCCAATTTTTTCGGCTGTGTCATCATTGACGTAAAAATGCCCGGAATGGACGGTTTGCAACTCCAGGAAGAACTCGCTTGGCGTAAGATTTTGCTGCCGGTCATTTTTCTTACCGGGCATGGCGACATTCCCATGAGTGTCAGGGCGATCAAAGGCGGTGCGATCGATTTTCTGACCAAACCGGTGATCCGGGAAAAACTCTTGATCTGCGTGCGCGCTGCGTTTACCGAAGCCAAAAAACGATTAAGTGACGCCACGCAGAACCGGGAAATAACCTCATGCCTGATCAAGCTCACCCGGCGTGAACGGGAAGTCATGCTCCTCGCGGTGCAAGGACATTCCAACAAGGAAATCGGCTCTTATCTGGGCATCAGCTATCGCACGGTAGAGATCCACAAATCCAAGATCATGCAAAAGACCGGCGCCAATAATTTGCTCGACCTCGCGCGCATTGCACGCGAAAGCGAGTTAAGCGAATAAGCTGCTCGACCGGATAAGAAAAATCCGTGCCTTTCCTGTCACGGAATTGCACAAGACGCAGAACTCATGATGCGCGGCTAAATTGCTCGCGCAGATTCTCGATGGTGGCGGATTCGCTGCGAACCCGGAAAAAAGTGCCTTCATTATCCGAGTGCTCCGCCAGCACCTGGCAATTCGTGTAGATCGCGCCGCGTAGCTGCTGCACCGACCAAGGCAGGAAAAGCTCGGCTTCAACCAGATTCTGCTGAAAGAATTCGAGGATTTTCAGGCGCAGTTTCGCAACATCGTCGGGCCTACGTGCACTCATCACGATGCAATCCGGATAGCGAGTGCGTAAGGCAGTTTCGCATTCGGCTTGCGCCGTTACATCGCCCACATGATCGATCTTGTTGAATACGCGGATACGCGGCACGTCATGCGCGCCGATTTCTTCAAGCACGTGCTGGGTAACTTCGAGCTGGCGCTCAAATCCGGGGTCGCTGGCATCGATGACGTGGAGCAGCAAGGATGCATCGAGCGCTTCGTCCAGCGTGGATTTGAACGAGGCGACCAGCCCGTGCGGCAGGTTCTTGATGAAGCCGACCGTGTCGCTGACGAGCACGCGCGGGATGCTTTCCGGGTGCAGCGCCCGCACCGTGGTATCGAGCGTGGCGAAGAGTTTGTTGGCGACCAGCACCTCGCTGCCGGTAAGTGCGCGCATCAAGGTCGATTTACCGGCATTGGTATAACCGACCAGCGCGACGCTGGCAAGTCCCTGGCGCTCTTGCCGCCGCGCGCGCTGGATCTTGCGTTCGGCTTCCAGCGCGACAATTTCCTGTTGCAGCTCGGCGATACGGTCGCGGATCTTGCGCCGGTCCAATTCGGTGTGCGATTCGCCCGCGCCGCGCCCGCCGGTGCCGCTGCGTTGCCGCCCTTGCGGCCCGGCAAGCTTGGCGGCTTCGCGCAGACGCGGCGCCATGTAACCGAGACGGGCAATTTCCACCTGGGCGCGCGCCGCACGGGAACGGGCGTTGCGGTGAAAAATTTCAAGAATCACCATGGTGCGGTCCATCACTTCGCAACCGACCTCGTTCTCAAGGTTACGCGCCTGCGACGGCGAGATTTCGTGATCGACCAGGAGAGCGCTGATGTCGTAGTCATCGGGACGGATGGCCGTTTCCTCAAATTCATCCGATCCGGAATCGTTGTGCACGTAGCAGCGGATTTCCTCGCGCTTGCCAACGCCCAGGTACGCAGTCGTGTCGAAGCTGGCGCGTTTTTGCACGAACGTGTTGACGACTGTGTAACCCAGTGTCTTTGCGAGTTCACGCAGCTCGGTCAGCGACGATTCGAACTCGATATCGCTGACATTCGGCAATTGAACCGCCGCCGCGACAGCAAACTTGGGTTTTTCTTTGATTTCTATGGACATTGGAAAATCGCGCTTCTTGGATAAGGGAATCAATAGTAGTGTAAAAAGCTGCTGCGTGCACCGGAACCGGTGCGGATTTGGAAAACAGAAGCCAATAGCTTGTTTTATGCGATCTTAAGGAGTCCGGCCCGTCTGGATCACATCGCTCGATGCGGCGGCAACGACCGAACTGACAGCATCATGATAGGGTTAAAAAATATTTCACGTGCAACTTGCGGGATCACTCAAGCGATCATCGTTGCGCATTCTACCATCAATGATTATCTCGATTCGCACCTATTGGAATCAGACGGCCGGTTTAGCTGTATACCAAGCTCGGGTGGGGTAATTCAAGAATTGCAGCAGAAGGAAAGAACCGGACAGGCAACACAGAAAGATTCATTACTACAACTAAAAGAGCGTTACCTTTAATCAAACCCGGTAACGCTCTTTGTTCTAACTCACTTTAAGACTACCCGGAAGATTAGAACTCTTCCCAATCCTCACCGCCACCACCAGCGGCAACCTTGCGGGGTTGAGCCGGTTCCGCTTCGGTGTTGGCTAAGGATCTCACCGCGGGTTTCTTCCGCGCAGGGCCGCGATTCGGCAGTTTGGCTACAGTGGCGGGACGGTTGCTTCTTTTAATCACCGCCGGTGTTCCTGAGTGCGCTTGCGATAATTTGAACGTGTTTATCGCTTGCGCTAATGCATGCGCTTGTTCTTGCATGGATT
>NZ_QRBZ01000033.1 GCF_009833085.1 Nitrosomonas oligotropha | reverse complement strand
AGCAGCTTTCGCGTACTTGCAAGACAAAGCCTTTAGGTAATTCGTTTTTCATTTTTAAGCCCTCTTAATCAGTTTTAATCAGTTGTTTTGTAGTCTTGTTGCGGTTCAAATGGTGTTGAAGATGCGCCCTCCCGTTAACGTTAAAAATCAATTCTCGATTACCGGCAACCGTGCGAACTGTTCTAGCATCACGCGCAGTTCCTTTTGAATAATCGCCTCAATCTCCGTTATCGATTCCTTGCCGATCACGTCCGGAGCAATCCGGCGCGAGCAAACAACAACGCCATCCCTAAACTGCCGCGCTCGCTCGAAAATGATTTTCTCAACTACCGATCGTTCAACCAATGAACCGATAAACTTCTCATGTCCTGCCGCTGCCTGTAATGCGGCGGCCTTTTCTTTGAGCGCGCGCGAGTTTTTGAACAGCTCGTCAGCATTTTTTGTTTCAAGATCAAGCTGCGATTCGTTAACCGCGTGAACCAGTTCGGCCATGTCACTGCTGATAACTTCGGCATCGTTAACCTGTGAACCCGATTTACTTTTTTTGCCGCCGGTATTGCCCGTTATCCGGCCTTCTTTGGTCTGCGTTAGGTCAAGATTTTTTGATCGCCAGAGTAGTGCAGATTCAAGGCTATCGACCGGACAACCGCGTCGTATGTGCCTGTGAAGCAGTTCTCGAGAAACGCCGATCCGTTTGGCTAATTCAGTAATTGTCATATTTGTATTTCTTATTGTTCGTTATGAATTGTGAACGCATTTAAAAAATTGCTGGGCTAGAATTTTTACGAGGATTTCATTACCCGCATGGCCTACTTGTCAGGAAGTACCTTATCATTCATGCCATTCGATCTTGGTAAACTTTTCTGAGAATTCATGACCTGTTCCTGACCATACTTCGGTTTCTTTGTGCGCTTCATTATTAAGTGATACTAGGCATATGTGATCTTCAATAAAATCAACTGTCGATATTTTCCATATCACGCCACCATGTTTCTTGGTATATCTATCTCTTGAAGAGAGAATTAATTTTTCAGGCCATTCTTTTGTTTCGTGATCATTACTCATAATTTCATCTCCAGTATTTATTTTGATTCATTGACGAATTTCAATTTTGGATTGCTAAGAAGCCAATTACAATCCCTTCACAGGATTTTTACTTCAGTCCTAATATATTCACCGCGCGCATGATTTAAGAAGTATTCCATCGCATCAGGATCATTCCGGCATTTGTTCAGTACGATGCCATGATCCTCTTCAGGTTCGCCAATCTTGAAAAGCCATGATTGAATTAATAAAATATTTTTCTGTTTTCCTGCCTGAATGGGAGTATCAAAAGTATCAAAAGGTACTTCTGACACTTTTGGTACTTCGGTTATCGGGGTATTGCTGAGATTTTCTTTGCTTTCAGTTTTCTTTAATCTAGCAAGATAACCACTCATAATTTCACCTTTACCCAGTGATATGAGGTTGTTGGTCTGCCATCAGTAAAAATTTCTTCTTTTGTTAGGTGACTGTAATCAAGCAACACATCTATTGCAGATTGCGCTTTCTTTGGCGTATCAATGCCAGCCCAGTGATTTTTATAAACATCGCGTAATGAGAATGGGTTGCTTAATTTCTCCGCTTTCAACTTTGCCAATACTGTCTTGGCCGCATCTATGCCGGGCTGTGTGCCATGACTGTATACCCGCCGCGCATGGCTCTCTAAATACTCGCTATATGCCAATGCACGCAGCAACGATGCTTCAGAGACTTTCGGCTCATTGCTATCACACAAATGATTGATTAGCGCTAATGATGGGATTAACTTCCGGTATTTCGATAGATGCGACACTATGGCCGGATGATCTTCACCGGATCGTAACCGTGTCTCAAGTTTGCAAAGCCATTCGATAAAGATTTCCTGCGCGGCATCATCAAATTGAAGGTACGGTGTTTTGCAGAATTCGCCGATGGTCGCCATGGCTTCAATATCCAGGCCGTGCAATTTCCGCACCAGATCATTAACCGCTTGTCTTGCTGATTTGTCAGGGAATCGGTCAATGTATTGATAGACTGGCGATATATCCGGGTAAACCATCAAACCAAACCGCTGAAGCAAGCCATCAGCACCCGCGCCGCCTGATAATGCTTCCCTTACATATTCGCTCAGAACGCCCGGCTGTATGCCGCCAATGATCGATAAACACGCGGATTCAATATGCAGGTTAGTGCCCCGCATAATCCGGTCAATTGTATAGGATTGATTGCCGTCTGCTGCCGTCAGATAAAAGGCTCGCGCGCCTTCCTGTCCTTGTTTATCCAGATTCTTGAGTAATCCAATCAATTCATCGGCTTCAAATAGAATACCGTTCGGATTCTCAATCATGAGCTGACCAAGTGCTTCGGCGGTTGCATCGTTGGTAATGAAGCGCGGTGCTTTTTGAGTTGCTGGCGCGTCATCCGTCGCTGCCGCTCTCAATAACTCATTAATATCCGCATCGGGATTTTTCTTGAGCTCCTTTTTTGCTTTGGCCATGATCGCGCTGGCTCTCATTTCTGCGATAGTCTGGCCATTGATTGCGTCACGATTAGCTTCATCTATTTCTCTCGCTAAATCGTGTTGCAGTTGCTTGAGTGGCTTTAAAACCTCACCTCTATTCGGCGACTTCATCACACCGCTACCGCCAATCGTTGCCCCCCAAAGGTTAGGTACAATTATCCAGTTATCGCGGCGCTTCGGTCTTATCCCAATCTTGCAGCCGATCGGTGCAGACAACATCGCATACGTGTTAACTGCTGAAAAGTCAGGCGGGCATTGCATCCGTTCGGAAATATCCCTGACGTAATCACGAATGACGGCGGGAAGATATTCATAATCAAACTGAACTACCTCGGGCAATTCCGGTAATGGCTCGGGTGTCGGTTTTCTTGGATTTATGGCGGGCTCGATTGACTCTAACACCCGCTCAGCATTTTCGCGTAAACTCATCTTGTGCCCTCCAAGTATGAAAGGCTGTCGTTAAGTCGCAAAACTACTTCGGATATAAATTGACTGTCGTCAGCGGATAAAGCATCAATCTTTTTCAGATCGCTGCTGATGATTAATAAGCGGGTCAAATCTGCGTGTATTGCCCGCAATAGCTGCCACGCTGAAAACCCGCTGCGTGCAGTTTTCTCATAGCGCGGATTATCGCTTGGTGGGAAAAGATCGGCGGGATTCAATCCTATTGCTTGCGTGATCTCATGAATAGAACAGCCAGCAAAGCAGTGCATTAATACTTGATCTTGACGGCCAAGGCTGACAGCAAGACTCCTACCTTTCCGATCATCGTGGCTCGGACAGAACGCTAAAATGCCGCCGTTATGCCGCCTGATACCGCCTTTCAGTCTGCTTGTAATTTCGATTAAATTGTCGTTGCAGTTATTTGATTTTGTGCTAAAATTTTGGGTATACATTTGAGTTACTCCAAAGAAGTTTGCTTGTTGGGAACCGCTGTGTTTTTTGCATGGATGCCGCGGTTCCCGCTTTTAGGTTCAGTCTTCCAGGCTGTTTTCTTTCTTGAACTTCTCGACAGCTTCTCGCGCTTGGTCTTCACTGATTTCCGGCAGAATTCGCGTCAAATTTTGTTCAACAAATCGGTGTACGTTGAGCGTCCAATGATATGAACCATTCGCAGCGAATGCGGCCATCGCTTCCAAAAGCAAATCTCGAAACTGCTTGCTTTCCTTGATTTTTTGGAGCTTTTCGTTGCTTATTTGGACACAAAAATCACGGCGAGCAATTTTTAGGTTTTGGGCGGCTGCTGAAATTTTCAAATCATTTTCGGAAATTGCTTCATGAATCAATTCAAGGCGCCTGATTGATGCTGATAATCTAGCTTCCAGTTCATCGAAAAGTTTTTGTGCTCCCGCTAATTCCTTGTCGGTAGCTTGGTCAAGAATGTGCTTTTTTTCGAGAGTGACAAGATTTATACCGGCTTCGTCGCGTTGTTTACGCAGCAAGTTAACGTCAGCAGTTGCCGCTGTGTTTTTCTGGGAAAGTGATTCGCCTTGTTGTCGTGGATCAAAAAGGTTTTTCAGTGCAGTGGTCAGTTCAATAGTCATTTTTTGACTCCAATAATTAATCAGTTATAAATTTGGGTTTATTAAGCGGTTGCGCCATTGCTGCGGCAGCGGCTCTCTAACCATGCCTCAAGGTCGCTCTTGCGATACTTCACATGGCGACCTACTTTATAAAATGGGATTGAATAGCGACCCGTGCAGCGCCAGACGGCAAGTGATTTCTCTGCCACGTCTAAATCTGTGTGTGCGTTTTGGACGGCAATTAGCGCAAGTTTGCTCATTCTGCGCCCCCTGATTTTTCGGTAATCCATGCGATCACGTCCTGATTTCGCCATGCGGTGACGTTTTCAGAAAGTTTTACAGGCTTTGGGAATTTTCCATTTTTCACATGGTTCCAAAGGGTCGAGTGCGACAAGGGAATTAGTTGCAAAATTACTTTTTCCCGGCTAAATCCGGCTGGGTTGATGTCATGAATCATTTCATTGTGTCCTATAAAGTTTGAGTGAATCCAAATAAACTGCCTTGGATTACGCGCATTTTCGGACACAAAAAAAGCCCGCTGTACTTAGCGGGCTTAGTGTCTGCTTACTGTCCTTAGATTCTGCTTAAAGTCGCTCTCGATTCCATTTTTCAAGTGTTTTTGCACATGCTTCAATAGTGAATTCTTTTTTATCGCTCTTCCCCGTCAGCCAAGTAACACTCTTACAAGTTTTATTGGATCTCAGTAATACATCAGGGTGACAGCCGCCATCAGCCCATTCTTGAAGTTTTTCCATCACGGCTTTTTTTGTTGCGCATCTTCCGGTTGAGCGCTCAATTTCCACCGCAGCTTCAACAGTTAGCTTACCTACAGCCGTATGCGGCTCATGCTTTGAACTTATTGGCTTTAATTCTTTTTGTGGCTCGACACCGGCCTGCAATAATGATTTGAAAGGCTTCGTTTCTTGCTCTTCCAAATATTCGAGATATTCTTGAATTGCTACATGAAGGTTCTTTTTTGATTCCGCCTCAGCGATTTCGGGATCAGTTAAATTTCCGATGGCATATAAAACTTCTGCTGCTGCATACTGCCTTGGTTTTAGGTTTTTGATGTTGCTATCCGATTCATAAAGAAGTTTATTTCCAAAATGAGCGGCCATAATCTCCCATTTCTCACCCCAAGAAAGTTCTTTTTTGTTGACGCTTAAATTTTGTTCAAGCTTAAAGCATCCTTTTGGTAAAAAATCTACAAGATCGGAAGTAACTTGTCTTTTAAGACGGTTTAATAAAACTTCATTCACTGCACACCCCTTCAAATGCCCTTCATGAAGTCCACCCCGGCGGTGAAGGTCTCCGCTTTTCGCCCCGTCGGGCTAGGGGTGGCTATTGCTTGAGTCTTGCTTTATTCTCTGATTAACAATTCCTGGGCTTCTTTAATCGATACCATTGCCGCATCAATGTTGCTGGTTAAAGAATGCTCCATGAGCTCTTCGTGTGTACCATGCGCGGTCAATGTAAAAAGCGCATCAAGAATTCCGTGTGCCCTTGATAACATCAAAGTCGCTTTGTTGAACGAATCGCAGTCTATTGCAATTGTTTTTTCTGTGTTGCTGGTAGAATCTTTATCAGCCATGATTCAAACTCCTATTTAGTTTGCGTTGTGGTTAGGGGTTATCAGGTGCGGAAACACCTGGAACCCCGCTTATTGCCTGAATCCGTCAGGCGCGGTGTTGCTCTATAACTTGGCGCGCATCGGTATCACCTGCGCCGCCCGGTAATCTAAGCTATGTAGTTCGTAATCAATCCATTTAGGCAATTTCTCAACTGCCTGCATAGCATCCAATGTATCTGCCCAAAATTGCATCATGGCGGTGCGATACTCCATATAATCAGCTCGATTGTATGCCGCCCGTGTTGCGTTGCCGTCTGTATGGGCTAGCTGCGCCTCGATTATGTCAGGCCGGATCATGCCTACGCTGTTAAGGTATGTAGAAGCGATGGTGCGGAAACCGTGCCCGGTCATGCGTCCTTTATAGCCAAGGCGTTCAATAACCTTTAATACTGTGTTCTCGCTAATTGTTCTGCCGTTGCCAGTGCGACTGGGGAATAAATGCTCATCATGCCCGGTAAGCTGGTGCAATTCCATTAGTGTTTCTATCGCTTGACGTGATAGCGGCACAACATGCGGTTCACGCGCTTTCATGCGTTCCGCTGGTATTGTCCATATCTTATCGTTAAGATCAAACTCACACCATTTAGCGCCTCTTACCTCGCCAGTGCGAACAAATGTCAGCATTAATAGACGTGTGGCTGCTTTGGTTAACGGATAGCATGGATATGCTGCTACTGCGCGCAAGAATTCCGGCAGTTCTTTTTCCGTCAATGCCGCGAAGTGTTTTACTTTGGGTTGCGGTGCAAGTGCGCCCTTGATTTCTGAAGCCGGGTTATGCCGTGCCCGTCCGGTTGCGATTGCATAAGCACATACCGCACGCACTCTTTGCAATACTCTTGCAGCTACTTCATGGGCTCCACGTCCTTCGATTGCCCGTATAGCGTCTAGTACTTCAGGTGCATCAATTTCTGCTATAGGTGAATCGCCAAATTTTGGAAAGATTTCACGCTCAAGCGTTTTTATCCAGTCTGTCGCGTGACTGGTTGACCATGTGGGCGTTTTTAGTTTATGAAATTCACGCGCTATCAATTCAAACGAATTGGCCGCTGCAATCTTGGATTGCTTCTTTTGAGTTTGCTTTACTGCGCCTGGATCGGCACCATTAGCAAGCAACTTTCTTGCCTCAGTGCGTCGCTCACGTGCTTCGGCCAAGGTTACATCGGGATAGATACCAAGTGCTAGAGTTTTTTGCCTGCCAGAAAAGCGGTAGGCCATCCGCCAGTATTTAGAGCCGTTAGGGTTTACCTCAATATACATGCCGCCGCCGTCCGCCATCCTATACGGCGCGGCTTGCGGCTTTGCTTTCCTTATCGCTGTATCGGTAAGTTTCATGGTATCGCGATGTGTTGGTATATTTTATTGAATGTTGATATATTCACTAAGGTAATACCGACAAAACATGCCTGATTCTTATAAGAAAAATCAGTATTGTTGGTACATTTTCCTGTGTGTTGGTATTTTTGCCCTTAATATACCAACAAAATGTAGTGGATTGCAATAGATGGGAATGTACAGCACAAAACAAAAAACCCGCTAAACTCTAGGATTCATGCGGGTTTCGTGTATGTATTTGGACGGTGTAAAACAGGTTCCTGGCGGAGGCGGTGAGATTCGAACTCACGGTAGAGTCACCCCTACGGCAGTTTTCAAGACTGCTGCCTTAAACCGCTCGGCCACACCTCCATTGACTTGCAGGTCGCATCATACCGATTAGTGTGCTTTTTGGCTAGTTTCTATGCGCTAAATTGCGAATAAAGCAAGCTCCCGATGGAACTAAATTAATTTATTCTTTATGATGGTCATTTTCAGATTTATCTTACTGCTTCATTTTAATTTTATGAATTGATATTGAATTTTCTGATTTCCAAATTCTTTATCAGCAGCAATTCGTGGAGTCGATGTCATTTGGACGTAGGAATTAACGTATTTTGAAGCAAAGCAAAAGTTTCTGGTCGGATCCGGAGGTGGCGAATCTTGAACGGGTACGTATCAGCACCAATCGGGATATGGCGGGGCGCATGCGGTGGGGTGGAATGTTTTATGTGCTCTGTTGCAGTGCCATTATATTGACATCGTCCGTACTGAGCGCGCAGCCGTATAACGTTGTCTTCGCAATCATTTTCCTGGTTTTAGCAATACTGCGCTTAGTCATTTATAAACAAGTAACCGGTTCGCATTTAAATAATAAATCCCGGATTGAGCGTTCAATCTCAGCGGTTTATATTGCAACCTCATTCACATGGGGTGTTTTTCTGAGCTGGATTTTTCTATCGATCCATGCCATTGATAACGGGGTAATCCTGGCGGTTATTTCCACCGTGGGTTTTATTGCCGGCGGTATCGCAGCGACTTCACCTCGCATCCGCCTTATGCTCGTCTTTGCTCTGCTGGTTTATGCACCCAGCCTGATCAGTCTCGTGTTATTTATTCCCGATGATAGCGGCTGGGTGATGTTGATCATTGGACTTGCTTACTTTGTTTTTTCCGTGCACAACGGTAAGTTGCAGCATGAAAATTATTGGATTGCACGGCAGCAGGCGGTGCAATTGGAGAAGCAAGCGGTGGATTTGGAGCAAGCCCGGCTGCAAGCGGAGAATGCCAACAGAGCAAAATCGGCTTTTCTGGCGGCAATGAGTCACGAAATCCGCACACCGATGAACGGTGTGCTGGGGATGACGGAGATACTTGCAACGACTCCGCTAAACCCGGAGCAAATCAACCATCTGAATGTCATCCGTAATTCCGGGCGGACTCTGTTGCGGATTATCGATGATATTCTGGATTTCGCCAAAATAGAGGCGCACAAACTGAGTATCGTTAACCGTTCGTTTGATTTGCCGGGGTTGATCGATGAAGTTCATGCATTATTTCGCACCAAAGCAAAAGAAACATCGTTAAATTTCATAGTCAGTTTCGATTGTCATCCTTCCCGTAACTTGATTGGCGATCCGGATCGGATCAAGCAAATTTTATTTAATTTGCTTGGCAATGCATTCAAGTTTACTCAGCAAGGCGAGGTTAAATTATTAATCAGTTGCACAGAGATTGCGGATCGCAGCGGTATTGTGTTGGAGCTGACGGTGACGGATACCGGCATTGGCATTTCCACCGAGAATCAGGCACGGTTGTTTCAGGAATTTTCGCAAGTCGGTGAAGCTACGCAGCATATTCGCGGCACCGGACTCGGTCTCGTCATCACCCGCAATTTGTTATCGTTGATGGGAGGTTCCATCACAGTATCCAGTGAAATCGGCGCGGGATCCAGGTTCTGCGCACGCCTGCCGTTACGCTATGAAATTGCCGACGCCGCGCTAGCGAAACCCAATGAATTGCCGCAAACGCGATCCCAAACTGCGACTGAAGACCGGCCCCGTATTTTAGTGGTCGAAGATAACGATGTTAACCAGTTAGTCAGTAAAGCGATGCTGGAGCGTTTAAACTGTGAAGTAACGCTGGTCAATAATGGTGTCGAAGCGATTGACGCATTTTCTTCCCGGCGCTTCGATTTGATTTTGATGGACTGTAATATGCCCGTCATGGACGGATTTGAAGCGACGCGGCAAATACGTGCACTTGAACAGCGAAAAAATTTAACGCCTGTACCCATTGTAGCCTTGACAGCCCACGCGTTGGATCACATCAAACAAGAATGTTTTGCCGCCGGGATGGATGGGCATCTCAGCAAACCTTTTGACGTTGCGCAACTGGACAAGATATTGCAGCAATTTTCCTCAATTCAGTTATCTCAGCAGCAGGATCGTAAAAATTCTATCTGATTTCACCAGATTTCAAAGTGGCAATGCGATAATACGCAGTATTTACACTCACAGCATATTGATCGCGCGATATCGCACATACTAATTCTACATACCCGAAATGATGATCTGGAAACCCAATGTGACGGTTGCGGCCGTTGTTGAACACGATGGTAAATATCTGCTTGTTGAGGAAGAACCCGAAGCCGGCGCCGGTTTATTTTTAAATCAACCGGCAGGGCATTTAGATCCGGGAGAGTCCATTATTCAGGGCGCTATCCGGGAAACGCTGGAGGAGACCGCGTATACCTTTGTTCCCGAATATCTGGTGGGTATTTATCATTGGCACTCGCATCGCGTCGATACCACGTATATCCGTTTCGCGTTCGGCGGGCATGTGACGCATCACGATCCGGAGCGTGTACTGGACACGGGCATTTTGCGGGCTTCTTGGTATAGTTTGGATGAAGTGAATCGGATGATTCAGCAGCACCGCAGTCCGCTGGTGATGCAATGTATTTGTGACCATCTGGCGGGCAAACGCTATCCGCTGGAGCTGCTGATACACTATGAGTCGTGATGCGATGAAAAAATACCGTGTTGTCATTGGCATGTCCGGCGGTGTTGATTCGTCTGTGGCGGCTTACTTGCTGAAACAGCAGGGCTACGATGTTGTCGGTCTGTTCATGAAAAACTGGGAAGACGACGATACCGATGAATACTGCTCTTCCCGCCAGGATTTTCTCGATGCGGTATCGGTTGCGGATGTCATCGATATTCCGATTGAAGTGGTCAATTTTTCCGCTGAATACAAAGACCGGGTTTTTTCCCATTTTCTGGCCGAGTATCAAGCGGGGCGGACGCCTAATCCCGATGTGTTGTGTAACGCCGAAATCAAATTCAAGGCTTTTCTCGATCATGCGTATAAACTGGGGGCGGATTATATTGCAACCGGCCACTATGCGCAGGTGCGTGAGGTTAACGGCATATTTCAATTACTAAAAGGCGAAGACGGTACTAAAGATCAAAGTTATTTTTTGTATCGCCTCAATCAAACACAACTCGCCAATACCTTATTTCCGATCGGACATCTGTATAAGCGCGAGGTGCGGAAGATCGCCCGGGAATTGAACTTGCCCAATTCTTCCAAAAAAGACAGCACCGGTATTTGCTTCATCGGCGAACGCCCTTTCCGGGAGTTTCTCAATCGCTACCTGCCGCACGAACCGGGCGAAATTCAAACACCTGAAGGCAAAGTGATCGGTCAGCATGTAGGATTGATGTATTACACCATCGGACAGCGGCAGGGGCTCGGCATCGGCGGCACACGCGATGGCAACGATGAGCCATGGTTCGTATCCGCCAAGGATATGGCCCGGAATGTGTTGATTGCAGTGCAAGGGCATGATCATCCGGATCTGCTCCACCCATCGCTGAAAGCTACCGATTTGACCTGGATTAGCGGCAAGCAGCCGCACTGCAATTGGGTCTATGCCGCCAAAACACGCTACCGCCAAGTTGATGCTCCATGTGCCATCACAGAATTGTCGCAAAATTATTGCCAGATCGATTTCGCGCAACAGCAATGGGCCATCACACCGGGACAGTCGGTCGTGATTTATGAAAGTAGGGTATGTCTTGGTGGTGGAGTCATCGCGGAATAAATGCCGGAAAAACCGCCATGCCTTTAATTAGCGTTCGCAAAAGTAGAAAACAAAAATAGAATTTTTCATACAGAATCTATTTTTATTCTATTTATTACAATGTATTAGAAAATATTCTTGTAACTTGATCTTGAAATTCCGAGTCAAAGCCCCTATTATTAGCACTCATAGTTAATGAGTGCTAATGCCATCTCACTCGCGTATCAGCATTCTGACTTATTAGAGATTTATACATGAAATACTGAGTATTTCATAAATTTTGGCTTTTTAATTTTAACAGGAGAAAACAGTATGAAAATTCGCCCTTTGCATGATCGTGTGATTGTCAAGCGATTGGAAGATGAACGCAAAACCGCTTCAGGTATTGTTATCCCAGACAGCGCCGCAGAAAAACCTGATCAAGGTGAGATTCTAGCAATAGGAAAAGGAAAGGTCGGCGATGATGGAAAAGTGCGTCCATTGGAAGTTAAAGTGGGTGACAAAGTATTGTTTGGAAAATATGCCGGACAGTCTGTCAAAGTTCAAGGTGAAGAACTTTTGGTCATGCGGGAAGAAGATATCATGGGTGTAATTGAAGGCTAATTGCACCGGTTCAATATTCGCTAAAGACAATATGTTGTTGAGAGATTAGGAGAAAAGTTATGTCAGCAAAAGAAGTGAAGTTTGGTGATTCAGCACGTCATAGAATGGTAGCCGGTGTTAATATTTTAGCTGATGCGGTTAAAGTGACATTGGGTCCGAAAGGCCGTAATGTGGTGTTGGATCGCTCTTATGGCGCGCCAACGATTACCAAGGACGGTGTGTCAGTGGCGAAAGAAATCGAATTAAAAGACAAATTCGAAAATATGGGCGCACAGATGCTGAAGGAAGTGGCCAGCAAAACGTCGGATGTAGCAGGCGATGGAACCACCACGGCAACCGTGTTAGCGCAAGCGATTGTCAAAGAAGGCATGAAGTATGTAGCAGCCGGTATGAATCCAATGGACCTCAAACGAGGCATTGATAAAGCTGTGACCGCAGCTGTCGGCGAATTGAAAAAACTGTCGAAACCCTGTGCGACAGCGAAAGAAATCGCGCAAGTGGGCAGTATTTCCGCGAACTCCGATACCGAAATCGGCAAAATCATTGCCGATGCAATGGAAAAAGTCGGTAAAGAAGGCGTGATCACGGTAGAAGACGGTTCCGGATTGCAAAATGAGCTGGAAGTCGTGGAAGGTATGCAATTTGACCGCGGTTATCTATCGCCTTATTTTGTCAGCAGCGCGGAAAAACAAATTGCACTGCTTGATAATCCATTTGTTTTACTGCACGACAAAAAAATCTCCAACATCCGCGATTTATTACCGGTATTGGAACAAGTCGCAAAAGCAGGCAAACCGCTGTTAATTATTGCGGAAGATGTCGATGGCGAAGCGCTGGCTACTCTGGTGGTCAACAATATCCGCGGCATTCTTAAAACTTGCGCGGTTAAAGCGCCTGGCTTCGGTGATCGCCGTAAAGCCATGCTGGAAGATATTGCCATCTTGACCGGTGGTACCGTGATTGCGGAAGAAGTAGGTCTGACACTTGAAAAAGCAACGCTCAATGACTTGGGACAAGCAAAACGTATCGAAGTCGGCAAAGAAAATACCACCATCATTGATGGCGCGGGCGATGCTAAAGCGATCGAAGCGCGCGTGAAACAAATTCGCACGCAAATTGAAGAAGCGACCAGCGATTACGATAAAGAAAAATTGCAAGAACGTGTCGCCAAACTGGCGGGCGGTGTTGCATTGATCAAGGTCGGTGCTGCAACTGAAGTTGAAATGAAAGAGAAAAAAGCGCGTGTTGAAGATGCACTGCATGCAACCCGTGCAGCGGTTGAGGAAGGCGTGATACCGGGCGGTGGCGTAGCACTGTTGCGCACGATCCCGATTGTAAAGAAAACCAAAGGCGACAATCATGATCAAGATGCCGGTATTAAAATCGTACTGCGTGCTCTTGAAGAGCCATTGCGCCAGATTGTCACTAACTGCGGTGATGAACCTTCTGTTGTGGTCAACAAAGTTGCGGAAGGGCAAGGTAATTTTGGTTACAATGCCGCAACCAGTGAATATGGTGACTTAGTTGCAATGGGCGTGCTGGATCCTACCAAAGTAACCCGTTCTGCGTTACAAAATGCGGCTTCGGTTGCCAGCCTGATGTTGACTACTGATGCTATGGTCGCTGAATTGCCGAAGGAAGAAGCACCAGCCGGCGGCGGTATGGGTGGCATGGGCGGTATGGGCGGTATGGGTGGCATGGATATGTAATAATTACTATTCCAGCGCAACTTAGAGTTTTGATACCGAAACAGACTCCAATATTTCTTGGAGTCTGTTTTTTTATGCAACTGGAATTTCGATTGGAGGAATAGAGATACTTATCAGGCGTTATATTTTTATCTGAAAATGTATTGTCGTGATAAATTCTACGGTATGGATAAAATAGAAAACTACTCACCACCTGCAGATTTATTGCTCAATCGCGTTATTCTGGTGACTGGCGCAGGACAGGGGTTGGGGCGTGCGGCAGCTTTGGCGTATGCAAATCATGGCGCTACCGTGATTTTGCATGGGCGTAAAGTTAAAAAGCTGGAAACTGTTTACGATGAGATTGAAGCACTCGGTAAAGCGCAAGCGCTTATTTATCCACTTGATCTCGAAAAAGCCGAGGACAAAGATTTCGCCACACTGGCGCAAGCGATTGTGGAACAACTCGGCCGGCTGGATGGAATTTTGCATAATGCAGCCTTGCTGCCAGGTTTAAGTCCGTTGGAACATCAGTCGGTTGCACAGTTTCGCTCGTTGCTTCAGGTAAATCTGATCGCGCGCTTCGCGCTCACAAAAGCGTGTTTGCCCTTATTGAAAACTTCACCGGATGCGAGTGTGATCATGACAACCAATTCGCACGGACTGAATCCTTCGGCGTATTGGGGTGGTTTTGCCGTAGCCAACGCAGGGGTTCACGCTTTGATGAAGATACAAGCCGATGAATGGGAAACATTGCCCAATTTACGCATGAATTCTATTGTGCCCGGGATTGTCAATTCACCGCAACGGATTATGACGCATCCTGGCGAAGTCAAACAAACGATGCGCCGCCCGGAAGATTTAATGGCAGCCTATCTGTATTTGATGGGGCCGGACAGCAAAGGTGTGAGCGGGCAAACTGTCCCGTGCTAATTAGTACGGTAATTGAATGATCTGGCTGCGATCAGCGGGATTAAAAGGTATAATCGTTACAATAAATTGACTTGCGAAAGTGGCGGAATTGGTAGACGCACCAGATTTAGGTTCTGACGCCGAGAGGTGTGGGGGTTCGAGTCCCCCCTTTCGCACCAAATTATCTTTAGCAGCAATCTTTTTATCCGGTTGTCCGGTATATCAAGAAATAACCGGATGTTATTGCAATATATTGAAAAATATTTAATCAGTCGGGAACTTGAATGGGATCAAATGTAGAAAACCTCGGTGCACTAGAACGTCGTTTTGATATTACAATTTCTCTGGAGAAATTACAGAGTGAAATTGATAACCGCTTGCAGCGGCTGGCGAGAACAGCCAAATTGCATGGTTTTCGCCCTGGAAAAGTCCCATTGAAAATAATTACTCAAATGTATGGAGTGCAGGTTCAGCAAGATGTATTGAACGATGCGGTGCATAAAGAGTTCAAAGACACTGTTCAGCAGCAGAACTTGCAAGTGGCCGGCTATCCGCGCTTTGAAGCTAAAGCGGCTGATGGCAACGACTCGCAATATACCGTAAGCGCAATATTTGAAGTGTACCCCGAGATCGTATTGGGTGATTTAAGTAACCAGAGTATTGAGCAGCCCACTGTGAAAGTTAGTGAAACGGATATCGACAAGACGCTTGATATGATATGTAAACAGCGCGTGGCCTATCAACCGGCCAATCGTCCTGCAAAAAAGGGCGATCGGGTTAAGATCGATTATCACGGCACCATCGATGGAAATGATTTTGCAGGTGGTAAATCTAACGATGTGTACTTGATTCTGGGCGATGGAAAATTTCTAAAGGATTTTGAAGCTGCGCTCATTGATATGCAAGCCGGTAGCAGTAAATCATTTGATGTGGTTTTTCCTGAAGATTATCATGGTAAAGAAATTGCTGGAAAAACCGTTACTTTTGAAGTTACATTGAATGAATTGGCAGAACCGGTATTGCCAACTATCGATGCCGAATTTGCCAAATCGTTAGGTATCCCCGATGGAGATCTTCAAAAGCTGCGCGAGGGTATACAAAAAGATCTTGAACGTGAAGTTTCCAAGCGAGCCAGGTCAAAACTAAAAGAACAAATTATGCAGGTGTTATTGAGCACGACCCAGATCGATGCACCAAATGTATTGATTAATCAAGAAAAAGAAAGGTTGCTGCAAAACGCGAAAAGCGATTTGGAAGCACGCGGAATGAAATCCAAGGAAATATCGCTGTCATCGGATCTGTTTAAAGAAAAAGCGGAATATCGCGTAAAACTGGGGTTGATTCTGGCGGAACTAGTAAAAGTGCATGCGCTGAAAGCAGCTCCGGAACAGGTTCGCAGAATTATAGAAGATGCAGCACAAAGTTATGAAAATCCGGAACAGGTTGTTAAATGGCATTATGCTTCTTCAGAACGATTACAAGAAGCAGAATCATTAGCTCTGGAAGAAAATGTAGTGGATTGGGCGCTCGGAAAAATAAAATTAATCAACAAAACCGTAACTTTCGACGAGCTGATGGGGATATCCTGAAATGAAGCAAATTTTTGATAATATGCATGATCTGGAACCAAGGAACCTGGGATTGATTCCCATGGTGATAGAAACCAGCGGACGCGGTGAGCGTGCTTATGATATTTATTCGCGCTTATTAAAGGAAAGAGTTGTTTTCCTGGTCGGCCCCGTTACCGAAACCAGTGCAAATCTGGTAGTTGCACAGTTTTTATTTCTTGAATCTGAAAATTCAGAAAAAGATATTCATTTTTATATTAACTCTCCGGGAGGAATGGTATCCGCCGGTTTGGCCATTTATGACACAATGCAGTATATAAAACCGGATGTCAGTACTTTATGCATCGGTCAAGCAGCAAGTATGGGAGCATTACTTTTAACGGCGGGCGCGAAAGGTAAGCGTTATTGTTTGCCGAATTCACGCGTCATGATTCATCAACCGCTTGGAGGTTTTCAGGGGCAGGCTTCGGATATCGAGATACATGCACGTGAGATATTATATCTTAAAGCTCGATTAAATGAGATCATGGCAAAACACACCGGGCGCCCGGTCTCCGATGTCGAAAAAGATACAGATCGTGATAATTTTATGAGCGCTACGGAATCTGTAAGTTATGGATTAGTAGATGCGGTATTGGCACAAAGAGATGTAAGCGCAAGTTGACGAATGCTTGTGCAAAATTTGTTTAAACACGGTTACCTAAACTCGATTACGGTGGGACAAAAATATGCCAGACAAAGCTAGTAGCGAGAAACTTCTTTATTGTTCTTTTTGTGGCAAGAGTCAGCATGAAGTAAGAAAACTGATTGCAGGCCCTTCGGTCTTTATTTGCGATGAATGTATCGATTTATGCAATGACATCATTCGCGAAGAAATGCAAGGTGATGAGGCAACCAAGTTAGTCAAATCAAACTTGCCGGTACCTCGTGAGATCTGCCAGATACTTGATCAATATGTAATCGGGCAGGAGTCCGCGAAGAAAATTCTTTCTGTTGCAGTTTATAATCATTATAAGCGGCTGAGAAATGTAACAAAATCGGATGAAACCGATGATATCGAGCTATCAAAAAGCAACATTCTGCTTGTCGGTCCAACAGGTTCGGGTAAAACATTGCTGGCGCAAACCTTAGCCCGGCTCTTGGATGTTCCTTTCATTATGGCTGATGCTACGGCCTTGACCGAAGCAGGTTATGTCGGTGAAGACGTAGAAAACATTATCCAGAAATTACTGCAAAAATGTAATTATGATGCCGAGAAAGCGCAACGTGGTATCGTTTACATTGATGAAATCGATAAAATCTCACGCAAATCGGATAACCCATCCATTACACGTGATGTCTCCGGTGAAGGCGTGCAACAGGCATTATTGAAATTAATCGAAGGCACCATTGCGATGGTTCCTCCTCAGGGTGGACGGAAGCATCCTAATCAAGAATTTATCCAAGTCGATACAACCAATATTCTGTTCATTTGCGGTGGCGCATTTGACGGTCTCGATAAAGTGATCAGGGCGCGTACCGAAAAAGGTGGAATTGGTTTTGGCGTCGATGTAAAAAGCCATACACGCAAAGATATGAATAAGGTGCTGCAACAAGTAGAACCTGAAGATTTAGTAAAATTTGGTTTGATCCCCGAGTTTGTTGGGCGTTTACCAGTGGTTGCCACATTGGAAGAGCTCAACGAAGCGGCATTGATTCAAATTTTAACGGAACCGAAGAATGCACTCGTTAAACAATATTGGAAAATGTTCAATATGGAAGGGGGCGTTGATTTAGAGTTCCGGGAGCCAGCACTTAAAGCCATTGCTAAGAAGGCTTTAACACGTAAAACCGGTGCGCGTGGTTTACGCTCAATTCTTGAAGAAATATTGCTGGATATTATGTATGATCTTCCGTCGCTCGAAAATGTGACAAAAGTAGTCATTGACTATAACTCGACCAATGATGATATCAAACCAATTTTAATCTACTCGGATCAACCAAAAATTGCTAAGCGTTCCAAGTAATTGAAAAAACTTGATTGGTAATGCTATCTGTAAAGAACCAAGCATATTGATACCGACATTATATGAAGTATTTACAGATAGCTAACATGTGCTGGTGTTTTTGATAGTCATCTTGTATTTCTAGTTTGTGCACATATTTTATTAATCAGTTGTGAATTTATTTAATGAGTGGATATGACTTCTTTAATTGAAGATTCTGAACAGTTGATACTGCCGCTATTGCCTTTGCGAGACGTAGTTGTTTTTCCGCATATGGTTATTCCATTATTTGTCGGTAGACAGAAATCCATCAAAGCACTGGAACTGGCTATGGAGTCGAATAAGAATATTCTGCTGGTTGCCCAAAAAGTAGCGTCAAAGGATGACCCTGCTCCTGAAGATCTTTACGATGTATGCAGTATTGCCAGCTTGTTGCAAATGCTGAAGTTGCCTGACGGTACCGTCAAGGTTCTGGTGGAAGGTAATCACCGGGCTCGTATTCAGGAGTTAGTTGACTCTGAAACTCATTATTCTGGCAGAGCAGTGCAAATCCGATCCGATACCACGGAAAATCCGGAAGTGGAAGCGATGCGCCGCGCTATTCTGACTCAGTTTGATCAATATGTGAAACTCAATAAAAAAATTCCGCCGGAGATCATTACTTCGTTGGGAGGCATTGATGATGCCGGCCGTCTTGCTGATACGATTGCTGCCTACTTACCGTTAAAACTTGAGCAAAAACAAGAAGTACTTGAAATTTTTGAAGTATCTAAACGCCTGGAACATTTATTAGGATTGTTAGAAACTGAATTAGATATTTTACAAGTTGAAAAACGTATTCGCGGTAGAGTTAAGCGCCAGATGGAAAAAAGTCAGCGTGACTACTATCTTAATGAGCAAGTAAAAGCTATTCAGAAAGAATTAGGCGAGGGCGAAGATGGTGCAGACATCGATGAAATTGAGAAAAAAATCAAGTCTGCTCAAATGCCGAAAGAAGTGCTCGCCAAGGCCGAATCGGAATTAAAAAAACTGCGCTTGATGTCCCCAATGTCTGCCGAAGCAACGGTAGTGCGTAATTATATTGATGCACTGGTAACTTTGCCTTGGAAAAAGAAAAGTAAGATCAATCAGGACCTTAAAGCGGCAGAAGCAAGACTGGAAAAAGATCATTATGGTTTGGAAAAAGTAAAAGAACGGATCGTTGAATATCTTGCGGTTCAGCAACGTGTCAGTAAACTGAAGGCACCGATTCTTTGCTTGGTTGGTCCTCCGGGTGTTGGTAAAACTTCATTAGGGCAATCGATCGCTCATGCCACAAACCGGAAATTTGTGCGCATGTCATTAGGTGGTGTGCGCGATGAAGCTGAAATTCGCGGCCACAGAAAAACCTACATCGGATCAATGCCGGGTAAGATCTTGCACAATATGAGCAAGGTTGGTGTCAAGAATCCACTATTCTTGCTCGATGAAGTCGATAAGATGGGTATGGATTTCCGTGGAGATCCAGCATCTGCTCTGCTGGAAGTTCTTGATCCTGAACAAAATAGCACGTTTGTCGATCACTATATCGAAGTAGAGTACGACTTGTCCGATGTGATGTTTGTAGCCACTGCAAATACATTGAATATTCCACCCGCGCTGCTTGATCGCATGGAAGTCATTCAATTATCAGGGTATACGGAAGATGAGAAGCTGAATATATCGACACGCTACTTATTAACAAAACAGATGCAAAATCATGGACTTGAGGAAAATGAACTGACTGTTTCGGAATCTGCGTTGCGGGATATTGCGCGTTACTACACGAGAGAGGCGGGCGTGCGTGCAATGGAGCGGGAAATTTCAAAAATTTGCCGCAAAGCCGTGAAAGCAATGTTGCTCAAAAAAGGTAAAAATAAAATTACCGTTACTTCTCGTAATCTCGACAGATTCTTAGGCGTAAGACGTTATACTTATGGCGTAGCAGAAGAAAAAAATCAAGTTGGGCAGGTAACTGGCCTGGCCTGGACCGAGGTTGGCGGTGAATTACTCACTATTGAAGCAGTGGTGCTGGCAGGAAAAGGAAAAACTATCACAACCGGGCAACTTGGTGAAGTGATGCAAGAATCTATTCAGGCAGCGCTTTCGGTGGTCCGGAGCCGTTCTCATCTGCTAGGAATAGCGGAAGATTTTTACCAAAAGAATGATATTCACATTCACCTTCCTGAAGGAGCAACGCCCAAGGACGGGCCGAGTGCTGGGATTGGCATATGTGTCGCAATGGTATCAGTTCTTACAAATATTGCTGTAAGAGCTGATGTCGCGATGACTGGAGAAATTACCCTCAGAGGTGAAGTGCTTCCAATCGGCGGTTTAAAAGAAAAATTATTGGCGGCACATCGCGGTGGTATTAAATCAGTTATTATTCCTGAAAAGAATGTGAAAGACTTGACCGAAATTCCAGCTAATGTAAAGAGTCAGCTAACCATTTATCCAGTTAAATGGATTGATCAAGTGCTTGACATCGCGCTGGAGCATAAACCGGAACTATTTCCTGCGCCAATTTCGCAGCCTGTCTTACAGTCAAATGCCGAGGAAAGTATAACTGAATCTGTGATTAAACATTGAGTACAATATTTAATCACTAATTTTTTCTTTGATATCAGCAAGCTGAATGGTTAAGTTAATCGAAACTCTGCAAGCAATGGAATATGATCGGATAAATGACGCCATGGTTGCCCTTGAAGGTAGTCACAACTAACAATATCCAGATCACGATAATAAATTCGATCCATGGATAACATGGGCAACCAGGCAGGGAATGTTCGTGCATAAGCACCATGGGTAATTTTAAATGCCTCTTTAACTCCTAAATCCTGATGTAAAAAATGCTCGGCACGACCGCGCCAATCATTAAAATCACCGGCAATAATCAGTGGCTCGTTTGCTGGAATATGTGAATTGATGCGTTTTACCAGTGTTGAGAGCTGACGCTCTCTCTCTTGTTCAAATAATCCTAAATGTACGCAGATGACATGAATTCTCTCATCCGTTCCGGGAATTTGAATGGTCCCATGTAACAAACTCCGGCTCGCTGATTTAAATAATGAAACATTAATATTTTCCCATTCAACAAAGGGATATTTACTCAAAATCGCATTGCCGTGATGACCTGACTTATAAATAGCATTTTTACCATAAGCATAATGGTGCCAGACTTGATCGGCTAGAAATTCAAATTGCCGGTTATTGGGCCAGTCAATGAATCGATTGTTCGATATTGCATGTTCACCGTGTATTTCTTGCAGAAAAACTATATCGGCATTGACGTAGCGTAACGAATTCTTGATTTCATGCAGAATGAAACGCAAGTTAGTAGCGCTAAACCCTTTATGGATATTATAAGTCAGAATTTTAAATGAACCATTAGTCATGCGATTACCAGTATCGACCAAAAGCGAAACTTGATTTTGTACTTCCGAAATACTTGAAGTGAGAATTTAAAACTTACCAATTGTGCGACATCTGGTCAATTCGATTAAATTGTTTTTCATTTTACTTTCCGGAAACAGCTTTCAAGAATCTTTCTTTTTCCGTAACTAAATTACTTCCTGCGATAACTTCCAGTCGATCAGCTCCAATAAAATCGGCCAATACTATGCACATGTCAGCCGATAATCCGCTTTTTCCAGCTTTTATTAATCTTATATAACTAGCTGAAACTCCTAGTATCTTCGCTAATTACAGTCTGTATTCCTACTTTTTTTCTGCATCTTCAATGTACTTTTTCATATTTATAGTATGTTTTTCCTATTTACAGCAATCAATTACTTGCTCGATATTGCGCAAGAATTTACTCGCTTTATGATTTTCAAGTAATCATATAGTTCAAGTTCAGAATGTTTCACAAGGCACCTACAATCAAGAAGAAGGGTATGGCACCGTACCGGCCACAATGGAACTAGACCCCGCCATATTCCACCACTTCAAAAATCTGAAAGATCCCGTTTACCTCGATCTGACCATTGAGCAGGTCTTGCACTTTGGCGAGATTAAAAACATGGTGACCGGTGTTTCTAACATCGCCGCTCAACCGGCAAAAGTTGCTTAATCGGATAGTAACACTAGTCCGTTCAGTCGCAATTTGCGACTTTTTACTCAAATTTAGATACCCGGTTAAGGACATGGCAAATGAAATCTTTATCGATTGGATCACCATTTCTCAACTTCATACGACTGACGAACAACTCCCAGTCTATTGCAACGGAATCATCGTCAATTATGACGCCATCGGCAATGCTCGCCATGAAAGAGTTTGCCCCGCGACTTTTCCGGGATCATTTGAAACAAGTATCAGGCTTAAAAGTGACGGTAAGCATGTATCACTCAGTGGAAACGTCGGCCGGTTTTCTCGTCAAGACAATCTGTTCAACCTGGGATGGCAACAAACCCTTGATAAAGCTAATCGAATTTGTCTGGATCGAGGCTTACCAGCTTTTACTTCCGGAACAATGGGGGCTTCAACGCATGTCACAGAATCATTTGGTGCGCGAGTATCTCGTCTGGACATCACCTGTAACTTTGCGACGGGTTCAGAATCTCAAGCCCGTCACCTTATCCGATGGCTTGCAACTCGGTCTGTTTCAAGAATGAAAAAAGGCCGGGCAGGGGATGAGTCCGTCTGGTGGTCAAACACCCGTCACATGCTCAAGCACATTGAAATGTTGAAACACGGTTGCAGTGAAGACGATCCGGTTTACTTGTGGTGCAAAGAGCAAGGAGTAGTGCGCGTGGAAATCGAACTAAAAAAACGGCTGTTATTTGATGAAGGCTTGAACAAGCTGGAAAACATCACTGATGAAAAGCTGATCAAGATTTTCCGGGATGAAACGGAAATTTTTAATCGTATCGATCGCAGTGATGAGCCGGACATCCTCGACGCTATACCCGCAAAGAGTCGCATTTATGCTGCCGCATGGTTAGCTGGTCAAGATTTATCAAATATGGCGCACCGGGCAACACTTTTCAGACACGCAAAAATCCTGCGTGAATACGGCATGGACATCATGGAACCGCGCAATATCGAGCAATTCCCCGTGAAAGTCCGGATTGTCGACCTGAAACCCCTATCTATGCCGGATTGGTACAGCCTGGAAGATGAACAACCACAACTCAAAGTAGTAGGGGAGTGATTCCAGCCCATAAGTCCCGCGTTGGGTCTTATGGGGTGCAATCCCGCACCAATTAATCAAAGGAGCTTTAACTATGTTTCAAACCATCAAAAACCTGTACCGCAAATCTGTAGACGCCGTGATGGCAGTCGGTCGCAATATCAAATCCTTCTTTTCGCCAGCCATCGAAGGCGAATATCTAGGGAAGGGCGACATTATGCGCCGTTCCTTCAATCCGCGCGGTTCCCTGGCGGTAGCTTTAACCTTCTGCTTTTTAATGCTGCCAGCCATCAGCTTTGCAGCCGTACCCGCCGATGTGACGACAGCTATCACGGGTGCCGCAACTGACATTCCCTGTGACGTAACTCTGCTCGATCAAACCGCCTTTTACTGGCAGCTCGCCGGTGTTCTGGTTGCAGGTTTCGCTGTCCGGGTAATCATCAAGGCGTTTCAATAATGGAACTCTGGATATACGACTTAGGCTACATGCTGGCCTTCCTGGGGGCTTTAGGGCTCATTTTTACCGCTTAACCGCTTTTCTGTGCTTTCTCTATCCATCGCTGTGCTTTTCAGAAATCGGCGCCGTCGATCTGGCCGGATGGATCAAAGGCGCTGACGGCACCTACTCCAAAGCATTTACGAATCTGGACGGTACTTCCTCAAAAGTATCTTTAACCAGCGCACCCAAAGGCATAACGACAACATCCACCGCGCTCGTGCAAACGTCCAAGGGCATAACTGCAATGGACATTGTCAAAACTGCAAATATTAATACTGCTCGTTTGGGTTCCGCGATGGTTGGTCTAGCAAAAAAAGCTGGTCCAGTCGGTTTGACGCTGACCGCGGCTACTTTGGTCTGTGAACTTACAATGATTTGTAACCAAGCTGGGGCTTGGTTTACTACTCCTGTCGAGACTTTGCCAAATCCTGACACTGATCTTTGGATCTGCTCCCATTCGACAACGATGCAGGGCACTATAAACCAGTGTAAAGCCAATTATTACGCTTGCAATTCACCAAATCGGCTTTGTAGTGAAGATGCGGTGGTAGAAGGTGGTTTCGGTTATAAATTCAAGATGTCTCAAAAATCCGATGGTTTCGTCAACGGTTATGCTGATATGTATCGCCTTACAAAATGGGTTCCTGCTCCTGCTGGCACTCCTGTTCCTACTACTGAATCAGATTGGAACAACGCAGCCCCTAAGCTTAATGACGACCGTGTGACTCCTCACCTGATCGAAGCTGATGAGCCGCTTCCTACTGATTCGGTTCCAACGCTCACACCGGGTCAGAAAAAAGGTCTCGGCCTTGATTCCGTACCCACAAAGGATTCAAACGGCAACGTAACCGGGCGTGAGGACACTATGACTGAAATCGAACCCGTAGACGCTGGAACAAGCGACAACCCTGGCCGCGTCATCATCAAAGAAACCAAAACAACGATCAAATACGACACCAACAACACGCAGATAAGCAGCACGACCAATACCAGCTACACCAACCAGCCGGACACGAAACAGCCGTCCGGCTTTACTATTTCGTTCGATACCGTCCCGGAAGCCACGCTACCCACTTACAACGTACCTAACACTTTCGGTTCAACAAGCTGGGGTTCCGGATCATGTCCGCCCAATATCGACGTGCCTTTATTGCACATGACCATGCACATACCCACGCAGCCGGTATGCGATACGGCCGTCATGATCAATCCTTTTGTGCTGCTCATTTCTACCTTAATCGGCATTTATATCATTGCGGGGGTACGTGGCGGCTCTACCACGTAGAAAACTATGTTCAATATCTTAATTCCTTTAGGTGCATTTCTTTCTGCTGGCATTGGTTATTTGGCCGTTCGCGCTCTCATGGGTGTCGGCGTTGGCCTTATCACTTATGGTGCTGTCGGAATCCGTCCTGGCACAGCTTTTTTCTATGGCGCAAGGCTACTACAACGCTTTTCCGTCTTTTGCTCTCCAGGTCGTCGGATTGGCCGGTTTTGGTCAAGGCATCGGCATCATTGTAGGAGCGATCAGCTTCCGGCTTACTTTCGTACTGTTGCCCAAACTGGGAGTGATACCGAAATGAGCATAACCCTTGTTACCGGCAAGCCTGGCACCGGAAAAACCGTCTTTGCCGTTTCCAGCTTTATCAAGCCAGAATTGAAAAAAGGCAGAATTGTTTACACCAATGGCATACCGGATCTGAAATTCAGCCACATCGATTTGACCAATGACGATTTAAACCGCTGGAATGAAGCCGAGCCGGTGGAAGGCCGCAAAGGTGTCTATGAGCTGACAACGCTTAAAGAGGATTCATTGATCGTGGTGGACGAAGCCGCCGACGTGTGGCCGGCACTGCACCTTAAAACCATTCCGGAATTCCTCCAATACCTGAGAAAACACCGCAAGCACGCGCTTGATTTCCTGCTTCTGACACAAGATCCACACTTTTTGCATCCGCATGTACTGCTGAACGTCGACAAGCATATTCACCTGTTCACCGACTGGCGCGGGACATACTCCTATGAATGGCCGGAATACTGCGCCAACCCGATCATGCCGACCAACCAAAACAGGGCAGTATCGAAACCGTACAAGCTGGACAAATCGGTATTCAATGAATTCTACTCAGCAACTAAGCACCTGCCAAAGCAAAAACGCTCTGTGCCGAAAATGGTCTATGCGACTGTGTTTATGCTCTTCGCCGTCCCCGCGATGGGCTTCATGACGTACACGACAATTAGCAGCAAATTGGAAAACCCTATCGGCTCGAACTTGGCCAAGCAGGAAGAACCAAAAACCGAACAAACCGCGAAGCAGGGGAGTGATATACCGCCACCGACCATCATACCAGTAGCGCAACCGGCCACCGACAATGCACCGGTCAAACATTCGCTGTCGATGTTGTCGGATTCAGTCGACTGGGGACAAGTCGCCGCCTGTGTTTCCAGCAAATCAAACTGCATCTGCTACGGCTACCAGGCGCAACGTTTGAATATCGTTCCGGATACCTGCAATGCGGCCATCAATTACGGCTGGCTTTCACCTAAGAAAATGTAACGGAGATTAGAAAATGGAACTATCACAGCAAAGATTCAACGAACTTATGAAATTACGATCAGATTACAACTTGGCCTTGCAACTTGGCGGCATGTCTCTGGAAGAAACCGAAAGAACACAACTTCTACTTGATGACATCAATACCGAACTTGAAGAATATGGCTTCGGAGCACCTGAAAATTAATAGTGCCATGAAAAAACCTGATGAATTACTACAAATCGCACAAACCGCGATTCTCAACTATTCCGGGGATGTCAGCGTGCTGAACTCGGCGCTGGGAATGCTATTCACCGGTCAGTATTACGGCTGGCGCTTCCTATACATTGTGCATTCAAAGCGCACTGTCCGGAAGTATGAAAAAGTGCTGGATATCAAAGTGACGGAATTTTTCCAACCGGCTGGCCCGTTGTCACATCGCTCAGCCGGACTGGTTGAAGCAAACAAGCATTCAAACTTCTGGAAGTGTGTTAGCGGCGATACTCAGATACCCAATAGAAAACTAATCACGGATGACCCGCCGCTGGCTGGAAAGCAGACTTTCCCCTTTGCCGAACAAAACACCGCAACTTTAAACCGCTGAAAGCCCAAGGGTCGCGCCGCCGACCGGCGCGAAGGGTATGACCCGCAAGGGGCATGCTGCCCGATCCCTACTAATCGAGGTCTTGGTGGCGACTCACCAAATCCAACAAATCTGTTAAGTTATGGTATATCTTCGTAACCAGTTGAATATCGTTCTTCCAATTGGTCAGTGGTGAGGCCAAATAGCTCTGTAACTGAAGAATAATCGGCTTTTTGTGACTTTCGTAGAATGGGAGGTACTTTATTTCCATATTTCGAATAATTCAAAACTGAACCATAATTTCTGATAATTTCTAAGTTTATGCGAGTTTTTGCATATACCGGGAAATTAGCAACAAAGTCATCTAACTCAACTAGCAAATCATCAGTTTGTCTTATGACTTTCTCAGTTATATCTATCAGTACGCTGAGATCAGCTTTGCCTACACATTCTACTGCTTGCTCAAGCGTGACATATGCATATGATTCCGTGGAATGTTGTTGTATAATTTTTTCTCTAATCGGCCTTTCAATTTCATTCCGTTTTCGCCATAGCTCTTGCACAGAGTTGTAGCCATGTATCATGATTCTAATTCTTTGTATGTTGCTCCACTTTGAACATTCGCCACTCGCTTGGTTTGGTACCAAGAAAGAGAGCTTAGAGAAATCCTCCACGATAGGTTTTGCGATAAATAAAATTGTTGGTACTGCAGCTATTCTTTCATAGGGATTGGCTGTTAATTTACCGTGCTAATTATGTTTAATTGCAACAAGTTCAAATCGTGCTTCATCAGCTAATAAAATCCACTTATTTACAATATCAACTTTCTTTAATTCAACTTCTCTCATGCGCGAATTGTTTGCTTCTTCAGTTTGATTTTTAATCAAATTATTTTGTTCTATGAGCAGCTGATTTGATTTTTTAAATTCTTTAATTTGATTCTGAATACTAAAAATTAATGCTATTAATGCTGAAAAAGCTAGTAAGGGGCTTAATGTTCCGCCTACAAAATTTCCAAATCCACTCCATTCATTTATGTTGTCTGACCATTCATTTGATGCATAGATTTTGAAATAAATTGTCACTATGGCGATAATAAATATTAAAGCCGTAACCGAAATTATCCAAAGTATCTTTTCCATTTTTAAACTCACTCTCACTGCATTGATGTTATCACTATCTATACCTGATAAACCATTTCATTCTACAGGTTTATAATTGGTTTTAAATACCGCTAAACTCCATATGTTTCACTGTCGGAGTTTCATCAATGCCTATATTCACAAAGCTTCGCAACATCTACTGGCAAATCCGTTATACCCGCAACAAAAACCGAAAGCGTAAATACTACCGCCATGCTGCAGACGAAAAAAAACGCCTGATTTTGTCAGGCGTTGATCCGGAAGAACTGCGGCTATTTTGTCGGGCGCTTAGTGGATGTTTAAATTTTCACGCCGAAAAACATTTAGCAAATTACTTAAAAGCAAAGTGACATTATCGCTCTTTCTACGCCCTATTTTCCTGCGGTTCAATTGCTTATAATTTGTATTATGTAAAATAGATTATCCTTTGCGCAATGCAGGGCAAAAAATTAGTAAGTCATTATTGACGGCGGACAATTACTTTGAAACGTTGGGACAAATGATCTGAAACAAATTTACAACCAACCGATGCGCTTAAAGCGGATATAAAGAAAGAAGCAAGCCAAACAAATAATCAAAAGTGCCATTGGGTAGCCGTATTCCCAATCCAGTTCTGGCATACGTTCAAAGTTCATTCCCCAAATCCCGGCTAAAGCTGTAGCGACGGCAAAAATTCCAGCCCACGCGGTAAGTCGCTTGCTCACTTCATTGTTTTCGATAGCTCCCATCGAAAGATTTACCTGCATAGCAGTACCGATAGTATCTCTAATAGTGTCAATGGATGCATCAATCCGCGCTAAGTGATCATAAACATTCCGAAAGTAATCTCGAAAGTTGGAACATAAAATAGGACACCGGTTACCAGATAACTTGCCCGCGGCTTCAATAAGTGGAGCAACGGCATGCTTTAGAATCATGATTTTCCGCTTAAGCTGATAGAGCCGCTCAATGTTGGTTCGAATGGCTCCTTGGGTAAAGATTTGCTCTTCAATTTTTTCCAGCTCCGATTCCAGTTGATCAATAATTGGGAAATAATGATCGACTGCCGCATCCATCAAAGCATATAAGACAAATCCTGATCCTTGTTTAAGGAGATGCGGCTCCCGCTCACAACGCTCCCGTACTTCAAAAAAATGTTGCTGACTTCTATTCCTAACCGACAAAACATAGTTAGGACCAACAAAGATATGTATTTCACCTAAGGTGTTTTCTTCCTTGCTCAGATCAAGTAAATGCATAACCACAAACATTGATTCGCCATACTCTTCAAGCTTTGGGCGTTGATGACCATGACGCGCATCCTCTACAGCTAACTCATGGAGATTGAATTCTTCCTTCATCTTGTCAAGTTCTTCAATCGTCGCATCCCGAAGGGCAACCCAAACAAAGCATCCTGGTCGTTTAAGGTAAGCACTGATATCCTCTACCCTAAGATTAGCTACTAAGCGCTCACCGTTCTCGTAAGCAACGCAATTAATAAGCACAGCTTAAATCCTAAACTATAAAATAAATGATATTTTACATGCTGATGTGAGGAAGAGCTGAAAAAAGCGCCAAGTACAGTGTAACTATCAAGAGAGTATTTTATAAAAACGCACTTAATAAGTTGAGTGACGAAGTACCAAATAACGCGAAAATTTAACGCTAGACATAAATAAAAAAAGAACCGATGCAACCATGCTTGCCTCATGGCGGTGGACGGTTCCATTAATGGATACGCAATCTGAAACCCTACGACAAGCACAAATTGCTTCCATTAATCCATGACAAACCATACGTGGAGATGAGGTAAATGGTTACTCGTGCATATTTACCTCGCCGACCGTAAGTTTTTTCTTAATCTATGGTTTGTCTATCTCGATTAAGAATGTTACTTAAGGAAGGTTTAAACATAATTTAACAATGGCTCATCAACTTAAAGCCGCAAGCTTTTTAGCATTAGCGCCTTTTTTAAGCTCAAGTTCTTGTATATTTTCTTTAATTAAAAGAATCATTCCGCGTCGCTCTTTTAAACCTGGGCCTATCTCACTTGGAGATATGCCGCCATAACCGAATTCTTCCGGCGTCATTTTTTCCATGATGTCACGCAAAGTTGGCTCGATTGTTTTGAAAAGCAGCGACAATAAAACCCTATCGTCGAATTGAGTTTTTTGGGGTGTGAATATCTGGCAGGCTGAGTAATCCCCTAATTTTCCCGATAGCACATCCTCTAACGTTTTATAGTTCAATGGAATTCCGTAAGCTTCGGGTCTATTTAACCATGGCCGCATTTGTGGCCAATCCTGTGATTCCAGGGCGAATAGAAGAAAATTCATAACCTTCCGTACCATTCATTGATAATTCGTCTTATCTGCCGCCGGATTCGAACCGGATCATAGTCACCTTTCGGCTCCTAACCGTTCCCATTGGAAACAACCGGCTTTGCTCAAAACTATAGTCTACTTACAGAGGGAGTTTACATGCAGACTGGCTGAGTAATACAGCGGAAATGCTTCTTTTACGAGCCGGTAGGTTTTTTTGACTGCGTTGTTCAGGCTGGTTTCGGTTTCGGACTAAAACAATATTCCGACCATTCGTAGCTTTTCGAACCAGACCATTCATAGCGAAGGTGAATATGCCGGCCGGCATTTTCCAATAGATGCGGATACACGAATTTGGGTAATTGTGTGATTATCAGAAAGCCTAGGTTGTACTTTCCTCGCTGCAACAGATAATTATCTACAAAATTTAAACGATAGAATGAGTAAGATATTGCTACTTTCCGGTTTTGATGAAAGCAAATAGCGATAAAGATTGTAATTGCTACATTCATCTCCATTTATAAGATAATTTCAATTTCATAGGAGCAGGATATGCGTGCTTTTCTATCGCTCACGGTAATTCTCTATGCGCTTCTGTTAAGCGGTTGCGGTTACAATACGCTGCAAGCCACTGATGAACAAATTAAAGCCAGTTGGGCGGAAGTTTTGAATCAATATAAGCGCCGCGCTGATTTGGTGCCTAATCTGGTCAATACGGTTAAGGGATTTGCCGCGCAAGAAAAAGATGTGCTGCTCGGCGTCACGACGGCTCGCTCCAGAGTCGGCGGTATTCAAGCTAGCCCGGAGCTGCTCAATAATCCCGAAGCTTTCGCCAAATTCCAGAACGCACAAGGTGAATTATCGAGTGCACTTTCTCGATTACTGGTCGTCACCGAGAATTATCCCGAATTAAAGTCGGATGCGAATTTCCGCGATTTACAGGCACAGCTGGAAGGCACCGAGAATCGCATTACCGTGGCGCGCAATCGTTATATCAAGGCGGTGCAGGAATACAATATCGTGGTGCGCTCTTTCCCGAGCAATCTCACGGCAATGATGTTCGGTTTTCAGACCAAACCCAGTTTCACCGTGGAAAATGAACAAGAAATATCGGCTGCGCCCCAAGTAGATTTCGCTGCGCCCGTACCGGCGGCTAAATAAGTCACTATGATACTCACTAGAATGATCCGGACGGGAATAACAGCATGGTTGCTCATAACCACGCTGTTTAGCGCTGCAATCGCTATGGCCGATGCAGCCATTCCTCCGCTCAAAGCACGTGTCAACGATTTGACCGCAACCCTCTCCGCCAGTGAAGTCATGCATCTGGAGCAGAAATTGCTGGCATTTGAGAAAACCAAAGGCAATCAGATTGCGGTATTAATCATTCCGACTACACAGCCTGAGACCATTGAGCAGTATTCCATGCGTGTGGCGGAAGCGTGGCAATTAGGACGTAAGGGCGTCGACGACGGCATTTTATTACTTATCGCCAAGAACGACCGCGCCTTGCGCATCGAAGTTGGCTATGGATTGGAAGGTGCGGTACCGGATGCGATGGCCAAACGCATTATCGCGGATATTATGACGCCGCATTTCAAACTGGGGCATTTTGCCAATGGCATCGATGCCGGAATCGAGGCCATCATCCATTTGATTCAGGGCGAACCGCTGCCGCTTCCTAAGAACTCCCGTAGCAGTAATAGCGCTGCGAGTGAGCATTCTCCGGTTGAGAATTTTATTTCCCTCCTGATCGGAGCGATGGTGCTGGGAAGAATTTTACAAGTTTTTCTTGGCCGTCTTGCTGGTGCAATGGTCACCGGTATTGGCGTGGGATTCATCGGATGGTTGTCTTTTGCGTCGATAACGGCTGCCATTCTGGTTGCGATCGCGGCGTTTTTCGTCAATCTCTTTCTGAATAGCGGCGGAGGAATTTATCGAACCGGGCGCGGCGGCTGGTCAGATCGCAGTTACCGGCACGGTGGCTTTGATCGTGGTGGTTTCGGCGGTGGTGGCTTTGGTGGCGGGGGCGGCGGTTTTGGCGGCGGTGGCGCATCGGGGAGGTGGTAAATGAATTTTGCTCGTATCCTGCGCCATTTATTAACCGGACAATTGATCCAACGCCGCACATTCCCGGCCGCATCGCTTGCAGCGATCGAACAGGCGATTGTGCAATCGGAAATGACACATGGCGGTGAAATTTGTTTTGCCGTGGAAGCGGCGCTGAATACATTGCCGCTGCTCAAAGATCAGACCGCGCGGGAACGCGCGATTGAAGTGTTCTCAAAAATCCGGGTCTGGGATACCGAACACAATAACGGCGTGCTGATTTACTTGTTATTGGCCGACCGCATGGTGGAAATCATCGCCGATCGCGGTATTCACGCCAAAGTCCCGGAACAGGAATGGCAGGATATTTGCCGGACGATGGAATCGGCATTCCGGCAACAACAATTCGAGGCTGGCGTCATCGCGGGTATTCGTGCAGTTGGCATGCAGTTGCAGAAATATTTTCCATTTGATCCGGAAAAAGATACCAATGAACTTCCCAATAAACCCGCAGTGCTCTAGCGCGGCGTGCAGTTAAGGAGTACCTGCCATCGAATCGACAAGAATGCACTGCCAACCGTCAGGATAGGAAATTCGCAATCGCAGCAAACTCCTCCACCGACAAATTCTCGGCGCGCAACCCCGGATCGATTCCCAAGGCACTGAAATCACTGGCTGTTAAATGTTGTTGCAGCGTATTGCGAAGGGTTTTGCGGCGCTGTGAAAATGCCGCGGTGACAATTTGTGAAAATAACGCTTCATCCTTAACGATGCGCGCGGACGAATCGCGCGGAATCATGCGAACGATAGCCGATTCAACTTTTGGTACGGGACGGAATGATTCCGCCGGAACACTGAAAACATATTCCATATCGAAACGGTACTGCAGCATGACGGAAAGCCGCCCGTAATCGGCTGTGGCGGGTGAACCGACCATGCGATCGACGACTTCCTTTTGCAACATAAAATGCATATCCAGGATATGTTCCGAGAATTGACTCAGATGAAATAGCAGCGGTGTTGAAATGTTATAAGGCAGATTACCGACAATGCGCAGTTTGCTGCCCAATGCGGAAAAATCGAATTTCAATGCATCGGCGGAATGAATGGTCAATTCTTCCTGAGTAAACGCTTGATTCAGCTTGCTCACAATATCCCGGTCAATTTCGATCACGTGCAAGTGATCCAGAGCCTGCAACAAAGGGCGCGTCAGTGCGCCCAATCCCGGGCCGATTTCAATAATCCGGTCGCTTTTTTGCGGATAAATTTCAGCGACGATTTGCGCAATAATATGCTGATCGACCAAGAAATTCTGGCCAAAACGCTTGCGTGGATTATGATGCATGACGGAGAAATTGGGTTTGGTTCTTTGCTAGCTGCATAGCCGTTTCAATCGCTGTCAGCAGACTGCCAGGATTCGCCCGTCCTGTTCCAGCCAGTTCCAATGCGGTACCGTGATCGACCGATGTGCGAATAATGGGTAATCCCAGGGTAATATTCACGCCGCCGCCAAAACTTGCATGTTTTAGAACCGGCAGACCCTGATCGTGGTACATGGTGAATATGCAATCGAATTGTTTCAGTTGCGCCGGGTTGAACAAGGTATCCGCCGGTATCGGGCCAGTCAACTGCATGCCTTCGGCGCGTAATTTATTCAACACCGGAATGATGACATCGATTTCTTCCCGGCCCAAGTGCCCCGACTCACCCGCATGCGGATTAAGCCCGGCGACAGCAATGCGCGGATTTTCCAACATAAAGCGCGTGATCAGATCGCGTTGAATGATGCGCAGTTTGCTTTCGATGCGATCCGCCGTGATGGCCGCGGCCACATCTTTCAGCGGTAAATGCGTGGTTGCCAGTGTCACACGCATATTCCCGCCCGCCAGCATCATGACGACGGGACTGTGCAGCAATTCGGATAAATACTCGGTATGTCCGGTGAATGGAATGCCGGCATCGTTGATCACCCCCTTATGCACGGGGGCCGTCACCATGCCGTCAAACTGACCAGACTGGCAGGCGGCAACCGCAAGGCGGAGCGTCTCGAGCACATACTGCGCATTCTCTGGATTCAATGTGCCCGGAATCGCTGTTTGCGCCAGAGGCACATGCATCAGCTGCAAGCTGCCGGCTTCATGCGGCGCTGGCGGCGTTGTGGCGGCATCGATCAGTTTCAGCGGAAGCTGCAACTGCTGCGCGCGCGCCATCAGTAATTCACCATCCGCAACAGCAACCAAGCGGCACGATAACGGTTGCTGCGCGATTTGCACGCATAAGTCGGGGCCGATTCCTGCCGGTTCACCCGGTGTCAGTACGAGTGAGGGAATAATTTTAGTGTTCATGATCATCGTCCAAACGGTATTCCACATACGCTTGATCGCGCAGCTGCCGCAGCCATTCTTGCACCACGACATCGGCTTTGCGTGAGCGGATCGCTTGCCTTGCAGTCTGACGGCGCCGGTCCAGGCTGATATCCTGCGAGCGGCGTTCCAGCACTTGGATTAAGTGCCAGCCAAATTGCGACCGGACCGGATCGCTGACCTGCCCCGGTAGCAGTGCATTCATGGCCCGTTCAAAATCTGGCACGGTGTCGCCCGGCGAGAGCCAGCCGAGGTCGCCGCCGGAAGAAGCGCTGGTATCTTCGGAATACAGTTTCGCGACTTCTTCAAAGTTTTCTCCCTTATCCAGCCGCTCCTTAATCTGAAGAATCTTTTGCTTGCCATCGCTTTCCGAAGTCAGCTCGTTAATCTTAATCAATACATGGCGTGCATGGGTTTGGTCAATGATGACGGTGGGTGTTTCCTGAGCACGCCGGCCAAGCAGCTTGAAAATATGAAAACCGCTGGGACTTTGCACCACCGGTGTCACATCGCCGGGTTGCAGCTGTTCCAACAGCTCGGCGAAAGTTGGGCCCATTTGCGTGATTGGGCGCCATTCGATAATGCCGCCGGTCTTGGCGTCGGCTGCATCGGAAAATTCCGCTGCGACCTGGGAAAATTCCACACCCTGTTGAAGCTTATCGGATGCCAATTTTGCCCGCTCCGCTCGTTGCTGTGCTTGACTCGGCGCGGTATTTTCCGGCACCAGGATCAAAATATGCGCAAGGCGGTATTCGTCTTGGCCTTCGGAAGTGGATTTCTGTGTTTGGAGGTAATTATCCACCTCCCCTTCGGTCACATTCACCTGATGCTTTACTTCCCGTTCCTTGAGCCGCGCCATGATCATTTCTTCGCGGATTTCATCGCGGAATTTGTTGTAGCTGATGCCATCCTTTTCCAGTACCGCATGAAATTCCGGCAAGGATAATTTATTATCCGCCGCAATCCGCTGTATGGTTTCATCCAATTCGCTTTCACCAACCGCCAAACCAACTTCCTTGGCATGCTGCAATTGGATGTGTTTCATGACGACCGATTCCAGTACTTGATTTTCCAGGCTGCGCTGATCCGGTAATTGCACGCCTTGCTGTTGCAGACGGCCAATCGCCATCTTCACCGCATCGTCAAGCTCCTGGCGCGTGATCACATCTTCGTTCACCACGGCGACGATATGATCGATGGCTTTGGCCGCCGGGACAAACATCGACTCCTGCGCGGCAACGGGTGCCGATAGCAATACGGTAAGCAGCAAGGGAATGCAAAAATAATTGCTTTTATGCATAAAATGACAACACTGGATAAATGCGATAGGAAAAAATCAACGCTTAATGAACGCTGGTATAGCCGGGAATGCTTTGTTGCAGTACCTGCAACGGGTTATTGCCAAGTCCCATTAACCCTTTTAACTCAAGTTGCACAAAAAATGCGGTGGTGGTCGTTTGTGTCGCGGTCGTCAACCGTTGCAGTACAACCCGTAAAGCCCAGCAACACGAGTTATATTCAAAACCGGCCAAACCGGCCAGAATTTTATCATCCAGCAACGAATAATTGACCCGGGTAACGCCATGCCAATTTCCGCCCAGCGGCCATTGCATCGAAGTATCCACTTGCTCCAATACACCGCGGGTAAACCGGTAGCCCAGATTGAGCACCTTACCGGCTTCCGGCTGGTAGCTGATACCGGTACGGACCTTTTCAATCCATAATTTCGATTCGTCCATCTGGACATTCGAGTCGGCACTGATGGTCGGTGTCAGACGTCCGGATATCGCGGCAATGAAGTCCGACCGGCCGCTGGTGACTTGCGGTGGAAGCAATAGAACTTTAGGGTCGTTAAAATTGAATTGCTGCCCGACAGCAAGGCGCAATCGTTCGATGCCCGTCTCCTGTTCCACGAAGCGCGAGGTCAGCGCAGTCACGACACGATTGGCGTCATTGATGCGATCACCGCCGCTGAAACGGTTCTCGGTCAATATTTGCGCAAAACTGAAGTCATTGACGGCGGAGTCGAAATTAGGCAAGAAGCTTTGATTCCGGTAAGGCGCGTAAACATAGAACAAGCGCGGTTCCAGCGTCTGAACAAATTTTGTATCCCATAGCCTGACTTGACGGTCAAATGCAATGCCGCTATCCCAGCTGAAAATCGGCACGGTACGGTCAAGGTTGTTGCTTTTACCTTCAACCGGCGCTGAATCGAGATTATAGTGGGTATAGTGCAGCCCGAATTTAGGGGTGATATAGCCGAATTCATTGCGCAACGGAACACTGACACTGGGATAAAAAACCAGGCGATTGCCATCGACGAGCGTCGGATGATAAAAATTCGTCCAGCTGCTTTTCATCTCGAAATCCATTTTGCCGACATTATATTTGACTGCATTCAAAGCAAAATGCGGCAATCGCTCGTAAGGAGAAACAAACCGCGCAAACGGATCCTGGAGGGTTTGAAAACGCTGTGCAAATCCGGTGAATTGCAATGCACCGTCCTTACCCAGTCTACCGTTGTATGAAACACCGGCTTGTTGCGACAAGTTAGTCAAGCTGGTCTGTGCCAAATTAGGAGTAAGTTCGCGAAAATACCGGTCATCCGATACTTCGTTATAATTCAGAAAACCCTGCCAGCCCCGGCCGATATTCTGCGAATGCGTGAATAAAACGCCCCAGCGGGTCCGGTTGGTATTAATGTCCATCGGCAGAATATCGAACAGCAAATGACCGTTCATGTTGTTATTACCGATATAACGCAGCTCGTTGCTTAGCAAAAAGCCGCGCATCGTCATAATCCGCGGTGTGATCGTGGCATCGATATTGGGTGCGATATTCAAATAGATCGGCAACCCCATATCAAAGCCGGTTTTGGCGTTATAGCCCGCGACAGGCGACAGCAATCCGCTTTTTCGCCGGCCGCTGTAGGAGAAATTTATCCACGGAGAATACAGAATCGGCACATCTTTAAACACAACGCTGACATGCTTTGCGGTACCCACTTCTTTGTCGTTGTCGATTTCCAGCTCATCCGCGCGCAGATACCAATCCCTTTTTTTAGGAGGACAAGTGGTGTAGTTGGTCTCTTTGATCCGGTAGTGATCTTTGCCTTCAAAATACAAGATATCGCCAGCGCCGCGCCCTTTTCCTTTTTTCATCGAATAGCGCGGCTCGGTCAATTGACCGACTTCGGTTTTCATATTGAGTTCGAGTTTCTTGCCTTGCAGAATATCTTTCGGTCTTTCCAGGCGGATATTCCCCTCAACTTCAGCATCTTCGGTCTGTTCGTAATATTTGACACGGTCTGCCGTAAGGGTATTGTCACCTTGCTGCAAAACCGCATTTCCGGTCGCTTCGACTTCTTGTTTATAATAGCCGGTTAAACGGTCGGCCTCGATGAACACAGGTTTCTTCTGCGGTTTGACGATGGGTTTAGGTTCGCTTTCAATTTCACCTTCGCCTTCGGTTTTGGGAACGACGCAACTGCTCCATCCGTTGAGCGGTAAAGCGAGAACTAATACCAGGATAAATATACTTGGGATAATAGATAACTTCATTCTGGATTTAGTGTGCAATGCCTGTCTGTCTGATTCAATTATTCGCAATCCTTGATCGCCGGTTTACCGGATTCATCGCAAAATCCCACCGGCTTATTTATCCCAATAACTCAACATTGTACTATTTCTCGCAACCGATGTTCTATCGAAAAATAGGGATTTTAAATTGTTCAGAACATCAAAATCCGGTCAGCGTGCGCGGAACATGAAATAAACCGCGCCCACCATGCATAATGCGGCCCAGAGATAATCCAGTTTCAGCGGTTCTTTCAAATAAAACAATGCAAATGGCACAAACACGGTCAACGTGATGACTTCCTGCAAAATTTTGAGCTGCGCGACCGACAATACCGTGTAACCGATCCGGTTGGCCGGAACTTGCAGCATGTACTCGAAAAACGCAATGCCCCAGCTCACCAGCGCGGCGATAATCCACGGTTTGTGATTTAATTCCTTCAGATGCGCATACCAGGCGAAGGTCATGAACACATTACTCATCGTCAATAGCAGGATGGTATGCCCAATTTCGCGCATGGTATTACTCAAAACCACCTATAAACTGCATCACTAATCCTATTGCCAAGAAACCAAAACCCCACAGCTCAGTAAAAGCCTGGTTTGATATTATGTTTCTTAACTTCTCAGTGAGATTTGCTTCCCAAGAATCTGGGACATCTTTAATCTTTTTTCTTGTTCTGAAAGCTGAAATGACAATAATTACTGCACCAATAATTTCAAAAATTATCCCTGTTTGATTTACATACCAAAAAATATTCTCTGAATTAGAAAACATTTCTCTCAAATTCCTAACTCATTCCAAATCGCATCGACCCGCTGCTTAACCGCATCATCCATCGCAATCGGTGTGCCCCATTCGCGGTTTGTTTCGCCGGGAAATTTGTTGGTAGCATCCAGCCCCATCTTGCCGCCCAATCCGGAAATCGGACTGGCGAAATCGAGGTAATCGATCGGGGTATTTTCCACCAGCAACGTATCGCGCACCGGGTCAACTCGGGTGGTGATCGCCCAGATCACTTCCTTCCAGTCGCGCACGTTGATGTCGTCGTCGGTGACAATGATGAACTTGGTGTACATGAACTGACGCAAAAAGCTCCAGATACCGAACATCACGCGTTTGCTGTGCCCAGCGTACTGTTTTTTCATACTGACTACCGCCATGCGGTACGAGCATCCTTCCGGTGGCAGGTAAAAGTCGGTAATTTCCGGGAATTGTTTTTGCAGCAGCGGCACGAAGACTTCGTTCAGCGCCACACCAAGAATCGCCGGTTCATCCGGCGGTTTGCCGGTATAGGTGGAGTGATAAATCGGGTTGCGCCGCATGGTGATGCGGTCGATGGTAAAAACCGGGAAAGTTTCCTGTTCGTTGTAATAACCCGTGTGATCGCCATACGGCCCTTCCAATGCGGTTTCGCCGGGGTGAATCGCGCCTTCGAGCACGATTTCCGTGCTGGCCGGCACTTGCAGGTCATTGCCGATGCATTTCACCACTTCGGTTTTCGCGCCGCGCAACAACCCGGCGAACTGGTACTCGCTCAATGTATCCGGCACCGGTGTCACGGCACCGAGTATGGTCGCCGGATCGGCGCCCAAAGCGACTGCCAGCGGATACGGCTTACCCGGATTCAGCAGGCTGAATTCACGGAAATCCAGCGCCCCGCCGCGATGCGCCAGCCAGCGCATAATGACTTTATTCGGACCGATGACTTGCTGGCGGTAAATGCCCAAATTCTGCCGGGTTTTGTTCGGTCCGCGGGTCACCGTCAGACCCCAGGTGATCAGCGGGGCAACATCGCCCGGCCAGCAGGTCTGGATCGGTATGCGGCTCAGATCGACATCGTTGCCTTCCCACACGATTTCCTGACACGGCGCACTGCTCAATTCTTTCGGCGCCATATTCAATACTTGCTTCAATAGCGGCAATTTATCCCAGGCATCTTTCAATCCCTTCGGCGGATCGGGTTCTTTCAAGTACGCCAATAATTTACCGACCTCACGCAACGCTTCGACCGATTCCTGCCCCATACCCAGCGCCACGCGTTTGGGTGTGCCGAACAGATTGCCCAGCACCGGTATGCTGTGCCCTTTGGGGTGCTCAAATAAAACCGCCGGGCCTTGCGCTTTCAGGATACGGTCGCAGATTTCCGTCATCTCCAGCGCCGGATCAATTTCCGTTTGAATGCGCTTGAGTTCACCCATTGCTTCCAGTTGCGCAATGAAATCCCGGAGATCTTTATATTGCATGGATTGAATCCTTAATGCGGAAAAATGACAAAATCGAGCGCGATCCCGGTAAACACCGTCATCCCCACCCAATTGTTATGCAAAAATGCCTTGAAACACAGAACCCGGTCGCGATGCCGGATCAATGTATATTGGTAAGCGATTAATCCGGTTGCAACCGATAATCCGGCGTAATACGCCCAATTCATCTGCTGCGTTTGTCCGATGATCAGCATGATCGCGATGAAACAGGTATGACACACCATCACACCCAGCACATCAAAGCGCCCAAAAGTAATCGCGGAAGTTTGGATACCGATTTTCAAATCGTCCGGTTTATCGACGATGGCATACTCGGTGTCGTATGCAATCACCCAGAATAGATTAGCCAGCATCAAAACCCAGATGATCGGCGGCAAGCTGTCGGTTTGCGCGGCAAAAGCCATCGGAATGCCGAAACTGAATGCGATACCCAAATACGCTTGCGGCATGGCAAAAAAACGCTTGGTGAACGGATAGCTTGCAGCCAGAAACAGCGCCGGTACCGAAAGCAGGATGGTCAGTTGATTCAGAGGCAGAATCAGCAGAAATGCGCAGATACTCAATCCCGCCGCCAGCAGCAAAGCTTCCTTGGAGCTTACCCGGCCTGCCGCCATCGGGCGATTCTTGGTGCGCTCGACATGCGGATCGATTTTACGGTCGGCGTAGTCATTTATCACACAGCCCGCCGAACGCATCAGCACCGTGCCCAGCACAAAAATGACCAGAATCTGCGCATCGGGTAATCCCTGCGCGGCAAACCAGAGCCCCCACAACATCGGCCACAGCAACAGCAAAATACCGATCGGTTTATCAAGCCGCATCAATTGCGCATAGGTTTTAATTCGATCTGCTAAATTCATCGCGGTAAATTCAAGATAGCGGGTAAAAAAACTTCGGTTACTAAAATCGATTGCCCGTGCAGCGTGAACAACGAGCGCCGCGCCCACAGATTGGCCGGTTTTTCCGGTAAGCGCGTGCACGCACGATCATAAAGGAAATGGCCACGGCTGACTTTTTTAAATTCCAGCGGCGTGCGCTTGATTCTGGGATTGGTAAACAAAACCGTTCCCAACGATTTATTGCCCAATCCGCTCAAACCTCGCCATGCACCGCGCAGATTTTTATGCGCCACCACCGAATGCGCAAACACCACCGGCGTATTTCCGCAGTATAAATAAACTTCACGCACCATGGCCAATTCACTGGCGCGCAACCCCATCACATCCAATTCATCCCCATAAATCCTGCTGAATGACTGAAATACGCGTTGTACACGAAATTGTCCGCAGCGATCCTGAATGCGGCGCGTCAATGACCCGCGATCCTGTAACCAGTTACGTTGATGGTATGAAACAGAAGTCAGTGTGGAATGCCATGCCAGCGGATGCGCTTTGTTCATTGCGGCAAAGCTACAAAATGAGAGTGTTGCATGCTAGAAATTCTTAACCTTAGATCTGGCAAAGCCATACTGAGAATTGTTAAGCGGCATTATACATCAGTCTCAGAGAGGGAATTGCAAAACCCGATTAATAGAAATCTATTCTTATAAAGTAGAAAAAAAGCGGACTTGAGACCATAGAGATGATCTTATTTTGTAACTCTATCGAATTAGATTTTTTGTTTTTAAACTTTGAGACTATCAAATTAATCAGTGGATCCAATAAAGCACCTCGCCGCGAGCAGCGAGGAATTGAGCGCGAAGAGATTAATTGTAAGTATTTAAGAAGATTCAATATGAAAGTATTTCAACCACGACCTGCAAGCGTCGAATTCCACCTTGTACTGCAACTGAACGAGCTGTATGACTATCAAGCCGATTTGATGCTTCCATCAAATATTGAGCGGCTGCTATAACACCCTTTTTTTGCTCGTCAGTCCATTTGGTGCCATGCCGTTTTGCAACTCCTTCCAGGTTCCAGACAGATCTATAGGGATAGTAGCGATTTTCACGAAGAACTTGTTTTTTCAGTGTTGAGAGAGCTTCATTAACGGACTTGAAGGCTTCGTCACTGTCAGTTGCATTTTCTGCTTCTAGGAAAAGCAACCTGCAATAGTGATTATCAATCTGATATGTATCGTATTCACCAATTTTCTTGGCGAAAGAATAACTTTGTTCAAAGAAACGACGTGCGACATCTAACTCACCCAGGCTTAGGCGCGCCATGGCGTATTGAAGCCAAAATTGGGGATTCTCTCGGATAGAGGGAATATTTTTTAGTTCTTCATACAAATTTTGCAAAGCTGCACGTTTTCCCTTTTCAGGAAGAATTCGCTCAAGTGTGCCAAATCTCATCATTTCTTTCGCTAGATTACCAAAGTATGAATCTGCACGCCGCGCATGCTCAGCATTTCGGACACATTCGACAATGACTTCAGTAATGACAGCGGAATTTACCATGCCACTAAGTACTGCCGTGGCCATTATTGTCGACCGGAATTGTGCGATGTCGGATTGGACAATGACGATTTGACGTGGAATTTCATCACGAGTTAAATCGCGAAAAGATTCATGCGACAAGTGCAATAGTTCCGATACGATTGAAATGCGAGGTTCCTCTCCAATCACCTGCAATAAGCACAAAGAAATCAGGACCCGGAGTCCACCATTAATAGCTTTAAAATGCTCAACGATTTCGTTAAGTTTTGCCTTTACTTGTGGAGAGTTCGCAACATCAATTAGCACTGCTTGCATCTGACTGCCACAATCGTGCTTAAGATAAGCATTTCTTTGGATTTCACTTAATCCTGCACGCTCCCCCCACAAACCTCGAAAACTAAGAAGTTTTGATAACCGATCAATCTCTTCATTATCTAGCACATCGACATCATGAACGAATAAATAACGGTGTGCTTTGGTTTTGTCAATTAGCGCCGGTAAACGCAGCTCATGGACTTCGGCTCGTTCAGATATCAGCAGTGTACACTCAGCACGAGCATACCGTGAGAAGCATTCGACTAACAACAAGTTGCGTGAGTAGTTTTCTATTACTAAAACAAAATCCCTATCTCTTTTACACATACGTTGGAGTTCAGCTTCTGCTAAATCATTGGGATGTTCAAGGAAAAATACCTCACGTCCTTGGGCTGCTAGTTTTAAACATATAGATCGAATCGCAATTGATTTACCGTTAGCGAATGCTCCTACTATTGCAACAATTGTTCCCGCTTCTCCAAGCTCTCTAATGCACTTATCCTCAAAAGTTCTGATAACAGTGTAGCTAGGAACCATGGGCGTTTCTGCTTGAGCGAGCATCAATTTATCTTGAGGTACTCCACGCAAGATTAGGTCATAAAAATCGTCATCTGAAGAGGCATCTTTACCTCCATCTTCTATTTCTAATCTTGAAAAGCACTGATACTCTTCGATAAGATCGGGTTTTGTCCATGAGGCGCTTTCAATTTCAATTGATCGCCGTAAAGCCTCGAGTCCTATTGGGTGAACGGTGCCAAATCTTGAAAGTTTCGTTTTGAGTACAGGGTCAATTTCTGTTCGATCAATAAAATGAATTTTTGATCGAAAAATTTCTGGATTAAAGATCAACCGGGCAACATCAATATCGGCTAGTGAATAGCCAACAAAAATAATTGCCTTGGATCGCTGGAGATCATTGCGGAAGATCACTGACCAATCCGAATCCAAAAAAGATTGAGTAGCATAACTCTGAGAAGTTACTATGAAGTCCGGCGTTAGAGCCTGTTTTAGTTTCGCCAGAGAGCCATTAATATGCAGCAACAGAAGCTTGTTACCTTGTGCATTACGCGTTTCGGCAGCGGTTGTAAGTGAATAATGGGAAACTTTTCTGCTATCCAATGCTTTTTCAAATGCATCGTCATAGTTTGTTGTCCAAATTCGTGCCCACGGAAGTGAAGCCAGCGTAGTCAGCTCAGGATCTATGGTCGCGACTGTAAGTTGTTTTCGCAAAGCATTGATAAGTGAGGTTTCGCTCCGAGCATCTAAAAAATGCTCAGTAATACTATCAAGTGAGTACCCTCCATTGAGTCCACAATCCTTAGCCAATGCATCGGACAACTCCTGTCCAGTTGGTAGGCAATCTCCATTCAATTTGTGAGCGGCTTTTGCGGCACCAGCTCCAAGAAAGAGAACTGCATCTCCATTCAAAGCACTTCTAATGGCAATTTGCAGAGTACTCTCAGTATCCATTGAGTGGGTTTTAGCATCAATTGGCATCTCTATTTCCCGTTGGAGTAATATGTTCCGATTTGGCGCGCACAGCTTTGTTTTGCAGAAGCGGAATACCTTTGCAAAAGAATTGAATTAAAATTAAATTTACGAAAAGACACGATATCTTTGATCAAAATTGAAATCAATCAATTATATATTAACAATTTTTATTAAGAAATCAATTGAGTATCAATGAGATCAATTTTAATTGGATTGTTTTTATTTTTATTAAAAGTTTGATTACTAAAAATTTTAACTTAAATTCATCTAGTAACCGTAACACTTAAATTCTTGTATTTTTAATAAGTTATAGCTGTATTCTGATAATTTGCTATCAATATTTTTAGCTTTTGCAGTTTACAGATTATCTATGTCTGCAAATTAGTCATCACATCAAAATATCATCCACAGGACTGAGAGGCACCGGCCGGTCGGGGGCGTCGATCAATTCCAGCAAGTTAATTTCGATATTGCGTGAAATTGCAGTCAACGGCAGATCATTCGGTTGCAAACCGAAAGGATCCTCGATTTCATCGCCGATGGCATCCAGTTCAAAGAATGCATATGAAATCAGCAGCACAACGATCGGCGTCAGCATACTGGTGGTTTCAACCAATCCAAACGGCAGGAAAAAGCAATAGGAAGCGACGATACGGTGGATCAATACGGAATAACTGAACGGTAGCGGGGTATTTCTGATGCGTTCGCAGCCGCCGAGAATATGGGTGAGCTCGTTGATTTGCGCATCCATCGCCGGGTGATTGAATTCACTTAACCATTGCCGTTTGCGTGCAATTGCAAGATCCCGGCCCAATTGTTGCAAAATGGCCAGCGGGCGGTGTGTCGATTGGAGCACTTGAGCCAAATCTTCCGGTGCGAGAAATTTTTTGATTTCCTCGGCGGAATCTTCCTTGCGCAAGTGACAGCGCAAGGCATGCACATACGCAATCATGCGTTTGACAAACATTTCGCGAAATTGCCTTATGGCGTCATTATCCTGTGGAGATTGGATCAGAAAGCATGTTTGGCGCGCCAGATTGCGCGACGTATTGACCAGCGCGCCCCAAAGCTTGCGCCCTTCCCAGAATTTATCGTATGAAGCGCTGTTGCGGAAACCCAGGAATATACCCAGCGCAACACCGACCAGCAAGAATGGCGTCGTTGTGAGCGTGTACGCTTGAATGTTGTAGTACAGTTCAATATAGGTCACGATCATCGCGGAGATAGTCACCATGAGGATACGCGGCCACGTCACCATGAAACTACTGCCTCTGAAATGAAACAGCAGCCGTGTCCATGAAACTTTATCCTTAACAATCATGACAGTAATGATCCTTTATTGTTTGATTCATTTCATCTTAACCGAAAGAAGATAGTAGCGTATCGCTGCCAGCAATCCATGCGCATTCATACCCGCAAGTATTCAGTTTTATCCCCCAGCCACCGCTCGATATGCCGTTGTACCAACTCCGGATAGCGGTTGAGCATTTCTTCCGCGGTGGCTTGCGCTGCCGTGATGAGTTCTCCATCTTGCTCTAGATCGGCAAAACGCAGCATCGGCACGCCACTCTGCCGCGCTCCCAGGAATTCGCCGGGACCGCGCAAGTTCAAATCCTGACGGGCGATTTCAAAGCCATCGGTATGCTCGAAAATAATTCTGAGCCGCTTGCGGGCGATTTCGGATAAGGGTTGCTGAAACATCAGAATACAAATGCTGGCTTCCGATCCACGCCCGACACGGCCGCGCAACTGATGCAATTGCGACAAACCCATGCGTTCGGCGTTTTCGATCACCATCAGCGATGCATTCGGCACATCCACGCCGACTTCGATGACGGTCGTCGCAACCAGTAATTGGATTTCTCCTTGCTTGAACGCGGTCATTACCGCGGCTTTTTCCTGTGCGGGCAAGCGTCCATGCACCAAACCCACCGTTAAATCCGGAAATACCGCGTGCAAATTTTCAAATGTTTCCATCGCGGTTTGCAGCTGCAGCGTTTCGGATTCCTCGATCAGCGGGCAAACCCAATAGACTTGTTTGCCTTGTTCGCAGGCATGGCGGATACGCGCAATCACTTCGTCACGGCGGTTACCGGCGATCAATTTGGTTACGACCGGCGAGCGGCCCGGCGGCAATTCGTCGATGACCGACACGTCCAGGTCGGCGAAATAACTCATCGACAGCGTGCGTGGAATCGGTGTCGCGCTCATCATCAACTGATGCGGCACTTGATCGGATTGCGTGCCTTTCATTCGAAGCGCCAGACGCTGCTGCACGCCGAAGCGGTGTTGCTCGTCAATAATCGCCAAACCCAATTGATGAAAGACTACTTGCTCCTGGAACAGCGCGTGCGTACCGGCAGCCAAGTGTGCGGCGCCGGATGCGATGTCCTCGAGCACGGCTTGCTTTTGTTTCTTCTTCTGGCTGCCGGACAACCAAGCCACTTTGATCCCCAACGGCTCAAACCAGCTGGTTAATTTCTGAAAATGCTGTTCGGCAAGAATCTCGGTCGGCGCCATGATGGCCGCCTGATAACCGTTTTCAATCGCTTGTAACGCCGCTAATGCGGCCACAATCGTTTTACCGCTGCCGACATCGCCTTGCAGCAAGCGCTGCATCGGATACGCAGAGGCCAGATCGCGGTTGATTTCCGCGCAAACCCTGATTTGCGCGGCTGTCAGCGTAAAATTCAGCTGCGCGAGAAATTGCTGTTGCAGTGTGTTTTTTTGCGCCAACGCCGGTGCGGAACGGCTGCGCCGTTGCCGGTAGTGCAAGCGCATCGATAATTGCTGCGCCAGCAATTCGTCGAATTTGACCCGCCGCCATGCCGGATGCGTGCGTGTTTGCAATGCTTCTATCGATACCTCAGGCGGCGGATTATGCAGACACTGAATGCTATCTGGGAGGCTCATCAGCCGGTATTTCCGGATAATGCCGTCAGGAATGGTTTCGGTCAGCATGTGCTGCGCATTCCGCAAAGCCTGTGCGATCAATTTGCTCAGAATTGTTTGCGTCAAACCCGCTGTCGTGGGATAAACCGGTGTCATTGTATCGGCCAGCGATTCTCCGGCACGAACGATGCGGCATTTGGGATGCACCATTTCGGCGCCGAAAAAACCGCTGCGAATCTCGCCCAATAAGCGCACACGCTTTCCCACCGCATAGGTTTTGATTTGGCTGCCGTAGAAATTCAGAAAGCGCATCACTACAACACCGCTGTTGTCCTCCACCTGGCAAACCAGTTGCCGTCTGGGACGAAAAACCACTTCAGTGTGAATTATAACGCCTTCAACCTGTACCGTTTGTCCTGGCGGCGCATCAGCGATGGGAAACAGATGCGTTTCATCTTCGTAACGGATCGGCAGGTGCAAAATCAAATCCAGTTCGGTAGCGATACCCAAACGGGATAATTTCTCCTGCACCTGCGTGCTGGCAGTCACCGAGTTGACTGATCAGCTTTGCAATACCATGACTGCATCCATCTCCACCAGCGCATCACGCGGCAACGCCTTGACACCGACAGCGGCACGCGCCGGATAGGGCTGGGAAAAATGACTGGACATGATTTCATTGACCAGCGCGAAATTACCAAGATCGGTGAGAAATATGTTGAGCTTCACGATATCGTTCAAACTACCGCCACTGGCTGCCGCCACCGCTTTCAGGTTGGAAAACACCTGCTGGATCTGTGCTTCGATCCCGTCCGCCATTTGCATGCTGACCGGATTCAATCCGATCTGCCCCGACAGATAGATGGTATATCCTCCTCCCCGCACCCGCACGGCTTGCGAATAAGTGCCAATTGCTTGTGGCGCATCGGCGGTATGGATGATTTGCTTTGTCATTTTTTCTCCTGTTGAAATTGATACCGTATTTTTTGTTATAGTTGGCGCCCGCGCATAACCTTAACCGCACTATTACGGTATGATGCAGTGAACTCGGGCACATTTCAACCAGGCCGGAATTTTAATCGAAACTTCATTTGAATTTTTCATGATATGCAAAAACTGATTATCCAGGGGGGCGTGCCGCTACACGGCGAAATTTCCATTTCGGGCGCAAAAAACGCCGCGCTTCCGCTGTTGTGCGCCGCCCTGCTCACCGGAGAATCGCTCAAAATCAATAATGTTCCGGCATTGCATGACATCACCACCATGCTGTCACTGCTCAAGCAAATGGGAACAACCGTTAGCGCATCTGGTGCCGGTGAGGTAACGTTGTCAGCCGCTACGCTGACTCATCTCGTGGCGCCGTATGAGATGGTTAAAACCATGCGCGCTGCCATTCTGGTGCTTGGACCTATGCTCGCGCGTGCCGGTGAAGCGGAGATTTCACTGCCGGGCGGCTGCGCCATCGGTTTGCGTCCGGTAGATCTGCATATCAAAGGCCTGCAAGCAATGGGCGCAGACATTCATATCCGGCATGGCTACATTCATGCGGTAGCGAAAAAACTGCATGGCGCACGTATCGTTTTCGATATCGTGACGGTCACAGGCACTGAGAATCTGATGATGGCGGCAACTCTCGCCGAAGGCACGACAATTCTTGAAAATGCCGCGCGAGAACCGGAGATTATCGATCTGGCTAACTGCCTGAAAGCAATGGGCGCGAAAATTCAAGGCGCGGGCACCGACATCATCACCATTGAAGGTGTACCGTCGCTGCATGGCGCGGAGCACACGGTCATGCCCGATCGTATTGAGACCGGTACTTTTCTAGTCGCGGCTACCGCCACCGGCGGCGAAATTCACTTGAAAAATACCGATGCGCATCTTCTCGATGCGGTTCTGGATAAATTAACCGAAGCCGGTGCGCGGATTGATTCCAACGGAAACTGGATCAATCTGAAAATGCACACCAAACCCAAATCCGTGAATGTGCGTACCGCCCCCTACCCGGCTTTCCCGACCGATATGCAGGCGCAATTCATGTCGTTGAATTGCATTGCCGACGGTACCGCCATCATTACCGAAACCATTTTTGAAAACCGCCTGATGCATGTGCAGGAATTGAAGCGTATGAATGCCAGTATCGAAGTCGAAGGCAACGCCGCCATCGTCACCGGCATTGCTCACTTGGACGGCGCCAATGTGATGGCAACCGATCTACGCGCTTCGGCCAGTCTCGTGATTGCCGGATTGATCGCGCAAGGCGAAACCGTGATTGACCGTATCTATCACTTGGATCGCGGTTATGAAAATATCGAAGGAAAACTGTCCGCGCTGGGTGCACAAATCCGCCGTATCCAATAAAAAAGGCTTCTGCCATCGCAAAAGCCTTTCATTCATTGCAACCCGTCTTAAACCGCGTGCGCGGTTATTCTTTATTAGAATTTAGGTTGTTTGTAGCTGACTACCAAAGTGGCGATTTTCTTGTTCAGCCCCATGACTGGAACAACCAGAATTTTTTTACCACCGACATCCGATTTAACCGAAATCTTTTGCAGATTCAGAATTTCTTTCGGAAATATTTCCGTGCCTTTTGTTTCTTCCAGGCGTTTATCGGTGGAAACCAGCAATTGCCCATCTTCACCGATCAATACCACACGTTCGGTATCTTTCATTCTGACGATTTCACTCAAATATTGATCGATCTGGTCAATATTGTTGCGGATTAATTCGCCACGTACCGCCCAAGATAAAACTTGTCCGAAGCGTTCTTCTTCCTTCACGTATTGCTGATCGGCGTATTCCCGGGCTTGTTGTGTGATAATCGCGCGTTCGCTTTCAAGTTTCTTCGCCATATCGGATTCCACTTTACTGACGGCGATCATTTTCCATGCGATGACCACGATGATAAGCCCAATCAATACACCGGCATACTTTGCAGGCAATTGCATCGTCGGGATCTGTGCCATCCATTCGAACTTCGAATTGAATTGTGAGAATAAATTATCAGCTTTAGATTGTTGGTTTGGATTTTGTCTATTGTAATCCGACATGAATAACTCCTTGTGTTATGGGTGGCAGAGGAAAACGCGAATTATCCACTAATACGTATAGAAGGAAAAGTGGCGTGTATCAATTAACTGAAATGATTGCGCGCTGCGGACCGGAAAATGGGCAAAAATCGCACCAGCACAAAATAACCGGCTGGGTATTTATGTTTTATAATGCCGCCTGTTAATGTTTTGATCAGAAAACAAAGGAATAAAGAGCTACGTAATGAATAATGACCCTGCATTGCAACAAGATGACCATAAAAAAACCTGGTCGGGCCGTTTCAACGAACCGGTTTCAGCCCTGGTGGAACGTTATACCGCTTCCGTGAGCTTTGACCAACGCTTGGCAGAATACGACATTCAGGGATCGCTGGCGCACGCGCAGATGCTGGCGGAACAGGGCATTATCAGCACTGCGGATTTAACCGCTATCCAGCAAGGGATGCAGCAAATCCGTGACGAAATCCATAGTCATCAGTTTGTCTGGTTGCAGGAACTGGAAGACGTTCACTTGAATATTGAAAAACGCCTGACTGCCTTGGTCGGCGATGCCGGCAAACGGCTGCATACCGGCCGCTCACGCAATGATCAGGTGGCGACCGATATTCGCTTGTTTTTACGCACTGCAATCGACGAAATTATCAGTCTGATCAAAGCTATGCAACACGCTTTGCTCAATTTGGCGGAACAGCATATTCATACGATCATGCCCGGTTTCACCCATTTGCAAGTGGCGCAGCCGGTGTCTTTCGGCCATCACCTGATGGCGTATTTTGAAATGCTGAAACGCGATGTTGAGCGCTTGGCCGATTGCCGCAAACGGGTCAATCAGCTGCCGCTCGGCGCCGCCGCGCTGGCTGGCACGAGTTATCCGATCAATCGCGAGCGGGTTGCGCAACTGCTCGATTTTGAAGCTGTTTGTCAGAATTCACTGGATGCCGTTTCGGATCGCGATTTTGCGATCGAATTCAGTGCCTGTGCAGCGCTCATCATGACGCATTTGTCGCGCATGTCGGAAGAGTTCATTTTATGGATGAATCCGGCGTTCGGTTTTATTCAATTGGCCGACCGTTTCTGCACCGGTTCTTCCATCATGCCGCAAAAAAAGAATCCGGACGTGCCGGAACTGGTGCGCGGCAAAACCGGGCGCGTCAACGGTCATCTGGTGGCGCTGCTCACCTTGATGAAAGCGCAGCCGCTGGCTTACAACAAGGATAATCAGGAAGACAAGGAACCGCTGTTCGATACCGTCGACACCTTGGTGGACACGTTGCGGATTTATGCCGACATGCTGGGCGGTGTCCGTGTCAATCAGGAAACTATGCGTGCATCGGCATTGCGCGGTTACGCCACCGCCACGGACCTGGCCGATTATTTGGTTAAGAAAGGGATTCCCTTTCGCGATGCGCATGAAATCGTGGCGAAAGCGGTGCAGTATGCGGAACAAAAAGGCTGCGATCTCAGTAAGCTTGCGTTGAATGAATTGCAGCAATTCTCGATACGCATTGAATCCGATATTTTTACCGTATTGACGCTGGAAGGTTCGATGAATAGCCGGAATCACACCGGCGGCACCGCACCGGAGCAAGTGCAGGCAGCGATTCAGAAAGCCCAGGCATGGTTATCGTGGAAAGTGTGAAACATGCAGGTATGGCATGACATCAGTGCACAAATTTCCGCTGTCACAAATACACTTTTCAAAATAAAAGAATCCCGCTCGATTGGCGGCGGCTGTATCAATCAGACTTATGGCATTACGGATGGCGCGCGACGCTATTTTGTCAAACTCAATACCGCTGAGAGCTTGATCATGTTCGAGGCGGAAGCCGCCGGTCTTGTGGAAATTCATCAGTCGCAAACATTGCGCGTTCCGTTACCTGTCTGCTATGGCCACAATGATCAGGCGGCCTGGCTGGTTCTGGAATATCTATCTTTAAACGGCGGCGGGCGCGGCCGTGCAGCGGATTTAGGCATGCAATTGGCCGCCATGCATCGCACAACTTCAAAACAATTCGGCTGGGTGCGCGACAATACGATCGGGCAAACCCTGCAAATCAATACGCTATCCTCCGACTGGGTCAATTTCTGGCGCATGCAGCGGCTTGGTTTTCAATTGGATCTGGCCAAAACCAATGGGCATAACGGCAAACTGCAAAAACTGGGAGAACAATTATTGATCGATTTGGATAAATTTTTCCCTGGTGCAGCGCCGCTTCCCGCGCTGTTGCATGGCGATCTATGGAGCGGCAATTATGCTTATGACGATAGTGGAAATCCGGTATTATTCGATCCGGCGGTCTATTATGGCGACCGGGAAGCGGATATTGCCATGACCGAACTTTTCGGCGGTTTCCCCGCCGATTTTTATTCTGCTTACCGGTATGATTATCCTTTGGATTCCGGTTATAATATTCGCAAATTGGTTTATAACCTCTATCATATTCTTAATCATTTGAATCTTTTTGGTAGCAGTTACCGGCATCAAACTGAACAAACGATCAATACGTTACTCGCTGAAATTCGTTAATAAATACTGGACGCCCTATCCGCTCGGAGCCATGCAATTCAATTTTACCGATCTCATGAATTTTTCTCATTGCGATAACCGCTCATGACCAAGTATGTCTTTGTGACTGGCGGTGTTGTTTCTTCCCTGGGCAAAGGAATTGCCGCTGCATCCCTAGGTGCGTTGCTGGAGTCGCGCGGGCTTAAAGTAACCATGCTCAAGCTGGATCCTTACATTAATGTGGATCCCGGCACCATGAGCCCGTTCCAGCATGGCGAGGTTTTTGTTACGGAAGACGGCGCTGAAACCGACCTGGATCTGGGGCATTACGAGCGTTTTATCAGCACGCGCATGACGCGGCATAATAACTTTACCACCGGGCAAATCTACGAAAGCGTGATCCGCAAGGAACGGCGCGGCGATTACCTCGGCGGCACGGTGCAAGTGATCCCGCATATCACCGATGAGATCAAGCGCTATATTCAAGCAGGCGTGGGCGATGCGCAAGTTGCGATTATCGAGATCGGCGGCACGGTTGGCGATATTGAATCGCTGCCGTTTTTGGAAGCCATCCGGCAAATGGCGGTGCAAAATCCACGCACGGATACCTGTTTCATTCACCTCACTTTACTGCCCTATATTGGTTCGGCCGGGGAATTAAAAACCAAGCCGACGCAGCATTCGGTCAAGGAATTACGCGAAATCGGCATTCAACCGGATGTGTTGCTATGCCGTTCGGATCGTGAAGTACCCAAGGAAGAGCGCAGAAAAATCGCGCTTTTCACCAACGTCCAGGAAGAAGCCGTTATTTCCGCTATCGATGTCGACAGTATCTACAAAATCCCGGGCTTACTGCATGAGCAAATGCTCGACGAAATCATTTGCCATAAATTGAGTATTCTGGCAAAACCGGCTGATTTGAGCGTGTGGAAGAAATTGGTGTATGCGCTGGAACATCCGAAACATACCGTGACCATTGCCATTGTCGGCAAATACGTCGATTTGACCGAGTCCTACAAGTCGCTCTCCGAAGCTTTGATTCACGCGGGAATTCATACCAACAGCCGGATTAATATCGTCTATATCGATTCTGAAAATATCGAAAAAGAAGGCACGGATTGCTTGATCGATATGAATGCGATTTTGGTTCCTGGCGGTTTTGGCAAGCGTGGCGTGGAAGGCAAAATCATGGCGATCAATTTTGCCCGCACCCACCGCATTCCATATCTGGGGATCTGTTTGGGCATGCAATTGGCGGTGATTGAATATGCACGCAACAAAACCGGCATGAAAGGCGCGCACAGCACCGAGTTTAATCCGGATACACCCTACCCGGTCATCGGCTTGATCACCGAATGGCGGACGCGCGACGGACAAATCGAAGTGCGTGATGAGAATTCCGATATCGGCGGCAGCATGCGCTTGGGCGGACAGGAATGTATGTTGAAAAAGGATTCGCTGGCCTGGAAAACCTATGGCGCAGATACCATTAGCGAGCGTCACCGTCACCGCTACGAAGTTAACAGTTTTTATATTCCAAAATTGGAAAAAGCGGGGCTTTGCATCAGCGGTTTCTCCAAGGAAGAGAACTTGTGTGAAATGATAGAACTCCCGGAAATCGATCATCCCTGGTTTCTTGCTTGTCAATTTCATCCCGAATTCACGTCCACACCCCGGTTAGGTCACCCGCTGTTCAAATCCTACGTTCAGGCTGCGATTCGTTTTACCCAGGAGCATCAGCTTGCCGGAGATGAAAAAATACATGCCGTACGAACCAATTAATTCAACAGAAAATTTCCGGCAGCACAGCTGAAAAGACTAGAAATTACCACCCGTCATACCAAAGATAGAACAATAACCACAACCATTTAACAACCGTCAACAACAGGGAAAATGTAGCATGAGTGCAATAGTAGATGTCATCGCCCGCGAGATTCTGGATTCTCGCGGTAATCCAACCATTGAAGCGGATGTATTGCTGGAATCCGGCGTGCTAGGACGCGCTTCGGTTCCTTCCGGCGCATCCGTCGGCACCCGGGAGGCGGTGGAATTACGCGATGGCGATGCGCAGCGCTATTCGGGCAAAGGCGTGCTGAAAGCCGTGGAGAATGTGAATACCGAAATTTCCGAAACACTCATGGGATTGGATGCCGTCGATCAAAGCTTCATCGATCAAGAACTGATCAACCTGGACGGCACCGAAAACAAATCCAGGCTTGGCGCCAATGCGATTCTGGCGGTATCTCTCGCGGTTGCGAAAGCGGCTGCGGAAGAATCCGGCTTGCCGCTGTACCGTTACCTCGGCGGCGCGGCTTCGATGTCGATGCCGGTGCCGATGATGAATTTGATCAATGGCGGCGCGCATGCCAACAACAATATCAACATGCAGGAATTCATGATTGTTCCGCTGGGAATTGCCAATTTCCGCGATGCGATCCGCTGTGGCGCGGAAGTTTTCAGCACGTTAAAAAAACTCATCAATGACAAAGGCATGCCGACAACCGTCGGCGATGAAGGCGGATTTGCCCCCAATCTGGAAAACAATGAAGCCGCTTTGCAATTGATCGTGCAAGCCATCGATCAAGCAGGATATCAACCGGGTAGAGACGTTGCCATCGGCATAGACTACGCCAGTTCGGAGTTTTACCACGATGGTAAATACCATTTAGGATCCGAGGGCCTACAACTGACCTCCGCGCAGTTTGCGGATTATCTGGCGTCGTGGGTGGATAAATACCCGATTATCACGATCGAAGATGGTATGAGCGAACTTGACTGGAACGGTTGGGAATTACTGACCGAGAAATTAGGTAAATCGATCCAATTGGTCGGTGACGATATTTTCGTGACCAATACCAGAATTCTGCAGGAAGGCATTAAACGCAATATCGCCAATTCCATTTTGATCAAAGTGAATCAGATCGGTACCTTGACCGAAACCTTTGCTGCGATTGAGATGGCGAAATGCGCCGGTTACACAGCGGTCGTTTCGCATCGTTCCGGCGAAACTGAAGATACCACCATCGCTGATATTGCTGTTGCTACCAACGCGCTGCAAATTAAAACCGGCTCATTGTCCCGTTCCGATCGTCTCGCAAAATACAATCAACTGTTGCGGATTGAAGAAGATCTGGGAGATTCGGCCAGCTATGCCGGCCGGAGAGCATTCTACCAACTCAAATAATGAAGCTATTGAGTTTCCTCCTGCTCGTTGCCATTGCCGCAATGCAATACCCTTTATGGCTTGGAAAAGCAAGCTGGCTCAGGGTTTGGCAAGTAGATCAGGAGGTTATTACGGCGCGGGCGGAGAATCTGCAACTGCAGAATCGTAACAACATGCTCGAAGCCGAAGTCAACGATCTGAAGCAAGGACTTGAAGCCATTGAAGAACGCGCCCGTAGCGACTTGGGCATGATCAAGGAAGGCGAGATTCTCTTTCAGATCGTCAGAAATACCCAGCCTAAATCCACGCAATCGAATCCTGCACAATAAATTTCTGCGAACTCTTCAGAAAATTGCACGCCTAAAACCAAGCCGGGTGCCTGCATCAACTCGCTTACAATCACCCGGCTTGATCAGGAAATTTTGACTATAATTTGCTTGAAAATTGATAAGGAATTCATATATCAATACCAGTCTTGTTTTGTATTCGATAAACACCATGGAGTAAAAGAATGAAAAGAATTCTTCTTTTTTTAGCAACTAATTTGGCGATTGTTGTTGTTCTAAGCATCACATTGCGATTGCTTGGCGTTGAGAAAATCCTCGATGCGCAAGGAACCGGTCTGAATATCAACTCCCTGCTGATATTCGCAGCGGTATTCGGCTTTGGCGGCTCGTTCATGTCGCTTGCTTTGTCCAAATGGACTGCAAAACGTTTCACTGGTGCTCAAGTGATCGAAATGCCGCGAAACGCGCAAGAACATTGGCTTTTCACTACAGTACAGCGGCAAGCGGCAGCGGCTGGAATCGGTATGCCGGAAGTCGCTATTTACGATGCGCCGGACGTTAATGCCTTCGCCACCGGCATGTCGCGAAATGATGCGCTGGTCGCGGTGAGCACCGGCCTGCTCAACACCATGAGCCAGGATGAAGCCGAGGCAGTGCTGGCGCATGAAGTCAGTCATATCGCCAACGGTGATATGGTGACCCTGGCGCTGATCCAAGGTGTGGTCAACACGTTTGTCATTTTCCTGTCGCGCGTCATCGGCCATACCGTTGATCGTGTCATCTTCAAAACGGAAGAAGGTCACGGCCCCGCTTTCTGGATTACTAATATCGTTGCCGAAATCGTACTCGGTGTGCTGGCCAGTATTATCGTCATGTGGTTCAGCCGTCAGCGTGAATTTCGCGCCGATGCAGGCGGCGCCAGTCTGGCTGGAAAAGCAAAAATGATTGCTGCGCTCCGCCGCTTGCAGCTGGTTCATGAACAAGCGCATTTACCGGATCAACTCGCTGCTTTTGGTATCTCCGGCGGCAGTAACGGATTTTCACGGCTATTCATGTCGCATCCGCCTCTGGAAGAAAGAATCGCGGCATTACAAGCGCAACAATAGAACAGTAGCGTCAGCATTTCTGAAACGCACAGCAAAACGCCGTACCGGTAAACCGGTACGGCGTTTTGCTTTTATGGTGCCGAAATAAATAAGACTACGTTGCCTACTGCTTCACCTATGAATCAATAGGAAGTTTCGCGCGAAAAATCTTGCCAGATAAAGGGTGGATTAACCGATGGTTTAGTGGGAATAAAGAAAGTCGCGGCATCCAGCACACCGATCAAACTCCGGCCTACCGTATGCATGATACCCATCCCCAACCCGATGGTAATCCCATAAACCGGTCCTTCTTTTTGGCTGGTTAAAATAATATTCTTGGGCAGTTCCACCCATCCGGTCACTGCATTCGCTACACCGCTGGCAAATTTCTCGGCTGAGTTATTAACATAGCTGTCCGAAGCAATCGCTTGAGACGAGAAAAGGAATAATATCGAAAGCACCCAGAACAGTTTTACAATGCTTCTCATCAAAAAATCTCCTTTATTCAGTTTTTTTAGAAATTGATTTTTGCCCTGATAAGAAAACAAGCAAAAATTCCTCCGCAGTTTACCTCTTCATGGGTAATCAGACAAATCCGTGCACATTGAAGCGATTGCGCCGATTCAGCAATTGAACTCAGTAAAAAATAAATCTCCTAAAAAACCCATCCGGAATGTCGATATCCATGTTCCTGGCAAAACGTAACGTAAACCGCAAAATTGCTGTCGCTTGTAACGGCTCGATGTCATTGAGGGAGTATCGAAATATGGAAGGACTTATCGTTGAACCATCCAGAACATACCAAAAACTGCTATCCACCGCGATCGAATCGGGCGGATTGGGTACCAGACAAGTCTCTACGGGTGGTGAAGCGCTCACATTGCTGAGAAAACAGCCTTTTGATCTGGTATTCATCGCCACTCACTTGCAGGACATGGATGGTCCTATGTTTTCATCGCAATTACGCGCCGATTCCCGCACCCGGCAAATTCCGCTGGTGATGATTACCGCAAACGACAATAAGGAATTTCAGGACGAAGCATTTTCAGCCGGTGTAACAGAAATATTTTCCAAACATGAACTGGATAAAATCACCAGTTATACCGTGCAGTTCTCAAGAAAACGCTGCAACAAATCCATGAGCGGTCATATTTTGTATCTTGAAGACAGCACATCCATGGCAAGCGCAGTGACTGCATTGCTCACCGGATGCGGTTATACGGTAGATCATTTCAGCAATGGCGAACAAGGATTACTGGCGCTGCAAAACAATGATTACGATTTGGTGTTAGCGGACACTTTACTGAAAGGAAGATTGAACGGTCACGCCATTGTAAAAGCGATTCGCAGTCTTGAGGATGACAAAAAAGAAGTGCCGCTATTGGTTTTTTCAGTTCTTGATGATGCTACGCGTAAAGTTGAACTGCTACGTTCCGGTGTCAATGACTACGTTAGTAAGCCGCTGATTCAGGAAGAATTGCTGGCAAGAATCAACACGCTGATCAGTAATAAGAAGTTGTTAAATAAAGCAATCATGCAGCAAAGCCAGATGCACGAACTGGCGATGAAGGATCCGCTCACCGGTTTGTATAATCGCTATTTCCTGCTGGAAACAGCGCCATCGAAATTGAGCGAGGCCGCCCGGCACAGCATTGCATGCAGCCTGATTATATTGGATATCGACCGTTTCAAATCGATCAACGATAACTTCGGCCTCGCTAGCGGGGATAAAGTATTGAAAGAAGTCGCCGCGACACTCACCGGTTCCATTCGTAGAGAAGATATCGTGGCACGTTATGGTGAGGAAGAATTCGCCCTGCTACTGCCACATTGTGATCTTGCGGGTGCGGCGATGATCGCCGAGAAAATACACCACTCCATCGAGCATCTGCACCCTTCCGGCATCCATGTGACCGCAAGCCTGGGTGTCGCCGAATTGCAATCCAATTCGTCCGATGGTTTTTCCGATTTATTGAAAGCCGCGACGGAAGCGGCCGATCGCGCTAAATCAAACGGATGTAATCAAGTATTCGTCCATCGTCCATAACAATCGCGAGTGTCCATCGTAACCGCTATGCGGAATTCCGCTCTAGCATAGCGGCCGCGTGACTCTCGATATAGCGTTGATGTTTCTTCTCCTTAATCGCACCGACATGCACCAGAATCAACGCATCCACGCAGTTTGAGAATTGCGGGTCGATATTAAAACCGAGAAACTCGCAACCGCCCGGCTCGCATAATTCAACGTACTGCTTATACAGCACCGGCACTTTAACACCGGATGCCTCCAGCTTCTCTTTCAACAGCGAATACGCTTGTTTGTACTCCGTCTCATCAGCGGCTTTGCTGAACGATGCAAAATCCGCTGCGGCATCAAATTCAAACGGAATCCTGGGAGCGGCCAGCTGTTGGTCATTGCCGCACAGCTGATGGTAGAAGTTTGCAATCGTCTGTTGCGCCACTTCCGGCAGCGCCGTGCTCATCGAAACCGGCCCGACCATAAAGCGAATTTCCGGGTGCTGATACAGATAAGCGCCGATGCCGTACCATAAATAATCCAAGCTGCGCTTGTTCTGGTAGCGAGGTTGAATAAAACTGCGCCCGAGTTCGATCGATTGCTCCAGGTACGGCGAAAATGCCGGATTGAATTCAAATAAGCTATGCGTGTACAGCCCTTCTGCGCCACGTGTCTTGAGAATTTTTGCCGCTTCGCCGATGCGATACGAACCGATGATCTCCAATTCATCTTCGTCCCACAGAATCAGATGGCGGTAGTAGCGGTCGTAGCTGTCGATATCCAGCGCATTGCCCGTGCCTTCCTGCACCTGGCGGAACGACAATTCGCGTAACCGCCCGATTTCGCGCATCACGCTGGAATTCGGCAGATAGTCGAACAGATAGATATGCTTGCCATCCTGAGTTTTGCCGATCAGCCGCGATGCTTTCAGCTCCTTGCGGATCAGTTTGGTGCGAACAGGATGAATGATATTTTCAATCGGCTTGAACAGTTCCTTCTTTTTCTTTTCGCCGAGCAAGTAAACTTGCTTGCGCATCAACTTTGCCGCCGCTTTTTTGGATAAATCCATCGCCGCGATCGATTCCCACGGAATCGGCTTGCCGATACGGAACGAAACTTCACCGCCCTTCTTGTTGAACATTTCGTTGACCAGCATCATCGTGCCGAGTGGCTTGTAAATACTCGACAAACCATAAAACATCGCAGAATTTTTGCCACCGATATGCACCGGCACAATTGGCGCTTTGGTTTTCTTGGCCAACGAGATAAATCCGGATTTCCATTTACCGTCACGAACCCCCAACGGAGAAATGCGCGACACTTCGCCGGTGGGAAACACAATCACCGCTTGCTCCGCCTCCAGCGCCGCGACAATCAAGTTTAAATTGTCGCGATGCTTTGCCACCTTGGAAAAATTATCTATTGGCAAAAACAAACTTTTCAATGGATCGATGCAATTCAGCAAACTCGTCGACACAATCTTTACATCGGTGCGAATCTCCGATACCAGCTTCAACAATGCCAATCCATCCAGTGAGCCGAGGGGATGATTGGCCACAATCAACACCCGGCGTTGATCGGGAATCCGCGCCCGGTCCTTGCTGGACACTTGGAACGAAAAATTAAAATGCTCCAGTACCGCATCGTTGAATTCCAATCCTTCCAAATGCCGGTGCGTCTCGATAAAACGATTGATCTCCTCCTGATGCAGCAGCTTCTTCAACATCGAAGACGCCGCCTTCATCAGCGGCTTATCGCTCTGCGCCTCCGTATCCGGAAAATAATCCTTCAACATCGCATCGACATCCAGCATACATTGACTCCAGCATGAAAATTGAATACTGGATACGATAATAAAGTTTTGTGACAGGATGATGACGATAGCTTTTTTGCTAATTTCTACCAAATCTTGGAAGATTTAAAAATTTGATATGATCAACAAATTGATGAGTCCAACTCTGGATGATGAATAATATGACTGTCGGCAACTATCAAGAACGGTACTGCTTATTTCTGGATATTCTTGGTTTTAAATCGCACGTTAATGAAAGTATTAATACAACAAGCTCAGACTCAAAAGCAATGTCATTTTCTAAGCTAAAAGCTGCATTATCCGAAATATCAAGAGGGGTTAATTACCGTGATGGTATTGCAATGCAAGGAAAAATTGCACCAACATCTCGACAAGTTACACAATTTTCAGATTCTATTGTCATCTCATACCTTAAAAATGAACCTTATGGATCTGGCGTTTCTAGCATTATTTTGGATGTTCATCGTTTGCAATTGGAGCTTGTTAAACGAGGCATCTTACTAAGAGGTGCTATTACATCGGGACTTTTATACCACGATGACACATTCATTTTTGGTCCTGCATTAAATGAAGCTGTTGCTCTTGAATGTTTGGCTGGATACCCGCGTGTTATATTAGACGGCAAAATACTTGATGATGCTGGGTTTGAACGCTCTCCTGGCCTGAGCAATCACAGAACTATCAGCTCGATGGTCAGTTTAGACTTCGATGGATTATATTATGTAGATTACTTTAACATTCATCCAGATGATTTTGAGCAGGAGTGGTATTACATATCCGATTATTTGAGCAAGCTAAGGGAGTTGATCAAAAATCTTTCACATAAAAGAGACCCAAGTATAAAAATTAAGGGGGCTGTAGTAGATCAGATTAAATTTGAGTCCAATTTTTCAGTATATTTAGTTGATGCTTAGGTGTTCCATAATTAAACCTGAATT
>NZ_QRBZ01000032.1 GCF_009833085.1 Nitrosomonas oligotropha | reverse complement strand
TCCTATCGTACCAACATTTACGTGTGGCTTCGACCGCTCAAATTTACTCTTTGCCATGTTTCATTCCTTTACACTCTATACAATTCGATTACTTTTTATTGATTATCGCATCAGCCACATTTTTCGGAGCTTCTGAATAATGTTTAAATTCCATTGAGTAAGTTGCCCTACCTTGTGTGGCCGATCTTAATGCAGTCGAATAACCAAACATCTCCGCTAACGGCACTTCGGCCCGAATCACCTTAAATCCAGGCACATCTTCCATCCCTTGTATCATGCCGCGTCTGGATGACAAATCGCCGACCACATTTCCCATAAAATCTTCCGGTGATTCAACCTCAACTGCCATCATTGGTTCCAGCAGTACCGGGTTGGCTTTGCGCATGCCATCTTTAAATGCTATCGATGCAGCCATCTTGAACGCATTTTCGTTTGAATCAACATCGTGATACGAGCCATCAAAAAGAGTAACCTTGACATCCACCACAGGATATCCTGCCAATACTCCACTGGGTAGCGTTTCCAGCAAACCCTTCTCGACCGCCGGTATATATTCACGTGGCACGGAACCACCCTTTATCTCATCAACAAACTCAAACCCCTTACCCGCTTCGTTCGGCTCCATTTTTAACCATACATGGCCATACTGACCACGGCCGCCTGATTGCTTGACGAATTTACCTTCGATTTCAACGGATTTTCTTATTGCTTCGCGGTACGCAACTTGAGGAGCACCAACATTAGCCTCTACGCCAAACTCTCGCTTCATTCGATCAACAATAATTTCCAGATGCAGCTCACCCATTCCGGAAATGATGGTTTGACCGGATTCTTCATCGGTGCGTACTCTGAAGGAGGGGTCTTCTTGCGCCAGCCTGTTGAGCGCAATACCCATTTTTTCCTGATCCATTTTTGTTTTTGGCTCAACAGCGACATGAATTACCGGTTCCGGGAAATCCATTCTTTCCAACGTGATCACTTTTTGCGGATCACAAAGAGTATCTCCTGTCACTACGTCTTTTAAACCCACAGCCGCCGCTATATCACCCGCCCTTACTTCTTTTATCTCTTCACGCTGATTTGCGTGCATTTGCAATATCCTGCCTATTCTTTCTTTTTTACCCTTAACTGGGTTATAGACGGTATCGCCAGACACAACAACACCGGAATAAACTCTAAAGAAAATAAGCTGCCCAACATACGGATCGGTAGCAATTTTGAAAGCAAGCGCCGAGAATGGCTCATTATCATCAGCCGTGCGCTTATCAGCTTCACCACGCTCATTCTCACCTTGTATCGCCAGCACATCGGTAGGCGACGGCATGTAATCTATGACAGCATCCAGCATAGCTTGAACGCCTTTATTTTTAAAGGCCGTTCCACACATCATAGGAACTATTTCGTTATTAATTGTTCGTGCACGTATTCCAATTTTTATATCCGAGATTTCCAAGTCGCCATTCTCAAGATATTTATTCATTAAATCTTCATTTGCTTCGGCCGCCGATTCCAGCATTTTTTCACGCCAAGCTTGAGCATCCTCTTTTAAATTTGCTGGTATATCGCGCTCTTCAAACTTCATCCCGCGACTTTCATCATCCCAGTAAATAGCCTTCATTTTTACTAAGTCGACAATACCTTCAAATTTATCTTCAGCTCCGATGGGCAGCTGTATGGGCACCGGCACCGCTTTTAATCGCGCCTTAATCTGCTCATACACGCGCATGAAATTCGCGCCAGACCGGTCCATCTTGTTCACAAAAGCCAGACGCGGCACTTTATATTTATTGGCTTGCCTCCAAACCGTCTCAGTTTGCGGCTGCACCCCACCTACCGCACAAAAAACAGTACAAGCACCATCCAATACACGCAATGACCGCTCCACCTCAATCGTAAAATCTACGTGACCGGGTGTATCTATTATATTTATGCGATGCTCTGGATAATTTCCACCCATTCCTTTCCAAAAACAGGTTGTAGCGGCTGATGTAATCGTAATCCCTCTTTCCTGCTCTTGCTCCATCCAGTCCATCGTAGCCGCGCCATCATGAACCTCGCCTAACTTATGCGATACACCGGTGTAAAAAAGGACGCGCTCGGTCGTCGTTGTTTTACCAGCGTCGATATGAGCCATAATGCCTATGTTTCTATAACGCTCTATTGGAGTTTTTCTTGCCACGGTTTAATGCCTTACGATTAATTCAACTTACGATTAGGTTTGATGCTGGAAGCACAATTTATTAGAATCTAAAATGTGAAAACGCTTTATTGGATTCCGCCATTCTGTGCACTTCTTCTCGTTTCTTTACCGCACCGCCACGTCCTTCTGCAGCTTCGGTTAGTTCCCCCGCCAACCTCGCGTCCATCGACTTTTCACTTCTCTTTCTTGCTGCATCGCGTAGCCAGCGCATAGCCAATGCATTCCGGCGCACCGAACGCACTTCGACTGGAACTTGGTAATTAGCCCCACCTACTCGACGGCTCTTAACTTCAACTATTGGACGAACGTTAGTCAATGCTTGGGTAAAAACTTCCAGCGGATCATTTCCGGTTTTTTTGCCTATGTGCTCTAAAGCACCATAGATAATTCTTTCAGCAACAGATTTTTTGCCACGCGTCATGAGTACATTGACAAATTTTGCCAACTCAACATTGTGGTATTTTGGATCAGGCAATATTTCACGTTTTGGAACTTCTCTACGTCTTGGCATTATGCAACCTCTACATTACGCAATTTTATTTTCTCTAGCACTTTGGATAGATACCTAAATTAATTTTAAGCAGTTTTTGGTTTCTTAGAACCATATTTTGATCGTCCCTGCTTACGATCTTTAACGCCTGCTGTATCCAAACTACCCCTGACCGTGTGATAACGAACACCTGGCAAATCTTTAACACGACCGCCACGGATTAATACCACCGAGTGCTCCTGGAGATTATGTCCTTCACCGCCAATATAACTTGACACCTCAAACCCATTAGTCAGCCTTACCCGGGCAACTTTCCGCAACGCCGAATTTGGCTTTTTGGGTGTTGTTGTATATACCCTTGTACATACGCCCCTTTTCTGCGGACTGTTTTCGAGCGCAGGGACAGTACTTTTAACTTGCTTAGCAGCACGTGGTTTTCTAACTAACTGACTGATTGTCGGCATTTCTGTGTCCTAAAAAACTGGAATGGCTTTAAGCCGTCCTTCATCTGTTTGCTAATTTGCTTTAATAAATATTGGTAATTATTTACACCGACCTTCAACTAATCCGAAGATGCGGCAAAAAAGAGAGCGGATTCTATTGGGTTTATTTATATATGTCAAGACGAAGATAAGTCACTTGAGCAATACGTTTCTATCCATTGCCACATATCCCTGCAACTTCCTTCTGCTAAGAATCCTAAACTTGTTTTCTAAACTGTAAAATTAAATTTTCCAGTAACAATTAATCCCTGAAATTTTGAAATTGCAATGGAAAATTATCAATCGATTTTTTTACTAACTGAATTGCTTCTTGCAGCATATCTTTCTTTGCTCCGGTTACACGCACGACATCGCCTTGGATGCTGGCTTGAACTTTGAGCTTACTATCTTTGATGTGCTTAATAACCTTCTTTGCCAGCTCAGTTTCAAGTCCTGTTTTTATCGTCACTATCTGCTTGACTTTGTTTCCGCTAATTTTTTCAACCTGGCCTTTCTCCAAACAGCGCACATCCACATTCCGCTTCGTTAGCCGGGTTCTGAGAATATCCAGTATTTGTTCCAGCTTAAATTCGTCGTCTGCGAATACTGTCAATTGATAATCTGTCTGTTCCACTCTGGCATCGGAACCTTTAAAATCAAACCGGGTACCGACCTCTTTGTTTACCTGATCGACAGCATTCCTAACTTCCTGTTTATCAACTTCCGAAACGATATCAAATGATGGCATTATTTCTCTCTGTGCAGAAACAATCACGTTATAGCCGATTGCTATGAATTCATAATTCCAAGCAAACCGGTAATATTCCTGTCATTAGGGTTTGAAGAAGTTATTTCTTATGTTTCTTTCCGGCGTTAGCTGCAATGCGCATTCTTAAGGCATTCAGTTTGATAAATCCTGCTGCGTCCCCTTGGTTATATGCCCCCGCATCGTCTTCAAACGTTGCGATGGTGGGATCAAACAAGGAATCGGTTTGCGAGTCTCTGCCGACCACAATGACATTTCCTTTATACAATTTCAGCCTCACCCAGCCATTCACTTTTTCCTGGCTTGCATCGATCATAGTTTGCAACATTTTGCGCTCCGGACTCCACCAGTAGCCGTTGTAGATCAACGATGCGTAGCGCGGCATTAAATCATCCTTCAGATGCGCCACTTCACGGTCGAGAGTAATCGATTCTATGGCACGATGCGCTCGCAGCAGAATGGTTCCGCCCGGCGTTTCATAACAGCCGCGTGACTTCATACCCACATAGCGATTCTCCACCAAATCCAACCGGCCTATGCCATGTTTCCCGCCCAATTGATTCAGCTTTTCCAATACGCTCGCTGGTGATAATGCAACACCGTTAAGTGCCACCACATCACCCTGTTTAAACTCGATATCCAGATACTCCGGTTCATCCGGTGCTTTTTCCGGCGAAACACTCCAGCGCCACATGGACTCTTCCGGTTCCGCGGCAGGGTCTTCCAGAATCCTGCCCTCATAAGAGATATGTAACAGATTAGCATCCATGCTGTAAGGCGATCCCGCCTTTTTCTTCATTTCGACCGGAATGCCATGCTGCTCGGCATACTGTAATAACGTCTCCCGGGAGGTCAAGTCCCATTCACGCCACGGCGCAATGACATGAATATCCGGCTGCAGCGCATAATATCCCAGCTCAAAACGCACCTGATCGTTACCTTTGCCGGTGGCGCCATGCGATACCGCATCGGCACCGGTTTCTCTCGCGATTTCAATCTGTCTTTTTGCAATCAATGGACGCGCAATGCTGGTGCCCAGCAAATATTCCCCTTCGTAAATCGTATTGGAGCGAAACATGGGAAATACGAAATCGCGGACAAATTCTTCACGCAAGTCATCGATATAAATTTCCTTAACACCCAGCTGCTTTGCCTTGGCACGCGCCGGTTCCACTTCCTCTCCCTGTCCGATGTCCGCTGTAAAAGTGACGACTTCACACTGATAGGTATCTTGCAGCCATTTCAAAATGACGGATGTATCCAGTCCCCCGGAAAATGCCAAAACTACTTTATTAATCTTTTTCATTATTCTCAGTACGTTCGTTTATCTAGCGCTGTTATGCGTTAATGCGCAACCCATGAATCCCGATTGCAAATTTACTTTGCAGTATTTATTTTGCCCAGCAGCAAATACTCCATTAGTGCTTTTTGAGTATGCAACCGGTTCTCCGCTTCGTCCCATACCACGGATTGCGGTCCATCCAGCACTTCCGCGCTTACCTCTTCACCCCGGTGAGCTGGCAAACAATGCATAAATAATGCATCCGGTTTTGCCAATGCCATCATTTCCTCGTCAACACAAAACTCGGCAAAATCATTCTTTCTTTGTTCAGTTTCCGATTCGAACCCCATACTGGTCCACACATCCGTCGTGACCAGATCCACCCCTTCCACTGCTTGATGGGGACTGGCAAATTTCTCAAAATGCGCAGTGCCATTGAGCCCTATCCGCGCAGGATCAACATCGTAACCGGGCGGCGTGGAAACATGCACTTTAAAGTTAAAAACCTCGGCCGCCTGCAGCCAGGTACTGCACATATTATTGGAATCACCGATCCATGCTACCGTTTTGCCTTCTATACTGCCTCTATATTCCGTGTAGGTAAAAATATCGCTCATGATCTGGCACGGATGATATTCATCGGTCAAGCCATTGATTACCGGCACTCTGGAATACTCCGCAAAGCGCCTGACAAGGTCATGCTGATAGGTTCGGATCATAATCACATCGACCATGCGGGAAATCACCCGCGCCGCATCTTCCACCGGCTCTCCCCGCCCCAATTGCGTATCCCGCGTCGACAGATAAATGGCCGCGCCGCCTAATTGATGCATACCGGCTTCAAATGACAAACGCGTGCGGGTTGAATTTTTGTCGAAGATCATCGCTAATGTGCGATCGGACAACGGCCAGTATTGCCGGTATTGTTTGAATTCCTGCTTTATCCAGCGCGCGCGCGCAAATAAATATTCATATTCATCGCGGCTAAAATCCTTGAATTGCAAAAAATGCTTTAATTGCATAACGCGATAAACAACCAATCAGTAATGCATTGCTATGCAATCTGCCTAGTTATTTAAAAACTCCTTTATCAACAGACAAGTAATATCAATCACTTGCTCAGCTTCATGTTGCTGCATCACAAACGCTGGCAGCAAGCGAATCACTTTATCCGATGTTACATTGATTAATAATTTCTTCTCCAGCGCTTTCCTCACCAACTCGACACAAGGCACGGAAAGTTCGACACCGACGATCAAGCCCTGACCTCTGACTTGCACGACACCCGGAACATCGGCCAATTGACTCCGCAACCGGTCGCGCATGAAGTCGCCCAATTTTGTCGCATGTTCCAGCAGACCCTCATCGGCAATTACTTTCAGCGTTTCGATCGCCGCCGCGCAGGCCAGCGGGTTGCCGCCAAACGTGGAAGCATGATTGCCCGGTTTGAACACTTCGGCCGCTGTGCCTTTCGCCAAGCAAGCACCGATCGCCACACCGCCGCCGAGCCCCTTGGCCAGTGTGATGACATCCGGCATGATATCGCTGTGCTGGAACGCAAACCATTTGCCGCTGCGGCCGATTCCCGATTGCACCTCATCGAGCATCAGCAACCAGCCATTCTGCGTGCACAGAGTGCGTAATCCTTGCAAATAATGCGCCTCGGGAATATTCACCCCGCCCTCGCCCTGAAACGGTTCCACCAGTACCGCCACAACATCTTTATTATTGGCGGCCACTTGCGCGATCGCTTCCAAATTATTATAGGGAGCGCGCACAAAACCGGACAACAGCGGTTCAAACCCGGCTTGCACCTTGCGATTTCCGCTGGCTGTCAGTGTCGCCATGGTACGGCCGTGAAATGACCGTTCCATGACTATGATCGTGGGCAGCGATATTCCCTTGTTATGTCCATACAGCCGGGCCAGTTTGATGGCAGCTTCGTTCGCTTCCGCACCGGAATTGCAGAAAAACGCATTATCCATCCCGGACAATTCCGTCAGACGTTCAGCCAGCCGCTCCTGTTTTTCAATGTGAAAAAGATTAGAGGTATGGATCAGCGTTCCGGCTTGTTCACAGATCGCCCGGGTTAATCTCGGATGGCAATGACCCAGTCCGCACACCGCCACACCGGCCAGTGCATCCAGATACCGTTCACCGCGATCGTCCCATAACCAGACCCCTTCGCCTTTAACAAAGGTAACGGGCAACCGTGAGTATGTATTCATCAAATTAGACACTGCATCACACTCGCATTTGTATTTTAAACGAAAAATTCAATTCAGCGCTCCACCCGGTACGGTAAGGAAAATTTGAAAAAGTTGTTATGGTTACCTATTTAGCCTGCTTTTTCAAGCTTTTTTCTTTGCATATCCACTCATTTATGGCAATTTTATGCGCGGGCCATAGCAAAGTTAGTCGAGAAACGATAGCAGCATGTTAGAATGATCCGATTTATAAATTTCTTATATCCAGTTTCAGCAAAGATATATTTCTGCATCATAACCTGTTGTTTCTCACAAAATCATAAGATATGAATCAGTTTGCCAAGGAAACTCTGCCCATCAGTCTTGAAGAAGAAATGCGGCGTTCCTATCTTGATTACGCGATGAGCGTCATCGTCGGCCGCGCTCTGCCGGATGTTCGCGATGGCTTGAAACCGGTGCACCGGCGCGTGTTATTCGCCATGCACGAACTGTCCAACGACTGGAACAGGCCCTACAAAAAATCTGCGCGTATCGTCGGTGACGTTATCGGTAAATACCATCCGCATGGCGATACCGCCGTCTATGACACCATCGTCCGCATGGCGCAGGACTTTTCGCTGCGCTACATGCTGGTCGACGGACAGGGTAACTTCGGTTCGGTCGATGGCGATAACGCCGCCGCGATGCGGTACACCGAAATCCGTATGTCGCGTATTGCGCACGAGCTATTGGTCGATCTCGACAAGGAAACAGTGGATTTCGGTCCCAACTACGACGATTCCGAAAAAGAACCGCTGATTCTGCCGGCCAAAATACCCAATTTGCTGATCAACGGCTCATCGGGTATCGCCGTCGGCATGGCGACCAACATCCCGCCGCATAATCTGAATGAAGTCGTGGAAGCCTGCCTTGCCTTGCTCAAAAACCCGGATATCACCATCGATGAGCTGATCGATATTATTCCGGCACCGGACTTCCCCACTGCTGGCATCATTTACGGTGTTGCCGGTGTGCGCGACGGCTATCGCACCGGCCGTGGCCGTGTGGTAATGCGCGCACGCACGCATTTTGAAGATCTGGAAAAAGGCAGCCGCCAATGCATCATCATTGATGAATTGCCATATCAGGTGAACAAAGCCAATTTGCTGATACGTATCGGCGAACTGGTACGCGACAAGAAAATCGAAGGCATTTCCGACCTGCGCGACGAATCCGACAAATCCGGCATGCGCGTCGTCATCGAACTGAAGCGCGGCGAAGTGCCCGAAGTCATCCTGAATAATCTGTACAAAGAAACCCAGATGCAGGATACGTTCGGCATGAACATGGTGGCCTTGCTCGATGGCCAGCCGCGCTTGCTGAATTTGAAGCAAATCCTGGATGCCTTCCTGCGCCACCGCCGCGAAGTCGTCACACGGCGCACGGTTTTTGAACTGAAAAAAGCGCGCGAACGCGGTCATTTATTGGAAGGTCTGGCGGTTGCGTTATCCAATGTCGATGAAATCATCGCGTTGATCAAAGCGGCACCGACGCCCGCTGATGCCAAGGAAGCCTTGATGGCGAGAACCTGGCAGTCCAAATTGGTCGAAGAAATGCTGACGCGCGCCATGGCCGATGCCAATGCGCTGCGTCCGGAGGGATTGGATAATGCCTTCGGTTTGCAAGCACAGAGATACCGGCTTTCCGATGCGCAAGCGCAAGCGATCCTGGAACTGCGTCTGCAACGTTTAACCGGTTTGGAACAAGAAAAGATCGTCGATGAGTACCGGGAAGTTATCGATAAAATCATCGATTTTCTGGATATTCTGGCCAATCCGGGGCGCATCACCAGCATCATCACCGAAGAACTGGACGCGATCAAACTGCAATTCGGCGACAAACGCCGCAGTGAAATCGTCATCGACACACAGGATTTGAGTATCGAAGACTTGATCACCCCGGCCGATGTCGTGGTGACCTTATCGCACAGCGGTTATATCAAATCCCAGTTACTCGACGACTATCGCGCGCAAAAACGCGGCGGACGCGGCAAGCTGGCGACGAGCACCAAGGAAGACGATTTCATCGACAAGCTGTTCATCGCCAACACGCATGACTACATCCTGTGCTTCTCGAGTCTGGGACGCGTGTACTGGATCAAGGTCTACGAAGTGCCGCAAGGCGGACGGCAATCGCGCGGCAAACCGATCATCAATTGGGTGCAGCTGGAAGAAGGCGAGAAAATCAACGCCATTCTGCCGGTCAAAACTTTCGACGAGAACCGCTTTGTCTTTATGGCCACATCGTTTGGCACCGTCAAGAAAACGCCGTTGTCGGATTTTTCCCGTCCGCGTAACAATGGCATCATCGCCATCGGACTGGATGAAGGCGATTATCTGATCGGCGTTGAACTGACCGAAGGTAAACATGATGTCATGTTGTTCTCGGATAATGGCAAAGCCATGCGCTTCAGCGAAAACGACGTGCGCCCGATGGGCCGTACCGCCCGTGGCGTGCGCGGCATGAAGCTGGGTTCCGGACATAAAGTCATTTCAATGCTGGTCGCGGAAAATGAAGAACTCGCGGTGTTAACAGCGACGGAAAATGGCTTCGGCAAACGCACGCCGATCAGCGAATACACCCGCCACAACCGCGGCACGCAAGGCATGATCGCGATCATCACCAGCGCGCGTAACGGCAAGGTGGTCACCGCCAAACTGGTGAAACCGGACGATGAAATCATGCTGATCACCTCCGGCGGCGTCATGATCCGCACGCGCGTCAAAGAAGTGCGCGAAATGAGCCGCGCCACGCAAGGTGTCACCTTGATCAATCTGGATCCGGGCGAAAAACTGGCCGGTCTGGAACGGGTGGTCGAAAGCGAGGACAGCGATGGAGATGGTGAATAACCAATAACCCACTTACCGGAAAGAACGCCATGGATCAGATCTATAATTTCAGCGCAGGACCCGCAGTCCTCCCCAAGGAAGTATTGCAACAGGCGCGCGATGAAATGCTCGATTGGCACGGCAGCGGCATGTCGGTGATGGAAATGAGCCATCGCGGCAAGGAATTCATGTCGATTGCGGAAAAAACCGAGAACGATCTGCGCGAACTGGCGAACATTCCGCGCAACTATAAAGTGCTGTTTCTGCAAGGCGGCGCTTCCAGCCAGTTTGCCATGGTGCCGATGAACCTGCTGCGCGGCAAAACAACAGCGGACTATATCAATACCGGTCAGTGGTCGGCCAAAGCCATCGAAGAAGCCAGCCGTTATTGCACGGTCAATGTGGCCGCTTCGTCGGAAGACGCTCATTTCACCTACGTTCCGCCACTGGAACAATGGCGCTTAAACCCCGATGCAGCGTATGTGCATTACACCAGCAACGAAACCATCGGCGGCGTCGAGTTTCATTGGGTACCGGACACGGAGGCTCCGCTGGTTGCCGACATGTCGTCGGATATTCTGTCGCAGCCATTGGATGTCACGCGTTTCGGCTTGATTTATGCCGGTGCGCAAAAAAACCTCGGCCCCGCCGGATTGACATTGGTCATCGTGCGCGAAGATCTATTGGGACAGCCGCTGCCCGGTACACCGACGCTGTACGATTATCAGATTCACGCCAAGAATGATTCGATGTACAACACCCCGCCCACTTACGCCATGTACATTACCGGGCTGGTATTCGCCTGGTTGAAAAAACAGGGCGGGCTGGCAGCGATGGAAAAAATCAACACGGCCAAGGCCAATCTGCTGTACGACTATCTCGACAGCACGGATTTCTATCACTGCCCGGTGGCGGTAGCCAACCGGTCGCGTATGAATGTGCCGTTCACGCTGAAAGATTCCGCGTTGGACGGTGAATTTCTCAAACAAGCGCAACACAACGGTTTATTACAGCTGAAGGGGCATCGCTCGGTCGGCGGTATGCGGGCATCGATCTACAATGCCATGCCGGTCGAGGGCGTCGCGACGCTCGTTAATTTCATGAAGGAGTTTGCCAGCCGCCATGCCTGAACAACAACTCTTTAAAATTCTGACACTCAATGCGATTTCTTCGCACGGACTCAACCGTTTTCCCGCAGAGCGTTATCAGACCGGTCATGACATCGAGGAACCGGATGCCATCTTGGTGCGCTCGCACAACATGCTGAACAGCGCCATCCCGGACAGCGTCAAAGCAATCGGCCGCGCCGGTGCGGGTACCAACAATATTCCGGTCGATGCGATGAATGCGCGCGGCATACCGGTTTTCAATACGCCCGGCGCGAACGCCAATGCCGTCAAGGAATTGGTGCTGGCCAGCTTGTTTCTGGCGGCGCGTAACCTGGTACCGGCATTGCAATTCGCCGACAGCCTGCAGGGTGACGATGCGGCGCTCAATAAACAAGCCGAGGACGGCAAAAAACGTTTTTCCGGTATCGAATTGCCGGGACGCACGCTGGGCGTGATCGGTTTAGGCGAAATCGGCCGCCTGGTCGCCAATTCGGCCATCCGGCTCGGTATGAAAGTCATCGGTTTCGACCCGAAAATCACGGTCGAATCGGCCTGGAGCCTGTCAGCCGAAGTCAAGAAAGCCAACAGTCTGGAAGATTTGCTGCGCCACAGCGAATTCATCAGCGTGCACGTGCCGCTGCTCGATTCGACACGGCACCTGATCAACAGCAGCACGATACAGCTGATGAAGCCGCATGCAATTGTGCTGAATTTCTCGCGTGGCGCGATCGTCGATGAAGATGCGATCCTGCAAGCCATCGCCGCCAACAAAATCAAAACCTACGTCAGCGATTTTCCCAGTGAGAAACTGCGACACCAGAAAAACGTGATCACCTTGCCGCACCTCGGCGCGTCGACCAGCGAAGCGGAAGACAATTGCGCCGTGATGGTGGTGGATCAGTTGATCGATTACCTGGAAAACGGCAATATCACCAACACCGTCAACTTCCCGGATACGCAGATGGAACGCGAAGTGCCTTACCGCGTCGCGGTCGCCAATGCCAACGTGCCGAATATTCTGGGGCAGATTTCGACCAGCATGGCGCAGGCCGGACTGAATATCCATACCATGATCAATAAATCGCGCGGCGGCATGGCTTATACGCTGGTCGATACCGACAGCCCGGTCCCGCCGCATGTTTTGCATGAGATTGCATCGATCAGCGGCGTGCTGATGGCGCGTTATCTGCATCTTCCCGGATAACCGCCAAGCACTGCCGAATCGCCCCATGTTCAATGATTAACTAACCATGTCCGAAGAACTCAAACAACTCCGCGATCAAATCGACGCCATCGACAACGAATTGCTGCAATTGGTCAGCAAGCGCGCCGGATTGGCGCAGCAAGTCGGCAAAATCAAAAAAAGCGGCATCGTCTACCGTCCCGAGCGCGAAGCGCAAATATTGGCGCGCATGCAGGAACAAAATCCCGGGCCGGTCAGCAACGAACACATTAAACATTTATTTACCGAAATCATGTCGTTGTGCCGCGCCTTGGAAAAACCCATGAGCGTGGCCTACCTCGGCCCGAACGGCACCTTCTCCGAAGAAGCGGCGCTGAAACGCTTCGGCAGCTCCATTAGCGAGGTCGCGTGCGATTCGATCGACGACGTGTTCCGCACGGTGGAATCGGAAGCAGCCCATTACGGCGTGGTGCCGGTGGAAAATTCTTCCGAAGGCGCAGTCGGCAGAACCATGGATTTACTGTTGCAAACGCCGCTCACCATCTGCGGCGAGATTCAATTGCCGGTGCATCAGTTTCTGATGGCGCAGCAAACCGATCTGACGCGCATCAACAAAATTTACTCGCACCCGCAGTCGCTGGCGCAGTGTCATCACTGGTTAACAACCAACTTGCCGCATCTGTCCCATTCCGCATTGATCCATGCCGCCAGCAATGCCGATGCAGCCCGCCAAGCCGCGGCCGACAATCAGGCCGCAGCGATTGCCAGCCAAAGAGCGGCGGAATTGTTCGGGCTTTCCATCTGCGCGGAAAACATCGAGGACGATCCGAAAAATACCACGCGCTTTCTGGTGATCGGCAGACAAATCGTAGCGCCTTCGGGAAAGGATAGGACATCGCTGATCGTGTCGACCAATAACCGTTCCGGCGCGATTTACACCTTGCTCGAACCGCTGGCGCAGTATAGCGTCAGCATGAGCCGCCTGGAATCGCGTCCGTCCCGCACCGGTCTGTGGCAGTATGTTTTTTTCATCGATCTTGAAGGACATCAGCAAGATGATAATGTCGCCGCAGCCCTGGCGGAGTTACGCCACAAAGCCGCTTTCCTGAAAATTCTGGGATCGTATCCGGCCGCCTGACAACTCACCGTCGCTGAATAGCCGCATTAATCCATTCACACCATTTCCCTATTCTTTTTTATTCATTAACACATTTAATCTTATGAATCTTTGCGATTTTGCCCCGGAATATATCCGCTCGATCCAACCTTATCAGCCCGGCAAACCGATTTCGGAACTGGCGCGCGAAATCGGATTGGATGAATCCTACATCATCAAACTGGCGTCCAACGAAAATCCGCTCGGAACCAGCCCGCTCGCGCTCGACGCGATGATCAACACCTTGCACGATGTCGCGCTGTATCCGGACGGCAGCGGTTACGAATTGAAAGCCGCGCTATCGAAACGCTATGGCGTCGATCCGGCGCAAATCATTCTGGGCAACGGCTCCAACGACGTGCTGGATCTGGCCGCGCGCGTTTTTCTCAAACCCGGCGCGGCTGCGGTGTACTCGCAACATGCCTTTGCGGTGTATCCGCTGGTAGTGCAAATGATCGGCGCGAACGGTATCCCGGTTCCCGCCCGCGACTATGGGCATGACCTGCCCGCAATGCTGGATGCCATCACGCCGGAAACACGCATCGTCTTTATCGCCAGCCCCAACAACCCGACCGGCACCTTATCGGGCGAAGATGAATTGTTCCGTTTCATGGAACGGGTATCGCGCGATGTGCTGGTCGTCATGGACGAAGCGTATTACGAATACCTGCCCGAAGCGAACAAACCGGACAGTATCAAATGGTTGAAACAATTTTCCAATCTGCTGATCACGCGTACTTTCTCCAAGGTTTACGGCCTTGCGGGCGTGCGTGTCGGATTCGGGCTGACGCATCCGGACGTGGCCAATTTGATGAACCGCGTGCGCCAGCCGTTCAATGTCAGCAGCATCGGCCTGGTCGGCGCGCTGGCCGCGCTGCAGGATGCCGAGTTTGTGCAGAAGTCGTATGCGCTGAACCGCGCCGGAATGCTGCAACTGACCGACGGCTTCCGCAAAATGGGTATTGAATACATTCCGTCGTACGGTAACTTCATCAGTTTCCGCGTCAAAGGCGATGCCGCCAACACGCCGAAAGTCTATCAAAGCCTATTGCAGCATGGCGTGATCGTGCGTCCGCTGGGAATCTACGAAATGCCGCACCATCTCCGCGTAACCGTCGGACTCGAATCGCAAAACAAACGCTTCCTGGAATCGCTGGAGCAGGCTTTAAGCGAACTGAATTAATTACCATCAAACAGCAATCGTCATGGCAACTATCACGGCACTGAATAAACTGGTTATTGTCGGCGTCGGTTTAATTGGCGGATCATTTGCGCTGGCGCTGCGCAAGGCGGGGTTGGTCAGGCACATTACCGGCGTCGGGCGCAGTCAGGCCAATATGCAACGCGCCGTTGAATTGGGCGTGATTGATGAAATTGCCACCGACATCGCCTCCGCGTTGAACGATGCCGATCTGGTGTTCCTGGCCATGCCGGTCGGACAGACCGCTAGCACCCTGGAGAAAATTGCGCCGCATCTGCACGCCAACACTCTCGTCACCGATGCCGGCAGCACCAAGCAGGATGTCATCGCCGCAGCGCGGCACCATCTTTCCATGCAAAACCGGCACCACTTCGTGCCTGGTCACCCGATCGCCGGCACCGAACAGAGCGGCGTGCAAGCCGCGCAAGCGGATTTGTACGACAACAAACACGTGATTCTGACCCCGCTGCCGGAAACCAGCATGGCAGCCGTCGAACGCGTGCGTGAATTATGGCAAGCCTGTCACGCCCAAGTCTCGCTGATGCCCCCGGACGAGCACGACCGGGTACTCGCCGCCACCAGCCACCTGCCGCATATTCTGGCGTTCACCCTGATGAATCACCTCAACCACAGCACCGATGACCCGGAAAGCTTATTGCGCTTCGCTGGCAGCGGCTTCCGCGACTTCACCCGCATCGCCAGCAGCTCCCCGGAAATGTGGCGCGACATTTGTCTGGCGAATCGCGAAGCATTGCTTACGCAGATTGAGGCGTATCAGGATGAGTTGAAGAGTTTGCGAGAGTTGTTGAAGAAAAATGATGCTGAAGCACTGGATCAAGCTTTTTCGCAGGCACGGAGCATGCGGGAAGATTGGTTAAAAAACAAAAAGTAATATTTCTTTGTTATTTATTCTCTGATTTATAGCTAATCTTAATTTTTGTTAAAAGTTTCTATGTGGTCATTTGGGATAGGTGCATTGCCAATGGAGTTGCTCATCTGTCTCCGTTATCATTAAAAGATGTTGCTCGTTTGTAGTGTTCGAGCAGTGATTCATTCCCACTCAATACTTCGAACATTATCTGCATCATTAGGATGGGACCGGGAGTAACTTTATCTGGATCTATCTCGCTGCCGTCATAATCTGGGTTAATTGGTATTTCAACATTCATAACCCACCAAACTTCGATCTTTTTTAGTAAATCCATTAACAATTGCATGCTGCTAATGATTGAAGTTTCTGTCCCAGTAAAGACATGCTTCGGAAGTTCATGTGCGAGTAAGTTGCGTAACCGCCTCAATTCTTCAAATATCAGGAGATCTTGATCACTGATTACTTCTGACTCTTGAAGCCACTTCAACGAAGCGTATAGAGGACTTTTGTTTAAACTGAGAACATTCTTCTGGTAGTCTGGAGACATAGTTAGACCTTCTGCATCAAACCCAATACAGTAAAAATCCTTGATTCGACCAATGATTGAATCTTTGAGCATCTCATAGGCGGTGATATACAAAGATACAGCTATCAATCTTTCCTGAATCACCGCAGGAGTTAAGAAGTTTTCCCACTGCTTTTCTACATTCACAAACTACTATCCCCCAGATTTACCAGGCTGCTTACCCGCCGCTCTCAGATCGACAATCTTATTCAGCAACTGAAACCAGAATGGTGCGCCAAGGGATCCGGCGAAAGTCGTGATCAGGATGCCCATAAATTTCACCAGCCAGTCCATGGCTTCGAATTTTTCCGATACCCAGATCCATTTTTTCTCTTCGCCATCTTTGACCGTCCAGCCAATTGGCAAGCGCAGTTCTTCAATTTTTTTAATCAACTTCCCAACATCCTTCGGGGATTCCACAGTTTCTTTGCCTGCACCATCATCATTCCCGGTGGATTTTTCCTCTGTCGATTGCTTTGCCGGTGATTGCGGCATCAAACCGGCAACATCCGTCGAAGAAGCCGCTTGAACCAAAGCTTGCCGAAGCGCGATATCGGTCCACAGGGTCTGGGAAATTTTGATGGCGTCGATATTCAAGACTGTACAGACCACGAGTGAAATACCAAAAATAATGATTTGCGTTTTTTGTTTGTACCAGCCGCCCACCCGGTCCATCGCATCGTTGTACCAGCTCTCCACGTTCCTGCGCGCTTTCTCGGCGTCGTTGCCTGCTTCATGCAGCAACAGGATGATCGATTTTCCCGCTTCGGTTTGTGCAAAAAACTTCTGGCTCTCGATCTTTGCGATTAGCGATTGATTGTCCGCCGGAAGCTTGCCGGTATTGCCGGTCATGATATCCATCAGCGCCAGGGTGAAGTTCTTCGGCGGGATATAGGAAGGTTTTTCTCCCGCTTTTGAAAGCCCGTTAATCAACGGATGTCGGTAGAGATCGGTGACCAGTTGGTTGGCTTCGCCGGATTGCAGCAAGTTGGTCAGACCGGCTTCAAGATTTTTGGCGCGCATCCGGATGAATTGCGCAATCATTTCATTGACCGCAGAACACAACAAACTGACCAAAACAAAGAGAAACACCATGCCCAGAGCGATATCCAGAATTGAAGAATTCAGCATTTTTCCTCCCGCAATTGATAGTCGTTACACGTCATCGATCAGTTTAGCGCACAGAACCGGAAACGGGTTGCTTTGTTTGACAGCTTTCCGGGTTTTCAGTATATTCTGGACTGAAGCGGGGTTATTATTTTTCTATTCCAACAGAAAAATGAAATACGAACAAAGGGTTAATGTTTCATCCATAAAAATTAATAACACGCATACCCACCTAAAAAACCCTACACCGGAACAAGTATCCAGTCAGCAAATCGGTTGCTGATTAGCAAGGATTAGTAAGTTCAGTCAAATTAGAAACGTAGTAACAAAATTCCCCCATAAGGGCGGATTTCCGTACCAGCATCACTGCATCTAATCGTCCCAAGTCATCTTTGATGATAAAGAAGCGATAAGTTGAATAATTAAGCGCATCACTGAGTGGTTTTCATCGGTCGATGGCTTTATTAATAGGTGGTTACTATGACTGCAAATGCCTCGTTCAAATTGACCGGCCATCCGGGCGCTTTGGTTCAGCATCACCTTGATGCCGCGTTACCGCGTGTGGGCGCCGCCATCAGCAATCTGAAAGGCATTTATCAATCCCGCCATATCAACGTAGGCCTGGGCACGCTGGGTTTCCTGGCCGTCAAACGTAACGCTCCGGATGGGGAATCGCTGGTGTTGGTATCCAACCGGCATGTTCTGTTCGCCAACGATGCGGAACACGATGAAATTATTTTTCAGCCCGATTACGAAGAACACGATGACCATGTCATTTTTGACGCACCGCGCTTAAATGCCATTGCCAAAATCGACGATGAAGGACTATGCGGGCATTTCCCCTTTGCCTATCCGGGAGAACCGGAAAAACCCTATTACATCGATTGCGCAACAGCCAGCCTGCTGCTGAAGCAAAGCAAAAATCCGCAGCGGATGCAAGGAAGAGTCCGGCACTTCGCAAAAATCGCCCGGGTGCATCCGCTGGATACGCTGAGAGGACGGGAACTGAAAGTCCGCTTGTTAGGCCGCCCTGATTCAACGTGGGGGAAAATCATTGACAGCGCAGCCACGGTTGAGACTGTCCATGGCGAACTGTGCCGCAACACGTTGATCATCGAAGCGCTGCCCGATCGCCACGGCGTTAGGCAGCCGTTCTCACGTAAAGGCGATTCCGGCGCTTTACTCGTCGACCAATACCAGCGCGCGGTGGGATTGCTCTGGGGCCATCACATGCGCGATCCCTATATCGCTTATGCGTGCCACATTCATCCGGTGCTCAGTTGTTTGCAGATTACGCCCTGGTACTTCGATTTTTGCGCGCCCCGGTCTATCCATAAGGATTAACGCTATGCCTCAGAGAAAACGCACTGTATTCGCACACTGCCAGCTGACTGGACGGAGGTAATGTAATGGATCAAAAAGAACTGGCTGCATTACACGCGGAAGCGGAAGCCGAATTGAAAAAAATCCCAGGCGTTATCGGTGTCGGCTATGGCTTGAAAGAAATTGGCGGAAAAACCACCGATCAAGTCTCATTTCGCGTGTACGTCAAAGAAAAACGCAAACCGGAAGAGCTGAATCCAGCGGATATCATCCCGAAAGAATACAAGGGCATTCCAACCGATGTGGTATTGGTCATTCAACCCAAACCCTTACACTGCGAAGACTTGGATCAGCATTCACCGTTGATCGGCGGCATATCGGTTACCAATTTCAAAACCAACGCTTCGAGTCAAATCGGCTCCGGAACGTTGGGTTGTTTTGCCACGTTGAACGGCGTCAGCGGACCCGAGAACGTCGTGCTGCTGTCGAACAATCATGTCCTTGCAAGCAATGGCGCGTCCAATGGCGATACGATTTATCAGCCAAGGTTTATCGATAACGCAGGGACTATCAATATTGACGCCACCCAAGAGCGGCGCAATCCGATCGGAAAAATTCATAACATCGGTCAGCAGGGACCCTACTCTTACACTTATCCCAGCGAAACAGCGCAAGATTATTTTCTAGATTGTGCGATCGCCAAATTGGATATCTGTATTTCCAGCTGGTGCAACACCAACTGCGGTGTATCGTATAAAAACGAAATCCGTGGATTGAATATCGGCGGCAACAGCAAACTGGAAGATGTGGCCCGTGTTGCACAAAGTGATTTGGGTAGCGGGGATTATGTGGTCCATAAAGTCGGGCGCAGAACCAGCAAAACAACGGGCAAAGTCATCGATACGGCTGCGATAGACCCGACCGGAGGCCGTGCTCTCTATATCGAAGCCACACAACCCAATTGCAATGGAGAAATGAAATTCTCAGATGAAGGCGACTCAGGCTCTGCAATCGTCAACGCACAAAACAAAGTAGTCGGTCTGTTGTACGCAGGAGATAGCGCCAATCCGGCTCGAACGCTCGCTTGCCACATTCACCCGGTCATAGCCTACCTCAGCATCACCCCGATCACTACTGCCAATCCCCCGGTCGGCCCCGCCGGGCAAACGTTAAACGATGTCGAGGGCATCCTCACCGGCATCAATCACACCACCGAAGTACGTGAGCGCTTTTTGAACACGCGCAAAGGCGCTGAAATTTATCAACAAATTCTCGACCATCGTCAGGAAGTGATTGCGCTTGTGAATCACCGGCGGCCGGTCACCGTGGCGTGGCATCGCAGCAAAGGCCCCACGTTCCTGGCGCACTTCGTCAACAATGCGCGCGATCCCGCACATCTGATTCCGTTTGAAGTGGAAGGTATCACGCGCGATCAGATGATCCGGCGCATGGCCGAGGTGCTGACACAGCATGGCAGCGCCGCGTTGCAGCAAGTCATTCAGCGTTACGTCGACGAAGTAATGGGATTTATCAACAGCTTCGACAATCTGCACGAGTTCGTTAAGCAGTTTGAAGACACCAGCTCCAGTGAATCAAACAGAAACGCCACGCTCATGGAGGAAACCACCGATGTCAAATGAAGTGGATACCTTACAACGCGTTCTGCTGCAAATCTCCAATGTGCTGGAGCCGCTGGAACGCGAGCTGAATAGCACACGCGCGGTGCAAACATTCGCCGAATTAGGTATCACGCTCAACAGCGGACAGGTATCGTCGCTGGCTTCACCGATGCAGGCGCTGGTCGCCAGCAGCAAAACCGTGTTGCAAAAAGCCGGGGATTTGGCGCAAGCAATCGAAGACGAAGACATCGGGCAAATTATTTCCATCAGCACGGAATTGATTAGCCAAGTCATCACTGCTATTCAAAAAATCGATCAACTGCAAACCGCCGTGCAAGGCATCGGCGGTATTCCGGCCAGCGTATCCAGTCATTTTGCCGAACGCTTGTTCAACTACTTGCTCGTCCGTGCGCTGGATGCCGCCAACGGCATCAACGAATTGTTCGAGCTGCTGGGCATACTCGAGCGGCAACGCAATAACGTCGGCTCGACCGATCCCGGCAATCCTGAATTCACCATCTCCACCTTCCATTTCAACGAACTGGGCAAGTGGCTGGAATCGCCGGTGTCGGCATTACAGTCGCACTATAACTGGAGCAGCAACAGTCTCGATGCCGCCAATTTGCTACAGCGGCTGGAACGTTTACTACTGCATCTCAAAGCACCGGCTTTTTTTGACGATACGTCGCCCACACCGATTCTCGAAGCCGTCATCTTTCAACTGCGGCCGCGCACCGATCTCAATCCCAACGGATTGAGTCTGTCGATCCGGCAAAATCTCAGTCCCGGTAAAATCGAATTTGCCGCCGACGATTTAAAAGTCATCCTGGATTTACAGGCCACACTGCCGTTCGGCGCCGAGTTAGTAATCCAGCCACCGGCCACATTCACTTTTCATACCTCCGCAGCCGATACGGTTTCCGGTTCGCTGAACCTCAGCGTCACCGCCGACCGCACGCAAGCGGCAACGCCGTATCTATTGATCGGCGACCCGGACGGCAGCCGGTTGGAAGTGGGTAAATTCGGTGTCAGCTTTGGTGGCCGGATTCAAGGCAGCGGCGGCGGACAATCGGCGGCCGATTTTACCGTCGGCGGTGAAATCGGCGCCGGTAAACTGGCCATTTCGTTTGCCGATGGCGATGGTTTTCTTACCGATATTCTGAGCGGCGTCCAGCTCAATTCCGATTTCGGCATGGCGTTCGGCTACAACAGCAGCGACGGGCTGTTTTTCGTCGGCAGCAGCGCGCTGGAAATCAAATTGCCGCTGCACCTGAATCTCGGGCCGGTCGAAGTCAGCGCGTTGACCTTCTCGGTCGGCATCGACAACAACAAATTCCCTACCGCTATTTCAACCGACATCAAAGCCGCGCTGGGTCCGCTCGCCGCTGTCGTCGAAAATATCGGCTTGGCCATCGATTTCGCCTTGGTCGATAACCGCAGCGGCAATGCCGGGCCGGTCGACATCCAGCTAGGATTCAAACCGCCGAATGGCGTCGGCTTGTCGCTCGATGCCGGTATCGTCAAAGGCGGTGGTTATCTCTACTTCGATTTCGACAAGGAAGAATACGCCGGTGCATTGGAGCTGATGTTCAGCGGCATCGTCACGGTGAAAGCGATCGGTCTGATCACGACGCGCATGCCCGACGGTTCCGAAGGCTTCTCGCTGTTGATCATTCTCAGCGCCGAATTCGGCACGCCGTTCCAGTTGGGTTTCGGTTTTACGCTGAACGCCGTCGGCGGGTTGCTCGGCCTGAACCGCACCATGGAACTGGAAGTGATCGCCGCCGGTGTGCGCACCGGATCGATCAACAGCATCATGTTCCCGGACAATATCATCGAGAATGCGCCGCGCATCATCAGCGACCTGCGCCAATTCTTCCCGCCCGCACAGGATGTGTTTCTGATCGGGCCGATGGCAAAACTCGGCTGGGGCACACCGACACTGGTGAGCGCCTCATTGGGCATCATCGTCGAAATACCGCCGGGCAATATCGCCATTCTCGGTGTACTGAAAGTCGCATTGCCCGATGAAGACGCTGCATTGATCATCATTCAGGTCAGTTTCATCGGTGCACTGGAGATCGACAAACAGCGGCTATGGTTTTATGCCAGTTTGTACGATTCCCGGGTAATCTTCCTCACCATCGACGGCGATATGGGCCTGCTGATCGCTTGGGGTAACGATGCCAATTTTGTCATCAGTGTAGGCGGTTTTCATCCCTCCTTTAAACCGCCTCCACTGCCTTTTCCCAGTCCCAACCGGATTGCGATCAATATCCTGAATACCTCATTCGCGCGAATCCGCGTGGAAGGTTATTTCGCCGTCACTTCCAACACCGTGCAGTTCGGCGCCAAAGCTGAAGTTTATTTCGGTCTCAGCGCTTTCAATATTTCCGGTCATGTCGGCTTTGACGCGCTGTTCCAGTTCTCGCCGTTCTATTTCATCATCACCATTTCCGCGTCATTCGATGTCAAAGTGTTCGGTGTCGGTTTGTTCGGCGTGCATATGCGCGGCGAGCTGGAAGGCACATCGCCGTGGCATATCGAGGGCGAAGGCTCAATCTCGCTGCTATTCTGGGATATCGACGTACCCTTCAGTCATACCTGGGGTGAAGACGAAAATACCACTTTGCCGTCCATCGACATCATGCCGCTCATTACAGCGGAATTCGAGAAACTGGATAACTGGACGGCCGAATTGCCTGCCTCCAATCAATTGCTGGTGTCACTGCGCACCATCGAAAGCACGAACGATTTGATTCTGCATCCGGTCGGCGTGTTGCGTGTCAACCAGCGCGCCGTTCCGCTCGATCTGGATCTCGACAAAGTCGGCAATCAAAAACCGAAAGACGCCAAGCGGCTGACCGTCGAAGTCATCGATACCGGTCTGGCCAAGGTCGCGGATACCAAGGAATCGTTTGCCACCGCGCAATATAAAAACTTGAGCGACGCCAACAAACTGAGTGCGCCTTCCTACGAAAAACAAAATGCCGGTATCGAACTGTCAGTGAGCAACCAGCAGCTCAAATCATCCGCAGCGGTTAAACGCGTGGTGCGCTATGAGCAAAATATCATCGACAATAATTTTGTCTCATTGCTGATCCGTTTTGTCGCCATCGGCGCCGAATTCTTCAATCACTTCCTGGGCCGCAACGCCGCATCGAAATCGGCGCTCTCGGCCAGTTACAAAGCGCAAAAAGCGCCAGTCGAGCAGAAAGTCATCGTAAAAGAAGCCGGTTACGTCGTCGCTTCGACCATGAACAACAGCCCGCACAGCAAAGAAGCTTATTTTGCATCGCATGCGCAAGCGCAGGATTTCCTGCGCGCGCAAGTGAACCAGTCGCCCGGGCTGCAAGACAGCCTGCACGTGATCCCCAGCGCGGAAGCCGCGCCATTGCGGGAGGCGGCATAATGGCGATCGGCACCTATACTTTTCTACCGTGGCTGCGGCAAGGCGTCGCCAATAATATCCAATCGGCGGATCTGGATGCTTCGGTCAAAACGCGCGCCAGCGTCGCCGTCAGTCTGAATATCAAAGGCAGCGGCGGCGAAGGCGGCGATGTGGCCGCTCCGGTCAACAAGAACGTCGCCCTGTACGGCCCCGGCGATATCATCGGCATTGAATCGCGTGCAATCATCAAAACCGAACCGCTCAATTGGATTACCAACTTCGAGCCGAATTATCTTTGCCATATCGAGTTCTACGACGAAGATTTCCCTTGGCGCTACACACCGGCGGCACCGGCGGGCGCACGATTACGGCCGTGGGTTACGCTGATCGTATTGACCGAAGCGGAATTTGCCGATGGCGGGAATATTTCCGGCAAACCCCTGCCTTTTATCGATATTAAAGCCGATGCGCTGGGATCGGTATTTCCCAAAGCCGAGGAACTGTGGGCGTGGGCGCATGTGCACGTCAACAAAAATATCGCTGGCAATCAGGATGCGCCGCAAGCACCGGACATCAACAATGCGCTGTCGCAGCTTCAAAGCGTGCTGGCACAAAATGCCGACGAAGCCTATTCGCGCATCGTCTGCCCGCGCAAACTGACCCCGAACGAGCGCTATCATGCGTTTCTGATTCCCACCTTTGAAACCGGCCGTCTGGCTGGGCTGGGAATGAACCCCGACGACGCGCCACATGCGACATTCTCGGCCTGGGGCGAAGGCCGCGCGGCGCCGACGCAGTTTCCGTTTTATTACCGCTGGTTCTTCCGCACTGGCTCGCAAGGCGATTTTGAATACCTGGTGCGCCTGCTCGAACCGAAACCGGCGGATAGCCGAGTCGGCCGCCGCGATATGGATGTGCAGAATCCCGGTTCCAATATCAGCGGCATCCAGAATCCCGATCTCGAGGGTGTATTGAAACTCGGCGGCGCGTTGCTTGCACCGCTCAGCAACCAGGCCGAGCAGGAAATCGCCAAGTGGGAAAACTGGGATCAGCCGTATCCGCACGTCTTCCAGCAGGAATTGGCAGCCTTTCTGAATCTCGCCGACGATTACGCCAGGCTCGCCGCCGATGTGGCTCACCAGAATACCGATTTACCCGATGCCATCCAGGCCGATCCCGATCCGCTGATCACGCCGCCGATTTACGGCCGCTGGCATGCACTCCGAAACCGCGTGCTGAAAGAAGCCGACGGCAGCGATGCGCCTAATAACCAGAATTGGCTGCACCAGCTCAACCTCGACCCGCGCTGGCGCAGCGCCGCCGGTTTCGGCACCGATGTCATCATCGCCAATCAGGAAGAATACATGGACGCGGCGTGGGATCAGGTGGGCGATGTGCTCGAAGCCAACCGCCAGATCCGCTTAGCGCAGCTCGCCAAGATCACCGCCAATAGCTGGTATCAAAAGCAGGTACTGCCGTTGCAGCAGATCAGCCACGATAAAGTGCTGTTCATGACGGCGCCAGTGCAAAAGCGCGTCATCAGCCAAGGCGTGACGGTTTTCCACCAAATCAAACAAAGCCCGGTTACACCTGCACTGACATCCGCGCCGCTGCGGCGCATGCTGCGCCCGAATGGCCGCTTGCAAAAGCTTTCAGCCTTTGACGAGCGTATTCACCCCAACAATTTGATCACGCACGTCAACGACGGTGCCATCACCGCTGCGCCGCCGCATGTGGTGCCCGCTTCGCTGCCCACCTTGGACAATCTGTCGCAGGATGCACAACCAAAAAATATCCCGGCTTGGTTGCTGGATTTGCTGAAACGCTACCCGTTCATTCCCTATCTGTTATTGGCGTTGATTGTGCTGATGATCATCGTACTGGCGGTCATCGGCGTCAGTACCGGAATCTGGACTGTAGCGGCGGCGCTCAGCGCGGGATTATTGTGGGCCTATCGTACCGCGCAGCGTTTAATTACACAAATGAATCAAGCCGATTCGGTATCCGAAACCGGGCAAACACCGGCTGCGGTCGACTCCATGCCACCGAGCAATAACTTTGTGCTGACGCCGGAACTAAATCCTTTAGCGCTAGATCCGGCCAATCCGCCGCAACCCGCCAGCGCCGGTGGAGCCGATAGCATTCAATCCAGCCGCTTTAAGAACGCGCTGAAAGACTCTTACACGGTGCTGCAAAACGGCCTGCAAGCCGGTGTCATTCCGGCAACCGTACCGGTCAACATGGCTCAATTGGCAATGGATACGCTGGTCAAACTGAATCCAACGATCACTATCCCGAAATGGACGCTGGGCAACATCCTGTTACCGCCGCATATTATCGGGTTAATTGGCGAAAAGTTTGTCGAAGCGATGGCGTACCCGGAATTCGATGTGCCAATGTACAAACCGCTGGTCGATAAATCCACCGAGTTGTTTGTGCCGAACCTGAATTTCATCGGACAAAACACCATCACGTTATTGAAGACCAACCAGCCGTTCATCGAGTCGTACATGGTCGGTCTCAATCACGAATTCGCGCGCGAATTGCTGTGGCGCGAATATCCGACCGATCAACGCGGTTCCTACTTCCGGCAGTTCTGGGATGTCAGCGGCTTTCTCAGCCCGACCGAGGACAGCAAACAACGCCGCGAGGAATTGAAAGACATTCCGCCGATTCACCGCTGGTCGAGATTCTCCAAACTGGGCGAGCACGATAATCGCGAACAAGGCCTCGAAAACGAAGAGGAATTGGTATTGGTGATTCGCGGCGAATTGCTGAAAAAATACCCGAATGCGGTGATTTATGCGCAAAAAGCCAAATGGCAGCCGATCAGCGCTACCAATCCGGCGCCGAACAAAAGAACCGAGCGGGTATTCGACGACAGCGTGCCGATCAAAACACCGTTGTACGAAGCGCAAGTCAAGCCGGATATTTACTTCTTCGGCTTCGATTTAACCGAAGAAGAAGCGCGCGGCAACTCCGAGGTTGACGACGAGCCGGGTTGGTTCTTCGTGATCAAGGAACGTCCGGGTGAACCGCGCTTCGGTCTGGATATCGACCGCGAAGGTCCGATTCAAGTCTGGAACGACCTCGCCTGGACCGATGTCGCGCCTGGCATCAGTGACGGCGAATTTATCGACATCGCCGCCGCACCCGCGCGCAGCCTGCCAAGCGCAGCACCGGGCGGCACCGCGCAGGAAAAAGCGGAGCAGTGGAAAGAGGATCATTTGTTGAGCTGGACAAACAACATCAATTCGGCGGAACTGGCTTACATTTTATTCCAGGCGCCGGTGCTCGTCGGTGTGCATGCTGCCGAAATGCTGCCGCGCGATTAAGCATGGTTACATAAGTACAAAATCTCAACCGACAGAAATGGCTTATGACTCAATTTAAAGACACGCAAGAGCAGATCGACCAAGCACGCCGCCAGCACCGGCAAAGCCGGTTGAATTGGTCTGCCGCCAACGAGAAGCTGCAAAAAACCGGGCGTTTGATCGCATCGTTACGCCGCCGCTCCGACGGTGCAGCCCAGGAGCAATTGCAGACTTTGCTGCTCGAGCAAGAATCGCTGCGGGCTGACACCGTCAAGCTGCAAGCCGAGCTTGAGCGGAACCGGCAAGTATTGATCGACCGGGAAGTGCTGTTCGAGACTTTCTCCGATCCAACCAAAAGTATCAACCAGTTGAACGATATTCATCCGATTCTGCTGTTTCCGCTGCGCATCGAGACGCGTTTCAAAAAAGTCACCGGCCCCGGCGGGCGCGATGGCAGTACCGATCAATTATGGGTGCGCGTCTACCCGGACGACATCAGCGTCGATACTTTTGAAGAAATTCCTTCCGAAGTCGAGATCAGCAGCACCCGCGTCTATTGGACCAATATCTGGAAAGCGGGTGGTGTCGACAGTGAAAAACGCGCGGCGTGGCAAGCGCTGGTCAAAAGCCACGGCGCAGGCCGGGCGTATTGGTTGGGCCAATTATTCAAACCGCTGAATCTGGCTGAGGAACCGGTCAAAACCGATGGCGATTATATTTTAGTAATTGTTTCGGAACAGCCGCTGCCCGCTGCCGAAAAACCGTTCGTGCAGCAATACTGGCAAACGGTATTCAGCGCCAATAACGATGCCACGGCTTTGGATGCGGCGTATACCACACTTAAAATTAATCTCGGCGAAGCACGCGCGCAGGAAATCGTTACTTCGTATCAACCGCAAAATCTCAACGTCAAACCGGCGCAACCTGAAACAATTACCCAGGTACGTGTCGAATTCCTGGAGTTACCCGCCGTCGATGGAGTCGATACACAACTGCAAGCCTGGACCAATCCGGCACGCGTGGCGCTGTTGCCGGAACGGTTCGTGGTCATGGGCTTCAACGGAAAGGAACAAACACTGCTGCACATCGGCCGTCCGGTGCCTTCGGAACTGATCGTAGGCCCCAACCCCAACGCACCGGAAGATCAGCAATTACGGCTGGAAGACGGTGAACTGATCGTACCCGATGAGATGAAATGGGTTACCGATTTTGACGAAGCCGTCGCCAAGGGCATGGGCTTCAAGATTAACCTGAACGATATCCAGGCGCGGCGCGGTTTCGACCGGCTGTTTGTGCTCGGTGTGCGGCTCAGCGCCGATGTCGATAAAAGCCGCGAACAATTGCAACAATTGATTCAACACCATCAGCGCAGCCGCAAAGGATTCAGTTTCCTGATGCAAGGCGCGCCGACCAATAACGTCGAAGATCAGGAAAGCGGTTATAGCTGGTTCAGCGACGCCGACGCCAGTTACGATCATTATTTCAACCAGTACGCCGCCGACGATGATCCCGCCGACTGGCGCACCCGGAAAGACGGCCGCTGGCTGGCAAACAGTCTGGGTCTCGACCCGGCGATCCTGAAGTTATCGCCGCAGTATTACGCCAGCGATCAGATGGAAGCCCGGGCAATGAACGAAGCGCTGTGGCCGGCAACACTCGGTTATTTCATGGAACAGATGATGGAGCCGGTATTCAGCGACGACACCATCACCAGCACACGCAATTATTTCAACCGTTATGTGCTGGGCCGCGGCACGCTGCCCGCGATCCGTATCGGCAAGCAACCGTACGGCATCCTGCCCGCCACACCGTTCTCGCGCATGACGTGGATCAATCGCAAATTGTTCAACGACGACCGGTTGGAGCCGCACATTTCCGGTTCTTTCCTGTTTTTATCCCGGCTCTACAATCTTATCAAGAAGGCCGACGAGCGCTGGACTTCACTGCTGCCGCAGGTATCGTACGTCGGCAAACCGCAAACCGATCCTCAACAAGCCTTGCTCGACATCGTCGGGCTGCATCCCGCATCGGTCGAGTTTTATCAACGCTACGCGGAAAGCGCCGAGCAGCTCTACAACCGCTATAAAACGTCCGGTATCAATGGCGCGATCTATGCCACGATTGCCTCGCTGTTTTATACCCAAAGCGGCCTTGCGCTGCTGGCGCAATTGGGTTATTCGGCACAGGACCACAACAAAATTCCCGATATTCTGAACAAATTCTTCACGCTTGCCGCCAACCTGCTGAAAGGCCCGCTGATCGACGATCAAGCGCTGTCCGAATTCAATCCGGTGCGCGCTTACCGTTCCGACGGCACGAATTACTTGCAATGGCTCGCTACCGCAGCGCGCGATTCGCATAACACTCTGCGCCTGCAACAAGGATTTATCGACGATAAGCCACCGGCAGCGTTGCTCTATCTGATGCTGCGCCATGCGCTCGATTTGTCCTACCTCGATACCAGTCTGCGTCTTCATCTGGAAGCAAATGTACTCAACCCGCAGCAATTCTCCGTGGCGAAACGTGAACCGAAGTTCATGCACATTCAGGAAACCGGAGACGATAAAGGCAGTCCGTGGCAGTACCTGTATAAAGCGGAACCGGCGATCACCAACCAGCCGAATGTGCAAATCGGCGATTTCATTCCGCATATCCTCACGCTGCGCAACCCTTACCTGAATACCCAAATCAATGCATTGGAACGGTTGCAGCACACGCCGACGGCACGGCTGGAGCGGATTTTCGCCGAGCACATCGATTGCTGCAGTTACCGTCTCGATGCCTGGTGGTTAGGGCTTCTGAATGTGCAACTGGACATCATGCAACAAATCGCCGGGCAAGCGCAGCCAGTACCCGGCACCGCACCCGGTGAAACCGACAACGGACATGACGCCGATAATCATGGTTGCTATCTGGGCGCTTTTGCCTGGTTGGAAGATGTCCGGCCGGAAAACAAAAATCTGACGCCGGTCAAACTGACCGAAGAGCTCGACAAGATTTTCAATAAACCCGGTCAAGCCCCGTTGGCCGAGGACGACAAGAATTTCGGTTTTATCCACGCCCCGTCCTTGAACCATGCCGTCACTGCCGCCGTGCTGCGCAACGGTTATCTGGCCAACGCCACGCCGGACAATCCCGACAGTTTGGCGATCAATCTCACTTCCGAACGCGTGCGGCTGGCGATGAACGTCATCGAAGGCATGCGCAACGGCCAGAGCCTTTCGGCATTGCTGGGTTATTACCTGGAGCGCGGTTTGCACGACGCCGGTGATTTATTTCTCGATAGCATCATTTTCGATTTGCGCAAGCAATTCCCGCTCGCGGGCGACCGGTTATCGACCACCTCAACCGCAAGCAACGAACCGATCAGCGCTGTGGAAGCGCGTAACGTCGTCGACGGGCTGGCGCTGGTCGAGCATGTGCAGACGCAAACGGGCGCGAACCGTAATTATCCGTTCGGTATTGCGCAACTTCCGCCGGTTACCGAGCAGAACAAACTGGATGCCATTAACCGCGAAGTGCAGCACATCATGAATATCAACGATGCCGTCGCCGATCTCGCGATGGCGGAAGGTGTGTATCAGGTGGTGCGCGGCAATTATGAGCGCGCCGCCGGAACGCTGGATGCCTTCAGCAAGGGACATTTCCCGCCGGTACCGGAAGTGGTGCAAACGCCGCGCAGCGGTATCACACTGACGCACCGGGTCGGTTTGCACTTACGTGTCGGATTGAACCCCGCCGATCCGGCCAACAGCACGCCGCGCGCCAAAGGCGAACCAGCCGTCAATCAATGGCTGACGCAGCTACTGCCGCCCATGAGCGATATTTTCTGTACCGTGGATTATTACCATCAAGGCAACGCGCAACAGCAGCAACAAACAATCAGTGCGGAGGATTTGGGCTTACTGGCCACCGACCTGATGTACATGCTATCGAGCGACCAGCAGCAAATGACCGCGCTCGACGACCGTATCCTGACCCAGGTTTATGCAATTCCCGGCGTGCGCGTCGATAGCGATATCAAAATCCAGTACCGCGGCAAACTGCCTGGAAAATATTCGTTCTTTGAAGTGATGCCGATGCTCAACGATCTCAAAGCGTTGAGCACCCAATCGCGGCCGCTCAGAACCACCGACGTGAAACTGCCGAACGAAGCATCGCAGCAAGAAGATAGCGTGGCAGCGATCCGTGCGGAAAAAGTCACCGCAGTACGCGATTTGCTGCTGCCGCAGCAAACCGCTTTGAATGCGCTGAAAACGCAAATCGACACCTGGCTGAACGATCCCGATCCGGTCGTTGCGGAAAGCAATGCGCTCGATCATCTCGATGAAATGATCAGCGGTTATTTACCGCTTGCCCTGGCGGTCAATCGATTCGGCTTGAGCGGCGCGGCAACCGGTTTTGTGTACGATTGGCGGCGCACTCAATTCCTGGCATTGCTGGAAAAACTGCAAGGCATCGTCACGCGCTGGCAAGCCGCGTTGCTGGAATTCGAGCAACGCATTACCGGCTTCGGCGCATTGGATCCTGCCACGCCGGTCGAAAGCAAAATGCAATATTTGCTGGAAACCGCGTTGTTGATCGTGACCGAATCGATTCCAATCCCGGCATCGAACGACCCCAACGATTTGCTGACCACACTGAACACCACGCACAAAACCGGTTTTCAGAACAGCTTGACCAGTCTTGAAAATCTATTGGCAACCGCCAGTCAAGTCGGCGCGCTATACGCGGCGATGATTGCCCGGGAAAGCGATATTGCGCTGCATGACACGCAGACATTGGATATCACCGACAATAAAAAAGCCATCGTCAGCTTTGCACAAACCTTGCTAACTAAAGTAGCCGGTTTGGCGGCGGATATCGACAAGCGCATGGCAGCGGCCAACGGTTTGATCACCGGCGATGCCTCGGCTTCCGCCGAGCAGCGCATCGATGAACTGACACAAGCGATCCGGCAGTTGACGCACGACGATTTCGTCATTCTGCCCGAGTTCAATCTGGCCGCCGCGCACGGCAGCGAATGGCAGCAAAGCTACGACAATCGTGCGCAATTGCTGAGTTATCAGAAAAACGATCTGAGTGTGGATTTTCCCGAAGACAACTGGCTATACGGCGTTGCCCGGGTACGGGAAAAATTACAGCGCTGGGAAAGCGTAACGCAGTTCGGCGAAGCATTGAACAATGCCAGCTTGAGTTTGACGCCGTTGCAGTTTCCTTATCGCGCCGACGATCACTGGCTGGCGTTGCAATACCCCGATACCCAGCCCGGCACAAGCGAGCCGTTCGTGATCGATAGCGACAAATTGCTGTACACCGCGCATTACGTCGATGCTTTTGCACAGAACACTGCGATTTGTGGGCTGTTGCTCGACGAATGGACCGAGGTGATTCCCACCACCCAGGAAACCACCGGATTAACATTCCATTACGACCGCCCCAACTGCGAAGCGCCGCAATCGTTGCTGCTGGCGTTACCGGCCAACTTCACCGGTCACTGGCAGTGGCAGGATTTGGTCGATACCCTGCACGAAACCTTGGATATGGCCAGCAAGCGCGCCGTTGAACCGGCGCATTGGAACCAAACCGAATACGCGCGCTTCCTGCCTGCCGTGGTGTCTTCAGTGACCCGCTATCCGATTATGATGGCGCTCGACCTGGCCTTTAATAACGCGGTGCAATTCAAATCCAACGTAGAGAGTTGATCATGAACGATTTCATTGCGATAAAAAATATCCAGGAAGTGCTTGAGCGCAAAGTCTTGCTGCCTACGGTGGTGCTGTGGAACCGGCTGGAAGGACGGCCCCGCACCAAAAACTTCATCCGCGCGCTGCGCGCCGAAGTCCGCGATCCGCTGTGGATGCTGTGCAAGCAGTGGCAAACCGGCGAATTCAAGGGCGACGATGCCGGATCGCCGATTTTCGCCAAAGTACACATGGCCACCACCGAGCTGACCAAATACCAACCGGGCGATGCCACCGCGCAGGATTTCGACCGGTCAGCGCCGCTGGAAGCAATCGTCGAACAACGGCCGTTACCCTACAATGGGCAACAGCACATTCTTTCGCTGGATATCCGTCTGTTAATGGGGCGGCAGTGGTTAAAGTATTTGCAATCGGCCGGTTTATCCGCGTTAAAGCCGCAATACCTGCAACATGCCGGTTACCGAATCACCGAACCCGATCCCGCCAGCCGCAGCGATGCTTTCCTGACCGCGCATCCGGCGGTGTGGCAAAGCTTCTCGGCGCTGGCGGGGCGCGCCGTGGATGGCGCCAATCTGTATTTTTATTTAAAAGCCGACAGTCAACATCACGCTTACGATGGTATCACTCTTGCCAATGACGGCGATAAGACAACCATCGACGATTTGGCGAGCAAATTCGTGCAATGGTACGAGCAATTGTTTTATCAGCCGGATCAAGGCCAGAATGATGCCTGGCTGCCGCAGCAACTGGAGTATCAGTTTGCGGTATCGGCGCCGCAACATGGCGCGGAAAAAGTCATGACCGCCGAGGAGTATTACCAAGGGCGGCTGGATTGGTACAACCTGGATGTCGATCCATCCCGGCAAAGCTTAGGTGCGAATAATAGCAGTCCGGTGGAAGGAACCAGCACGTTGTCGTTCTTTCCGACCGCGATTCAGTTTGAAGGCATGCCGAATACCCGCTGGTGGACGTTTGAAGAAGGCAAAACCAATTTCGGCGATATCAAGCCCGATACCACCGATATCAATAAACTGCTGTTAATGGAATTCGGCTTGGTCTATGCCAACGATTGGTTTTTGGTGCCTTTTCAATTGCCGGTTGGCAGTATCGCCGATGTGCAAGGTCTTGCTGTCACCAATGTGTTCGGTGAAAGAATCTGGGTCACCGCATCGGGTTCCGGCAGCGATGAAAACTGGCAGCGCTGGGCCATGTACAATCTCACGGTCAAAGGCAGCGACAACGTGCGCGCCGATACCTCGTTGTTGCTACTGCCGACTGTGCCGAAGATTCAGGAAGGAAAACCGATCGACGAACTATGGTTGGTACGCGATGAAGTTGCCAATATGGTGTGGGGGATCGAAAAAAATATTCCCCTGGCAACCGGCCGTAGCAAACCGGGCAACGAAGCGGGACGTGAATTCTTCAGCCGCCTGGAAAGTATTCTGGATGGCGAAATCGAAGGCGTTCTGGTGGCACCGGAAATCCCCGAATCGAGCGCAGCCATTCGTTATCAACTGATGCAAGGCGTGCCGGAGAATTGGATTCCGATGATTCCGGTGCATCTGGATAACAACAATCGGGAAATCCAGTTGCAACGCGCGTCGATGCCGCGCATCATTCTGGGTGACCCGAATCCACCTGAGAAAGTCAAACCGCGCACGGTGTTATTGCGCCAAGGACTCGACCAGCAACCGCCGCAACCTTATTTCCTGCACGAAGAAGAGGTACCCCGGGCGGGCATACAAGTCACGCAAGCGTATCAGCGCACACGCTGGAACAACGGTCAGGTCTTTTGCTGGCTCGGTGTGAAGAAACAAACCGGCCGTGGCGAGGGTAGCAGCGGTTTGGCTTTTGATCGCGTCAAACCGGCTAATCAACGCTTGCGGCGCGCACTGCGCGGTTAGTGAGCAGATAATTCCTTTTATCTGCCGGAATCCGCCTCGGTTACAACCTCTTTTCCCCAGTCCGGGTTGTATGCACTCGACGGTAATGCGCATGATCAGGGCTATCTATACACATGGAGAATCCTTGGCTGAAAGCCGGTCTCAGCGCCAAGCTGAAAAAATTTCTGTCATCAGTATATAATTTCCCCTTTCATTTTTTCTTCGCTAAAACAAAATGCAGGAACCTGAACCACCGGTTATACAGCCATTCACTTTTGTTTTCAGTTGGCGGCGTTTTCTCATACACAGTGCAATCATGAGTATTTGCATACTGCTGGGATTGATGACGTGGCATTTTGGCAAGCCGCATAGCATCCGTTTTTATGAAACAAAATCCGAGGATACTCTGACCACTGCGATAGCACCCGGTATCAACATGGCGCTCGATACGCGCAGTTCGGTCGCGGTAAAAGAAAGTCAGCCGCTACAAGTGGAACTATTCAAGGGAAATGTTTATTTCGATATCAAAAAAGATACTACCAATCAACTGGAAGTCAAAGTCGGCAATGCCATCATCAAGGATTTCGGCACTCGCTTCAGCATTGAGATGCATAAGGATGGCAGCAGCCATATTGCAGTCGCGGACGGACATATTAAGATCCAGGTCGCATCAGGAACTTATCAGATCAACGCGCTTGAACAAGCTGATTTCGATGACACCAGTATCAGTAAACACCGGTTGATTACAGAACGTGACGTTGCGCCTTGGCGCTCTCTACCGCAGTAAAAATTAGAGGAGCCTAAGCTCCTCTAATTTCCGCAACAGAATTTCCTTTAAGAAATCTTACGGCGGCGCGCCATGAATCCTAATAAACCCAACCCTGCCAATAACATCGCATAGGATTCAGGTTCCGGCACCGGGGTCAAGATTGCGGAAGTCAGGAAAATTCCATCTTCCGGTTGACTCGGGAAAGTACCGATAATACTGGTGCTAAATGCTCCGGCCGCACTATCCCAAAATATATGGTACATGTTGTGATTGCTTTCATCGGTAATCACTGCGTCACCTTTGTAGGCCGAGAACTCGCTTGCTCCGGCTTTAATTACATTGGCCGGATAATTCGCCGCATAAAAACCCTCCAGCGGATTACCGCTGTCACCCAAGTTTAAGGGCACAAAGCTCAGCATTTCGGGTGTGCCGAAGTGCAATCCCAAGTCTTTCTCCGTGCCATCGGGCGAAATGGCTGTCAACCGTCCGGTACCTTCCGACACAACGACCAATGTATGCGCTGGAATATCGCCGAATGCCTGGGGTGTGAAATCCAAACCTTCCGCATCTGCACCGACATTGGCTAATAGAGTGGCGGAACCCGTGCTGTCGACTCGATATACATTACCTGTCTGTGTTGTCACCACCATATTGAAACCGTAGTTGCCGTAAGGATCAAAAGCGATCCCGCGAACATCCCCGCTCAATCCGGTGGCAAACAGCGATTGCGTTGATCCGTCGTTAGAGAAACGGTAAACATTGCCTGCCGCTTCTGATCCGGCAAATATATCACGCGCTCCACTTGACCCGAACCCGCCCAGTCCCAAGGAACTGGAAACGTATATTTCACCGATGCTGCCACTGCTGATAGGTAGCGGCGCTCCGAAAGGCTGAAGACTACCGCCGCTGAGATCCGTTTGATAGAGTTGATTGTTAAAATAATTCGAGCCTACGAATTTATTGCCCGCATAGGCAAATCCGATGGGCGAACCGCCTGTACTGCCAACAAAAGTACTGAAGCTGACTGCAAGTGCATTGCCGGTCCACAGCAATGCGAGACTTCCTATTACTGATAATGACGTAACCAATTTCGTTTTCATTTTGTTCTCCTGTCGATCAAAGGTAAATTATTCTTATATTTGGTGAATGATCATAAGCTTAAAGAGTCCCTTGAATAAGGGAAGTCCGTACTATTTCATCTAGGTGATTTGTCCTGCTTTCGGGTACTTTAATACCTAAAATCAAATAGTAATGACAGGAGTAGAGTAGCACAAATTTTACCGGCACCCAATGACATTCGGTTTCCGCTGTTGTCCAGCCAATTCGATGGGAAAATTTGCTTTATAGGAACCTTACGATCGCACCACAAGACATCCCATTCCCTGCCGGACCAGACTCTGACAGGCCGTTCGCGCTTGATTTTCTTGCAAACCTACCAGACGCGCCCGGTACAATTTGCGATTACTGACTTCCACTTCGGTGATGACCACTTCGCCTGGTATCAAGCGCGCGGCAACCTGCGCTTGCGCGCGCGCCCGGTTCGATTCTTGGTAAGAACCGATCTGCACCGCCCAGCCGTCGTTCGGCAGCATAGCGGCTTTCTGCGGCTGAGATTGCGGACTGGCTGACGATTTGGCGGTCAGCTGTTGTACTACAGGTTCGGTTTTTTTCTCAGCAGCCGGAGCCGATTGGGGAAGCGGAGCTTGGGCTCTGGCTTTCTCTTTCCGCTCGCTGAGCGGTGTTGCTGATACGGCTCGGCTATCAGCGGTATTGCTGGCTAATTGAGCCGCGCCCTGATTAAAGCTGCGCTCCAGCAATTGCGCCATATGTTGATCGCGCGCCACCGCAGTGTTTCCTCCCATCACCACAGCAACCACGCGACGATTGCCGCGCTTGGCGGAAGTAGCCACATTGAAACCGGACGCCCGGATAAACCCGGTTTTTAAGCCGTCCACGCCCGGCGTATTCCGTACCATGCGGTTGTGACTCTTATATGTGGTGCCTTTGTGGCTGAACGACTGCGTGGAGAAATAATGATAATACTTAGGAAAATCCTTGATCAGACGGGCGGAGAGGGTAACCATATCCCGTGCCGTTGTCTTTTGCTCAGGATTGGGCAGACCCGAAGCATTGCGAAAGGTAGTGGAATGCATACCCAGCTTATGCGCTTTCTCTGTCATCATGCGGCCAAAATTCGTTTCACTGGCACCCAAAGCTTCCGCCACCACCGCCGCCACATCGTTTGCTGAACGCACAATCAACGCCGGAATCGCTTCGCGCACACTGATGCTATCCCCGGCGCGCAAACCGATGTTCGTTGATGGCATGGATGCCGCATGCGCAGACACCGGCATGCGGGAATCGAGCGTCATTTTGTGTTGCTCGATCGCTTCAAACAACAAATAAAGCGTCATCATTTTCGTCAGTGAAGCCGGATAGCGGCTGGCATCCGCATTGGATTCATGCAGTACAGCGCCGGTACTCGCATCGATTACGATGGCTGCGGAGCGCGGATTCGCTTGCGCCGGACTCACCAGAGCAAATAGCACCACGAGAACAAAAAAAACTTTCACTTCTGTACGCTCCGCTATCGCCATACGATCCACTCCTTTTGAAAGCCTGCCCATAGCAAGAAAATTAAGTGACCGGTATGAAGTTCTCACATTCCGGATCAACGCTTCTCCCGCTTGCTGAAAAACTGATAAATATCCATTGATAGCTGCTTTTTTATTATTTATTTTGCTGATCATATATCGATGACTTAAAAATCTCCGTGGCGTAATTTCTTATCTGCACATTTTACTGGAGCAGCGCAGTTCTATATTGAGTAATAAATAGCATATTTCCCTCTATCTACAAAGTATTTTATGCGTCGATGCGATGTTAAATGCCCGGTAATTGCGCTTCTCAGGTTTCAGAATGAATAATCCTGGCAAGAAAAGCATAGTATTCGTGGCAATAACAGGCCGGTAAAAAACCAAGGCACTATAAGTGCTATCACATTGATTCAAAAATACTAATTACTGACAGAAAAACACACTAGCCGTGACTTAACCAGTGGAATATGCGGCATTCTGCGGAGCGTGAATGTGAAACAGAATGCGCTGACTGGTTCGCCAATCAGCGCAACGCAAGGAGATATTGTTTTTAGAAGGGATTGATCTTTCAGATCGGATTGCGATTACTACACTACAGATAACACGCAAGAGCGCCGCCTTGCACAGCAGCACTCTTGCGCTAAGGCTTAGAACTCTTCCCAGTCACCGCCACCGCCCGCGGCAACCTTGCGCGGTTGAGCTTCCAGTGCTGTTGCGCTCGAATTGGAATTGGCTGCAATCTTCTTGGTGGCAGATCCGCGATTAGGCAGTTTGGCAACCGGCGCCGCTCGATTGCTTCTTCTAACCGGTGTGGCTAGGGCACTGCTGCTACCATGCGATAACTTGAAGGTGCTGACTGCCTGCGTCAAGGCGTGCGCTTGGTCTTGCATGGACTCGGCAGCAGCAGCGGCTTCTTCCACCAATGCTGCATTTTGCTGCGTTACTTCATCCATCTGCGTGACGGCTTGGTTCACTTGTTCAATACCCGAGCTTTGCTCCTGCGATGCAGCGGAGATCTCCGCCATAATATCCGTCACACGTTTCACAGCACTGACGATCTCATCCATCGTTGAACCTGCTTCATCGACCAGGCGAGAACCATCTTCCACTTTGGCGACCGAGTCACTGATCAATTCCTTGATCTCTTTAGCCGCTGCCGCTGAGCGTTGCGCCAAGGTGCGCACTTCCGTCGCCACCACGGCAAATCCACGCCCTTGTTCACCCGCCCGCGCTGCTTCCACTGCTGCATTCAGCGCCAGAATGTTGGTTTGGAAGGCGATGCCGTCGATGACGCTGATGATGTCGACAATTTTCTTCGAGCTTTCATTGATCGAACTCATGGTTTGCACAACCTGACCGACCACTGCTCCCCCTTTCACGGCAACCTCGGAAGCACCTGCTGCCAGCTGATTGGCTTGACGAGCATTATCGGCGTTTTGTCTAACTGTGGAAGTGAGCTCTTCCATGGAAGATGCGGTTTCCTCCAGGCTGGATGCTTGTTCTTCGGTACGTTGGCTCAGATCCGAATTGCCGGAAGCAATCTCACCGGAAGCCGTTGAGATTTGATCTGTCCCTGCACGCACTTTACTCACCAGATCCGCCAGATTGTCATTCATGGTTTTCAGTGCTTGCAACAACCGTCCGGTTTCGTTGTTTGAATTGACTTCAATGCGGCTGGTCAGATCACCGGCGGCAACTGCATTTGCCACCGCGACGGCTTCATTCAACGGTCCGATAATTGCGCGTATCAGTAGTAAACCAATTATTACAGCCAGCAGTATTCCTAATGTAATCACCACCACACTGGTGATAAAGATATTCTCGTAGTTATCTTGCGACGCCTTGTATTCCTTGGCACCTTCATCACGCTGAAGATCGATCAATTTGAACATGGTTGCATGCGCCCCATCAAATTTAGGCGTTGCATTAATAGCATTCACAATCGCCGCATCATAATCCCCGGCCGCTGCCAAGACCATTGTATGATTTCGAGCTTCCGTATAGGCTTTCCATTCGTGATTAAAGTTTTCTATCAGTGTTTTTTCTTCCGGCGTCAAATTGGTTGCCAAGTATTTTTGCCAAGCTGTGGCAATTTCGGCATCCCGTTGATCAGTCATTGCCTGCCGTTCTTTTACCACCTCAGGCTTACGCGTATAAGCGGACAATACGGCATTCAAACGCGTACGTTGCATCCGGTCAATAACCAGCCCCAGATGCCCAAGGGGCACAGCGCGATCCTCATAGACTCCTCTGAAAGCATCATTTGTTTGATTTAGCCCATAGATACCTAAACCACCGATACCGGCCAGCAATATCGACAACAAACTTATTACAAACACTAATCGCGATTTTATTGTTAAGTTATTAAACACTGGTGCCTCCTTAAAGTCTCACTATTAAAAATTACCTTACCTATCAACCTATACTTCGTTCAAGCAAACCCATATCGCTATTACTCATCAGTTTTTCGATATCGATTAATATCAGCATCCGATCCGCAACAGTTCCCAATCCGGTGATATATTCGGTATCGATCGCGGTGCCAAATTCAGGCGCGGGCCGGACTTGATTGGCTTCTAGTTCAATCACATCCGACACGCCATCCACCACAATCCCCATGACTCGCCCGGCGACATTTAAAATAATAACCACGGTGAATTGATTGTATTCCACACAATTCAGCCTGAATTTGATCCGCATATCGAGGATCGGGACAATAATTCCCCGCAGATTCACAACCCCTTTAATAAAATCCGGAGCATTCGCGATTTGCGTAACAGAATCGTATCCTCTGATTTCTTGAACTTTGAGTATCTCGATTCCGTATTCTTCACTACCCAAGCGGAAGGTCAGGAATTCATTGATCATGTGTTTAACCGCTGAACCGGGTGATTCAATAGACCCATTAACCGCTTGTTCCTGCAACATGTTTATGCTCCTCTATGTACTATCTAAAAACTGGATCAATCGATCATGAATAAATTTTCATCGATTCTTCATTAAGATTTCTTCATAAACTTCTTAATTTTCATAGATTCTTCTATTTCATAAAATGCAGTTCATTCTTACGGAATTCAAATCTATATATTTTGCCGGTCGATTCTTCTTTTATATTAAGAATTAATGGCATGATCTTGCAGGAATTGTCTTACTTACCCAAAATTCCATTCCGATAACACCACAAAAATCATGAACATTACGATTCCGCCGAACAGTTCTGAGCAATAGAACTGCCGGGGTTACTGCTGAATTTACAAGCGCGAAGAGATGCCTTGTATCAATGGAAACAGGCCTATGCGGCCCATGAAGAGAAATGGCTGATCAAAAACCAACCATGCCCTGAAACTGAATGCTGTGGATTGCGTGGATTATGTTATGGCTCTATTCACTGGCACCCGAAAGGCACACAACTTAATAACTATTGCTGAAAATTAGATCTGAAAAGACCGCTTGATGGTGAAAAATAACTGTCAAGCGCTACCGTTTTTTTCAAAAGATTGCGTTTGAATAAAAAAACACCACCCGGAAATCCGGATGGTGTTATGAAACTACTCAGAAAATTTTAGAACTCTTCCCAATTATCATCACCGCCCCCGGCAGCAACCTTGCGCGGTTGTTCGGGTAACGTCCTAACATCCGGTTCGGATTTTACCGCCGCTCTTCTTGTCGAAGGACCGCGATTCGGCAGCTTGGTAACCGCAGTTGCGCGATTACTTCTTTTAACCGTCGCTGGTGCTGAGTAACTGCCGGATAGCCTGAAGCTGCTTACCGCATGAATTAATGCTTGCGCCTGTTCTTGCATGGATTCTGCCGCAGCAGCAGCTTGTTCCACCAAGGTAGCGTTTTGTTGTGTGACTTCATCCATTTGCGTCACAGCTTGGTTAACTTGTTCGATACCGGAGCTTTGTTCTTGCGATGCCGCGGAGATTTCGCTCATGATATCGGTGACACGTTTGACTGCGTTGACAATTTCATCCATCGTGGTACCCGCTTCATCCACTAGACGCGTGCCATCTTCCACTTTCGCCACCGAGTCACTAATCAGCTCCTTGATTTCTTTTGCCGCTGCCGCTGAGCGTTGCGCCAACGTGCGCACTTCTGTCGCCACTACGGCAAAGCCACGTCCTTGTTCTCCAGCACGCGCTGCTTCGACCGCAGCATTGAGAGCCAATATATTGGTTTGAAAGGCAATGCCGTCGATTACGCTGATAATATCAACAATCTTTTTGGAGCTATCGTTGATCGAACTCATGGTTTGCACCACTTGACCAATCACTGCACCGCCTTTCATCGCGACTTCGGATGCACCTGTCGCCAGTTGATTCGCTTGACGGGCATTGTCTGCATTTTGTTTCACAGTGGAGGTTAGTTCTTCCATTGACGATGCGGTTTCTTCCAGGCTGGATGCTTGCTCTTCGGTCCGTTGGCTCAAATCCGAGTTACCGGAAGCAATTTCGCCGGATACCGTTGAGATCTGATCGGTTCCCATCCGCACCTTACCCACCAAATCCACCAGACTATCATTCATCGTTCTCAATGCTTGCAGCAAACGCCCGGTTTCATTGGTTGAGTTGACCTCAATACGGCTGGTCAGATCACCGGATGCCACGGCATTTGCCACAGCAATGGCTTCGTTTAAAGGATTCACAATCGCCCGGATCAACAATAACCCGATGATAATCGCCAATGAAACACCCAATATCATTGCCGCAGACGACATTACAAAAATACTCTCGTAATGATCTTGCGCAATCTCGTATTCCTGCTCAGCGACTGTCCCTTGTAAATCAAACAGGGTAAACACAGTGTTTCTAAGCGCATTAAATTTTTGCACTGAATCCGCTGTCAGATTTTTCGTTGCGGCGTCAAAATCCCCCGCTATCGCCAACTTCAGGGTTTGATTAATGGAATTCACGTACTGGATATGCTGCTCGCTTTTCGTCCGAGTCAATAGCTCTTCTTCCGGCGTTAATTCAGTCTTCAGATATTGCGCCCAAACCCCTTCGTTTTGTTTCACCAACCGGTTCACCTCTTCCGCCAGTTTTTTCGAAGTCTCGATATTTTTCGATTCAACAGCATCTTCCGCATTCTTGCGCACTTGATACCAGACATCCAGAATTTTCCCTAACTGCACCGCGGTCACAGTACGGTCTTCATAGACGGACTTCAATCCGGCATTGGATTGATTGATGCCATACAAACCTAAGACACCGATACTTACGAGTAAGATCGACAACATACCGATGACAGATACCAGACGGGCCTTTATTGTCATGTTATTCATCATGATCTCCTTTCAAATTTATTTCTCATGGCACTGCACCTTTCTCTTAATTTAAACTTTGTTCAATCAAACCCATGTCGCTGCTGCTCATCAATTTTTCGATATCAATCAATATCAGCATGCGTTCATCGACTGTCCCCAG
>NZ_QRBZ01000031.1 GCF_009833085.1 Nitrosomonas oligotropha | reverse complement strand
GCTCAAATTTACTCTTTGCCATATCTGTTTCCCCTATGCGTGCTTAACCATACAATTTTACATACAACCTATGGAGCCCATGGCCAGGATTGAACTGGCGACCTCTCCCTTACCAAGGGAGTGCTCTACCACTGAGCTACATGGGCAAGCATAAACAACCCTACTTTACCGTTTTAACTGCTAATTCCCATTTGGAGCGGGTGAAGGGAATCGAACCCTCATCGTAAGCTTGGAAGGCTTCTGCTCTACCATTGAGCTACACCCGCACTAGTTCGCCGCTTGCAAGAAGCACAACTTAAACCCATATCAGCAAGAGCTATTGCCCTGCTATTCTTACTGCATTTCCAAAATTGGTGGAGGGGGAAGGATTCGAACCTTCGAAGGCAGAGCCGTCAGATTTACAGTCTGATCCCTTTGACCGCTCGGGAACCCCTCCGAACGAAACTGGCGATTATGAATATATTGGACTGATAAGTCAATCTAGTTTTAACGGGAAGTTGTAGATAGACAGGGATTAATGCCATCCGTAGTTTTTGGCAAGAACACATTTACAGTTGTTAGCGTATGTTTCGATGCCACAAAACTTTGTCATCTACCAGAAATAGCGAATTCTGTCTTTACCTCACTAAGACAAGCGGATTCTTGGGTCCACCAGTGTGTACGATATGTCTGTCAAAACCAAGCCTATGATATATAACAAAGAACCCAAAAAAACCATTGCCCTTACAATCGCAAAATCCTGCGAGTTAATCGCGTCGATGGTATAGCTGCCCAATCCCGGGATGCCAAAAAACGACTCAACCAGCAGGCTGCCGAGAAATAGTAAAGGTACCACAACAACCGCACCGGTTAAAATTGGAATCAACGCATTCCCAAGAACATGCCGGAATAGCACAATGCGTTCGGATAGTCCTTTGGCCCTGGCTGTGCGCACATATTCCTTATTCATTTCTTCCAGAAATATGGTGCGGTACCAGCGTATATTGGATCCCGCACTACTGATCACACCGATGATAACCGGTAAAAATAAAAATTTTGCGGCATCAAGCCCGGTTTCGTAACCGGATATGGGCACCCAGTGCCATAGCTTACTGATCAGAAATTGTCCGACGATAATATAAAATAAGCTGGAAATTGACATCAGCGCCACGCACAAAACCACACCCAGGAAATCGATGTAAGTGGCGCGAAAAAAAACCATCAGCAACGCAAAAGTAATGTACACAATCAAACCCAACACAAAGACTGGCAACGCGATCGCCAGACTTGGCAGCATGCGCGACTTGATTTCCTGAGCGATATCCCGGCCATCATCCGCTTTCCCGAAATCAAAAATAAACATGGATACCGATTTCTCAAAAAAAATGGTATTGGTCAATTTATCCAGATTTTCCGCTTCCTGATTGAATAACAACGGTTTATCATAACCTCGTTCCGCCTTCCATTTTTCGATCGCTTCGGGTGTTACATACTTAATTCCTAACTGCATTCGCGCCATGTCATCGGGTGTATTCACGACAAAGAACAACACGAATGTGATGAGATTAACCCCGATCAGAATCGGAATCGCATAAAAAATGCGCCTGATGATATAACTCAGCATTTAACTTAGCCCGTAGTATCCGAAGAAGCTGCGCGCACGGCGGTACTGCTCTCGTGGCGGCGAAAGGCATTCACAGCGGGAACAAAACTGACTGCCAGCACAGCCAAAATCAACACTACTGGCCATATAACCGGCTCATTCCATTCGGCGCGCTTTTGCGTCCTCAAGGCAGTATCGATTTTGAAATATTTCAGATTATTATTCGATATCCGGTTGGGTTTTACATTCTGATACCAGGCGTGATACAAGCCATAGTCCTTCGGATGATACCCCCATAACCACGGTGCATCGAAGCGCAAAATCTCAATCATGCGGTCAATAATTTGTTGCCGCTGAGGCCCGTCCTCCATATTTTTCATCTGCTCAAACAAGCGATCGTATTGCGCATTGTGATAATTCGCCGCATTCTCACCACTATTACCTACTTTACGTTGCGGTCCGTACAATAAGAATAGAAAATTTTCCGCGTCCGGATAGTCGGCATTCCAGCCCCATTCAAAGATCTGCGCATTCCCTTTGCGGATCTTGTCCTGAAAGCGATTGTAATCAGTACTTCTCACGACCAGCTGGATATTTAATTTCTGAAATTGCTTACGCATCCAATCCAGTCTGGACCTATCTTCAGCACTGCGCGCAGTCACATCAAAATATAAAATGAGCGGCGCACCGGTCCGTTGATCTATTCCGTCCGGATAACCCGCTTCCGCCAGCAATGCTTTTGCAGCTTGAATTGATTTGCGCCGCGGCTCACCGTTTATCCAGTCGTATACCACCGGATTGATGCCCTCCTCACCCTCCCGGTAGCCTGCAATACCCGGCGAAATGGGACTTTGCGCCGGCATTCCACGGCCATTGGCAAAAATCGAAATAAACTCTTCGTAATCCACGGCGATCGAAATCGCTTGGCGCAGTTTTCTAGCCGATTCGCGCTCTCGTTCATTTCTGCCGCCGACGACCGGATCGAGCATATTAAATCCCATGTAGTAAGTCGATGCCGCCACCGCCGTCTCCAGCCGTATCCCCTGCTCAGCCATTGCCTCGGTCACCGTCGCTTCACCCTGCCCCACCAGCTGCACAGCTTGATCGAAGCTATCCGAGCCAATACCGCTGGCATCGTAATAACCTTGCAGGAATTTATTCCATCTTGGAATACTCTCCTTTTCCCGGGTGAAAATAATTTTATCAATGAATGGTAATTTCTTACCGGCATCTACGAGAAGGCCATTTTCCTCATCTCCCGGCATGCCTTCGGCAGGATAGTATTCATCATGGAAATTCGGGTTCTTCTCCAATACCATCCGTGAATTAGGATCGTTCTCGGTCAGCATATAGGGGCCGGTGCCAACCGGATACCAATCCAATGTGATATTTTTTTGTTTTAATCCTTGCTGCGAATAAAAGCGATCCGCTTCCCATGGAATCGGGGCAAAAAAAGGCATCGCCAGCCAATACACAAATTGCGGGTATTTGCCTTTTATTGTGATGCGGTAAGTGTATCTATCGACAGCTTGCACGCCTTCCAATCGATACTCTCTTAAATCCAGGAATGTTTTTTCCTCCGGCCGGTTCTGCTCGGCTTGCTTCAGCACATCGGCATATTCCCTGAGTCCGGCAATATAATCAGCCATCAGCCCATAAATCGGCGAATGCAATTTTGGATGCGCCAAGCGCTTGATCTGATATACATAATCTTCCGCCACCAATTCCCTGGTACCGGTTTGCGAAAAATCCGCAAGTTTCCGCACGGATGCCATCTCCTGCTGGTTCAGATCATGGTACAACCAGTGACCCTGCGTATCGCGTGCAAATGCCGGGTGAGGTTGAAAATGAATCCCTGCTTTGATTGTAATTTCATACACGCTATAGGCAATATCATCCGGCTGCGCATCGCCCGGCAATGGATTGCCGTGAGCATCCAAATACTGCACTACGGGTATTTCTTCTGCTGTAGCCGGAATCAGCACGAATGGCCGCTTTAAATAATGATATTGCAGCGGCGGCTCATAAATTTGTGCAGTGAACTGAATTTCATTGGAACTATAGGATTGCACCGGGTCCAGATGCTTAGGCCGTTCTGTGAATACCGTGTAGAGAATGTTTTTTTCCGTATCTTCCGCTGCATAGGGATTATTCCATTGATGTCCGCTACACGCGGTAAGCCAAGCCAAAAGTATCAACAATCCAGGCAAAAGAATCCGTTTATCCATTGCAATTTTGTTTCGCTGGAATCCATGTTTTAAGTAAAAATGACACTAGCATCCTATATATCTCCCTTTACACAATTCCATCTTATGCCACCCATCGGCTATAATTTGACAATTTACTCAATTCTACAAGGAAATTATATGGGGTTTCTGGCAAATAAACGCATTCTCATCACCGGGCTGCTCAGCAACCGGTCCATTGCTTACGGTATTGCAAAAGCTATGAAACGAGAAGGTGCGTCGCTGGCTTTCACTTATCAGGGCGAAGAAGTTCGTGGGCGGGTGGAAAAGCTGGCGGCAGAATTTGATAGCAATCTGCTATTTCCTTGCGATGTCGCCAATGACAATGAAATCGCCGCCTGTTTCGAGAACTTGCAAAAACATTGGGATTCACTCGATTGTATTGTGCATTCCATTGCCTTCGCACCGCGCGAAGCATTAACCGGTGATTACCTGGACAGCGTCAATCGAGAAGCTTTCCGCATCGCGCATGACATCAGCGCCTACAGTTTTTCCGCACTTGCCAAAGCCGCATTACCGTTACTGCAAAACCGCAATGGCGCTTTGCTGACATTAAGCTACTTGGGTGCAGTCCGGGTCATGCCGAACTATAACGTCATGGGTTTGGCTAAAGCAAGTCTCGAAGCAAATGTCCGTTTCATGGCTTCCAGCTTGGGTCCTAAAGGTATTCGCGTCAACGCCATTTCCGCCGGTCCGATCAAAACATTGGCCGCCGCAGGTATCGGAAATTTTGGGAGATTATTAGGTTATACGGAGAAGGTCTCACCATTGCGGCGCAATGTAACCACGGATGAAGTCGGCAACGTTGCGGCTTTCTTGTGCAGCGATCTTGCGAGTGGCATTACCGGGGAAATAACTTATGTCGACGCAGGATTTAACACCGTTGCGTTTAATCTGAACGATTAACTGCTAAACACAGCGTGCAATAAATTCAGGAAACTAGAAGCCGTCTTGCTTAACTTTTACATCGTAACGCTGCCTAAGGGCAGCTAAGTATGACGAGACTTCTTCTTGTGTAATCATCTGCTGGAGCTGTTTGGTAAAAACATCCAATTTATTTTTATCTGCAGATTCGGACTCAACGACTTTGTTGATTCGTATCAGGTTAAATCCGCCTTTTGGATTAATAGCCCCCGTATACACTGGCAGAGCATTAGTCTTGGCTCTAAAAACAGCTCTTAATGTTTCATGATCCAGTCCTTGCGGCTGCATATAAGAAATCTGCTTGACTTCGTCCCAGGTAACATCATTCACTGCTTCACCAGCTTGTAAGCGCACCAGCTTGGCTTGCCCTTCCTCCACCGCTTTCGCTTCAGCCACTTGCTTTCTAAGCTTTTCCACGATCTGCTCTCTGACGACCTCAAGCGATTGCGTCGTAGCAGGCTTATGCTCAAGAATGCGAGCTGACACAAATGTATCGGGCTGCACTTCAATTGCTTCAGTATTACGGTGGTTTGAAATCACATCCGCCGAGAAGATTGCGGACAACAATTTCTCATTCGCAAGAATGGACGGCTCTGCCTTATCTCTCGTAATCCAATCACTCTCTTGTGTGGATAGTTCAAATTTCTCTGCCGCAGCTTGCAGATTATCACCTTGTTCGTAAACTATATTACTGAAGTCCTCGGCAATTTCTCCAAAAATACTGCTCACCATCTCTAATTTGAGTTTATTTGCAATCTGTTCGCGCACTTCTTCCAAATCAGGACGTTTTTCCTCCTTGATAGCGGTCAGTTTGATGACATGGAAACCAAAATTCGTCTCCACGATATCGCTCACTTCATCCAGCTGCATTGAAAAAATTTTATCTTCAAAGGCTTTAACCATGACACCACGGCCAAAGAAGCCCAGGTCTCCGCCGCGCATTGCCGAACCTGGATCATCCGAATCTTGCTTGGCAATTTCTGCGAACTGATCAGGATTTTGCTTAATTTTCTCCAGAATGCTTTCGGCTTTTTCTTTTGCTGCGCGTTTCTCGTCATCCGTGGCATCAGCTGCTATAGTAATCAAAACATGACTGGCTTTACGTTCTTCGGCTTTACCAAATTCATTCTGATGCTCGGAAAAATAAGTACTAATCGCTTCATCGCTCACTGTTTCATTCTTGGCTACTGCATCCAGCGTTAACACCAAATATTCAACTCGCGCACGTTCCGGCAAGTCAAAATCAGCCCTATGCTTGTCATAATAACTCGTAATATCGGACTCTTCCGGTGTCACTTGCGATAGAAATTGTTCAGGCGTGATTTGTGATTGATTTACTTCGCGTTTAACTTCAGCAAGATAATGAACTTTCTCGGCCACTGCTTTGGGAGCAAATGCATTGTCACTGTAACCGTCTAATAATTGCTGAAGCAGAAGCTCCTGACGTACACGCGACTCAAATACCGCTGGAGTTAACCCTTGATTGCGCAGCAATTCTTCGTATTGCTGCTTGGAAAATTTACCATCTTTTTGGAATGCGGAGGCTTCCCGGAGAGTTTTGATCAGCTGTGAATCCAGTACGGTAAAACCGTTACTAACAGCTTCCCGGTGTAATAGTCTCTGCTGAATGAGCCTTTCCAGCACCGAGTTTTTTACTTCAAAAGTATCTAGCATCGCGCTATCGAAATTTGCACCCAGCATCGCGCGCATTCTTTCATGATGATCACGTAGTGCTTGCTCATATTCACGCCGTGGAATTTCTTCACCATCCACTACCGCAACATAACCTTCGCCGCCCATCGTACGATACGATTCAACACCCCAAAACAAGAAGGGTAATATTAGCAAGCCCATGAAGACTTGTACGACACGCTTTTTACGGTTGACGAAATCAAACACAATTAGAACCTGAGAATGCTAGAAAGTGAAATGACGATCAAAGAGCTTTTTACTTATCGTAAGCTGAAAACCTAATTTGGCGGAGTGGACGGGACTCGAACCCGCGACCCCCGGCGTGACAGGCCGGTATTCTAACCAACTGAACTACCACTCCTAGAACTAGCAAATTTGACTGGTGGGTGCTGACGGGATCGAACCGCCGACATTCGCCTTGTAAGGGCGACGCTCTACCAGCTGAGCTAAGCACCCGGTCAAGAAAGTGCGCTAGTTTACTGCATCTTTAAGCGCTTTACCAGCACTGAATTTAGGAACCTTCGCTGCTTTGATTTTAATTGCAGCGCCCGTACGGGGATTACGGCCTGTACGCGCAGCCCTTGTGCCTACTTTAAAAGTCCCAAATCCGACCAAAGTAACACTTTCATTTTTTTTGAGTGCACCTTTTATTGCTGCTAATGCGCCATCCAATGCGCTGCCCGCGGAAGCTTTAGAAATTTTAGCCGATTTTGCGATAGCTTCGATGAGTTCGGATTTGTTCATATAATTCCCCTTCTTGGTTAATGGTAATTAAATCACAAGCAAGTACTGCAGACGCTCTTATATCAAGCTGTTAACGGCTGGTCAAGCGAATTAGCGTGTTCTCGCCGCACTATTTATCAAGCAAATCAACCGTTTCAGAAGAAGCCAACCAACTGCATCAGTTATAAAATTTCATAAAAACAAATAACTAGTCACCAGAAATAGAATAAACTTGAACTTCTCGGGATAAATTCCACGCTAATAAATTTCCGATTTCTGTTCGCGATTTAACAACACTTCGACCGCTTTCTTGGCGGATACTACGCCATGCAGAATATCGCAAACCGCTTGAGTGATGGGCATTTCAATCTTCAATTGATTGCCTAATTGCAGAACCGATTTCGCCGTGTGCACGCCTTCGGCGACATGTCCTAATGCACTTAAAATATCAGCCAGCGATTTCCCTTCCGCCAGCATCAATCCGACTTGCCTATTTCTGGATAAATCACCTGTACTTGTCAGAATCAAGTCACCAACTCCGGCCAGTCCCATGAAAGTTTTCATGCTCCCCCCCAGGCCAAGCCCCAATCGCATAGTCTCTGATAATCCTCGTGTAATCAGTGCTGCTCTGGCATTATGTCCAAAACCGATGCCATCGGAAATACCGGCTGCAATCGTGATCACGTTCTTCACCGCCCCTCCGGTTTCCACCCCAACAATATCATCACTGGTATAGATGCGCAGCCTTGCACTATGCAATTCTGCAGCCATTTTACTGGCGAAATCGATATCTTTGGATGCCAGTGTCAAAGCGGTCGGGAGTCCTTGAGCCACTTCTTCCGCGAAACTCGGCCCGGACAATACACCGCAAGGCGGCAATAGACCGGAAAATTCTTCGGTAGCAATTTGATGCGGCAGATAAGTAGTCTCTGACTCAAAACCTTTGCATCCCCAGATAACCGGCACTTTGATCTTACTGGCGACAATGCCCCGCAATGTGTCACGCAAACCGGCGACAGGCACAACGATTAACGCCAGATTGGCATCCTTCAACGCTTCTTCCAGCGTTGCAGTAATCTTCAGGGATTCAGGCAGTAAGTGGCCCGGCAGGAAAGCTTGATTAATTCGTTGACGATCCATCTCAGTTGCATGATCCGGATCCTTTGTCCATAGATGAATCTGATGGCGCGCTGACAGGCTAATCGCTAAGGCGGATCCCCATGCACCCGCGCCCAGTACCGCAATTTTCATGACCCCCAAACCTGATTGACTTTGACATAACCGGTTTGACCGCCAGCGTGCCGCACTTTGACCCAGCCTTTACTATCGGAATCCAACCATTCCAAGACAATGTTCTCTTCAGCCTGGAACACTAATTCAGAGTTTGCATCGGCTGATTTGTGGACACTGGCCAATGGCACCGTCACCACCACAAAGCGCTGCTGACTCAACGCTTTCTTTTCCACCCAGGCAAGACTTCCACTACTGTCGCGAACTTTCGCCCAGCCATCGACATCCACCACAACCTCTACGGGAAGATGACGATCCGCCACGAACAGTTTATCGGCTCGCAGCGACGGCGCGTCATACATGACAACGGCGCTGTCGGCGATCGAGAAAAATTCCATTTCAGCAACTGCATAACCGGGAGACTGCAGAAAAATACCGGCCAGAAAAATTCCTACTTTATTTTTTAACCAGCATGAATCAATCAATGAGCTTTTTTTCATGCGATGTTCATCTCCATGCACGCGGTTACTTTTAATTCGGTTTTGTTTCCGCGTTTTTCTGCTGATAAATGGCCTCAAAATTAACCGGATTGAGAATTACCGGCGGAAATCCGGCGCGCGTCACAATATCCGACACCACTTCCCGCAAATAAGGAAACAGAATATTGGGGCAACCAATTCCCAGCACCGGTTCTATCTCTCCAGCCGGTATATTCCGAATACGGAAAATCCCCGCTTGCTGAGCTTCCACCAAAAACATGTTTTTGTCTTTTATCTTAGCCGTCACTGTTACGGTTAACAATACTTCATACAATCCTTCACCGATTCCTTGACTCTTGGTTCCCAGCTGCAAGTTAATTTCCGGCGTATCTCTTTCCAGAAAGATATTCGGTGCATTGGGAATCTCCAGGGATAAATCCTTCACATAGATTTTTTCTATGGCAAAAACCGGTTGCTGTTGCTCGCTCATATTGATCTTGTCCAATATAGTGAATTAATAAAACAAACCTAAAATACCAATTGCTATCGCATCAATCAACGCGGCTGCAATTAACTTGACAGCAGAGCCGCCAGCTCACCCGCGCGATCCAGTTGCGCCAAGTCATCGTACCCACCCACATGCTTTTCACCGATGTAGATTTGCGGGACTGTGCGGCGCCCTGTTTTTCCCATCATTTCGATGCGTTGCTCCGGTTCCAGATCGACGCGGATTTTCTCAATTTCCTGGACTCCCTTTGCGCGCAACAAGCTTTCCGCCATTTTACAATAGGGGCAGAAACCAGTGGTATACATGATAACCCGAGGCATTTACTTTCACTTCCTTTATCGTTTAACCATGGGTAAGCCGGCACGCTTCCAGGAATCAATCCCGCCCATCAGATTAACCACTTGGGAAAAACCGTTTTTCTTCAAAACCAGGCTGGCAGTATTGGATCGAATACCACCCCGGTATACCACCACGACGGGCTTTTCCTTAAATTTCTGTAACTCCGCCCAGCGTTCTTCAATTTTCTCCGCCGGGATATGCTTGGCATTCGGCAAATGCCCTGCGGCAAACTCGCTATCGTCACGCACATCCAGTACCAATGCATCCTGGTAATTGATGAGCTGTACCGCGGTACGTGTATCGACTTCCTTGATGCCGCCCTGCGTTACCATCGACCATAACAATAATGAACCGCTGATAACCGCGGTGATAACGAACAATAAATTCTCTAACCTGAGAAGAAAATGATCTTGCAATAATAATGACAATTCCATATAAGCTTTATTTTATTAGATTTTTTCAAACTCTGAATTTTATCAGAAACTGAAAAGTTAAGGGATTCTCTGCTGCCAGACATTTGACCTCGCACATCATAGCATCATGCTCACCGACTTATCGCATTCAAATCCACGAATACATCATCTATTCCATCTTTAATTAACTTAACAAGAAATACAAAAATCTGTCATCATTTTTCATGAAAATAAAGCATTCTTATTTTTTTCATGCCAAAGAATCAGTCTAATGCTGTGTTTACAATCAAAAGTATAATAAAATAGCTGCGTTTTTTAATCTGCTTGACGATACTCATTTCCTTTTTATCAAAAGGCCAATATGAAGAAAATTGTTCTCCTGCGGCATGGAGAAAGTACCTGGAATCAAGAAAATCGATTTACTGGCTGGACAGATGTTGATTTAACGCCTCAAGGCATACAGGAAGCTCAAAGTGCCGGCAGGCTATTACGCGAACACGGGTTTGCATTTGATATTGCCTATACATCCGTCCTCAAACGGGCTATCCGCACTTTATGGATCGTACTGGATGAAATGGATCAAATGTGGATTCCTATCCAGCACACCTGGCGCCTGAATGAACGGCACTATGGCGCACTGCAAGGATTGAACAAAGCCGAAACCGCGGCGCAATATGGTGACGAACAAGTCCTCATCTGGCGGCGCAGCTATGATGTCAGACCGCCCGCATTAACCGTTGACGATGCCCGCTATGCCGGTACCGATCCGCGTTATAAAAACCTGGCGCAGAACGACATCCCGGTAACGGAATGCCTGAAAGATACGGTTGCCCGATTCCTGCCCTACTGGAATGCAACCATCGCACCGCAAGTTCAGGCGGGCAAGAGTGTCATCATCGCAGCGCACGGTAACTCCTTGCGCGCGCTTGTTAAATATCTGGATAACATTTCCGACGAAGATATTCTAAACTGCAACATACCGACCGGCGTTCCATTAGTTTATGAATTAGACGATAATCTAAAACCGGTTAAAAATTATTATCTTGGGAACTTAGCTGAAATCCAGGAAGCAATGCAAACCGTCGCTAACCAAGGCAGATCAAGTGCTTAAAATATAATCCATTCACTGATTCCGATGCATGAGTGTCACCGGGCACACGATTCGAATAAATCTTATCAATCTGGAAGTTCATACGTTTAATTTAATTCACATAAAACATTACCGGTCAATTCTGGCGATTTGGGCGCTGATCTTGTTTTGCCCGTCATCCGCATTCTCAAGCAATCAGGAAAATCTCAAACTGCTGCGTGAACGTATCCAATCATTACAAAAAGATTTAGCCAACAAAGAAGCGCTAAAACAGAGCGCAGCGGATGCATTGCAAGGAACTGAGCGGGCAATCAGCGCCATCACGCAAAAAATGACCAAACTGATTGAGCACGACCGGCAAGCCATAGAAGAATACAAGCAGTTGCAAGCACAGCACAAAAAACTCAGCGATGAAATCGGCATCGTACGAAATCAACTGGAAAAATTGCTTTATCAACAATATGTCGGAGGACAACAAGATTATTTGCGGTTGGTGTTGAATCAGCAAAATCCGCATCAGATCGCACGCGACATTTATTATTACCGGCAACTCTCGCTCGCTCGCTCGGATAGCATCAAGAATCTCCAGTATAATCAGAAAGAAATCGAAGCTCTAGCACAAACCAGCCGTCAAAAGAAAGACGAAATAACCGCTATCCAAGCAGAATATTTCGATCAACGAAAAAAATTTCAACAAGAGAAAACCAAGCAGCAAACACTCCTAGCGCAAGTATCCAATCAAATTTCTCAGCAGCAACAGGAAATCAATAAACTCGAGCAGAATGAAAAACGCTTAACAAATTTAGTAAACGAAATTAACCAATTGCTTGTACAAGAAAAATCCAATACCACAGCGATTAATAGCAAGCTCCCTGATGCTTCCACTACAGGCGCTGCATTCTCAACGTTAAAGGGTAAATTAAATTTGCCGGTGCGCGGGAAACTTGTAAATACTTTTGGTGGTCAACGTTCAGGTAAGCATGTGACATGGAAAGGTTTATTCATACAGTCGCCCGATGGCAGTGAAGTCAAAGCAATTTCCGCAGGCCGGGTCGTATTTGCGGATTGGTTAAGAGGTTTTGGTAATTTGATAATTCTGGATCACGGAAACAACTACATGAGCTTATATGGCAATAATGCAACACTTCACAAACAAATTGGTGAGTCGACTCGCGGCGGCGAAACGATTGCAACCGTTGGAAATAGCGGTGGTAATGCCGATTCAGGTTTATATTTTGAGCTTCGGCACGGGGGAAAGCCGTTTGACCCGTTGACGTGGATAAAAATAGAATGAACGCAACAGCCATTTACATAAATTTGATCAGTGCGGAGATAGCTTAAATGAGTAACGTAATCAAAAAAACAGGTTTAATTCTGATTGGTGCAATTGCTGGAATGATGCTCAGTTTGAATTTCTCTGCTATTGCCAAGAAAGAAAGTATCGAGGCCATTCATCCGCTGCCGATCGAAGAACTGCGCACCTTTGCCCAAGTGTTCGGCCGGATCAAAAGCGACTATGTTGAGTCCGTGGAAGACAAGAAACTGATCACCGAGGCGATCAATGGCATGCTGATCGGACTGGATCCGCACTCGTCATACCTCGATAAAGACGAATACAAAGAGCTGCAAATCGGCACACAAGGTGAATTCGGCGGTCTGGGTATCCAGGTGACGATGGAAGACGGTGTCGTCAAAGTCATATCGCCGATCGAAGACACACCGGCGTTCCGCGCGGGTATCAAAACCGGCGATCTGATCGTCAAATTGGATGATACCGTCGTCAAGGGTATGACACTGAATGATGCGATCAAGCTGATGCGCGGCAAGCCCAACACTTCGATCAAGATCACGATTGTGCGGGAAGGTGAAACAGAGCCGCTGGTCTTTAATCTGGTGCGCGATATTATCAAAATCCAAAGCGTTAAATCGAAAATGATCGAACCGGGTTATGCGTATATCCGTATCACGCAATTCCAAGAACAAACCGGTGAAAATCTGGCGCAAGCTATCAAAACGCTTTTTGCCGAAAACAGCGGCGCCATGAAAGGACTAATTCTGGATTTACGCAATGATCCCGGTGGATTGCTTAATGGCGCTGTCGCCGTATCGGCTGCCTTTCTGCCAGAAAATGCTCTGGTCGTTTATACCGAAGGCCGCAGTCCGGATGCAAAAATGAAATTGCACGCCAACCCGGAATATTATCTGCGCGGGCCGGATGAAGATTATTTGAAAGGATTGCCATCCGCGGTTAAAACGGTACCGATGATCACCCTGGTTAATGGCGGTTCCGCTTCCGCATCGGAAATTGTTGCGGGGGCGCTGCAAGACCATAAACGCTCCATCGTGATGGGATCGCAAACATTCGGTAAAGGGTCCGTGCAAACGATTCTACCGTTGGGTAACAATACCGCGATCAAACTGACGACCGCGCGCTATTACACACCGAATGGCCAATCTATTCAGGCACAAGGAATTACACCCGATGTCCTGGATGAAGCCGACAGCGGTGATGAACAGCGTTTGCGGGAAGCGGACTTAAACCGGCATTTGTCCAATGGCAAGAAAACGGAGAAAAAAGCTGCTTCGGAAGCTGAAAAAGCAGCGCTGAAACCCGCCAGCGACAAAAAAGAGAAGAAAGAAAAGAAAAACAAAGACAAGAATAAAGCTCCAATCGAGTTTGGCTCGGAGGAAGATCTCTTGTTGAAACAAGCCATGAATTACTTCAAGGGCATTACTGCATCACCCGAGAAAAAAAGCGATGAAACCGAAACCAAGAGCTGATTTCAGGGATCGTGGATGATCAGCAGTTACTTCGCTACAGCCGTCATATCCTGCTCCCGCAAATCGATATTGCGGGGCAGGAAAAGCTCAATCAATCGCGTGTATTAATTATCGGTGCGGGCGGCTTGGGTTCTCCCGCCGCCCTGTATCTCGCCGCCAGCGGAATTGGCCATCTGACCATTTGCGATGGCGATCAAGTTGATCTAACCAATCTGCAGCGGCAGATCATCCATGATAGCGGCGCCATCGGCTTAGCCAAAACACAGTCGGCAAAACAAACGCTGCACAGAATCAATCCCGCAATCCAGATCACTGCAATCCAAGCGCATGTCGATGCAGAAACATTGTCGCAGCTGGTCCCGCAAGCCGATGCGATCATTGACGCCAGCGATAACTTCAGTACCCGCCATCATGTCAACCAGGCTTGTGTCACTCATAAGAAACCGCTGATTTCCGGTGCAGCAGTGCAATTTTCCGGTCAAATCAGTGTGTTCGATTTACGCCATAACGACAGCCCTTGCTATCATTGTTTATATCCGCTTGACGGAGACCAGGAAGATATGCCATGCGCGATCATGGGCGTATTCTCGCCCATGGTGGGTATCATCGGCAGTATGCAGGCTGCGGAAACGCTAAAAATTCTATTAGATATCGGCCAAAGTCTGAACGGCCGCCTGCTGCTACTAGATGGTCTCGCAATGAACTGGCGCTCGGTCAGATTAAACAAAGACCCGTTCTGTCCGGTATGCCGGCGCAATGACCGGAAAAACTAAGGCATCAGAATCCACCAGTTATTGCGCTTTAAAGCAGCTCCTTCGGCAACAAAATTATTCGTTGCGTTTCCCAATTGGCCAGCGGATTGCGCCTGAATCCGCTGTTAACAAACTGATACCAGCGGCCAATCACGAAGCACATGAACAAATTGGCCTGCGCCGCAATATCCACATCCGCTGTCAACCGTTGCTCGCTGACGGCGAACCGTAATGCCTGTTTTAAAGTCGCCTCCAGCCGGTCGTGCAACTGATGAATGCGCAATTGCAAATGATCGTTTTCATTAACCAGTGCATCGCCAATCAAAATCCGCGTCATGCCGGGATTTTTTTGCGAAAACCCTAGCAATAACAGTAACAAATTTTCAATCTGTCTGGCATTCGACTGCTCTTCTTGCAGGATTTTATTGATCAGCACAAACAATGTTTTCTCAATGAATTCGATTAAAGCCGCAAACATGTGCGACTTATTGGAAAAGCAACGATAGATCGCCGATTCCGAAATGCCCGATTGCTTTGCCAATGCAGCCGTGGTGATCTTAACCCTATGCGGATACTCCAGCATCCCGGCCAGCGCCTGCAGGATCCGGTCCTCTCTTTCGCTTGATTTGATTGATTGATTTGAATGCTTCAATTATTTGGCCGCAACATGACAAAAACGATAGCAGGAATATAACTAAATTAATAAATCAACGCGAGCACTAATCTGTCCTGCCAGCAATTTTCCCGGCAGCGTTCTTTCCAGTAAGTATCTATAATTATTTGAATTCAATATGCGCGGCAACGCAGTGCAAGCTAGACCTGTTCACCTTAAACACGCTAGAATTGCTAATTTTTGGGTTCGAGCGCATGCATACATGGCGAAAAGTGCCGTCCGGTGCTAAAACACCGGTTGCACTGACCATAGGCAATTTCGATGGGGTCCATTTAGGCCACCAGGCCATGCTTTCCCGTTTGAAAGAAACCGCCAGTCAGTTAGGGCTTCCAGCCTGTGTCATGACTTTCGAACCGCATCCGCGTGAATTTTTCGCTCCGGATCAAGCGCCTGTAAGACTCTCCAGCCTGCGGGAAAAATTAACTTGCTTGATTCAGACGGAAGTCGATTGCATCCACATCTGCCGTTTCAATTACGACTTTGCCAGAATCGGCGCGGAGCAATTTATTGCGGACATTCTGAATAAAGAACTTGCGGTGCGCTGGCTGCTGGTCGGCGATGATTTCCGCTTTGGCGCGCGGCGCGCCGGTGACTTCGCCATGTTGCAAGCTTCGTCAGCGGAAAATAACTTTTCCGTCGAAGCCATGCCCAGTGTTACCATCGACGGGCAGCGCGTTTCCAGTACCGCAACCCGGCAAGCGCTTGCCAACGGCGATCTCGACACCGCCAGAAAACTGCTCGGCAGACCTTACAGCATCAGCGGACGGGTCGTGGATGGAGATAAATTAGGCAAACAGCTTGGATTTCCGACCGCGAACATTCAATTGCAGCATAACCGCCCGCCGCTTTCGGGTATTTTTGTCGTGTCCGTGTACGGCGCCATGCCATCCTCACCCGCCACGCCGCTGCAAGGTGTGGCCAGTTTGGGTGTGCGACCGACAACCCATGACAATGGCAAGCCTGTGCTGGAAGTCCACTTGTTCGATTTTCATCAGGAAATTTACGGGCAGCATTTACAGGTCAACTTTTTGCACAAATTACGCGACGAAGAAAAATATGTGGATATCAACACGCTCATCCGGCAAATCGAAAAAGATGTCGCGCAAGCCAAAAGCTTTTTTATGACCGCCCCGATTCAATCCAATAGCACGTGTAACGCCCTTTAACCCATCCATTGAACTTTCATGACTGATTATAAGAAAACGCTCAATTTACTCGACACACCGTTTCCGATGCGCGGTAATCTGGCCAGCCGCGAACCGGGTATGCTGAAAGCCTGGCAAGAAAAAAATCTGTATCAAAAGATCCGCGCCGTCAGCAAAGGACGCCCCAAATTCATTCTGCATGACGGCCCGCCTTATGCCAACGGCGACATTCACATCGGTCATGCCGTCAATAAAATTCTCAAGGACATCATCATCAAGAGCAAGACACTGTCCGGTTTTGATGCGCCGTACGTTCCCGGCTGGGATTGCCATGGCTTACCGATTGAGCACCAGATCGAAAAAAAACACGGCAAACATTTGCCCGCCGATAAAGTACGCGAACTCTGCCGCGCTTTTGCGCAGGCACAAGTGGAACGTCAAAAAGCCGATTTCATTCGTCTGGGTGTGCTGGGTGACTGGGATAATCCTTATCTCACGATGAGTTTCAAAACCGAAGCCGGTATTATCCGCGCGCTGGGAAAAATTTATCAAAGCGGCTATCTGTATCAAGGGCAGAAACCGGTCAATTGGTGTATCGATTGCGGTTCCGCTTTGGCCGAAGCGGAAGTGGAATACGAAGACAAAACTTCTCCGGCGATTGATGTGGGATTTGCCGTTCAATCCGCGCATTCATCGCTGAGCAGTATCTTCGGCATCGCCATTCCTGAAAATGCGCAAGCTTACGCCATCATCTGGACCACCACACCGTGGACATTACCGGCGAACCAAGCGGTCAGCGTGCATCCCGATTTCGACTACGCGCTGGTGCAAACCACACGCGGTCTGGTGATTCTTGCCAGTGAATTGCAGCAGGCTTGTCTGACGCGCTATGACTTAACCGGTGAAACGCTCGCCACCTGTAAAGGCCGGGCACTGGAACATCTGGCGCTGCAACATCCATTTGAACCACGCACGGTAAAAATCATTTGCGGCAAACATGTCACGCTGGAAGCCGGTACCGGGCTGGTGCACACGGCACCCGCGCATGGTTTGGATGACTATTTTGCCGGTCAGAATTACGGCCTGCCAAGTGACAGCCCGGTAGACGGCAACGGCAAGTTTACCGCCGGCACGCCTTTGGTGGGCGGGCTTTCGGTATGGAAAGCCAACGATATCGTCATCGATACGCTCAAAACCAGCGGACATCTGTTTTGCCTGAAAAAAATCGAGCACAGCTACCCGCACTGCTGGCGGCACAAAACACCCATCATTTTCCGCGCAACCCCGCAATGGTTCATCGGTATGAATCTGCACAGCTCAACTGCTGCAAACGCTGGGAATAAGACGTTACGCGATCTGGCCATGCAAGCGGTCGACTCCACCGCATTCTATCCGGCATGGGGCAGAGCGCGCCTGGAAGCGATGATCAAAAACCGCCCGGACTGGTGCGTATCCCGTCAGCGTAATTGGGGCGTGCCGATGACCTTCTTTGTGCATAAAGATACCCACGCACTGCATCCGCGCTCGCTGGAACTGCTCGAGCAAGTCGCGCAAAAAGTCGAGCAGCACGGTATCGAAGCCTGGTTTGCGCTCGACACCGCCGAATTGCTCGGCGACGAAGCGCAAACATATAAAAAGCTGACCGACACGCTGGACGTCTGGTTCGATTCCGGCACCACGCATGACACGGTTGTCAAAGCCGATGCGCAGCTCAAATTCCCGGTAGATCTGTATCTGGAAGGCTCGGATCAGCATCGCGGCTGGTTTCAGTCTTCACTGCTGACCGGTTGCGCCATGGATGGCCGTGCGCCGTACGATGCACTGCTCACACATGGATTCGTGGTCGACGGCAGCGGTCACAAAATGAGTAAATCCAAAGGCAATGTCATTGCTCCGCAAAAAGTGATGGATACTTCCGGCGCCGATATTCTACGGCTGTGGGTCGCTTCCACCGATTATTCCGGCGAACTCTCTATCTCCGAGGAAATTCTGAAACGTGTGGTGGAAAGCTACCGGCGGATTCGCAACACGCTGCGCTTTTTACTTGCCAATCTGATGGACTTTAATCCGCACACAGACTCCGTCGCCGTGACGGACTGCCTGGAAATCGACCGCTATATGCTGGCATTGACCCAAGCTTTTCAGGAAGACTTAACGCAAAGCTATCAACGCTACGAATTCCATCAGGTCGTGCATAAACTGCACAATTTCTGCTCCGAAGACCTGGGAGGATTTTATCTGGATATCCTCAAGGATCGCCTGTACACGGCAGCAACCAAAGGTCTTCCGCGCCGTTCGGCACAGACTGCGCTGCATCACATTGCACATAGCCTGGTGCGGCTGTTTGCGCCGATTTTGAGTTTTACCTCGGAAGAAGTCTGGGAGCATTTGACGGGCGATACTCAGGATAGTGTGTTATTTCATATCTGGCACGATCTTCCGGCACAACCGGATACCGAATCATTGCAACAACGGTGGGCGAAAATCCGCTCGCTGCGTTCGCACGTACTGAAAAAATTGGAAGACTCCCGCACACAAGGAGAAATCGGTTCCTCATTGGCGGCTGCAGTAGAAATCCGCGCCAATCAGGAAGATTTCGCCTTACTGAATGCACTGGGCGATGACTTGCGTTTCGTATTGATCGTCTCCGAAGTGCGCCTGATTCCAGTCAATGACCCGCAGCAGGAAGGCATGACCGTGACATCCAGCGCGCATACGAAATGCGAACGGTGCTGGCACTACCGGAAGGATACCGGCCAGCATGCGGAACATCCCACGTTGTGCGCACGCTGCGTTGCCAATCTGCATGGCAGCGGCGAAGAACGGCACTTTGCATGAAGTTTCACGGCTAATCACTGAACAGAAAACTGTCTTATTATGAAACTCTACATCAGCTTGAGCATCGCTTTGATTGTTCTGATATTGGATCTCGCCAGTAAATACTGGGTCGAATCCACGCTGGAATTCGGTGAGCGCATCCCGCTCACCGGTTTTTTCAACTTGGTGCTGACCTACAATCCCGGTGCCGCATTCAGTTTCCTCAGCGAGCAACCCGGCTGGCAACGCTGGTTCCTGAGCGGAATCGCGGGCAGTGCGGCCTTAGTGATTATCTTTTTGCTGAATAAATACCAGCAGGAGAAATTATTTTGTGTATCGCTGAGTTTGATTCTGGGCGGCGCACTGGGAAATTTATACGACCGCATTACGCTCGGTCATGTGGTCGATTTTCTGGATTTCTATATTGGGAATTACCATTGGCCGGCGTTTAACATCGCCGATTCCGCTATTTTTATCGGTGCCGCGTTGATGATTTATGACAGCTTCCGTAAAAAAGAAAATCCGGAAGACTCAGCAAAAACAATGAAATAACCCAATCTCATTTATTGGATTTTCTTTCCTTGGTGATCGGGTTTTGCAGGGTATAACCGTTTTCCTTCATTTTATACCCTCCGTAGGCCCCCGCCCCGGCGGCCACTAACGTCCAGCAGCCGGTTAACAACGGTATGACCGGCAAGAAAGCAATCAGGATTACTATTTGTTTTTTCTTCATTATCAATTCCGGTAAAAAATAAAATTTTAATTACTCCAGCAGACTGGCACGCTGGCTATAGATTACAGATTATCCAACGCGCTTACAACCACCCGGCGCACGCCGGAAAAACACCTCTCACCCTTCGCGGCATCTAGTGTTTTCCGGATACTTTCTAGTTTACATCCGGCTTCATCAACGGGTACGTCGCCGCCAAAACCGCACGCCTGCTTGAGGTCATGCAATAGTCTTTTCTTTGTGTCCGATAGTTTGCAAAAAGTTTACATTCTCTCAACAATTCAGCAAGTCCCCGCGGGTATAGTTCATTCCAACGCAGCAATGTGTTTTTATTCCAAGAATCATCCAGAAGATTAAGAGTACGAATTAGGTTTTATTACAGCTAGTGGAGGAATCAATGTCATTGCAAGAACTGAAAGCAAATAGCGTAACAGGGGTGCCAGCGATAGCAAGCGATCTGGCCACGAATGAATTTCTGACGTTCCGTTTGGGAGGCGAGGAGTATGGAATTGAGATTCTGAAAGTACAAGAAATCCGAGGTTACGATTCCATCACGCATATTGCGAATTCGCCAGACTATATCAAGGGCGTAATTAATCTGCGCGGCATTATCGTCCCGATCATCGACATGCGGATAAAGTTTAATCTGGACCACGCAACGTATGATCAATTCACAGTGGTCATCATACTCACGGTAGCAGGCCGGGTGATGGGGATTGTGGTTGATGGGGTATCAGACGTGATTACTCTAGCGGATGAGCAAATGCGCCAAGCACCGGGTTTAGGCTCGGTGATCAATACGGAATATATCATGGGCCTGGGTACGGTGGATGAGCGGATGCTGATATTGATCGACATCGAAAAGCTAATGAGCCGCAGCGACATGGGCCTTACTGCACATCACATTAATTAATCAACAAATTTTATAGAATATAAGTGGCATAACAAAATGCAGCCTTGGTAGAAGAAGCATCCGCCGCTGCTGAATCAATGAGGGAACAATCCAAAGCATTAATTCGGGCGGTAAGTGTATTCAAATTCGCTAACCATGGTGAACAAGCCGCAGTCGTGCCGCCCACAAAAAACCCTGGTGTAGTGTAACAATGCTATCCAACTGTAGATCAGCGATCAGGAAAGCTGCAGTGAATACCAAGGCAGAAACGGCACCTGAGAATATTAGCGATGCCAACTCGCAAAGTTGCATCAGGCGGTAAAGAAGATTGGGAAGAATTTTAACAATAAACATTGATTAAATGTGATAGAAACAACTTCGGCACTCTCAATCGTGGGACGAATTTACCAGCAAACCTTCGTCGATACCTATTCCAAGTGGGCCGCTGCTAAGCTGTATACCACCAAAACACCGATCACAGCGGCTGATTTACTCAACGACCGGGTACTGCCGTTCTTCGCTGAGCAGAGCATGGGCTCATCCGCATCCTGACCGACCGTGGTACCGAATATTGCGGTAAGCCGGAGAATCACGATTACCAGCTCTATCTGGCACTCAACGACATTGAGCATTCCAGAACGAAAGCCAATCATCCGCAAACCAACGGTATCTGCGAGCGAGTCCACAAAACCATCTTACAGGAGTTCTACCAGGTGGCATTCCGGCGCAAGATTTACCAGTCCATCGAAGAGTTACAACACGATCTGGATGAATGGATGGTGTATTACAACAGTACGCGTACTCACCAGGGCAAGATGTGCTGTGAGCGCACACCAATGCAAACTTTAATTGACGCAAAGGAGGTATGGGACGATAAAATCACCGCATTGAATAACTGAATTTGATCTAACAGGCACATCGTCAAATCGTGTGACTGTTCAGATCGGGTCTGAATTACTATAGCTTAACAGTATGAGATTGGGTGACACCCCGCATTATTAAATCAAAACCAAAAGATTGACTAATGCAGCAAGAAATTATCTGACTGGAAGATAGCCCAACCCACCGCCACCAGAGCAATCAGGCGTACTTTATCCACGCCGATCTCCTCTACACCCTGAGATTTCTTGCAGCCCATTAATGTGGCCTAAGTTAGCTACCGAACCGACTGTGCTGAGCTTCGCGCGTATTGTTACTGGCGAGGTGTAGAAAAAATCATACACGCTCTATCACAGGATTCTCTGATCACAAGAATATGATGAAAGGATCCTTTACCAAAGTCATTTTTGCAGGAGCTTTATATGAATTACGAAGATCGCGATACACATGGTATTTACAAAGGTGATAACCAAGCCTCTGGGGCTCGTTTGATGGGTGCCGAAACACTTATTGGAAACGATGTTTGCAACCAAAATGGTGATGACCTGGGGGACATTAAAGAAATCATGCTGGATACAGCTACGGGTAAAGTTTGTTATGCAGTACTGTCCTTTGGCGGTGTTTTGGGGATAGGAAGCAAGTTGTTTGCGGTACCTTGGAATGCGCTAAAGCTAGATACAAAAGAAAAACATTTTGTACTCAATGTCGATAAGAATCGTCTTGAAAATGCACCGGGATTCGATAAGGACAACTGGCCGAATATGGCGGACAAATCCTGGGAAAATGAAATTCATTCTTATTATGGAACTACCAAGCAATAAGTCGCTAGTCTATCCATTTGATGTATGACATGGTTGCAAAAGACAGGACATGGGACGATGCAATTGCAGTGAATTGCCCGCTCCCATGTTTATAGCAAAGCTTAATTCGTAGAGTTACCCCAAAATATATCAGGAGAAATCATGAAAACTTCTATTATCACTTCATTTCTACTTGCGATAGGTATTACCTTCGGTGGTGCCAATGCGGCAGCTGAAGAAATGTCAAAAGATGAATATAAAGCTTATAAAGATAAAATTGATTCAATCTACAAGGTATCAAAAGAAAAGTGCGAGTCATTTTCAGGTAATGCTGAAGACATCTGCACTGCAGAAGCAAAAGCACGTCATAACGCGGACAAAGCCGGTCTTGAAGCCAAGTATAAGCCTACCGATAAGACTCAATACGAAGCTCGTATTGCTAAGGTCGATGGCGATTATTCTATAGCGGTCGAGAAATGCGATGACTTTGACGGTAACGTTAAAGATGTTTGTATCGAAGAAGCGAAAGCCGCGAAGATCCAGGCAACAAACGATGCCAAGGCTCAGATGAAACATTAGAGCCGTTTCTTGCACGAGAATAAAACCAGATTGATTGTCAGAATATTTGCGATTAAGCAATGGCATCGATGAGTATCACAAAGGATGAATTCTCAATTGAAAGTTTCCCTGTAATCATTGACCTAGCACATATCATCAACCTAAAGCCGTACATAACGTACAGTTCAAATTAAAACCAAGAGGCTTCATTATGAAAAATGTAGACACAGTTGTAGATACAGTAACCGATATGGCAAACGAAACTGCTGAAAAGGCCAGCAAAGCCACCAAACAGGTCGCAGATAAAATGAGTGAAAAAGGAGAGCAATTGCAACATGCCGAGCAGCGATTGATGAAAGAGGCTGCCGATTATGTTCGAGATAATCCAATGACGTCGGTAGGTATCGCGATAGGCGTAGGTTTTCTATTAAGCAAGTGGTTTAACAATCGTTAAACTAAGAATCTCATAAGTCTGTGAATCTAATGCACAGTTTAAGTAAACGATAACAGGAATATCACATGGAAACTGTAAACAAAGCATCCCATTTAGCGCATGAAGCAGTCGATAAGGCCGCTCATGCAACCCATCAGGTTGCAGATAAAATTGCTGATAAAGGAGATCAACTGAATGATCTCGCGCATGAGACGATAGATAAGGTTGCCCAGGTAACTAATCAGACCGCTGATAAAATTGTCGACAAAGGAGATCAACTGAAACTTGCTGAGAAGCGGCTGATGAAGGAATGTACCGCTTATATCCGCGAAAATCCAATCACATCGGTCAGTATTGCGGCAGGGATGGGTTTTCTTCTGAGCAGATTATTGAATAATCGCTAAATACGATGGATTCAAACGCCACAAAAAATGAGGCATCTGAGCAAGCTGCGGCGGATTCTCTCTCTGAAAACGATTCCGGCGTGACTGATGATTTAAAGTCGTTATGGCATGAATTGCGTGAATTGAATCACATGCATTTCCGGCTCCTGGCACTTGAGGCACAGCAGGCGGGCAATAGTTTAGTGGTCATGATCGTGGCCGGTATAATGGCAGCCGTTGTGCTGAGTGTCGCGTGGCTAGGATTCCTGGCAGCTGTCATATTGGCGCTAAACCAGTATGGCATACTGACAGATTATATTCTGCTAATACTGTTGACCGTCGTTTTAAATTTACTGCTTGCGCTGGTTCTATGGAGCGTGATACGCAGCAAAGGCTATTATTTGCGATTCCCAGCAACCTTCCGCAGCCTTCGATCCATGCCGCCAGCCCCCGGAAACACGGAGGAATCCTGATGTCAGACACAATTTTAAACGGCAACGAACCCAAATCTTTAACAGCGCAAATAAAGGATGCGGAGTTGCAGGTACTGAAACACCAGCGTATGGTTGCTATTCGTACTGATGACCTCATTCAGAAAACACAACAACAAATGACTGCTCCAGCAAGCTTGCTATTAGCGGGCGGTATCGGATTTGTACTTGGGGAACTCACCAAAAGCAAATCTTCCAAACCTCATGGCACTGACGAAGAATCCCAGGTTACGGAAACTAAAGACATTGCCAGCACCTTAATGAGTGCGCTCAATCAATTGGTCACGATCAATGCGTTATATACAACATTCAGTGATTCAATGAAACAAAAGGAGTCACAATAAGCATTATCAATGTTTGTAGTCAAATTATGTATTCGGTCTGTAACAACTGCAATCTGTTACATCGTTAGCGATGGAAATGCCATGAATGAAATACTGGACTCCGATTATTATCGGTACTGGCAGTGCAGGTCTTGCTGTGCTACGCAAAATAAGAAAACAACTCGCAGAATCTGTAATCACTGATGACGGCCTGTGGGACACGATCTGCACACGAGTTGGCTGCATGCCATCTAAAGTATTAATCGAAACGGCCAATACTTTTTACCATCGTGACACTTTCACGGAATTTCGTACTCGAGAGTAACCCCCTTAAACTTGATATACCTGCTGTATTTCAGCGGGTCTACCGATTACATAATAATTTTGTTGTCAGTACAGTGAAAATTGCCGAGGATTTAAGTTGGGGAACCAGCATTTGACAATTAAGGGCATACGCGCTTAGACCAATATAACAAGAAGGTTTCTGCAAAACTTAGTTTTTAAAATTTTGACCTAAAATACTGCTTTTTTTGAAGGATTTATATTTTTTAACTGTTTCTAATGCAGAGAAATACGAGAACGGTGTGTCCGCTGAATTCCGGATTTGACAGCGAACTACATAATCGATATGAGCAAACTGAAGGGAATTAGTATGTACAGACTCGAAGAGAAGACTTTCCTAGTGCTCCTCGTTACAGCTTCGCTGGCCTTCGCCTGGATCTTATGGCCATTCTTCGGCGCGATTCTCTGGGGAACAGTTATGGCCATTGTGTTTGCGCCGGTGTTCCGGCGGTTATCAGAATCTATGCGGCAGAGCCCCAGTGCCGCTGCTCTTACTACAATTCTAATTATCATTGTATTAGTGATCCTGCCACTGATGTTGATTGCCACATCCTTAATGCAGGAAGCTGCCAGCCTGTATGACATGATTCATGCCGGCAAGCTGGATTTTGGTCTCTATTTTCATCAGGTCTGGGATGCTTTACCCGCTTGGATTCAAAAAATGATGGTGCAATTAGGGCTGACGAACCTTGTCGCGGTGCAGGAAAAACTGGCCGTCGGCCTTCGACAGGGTAGCCAATTTTTCGCCACACAGATCCTCAACATCGGTCAATTCACATTTCACATCATCGTCAACGTTTGTGTCATGCTATATCTTCTGTTCTTTTTGCTGCGCGATGGGGACGCATTGTTCAGAAATATCAAGAAGGCGATTCCATTGCAGGCTGAGCAGCAGCGCGTACTCTTTGCCAAGTTCACCACGGCCGTTCGCGCCACGGTTAAAGGCGGTATTTTCGTAGCGATATTGCAGGGTATGCTCGGTGGTTTGATCTTCTGGTTTCTGGGGATTCACGCACCATTACTATGGGGTGTGATAATGGCTTTTCTTTCACTGTTGCCTGCAATCGGCGCTAGCCTAGTCTGGTTGCCAGTGGCGATCTACTTACTGGCAACCGGTGCCTTGTGGCAGGGCTTGATTTTGATTGCCTTCGGCGCTCTCGTAATGGGGCTGGCGGATAATTTCTTGCGCCCCGCTTTAGTGGGCAAGGATACCAAGTTGCCTAACTATGTAGTGCTAATTTCCACACTGGGTGGCCTTCAAATATTCGGACTCAACGGCCTTATCATTGGCCCGGCCATCGCAGCCATGTTTATGGTTGTTTGGGAAATATTCTCAGCAACCAGGCAGGAGCATCGAAATGATATCGACAGTCCCTGAATATCACCGTTCCTATAATTTATGTAAGTCTGCTTACTCTTGATCAGAGCGTTTGTGGAATCAAAGACTCAGGAAGGTTGCGGTGGAACTTTGATCCATTGGCCTGAGCATTGCTTCACATAAGGATAGTATCCTTCCGGCTTGCGGCAGTAATACCAGTAGTTTTTTTGCTGCACAGGCGCAGGTCCGGAAACTTCATTCCGTTGAACATAGGTGGGAGCTCTGCCCGGCGCTAATGCCATGGGTGACGAAAACACCGGCGAGGCAGCCAGATATCCGCCTAAGGGGTAATACGGTTCGAAATAGCGGTAAGGGCCAAAACCGGCATAACTATTATAGAATCCCACGCCAACACCCCGGCCGCCGTAAAAACCAAAACTGCTAAATGGTCCGCCAAAACCATAATAACCGAAGGGAACAAACGGACTGTAATAACCAAATGGCCCGAATCCGAATCCCATCCCCACGCCCAGACCTAAACCAAATCCTAAACCAAAGTTATCGTGATGATGATGCCCTCCTCCATGATGATGGCCATGATCATTTCCGGCAGTATTTTGATCTACATTCGTATTGTTCTGAATATTCACATTTTGTGTGGAGGAACCATCTTGGACAGCAGTACTGCCATTCTGGACGGATTGGCCACCCGTAGCAGAAGCAGTTTCGGCAGCCCCAGTAGAATCCGTTGTCCCTGCGGATTGCGTTGAATCGGTAGATTCCGCATTCGGACTTGAATCATTTTGTTGACCCTGAGCATCCGCTTGAGCACCTTGATTTGGATCCGAAGTGCTATCCACGGATTGATCCGGTAACTCTTTTTTTAAGGCTTCATCCGCAGGCCCATCGTTACCGGATGCTGTATCAGTGCTGTTATCCGGCGTATTTTCCGGAGTGAAATCATCCGGCTGGCCCGCTGCGTCGGTTTGCTCTAAATCATTTCCCTGGAACGCATCATCGGCTGCTCCAAAATCTTCCGGTTGGTTGAATTGATCGCTCTGATCGAAAGCATCGCTTTGGTCAAAACCGCCCTGATCGGAGTAATCCGGATATCCGCCCGAATCGAAATCACCGCCATAATCACCACCATAGTCACCGCCAAAATCACCACCGAAATCGCCACCATAGTCGCCGCCGAAATCACCGCCATCGAACCCGCCATCAGAGCCACCGCCATCTCCCTCAGCGCTTGCTGGATTCACTGAAAATATTCCGCAGAGGACGATAGCCAAGCACGCTAATTTATATTTTTTCATATCAACCTCAATCAGAATTCACTACAACTTTTATCCGTTAATCAAATCTCTAACCATCACCACCGGCTTCCTCAGTCACCAACCGGCTTCGCCTGCTATTTGACACCATCATAACGAGGTAAATCTGAATGCATACTGAATACAAAAACCCAAGCAGAATGCGATTCAAACGACGGAAAATATCAGCCTCGATTTAAGGCGCCGATTGCGATTTCTCATCAACGAATTCGTCAAGAAGCTGCTTGATGCGCATACTGTGACTCCCCTGCCAGTAAATCCTATCGCATTCCGGACAAATCAAAAATTTATCGTAATATCGCCTTGTCAACGGCTCCAGGCGATGTTCGATAGATTTCTTGCCGGTCTCTATCAACAACCCATTGCACTGGGTACAACGCGTTAACGGTTTGATCAAGGAATATAGCGCAAATCTTTGCAGAACTTCCCGAGTCTGCATTTTCGGTCTATCCGCGCGCACAAAATACCCGTGCGTAATGATCCTGCGTTTCAATAACGAACGATCCCTGGTAAGCACCGCGCGCCGCTGCTCACTGGCAATCTTTGCCACCGCGCCATCGTCGTAATCATTGCGATAGAGACAGTCGAATCCAAGCAACCTCAAGTAGCGCGCCAATCTTCCAAGATTGCTATCGACCACGAACAGCGGCGGCTGCGATAACTCCGCGCGCAGTTGCAGTGCCGGTATACCGCTGCAACTCTCGCCCGGTGGAAAAACTTCGATATGATCGCCATCCCGCACAGTATAGTTAAAATCTACTGCAATACCATTCACCGCAATTCGTTCAACTTCCGGATGCGGCACATTGAACGATTCGATCATGTCCTTAACCGAGGCTTTCCGTTCAAAGTTGTGAATAATCTCCGCATCGCCCAGCCCTGGCGCAAGAAAATCATTCAGTGATTGATAAAAGCGTATTCCGATCTGCGCCACTGATTACATTTCCAGTATAAGTTATAGCTTAGATTCGGATTGTATGCAGGTGTTTGATGTCAAGGTGAATTTAATTTGATCAAGATCAATATTTCGCGGAACTGTAAACGGTATTCTGCGAATCGTCGTCATACAAAATTAATTAACAACTACCATTCAGAAGGTTCTATATGAGAATTGCACAATTTTTGGCAGTATCGGCGGTTTTAGTTCTAGTTGCCTGCGGTGGAAAACCAACAGCGCCGGAATCGCCCGATCCGGACGCTTACGGTAAAACCATCCAGCCTTTCCATCAAATACCATCGGGCGATCAGGAAGGTGGCGGAAAAGCCAGATCGACTGAAGAAAAATCGAGTTACTAAAGTTCACTAGAGGGTGGACAGTGCTCTATGGTTGAAAATCACAAGCAACTGAGGCTGTAGAGCACTGTCTTTTTATCACGAAAGAAGAAATTACTTACACACAGTACAGAGAAAACACCGGTCGGGCACCTTGCCCAAGCTACCCGCCTGCTCCGCACACTTTAACAGCCACTCAAAAGCAGCAACCTACCCCGTTCTACGCTGTTGCCCAGGAAAGATCGTATGCTTCGGGGAACGGTCCGGATTTGTAGTCTATATCGCTTTTCGGTGCTATATCTTTCTGCAGCAATACTTGCCGGACCATTTCAGGAATCATCACCATGCCTACGTAACGCCCCAGGCATTCATGGTTACCGAATCCGAAGTGAAAATAGTTATACCAATTGCGCTGCGGAATGAATTCATCCGGTGATTCAAATGCCCGCTCATCGAATGTCGCGGATAACGTCACCGGCAAAACATAAGTACCGGCACACAAAACCGTTTCGTGGTCTGTTCCTTTCGCCGCCGTATAATCGCTCACTGTAGTGCGGAACAAATACGACGTGATCGGAGCAAAACGCAATGCCTCCCATACGATACCGTCGAACTCGGTTGTATCTTCCTTCTGTGCAGCCGCTTTTGCCGCCGCCAGCCATTGCGAATGCTGGAACAAATATTGCAGCACTTGCGCTACGGCTTGCGCAGTGGTCTCGATCGCACCGATCAACAAGCCGCCGGCATTCACACCCAGTCGTTTGATATCAAAGTCCAGTTCTTTCGCAAAACTGGTGCGCAGCATCCGGGTAACGATGTCATCATCCAATCTGACAATGGTTGAAAACGTCAATTTCTCGAGCTTCACTGCCAGTAACCGTTTCGCAATCAGCATCGTGATGTAGTCTCCCAGTTTTTTGGAAGTTTCACTATGCCGGTCGATAATGCGTTGTGACAATTCCGGAGGCAGCAAATCGAATGGCTGATTATGGAACGTATCGTATTGATTCCAGTAAGACCACTCGATCAAGTCTTCCCGGTTCGCGCCGGTCAGTCCGAAATACTTCTGCACCAATGTCGCCGGAACCATGCGGCAAAATTTGTTCACCACTTCGATCTGCCCATTGGCGTTACCGAGAATACCACTGGCAATATCCGCAACCAGATTGCGCACTCTGGGCAAGTCGTCACGATTCAGCATAAATTGCATCAGCGATTTCTCACGGGTATGCAGTGCATCATCATCGTGCGCCATGAGGTAATTGTCCATTTTGGGGACATACGGTTTGACGGTGAATACCTTGTACATCAGCAGTATTTCCCTGACATCGTCAAACCGGGTCACCAAGGTACAATCCGGCGTCACCAGGATCGGACGTTTAGCGCGCAATTCCTTAAAAAAAGGTAAAGGTTCCTTGTCCATCCAGCGGCGCACCAACGGGAATTTTTCCGCATCGGGAGCTGCATCATACCGTTCAAGATAGCTTGTACTCATTTCAATACTCCTTGTTCAATAAACATCCCCGTGGCCAGACCATGGGGAATCGCAAGTTAAGAATGATTACTAAAGAGTGTCCAATTACAGAGTTTTAAGATATTCCAGCAAATCGAGTTTTTCTTCCTTGCTCAGCGGTCTTAGAGTTACTCCATTCGGTTGCGCTGTTTTTCCGGATGCATATTCGTGCCCGGCGTTGCTATTGGCAGGAAAACTGGTGTCGAAAGTAAAGCTTTTATATCCGCTGCTTTTCAGTCCCACTTTGACCGGATCAAATTCGCGCGAACCAACCTCGAATTGATCAGGACGGTATTCCCCATCATCCGGATCACCTTCACGTTTTTTAGGTAATAATAAATCATACAGCGATGGAACCGAGCCATTGTGCAAATACGGCGCAGTCGCCCAGATTCCATTCAAAGGCCGTCCCTTGTAGGCATTGAGCGAGGCCAGTGGATTGACAGTAGTATCCGGATCATAGTTGCCATTTTTGATTGAAGATTTAATCTCATTTTCAATATATGCTCTTATGAGATTATCAGCCCAGTCCGCCCAATATTGAAAAAACCATTTATCGGGATCAGCAGGGGTAGCCACTACGTTCTTGGTCGCTTGGGTTAGCAAAGCTGCAACAGGAGCCCTTTTATCTAGCAAAAGATTACCTACTTCAAGCCTTACATACTGATTGCGCAAAATGCCGGAGTATCCCTGATAAGCAAAGCTGTTCTCAGCCATGGTTGGATCCGTTTTCACATCACTTACTCTTGTCATGTTAGCGATGACACGGCGATTGGGATCCGTACGATCAATCGCGGCATGGCAGGCTGCACAATACTCGTGAAACAATACTTCACCATTAGCAGCTCTTTCCATATCGATCTTCCCTAGAATCTCTTGCGGCCATACCGGAGAATTTAATTTCTTCAGATGCGATTCAATTCTATGTAAGTTTTGCACATCAATGGAAGAGTCAAATTTGACCCGCGTGGTGCCAGAACCTTGAAAGAGAAGCGATGTCAATGACACCCCCTTTTCTTCTCTCCAATCAAGAGTGCCAAATACGCCAATTACTTCGCCTGCATTCCGGCCGATCGGCCCCAGCCCGGCATTATCAGCTATCCCATTCCATTGCACATAATCGTGTTGAGCAATATCCCATAAAAAAGGATAGCTAACAGGTGCGTCAGGTCTATTGAACACTGCATCATTCAGTAGCGCTATCTGCAAAGGTGTAAGGTGCTTTTTAAGCTGCTCCATCAAATGATCACGTTGCTCTCCCGTTATTACTTTATCTACCTTTGACAGGATCTCGTCGATTTCTTTCTCAGTCACTGTCTTATCCAGCTGTGAAATCTCTTCGATTTGAGCCTTCGTCAATTCTTTATCAAACCGTACCTTCCGGTCATGTAATAACTCTCTCAGTTCCTTTTCGTTGATGATATGCTCTAGCACTCGATTATAAATGCGACCAAAGGCATCAAGCCTCGCATAGCCATAAGAAGTCGGACTTGCATTGATATAGGTATAGCTGTAAATACGTTGTTCATATTTACTTAAATCAGTAAGCACATCAGCTTCCGACTTGTAATTCCCCTTGGCCAATACATTTTTGACAAACCGCTGTTTGGCTTCCGCGTCTTCGCGCGTATGTTTCAAGGCTTTTGCCAAATCGATCATGATGTTTTCCATATCCGCGGTGGCCGGACCACCATCAATGCGGATACCTACACCGTTATAGTTGATCTGCCCGGTATGGCAAGCCGCGCAAGTTAAACCGACATATTCTTTGCCCTTGTAGCTATCTTTAACCCAACCGACCGGCAATGCATCAGGATTGCCCGACGAAGCCTTCTGAGGTAAATAGCGATAAAAATTCATATTCTCATCGGAACGGAAAAGCTGAGATTCTCCCGGTTTTTCCAACACCAGGAAGAAATCATAGGGCATCAGGTTTGACCCTTGGGTGATGTTATAAAACCACAAACTGTCTTCAGCTTTCCAGCCCTGATCAAGGTATTTAATCTCTGTATAGCTATCACCAAGATGATCTTTTTCAACAGTAACTGCGTAGCGATTTTGCGCTTGTTCGGTTTCCGGTATTAAGCTCACATTACAACCAGATAGTATTCCAATGAAAAGAACCAAGGCTGAATAACGAAATAAAAACCGTTTTTCTGACGAAATGAAGTATTGTTCCACGATAATTCCCCTTTCACTTGAATTTGTTCAATCAGCATTGTTTAGGACACGTACAGCACTCATACCCGTAAACTCCTGCTCTTACATTACCTGACTTTGGATTATTTCTTCTTGAGGCCCGTGCTTGACGCTAACGCTCAATCCTGGCGGATTGTATTTTTCTTATTGGCAGTTCCCGATTATATTCACAATCCGTTGCTGATCATAGCAATACTCGCACATCTCAGAAACATATTTGATACAAATAGCAACTTTACGGTATAACCTTAAGGAATCGCATTAGCTTTTTCGCTGCACCGGCTTGAAACCGTTTGCCAGCAACCAAAGAACCCGGCCGGCACAGTGAATGACAGCAACGGGCTTTGAGCAATACTGTAGATATGACAATCATCAAAATACGGGGTGTTATCATGAAAAAACCATTCGCCGTTTTACTCTCGATCGTTTTTGTTTTCGCGCTGACTGCCTGCGCCACAGCGCCCACCGCACCCGCCGGTGATGACCGGATTCACGTGACGATTCTCCACTTTAACGATATTTACGAAATCACCCCGGTCAGCGGCGGCAAGGAAGGCGGCATTGCACGGGTCGCCACCTTGCGCAAACAATTGCTGGCGCGCAACCCCAATATCATCACCACATTGGGCGGCGATCTGTTCAGTCCGTCCGCAATCGGCACCGCTCAGTATGAAGGCGACTGGCTGGCCGGGCGGCAAATGGTCGATGTGCTGAATCACTTTGCGCTCGACTACGCCACCTTCGGCAACCATGAATTCGATGTCAAAGAAAATCAATTCAACCAACGCATGAAAGAAGCGAAATTCGCCTGGGTATCGAGCAATGTGTTTGCCGCCGACGGCCAACCTTATGCCGGCGTCAAACAGAATCTGGTGATTCCCATCGCGGATAAAAAAAGCGGAAAAACTTTCAGGATCGGTATGTTCGGCCTAACGCTGGCGGCTAATAATCCGGGCTACGTGCGCTACTCCGATCCCATCGCAGCCACTGCTGAGCAAATCAAGCAACTCAACGGGCAGGCCGATTTTATGATCGCCCTGACGCACCAAGCCATCGACGACGATATCGAACTGCTGCAAAAATTTCCGCAAATCGGCCTGCTGCTCGGTGGACATGAACATGTCAACTATCAAAACTGGCGCGGCAATTTCACCCCTTTACTGAAAGGTGACGCCAACGTGCGCTCGGTGTACGTGGTCGATCTTTATTTCGATCCGCAAACCGGCAAAACCGAAGTCAAACCCACGTTTGTTCCGATCAACGACAGTCTGGCCGAAGATCCCGCCGTCAAAACCGTGGTCGACAAATGGATGAAGATCGCTTTCGATGCCTTCCGGCAGCAGGGATTTGAACCCGAAGCCGTGGTCACGACCACCACCGAAGCGTTGGACGGACTCGAATCGAATGTACGCACCCGTAAAACCAACCTGACCGAACTGATCGCCAAAAGCCTGCTGCGCCCCTACCCCGAAGCCGAACTCTCGCTCTACAACAGCGGTTCGATCCGCATCGACGACGTACTGCCCGCCGGTCAAATCACCGTCTACGATGTTATCCGGGTACTGCCGTTCGGCGGCAAAGTGCAACTGGCCGCGATCAAAGGCAGTTTGCTGTTAAAGACATTGAATCAAGGGATAGCGAACACCGGTGCGGGCGGCTTTCTGCAATCCGCCAACACGCAGCAGGTCAACGGCGCTTGGCAAATTAACGGCAAACCACTGGATACCCAAAAAACCTACAAACTCGCGATCAACGACTTTCTCGCATCCGGCAAAGATCTCGGTTTGGACTATCTGAAACCGGGCAACCCGGATTTCGTCATTGTTAATCCAGGAGATAATTATGATATCCGCCAAGTGGTGATTGATCAGTTGAAGAATAATTGAAATATTTTTCGGGATCGGTTGTGAACTCTACATTACAAACACAATAACGGCTTTCCTAAACAACTCCAATTGAAAATGCAGCATTAACTTGTCCGGATTGATTGAGTAATCAATCCGTCCGGCTACGTTTTATTCCGAAGTGAATCGTTTCGCGCAGCATGCCAACTTTGAGTTGTTTTGACTAAACATCAGGAACAACACTATGAATTACCACATGAACACGATCAGTACAGTACTCGGAATAGTTTTATCGGCAATCATCACGCTTGACCAAGCTCATGCCAACAGCTTACCGGAACTCTATAAACGCAGCGGCTTGCAAATTGGCGGCTGGATCAATGGCGGCGCAACCTACAATGCTAATAATCCGTCGGATGGTTTCAACGGCGCGGTTACCTTCGCCGATCGCGCCAACCGGTTTCAATTGAATCAGCTAAATCTCTTTATCGAACGCAGCGTCGAAACGGATACTTCCAATTGGAGTCTTGGCGGGCGCTTCGATTTCCTGTTCGGAACCGATGCCATTTACACTCAGGCCTTCGGTATTTCCGCGTTCGACGAAAATACCGGCGAACCATCGGAGCGAGGCAACTGGGATTTGAATCTCTGCTGCAAGTCGACGCGCACCTATGGCATCGCGCTGCCGCAAGCTTATTTGGAAACGCACGTACCGGTCGGCAACGGTCTAAACATCAAGGCGGGACATTTTTACACGCCGCTGGGTTATGAAAGCGTTCCCGCGCCTGACAATTTTTTTTACACCCGCGCATATATCCTGAACAGCGGCGAGCCGTTCACGCACACCGGTTTTCTAGGCACTTACAACATTGATAAAAACTGGACCATCCAGGGTGCGGCGACCACCGGCAGCGCCACTGGCGGATGGGACGGCGGCTTTGACAAACAGCTCGACAACTGGGGCGGATTGGCCAATCTAACATGGAATAGCGACGATAAAAGAACCAGTATGGCGTTGGGCGGTACCTATGGCCAAACAGCGGTGAATCAACCATGGATGATGTACAGCGTGGTGCTGCAACATTGGCTCACACCCAAGATGCACGGCGTATTACAGCATACGCATGGCTGGGCGGCCGATATCAGCCTGCCCGGAGGAATCAGCAACGCCGCTTGGTATAGCATCAATACCCACCTGACTTACGATCTGCAAAAAAACCTGTCGATCGGCATTCGCGCCGAACGGTTTCACGACCGCAATGGCTGGCGGGTGTTTTCCCCTTATCGTATTCTGTCGGCAATGAACAATAAGGGCGTCAGCTATGCCGGGAATATTCCTTTCGCCAGCGCACCTGCGGATTATTACGCCGTTACCCTGGGTATGAACTGGAAACCGGCGATGCACTGGAACAAAGGCTGGAAGCCGGTGCGCAATCTCAATATCCGCAAGAATATCCGCTACGACCGGGCAGATGGCATCAACACGGCTTTCCACCCGTTCGACGGCAAAAAGGATCAGTTTTTATTCTCGCTGGATGCGATGATTCCGTTTTAAAAAAAAACATCAACCCAAGGAAACCCAGAAAACAGAAACGAGCAATTACCAGAAGACGATCATCGGGTTATCAGCACAGCAGTTTCTCAAGTTTCCTTTCAAACGCCCTAACCGGAATCGATCAGGTAGAATACCGGCATTACGTTTTTCAAAGCGGCCCCAAAAATGATGTTACGTAAAATCTTCATTGCCAATCGCGGCGAGATTGCTGTGCGCATCATTCGGGCGTGTGCCGAGATGGGCATCCGTTCGGTGGCGATCTATTCGGAAGCGGATCGTTTCGCGCTGCATGTCAAGAAAGCGGATGAGTCGTACTGTATCGGCAGCGAGCCGATGGCGTGTTATCTGAATATTCACGCGCTGGTCGATCTGGCGCTGGCGACCGGTTGCGATGCGATACATCCCGGCTATGGATTTTTGTCCGAAAACGCGCAATTCGCGCGCGCCTGTAAGGAGCGCGGCTTGATTTTCATCGGCCCCGAACCTGACGTGATTCATCGCATGGGCGATAAAACCGAGGCGCGCAAGTCGATGATCGCCGCCGGTATTCCGGTGACACCGGGATCGGAAGGCAATTTGCATTCGGTCGACGAAGCACTGAAAGTTGCCGGGCAGATCGGTTATCCGGTGATGCTGAAAGCGACTTCCGGCGGTGGCGGACGCGGTATCCGGCGCTGTGATAATGCCGAGGAATTAAAACGCAATTACGTGCGGGTGATTTCCGAGGCAACCAAAGCATTCGGCAGCGCCGATGTGTTCCTGGAAAAATGCATCGTCAATCCGAAGCATATCGAAGTGCAAGTGCTGGCGGATCATCACGGCAATGTCATTCATCTGTATGAACGCGATTGCTCGATTCAGCGCCGCAACCAGAAATTGATCGAAATCGCGCCGTCGCCGCAACTCGACGAAGCGCAACGCCAGTATATCGGCGGCCTGGCGGTGATTGCCGCGAAATCGGTCGGTTATACCAATGCAGGCACGGTGGAATTTCTGCTCGACGACAGCGGACGGTTTTATTTCATGGAAATGAACACCCGCGTGCAGGTCGAGCACACCATCACCGAAACCATCACCGGCGTCGACATCGTCGAGGAACAAATCCGCGTGGCGGCGGGCTTGCCGTTGCGCTTTAAACAAGAAGAAATTGTCCGGCGCGGCTATGCGATCCAGTTCCGCATCAACGCCGAAGATCCGAAAAATAATTTCCTGCCCAGTTTTGGCCGCATTTCCCGCTATTACGCGCCGGGCGGCCCGGGTGTGCGCACCGACACGGCCATTTACACCGGTTACGAAATCCCGCCCTTTTACGATTCCATGGTCGCGAAAGTCATCGTCAGCGCGCTGACCTGGGAAGATGTGATCAAGCGCGGCGAGCGCACGTTGCGCGATATGGGATTGTTCGGTATCAAAACCACGATTCCGTATTATTTGAAGATTCTGAAACACCCGCAATTCCGTATAGGGCAATTCAATACCGGTTTTGTCGAACAAAACCCGAACCTCGTTCAATATTCCGATAAACCCCGCCCGGAAGTGCTGGCCAGCGTGATCGCGGCGGTCGTCGCTTCGCACACGGGTCTGTAGGGATTCACTGGTCAATCAAGGATACGCTATGCAAAAAGTTCACATTACCGACGTCATTCTCCGCGATGCGCACCAATCCCTGATCGCCACTCGCATGCGCACCGAAGACATGCTACCGGCTTGTTCAATGCTCGACAGCATCGGTTATTGGTCGCTGGAATGCTGGGGCGGCGCGACGTTCGACGCCTGTTTGCGCTTTTTGAAGGAAGACCCGTGGGAACGCTTGAGCAAACTGAAAGCCGCATTACCGAACACACCGCTGCAAATGTTGCTGCGTGGGCAGAATTTACTCGGCTACCGGCATTATTCCGACGATGTGGTGCGCGCGTTCATCAAACGCGCCGCGGCCAACGGCATGGATGTGTTCCGCATTTTCGACGCGCTCAATGACGTGCGCAATCTCAAAACCGCCATCGAAGCCACCAAAGAATCCGGCAAACACGCGCAAGGTACGATCTGCTACACCACCAGCCCGGTGCACGACGTCAAAAGCTTCGTCACACTGGCCAAAGATCTGGCTGCTTTGGGTTGCGATTCGATCGCGATCAAGGATATGGCCGGTCTGTTGACCCCGTATGCGACCAGCGAACTGGTAAAGGCGCTGCAAGATACCACCGATCTGCCGATCCATCTGCATTCGCACGCCACTTCCGGCTTGGCCGAAATGTGCCAGCTGAAAGCCATCGAAGCCGGTTGCCGCCATGTCGACACCGCCTTATCGTCGTGGTCGGGCGGCACCAGTCATCCGCCGACCGAAAGCCTGGTCATGGCCTTGCAAGACACGGATCACGATACCGGCCTGAATCTGCAAAAATTGCAAGAAGTGAACGATTATTTCGCGCAAATCCGAAAAAAATATCACCGTTTCGAGAGCGAATTCACCGGCGTCGACACCCGTGTGCACGTGTTTCAGGTGCCCGGCGGCATGATTTCGAATCTGGCCAATCAATTGCAGGAGCGCAACGCGCTGGATCGCATCAGCGAGGTTTACGCGGAAATTCCGCGCGTGCGCAAAGATTTGGGTTATCCGCCGCTAGTCACGCCAACCTCGCAAATCGTCGGCACCCAGGCGGTGCTCAATGTGCTTACCGGCAAGCGCTACGACACCATCACCAACGAAGTGAAGCGTTATCTGCAAGGCGGCTACGGCAAGGCCCCGGCGCCGATTGACGCCAAACTGCAAAAACGCGCCATCGGTAAAGAGGACATCATCGACTGCCGCCCCGCCGATCTGCTGAAACCGGAATTCGACCACCTGCGCCGGGAAATCGGTCATCTGGCATCGAACGATGAAGACGTGCTGAGTTACGCCATGTTCCCGGAAGTCGGCAAGCAGTTTCTGGAACTACGCTCAACCGGAAATCTGGTTCCCGAACCATTGGAGATGGCGGCAACAACGGCCAACGGCGTACAAAAAGCGCCGACCGAATTCAACGTCGCGCTGCACGGCGAGTCGTACCACGTCAAAGTCACTGGTACCAGCCCGAAAAATCAGTCGCTGCGGCACTTCTATTTCATGGTCGACGGCATGCCGGAAGAGATCGTCGTCGAAACCCTCGATGAAATCGTACTCGACGGCGGCACCCAAGGCGCCGTCAAAAGCGCCATCGCCAGCAAACGCCGCAGCCCCTCGAATGAAGGCGATGTCGTTGTCAGCATGCCGTGCAACATCCTCGACGTGCTCGTCAAAATCGACCAGAAAGTCACCGCCGGTCAACCGGTACTGATCACCGAAGCGATGAAAATGGAAACCGAAATCACCGCCCCGATCAGCGGCATTGTCAAAGCCGTGCACGTGATCAAAGGCGAATCGGTCAATCCGAATGAGGTGTTGATTGAGATTGGGGTGGGGTGATAGATGCTTTGGTGTTTATATTGGAAACCATAACAGCTATTTGTATTAGATTTTGTTTATGACGAATTATCTCCATTCATCTCAGATGCTTAATTATAGTTAACCAAATTTCCCCCATGCCATCTTCCACCAAGCCCGGTCTCACTAGAAACTCGCGCATTCACACAACTGACACGCATACAGATCCCGGTCTTTTGAGGGTCTACGCATCGTGGGCACAAGAATTATGTTCCCAGTATCAGCGAATTTCGGATCTCTTTCGGCATGCTCCATCAATCGGTCGCTCGCGGGAGCTTTACCTAGCAGCCGTACTTCAACGAGTACTACCAAGCCACCTAGTTATTCGCCACGGCGCATTCTACATCCCTGGCCATGGTGCGAGTTCTGAGCAAGACCTACTCATCATCGACACCCGCAAGTACCCCCCGATCGAAGAGATCGGTGACTTTGGCGTTTACTTTCATAATTCAGTAGTGGCCTGCATCGAGGTCAAGTCCAAACTTACTCGACAAGAACTCCGATCAGCATTGAATTCGATGATTACCACCAAGATGGTCTGTTCCGACCCGAGGTCTCGCTATGCGATCTTTGCTTATGAGACCTCGTTATCACCTAAGTCACTTCTGGATTCTATCGAAAATTCAATCGAGTTTTTTGATAACCGAATCTATCCGATCATAGTACTCGGAAAATACGTGGTTACACTCACGTCCCTTCAGCCCAAGAAACCGCGCCCTAGCTTCGAGCTAACGGTTTTCCAACCAAAGTCTCTAGATTTGACTCTTCTCGAACTCATCGAGAGTCTCTTTGAAGTCACTGGAGAGTCACCTCTCACGAAAATAGCTCCTGAGATTCGCGAACACTTTGACGCGGTTGCTTCTCGCACTTTCTTTTGTCCAGAAGAACGCTTCGGTACTGGGCTAGGCACCAATATAGATAGTTGATGTGTTCACTGGCATCATTTTGAAGTTGGCGGTTTACTTTCATTCACCACTATTAGTATTCATTCTGCTTCTCTTAAGCGCAATAGATTGATCTGTCAAAGGAAGCTCAACCTTGCATTTCATCTTGCCGGACGAATAGACACTTAACGCGACAAAAAGGTAATCTTCTTGATAAACGCTTCGGCGCCGCCTTGGGTATTGTTGGTATTGGCCTGGAAAGCAATTCCTGTGATCGGCGGTGTTTTATCGTGGTTGAAAGTGGTGCGGAATTTTTCATCGACTTCAAAATCGGTGGTAATCACTGTTCCCGGCGGATTCCCGGAAGCCACGCAAAAATATCGCCCGCTCTTTTTCCATAGCTTGCCCACATACATTCGATCCACTTCTTCGGCCTTGCCAATAAAAGGACTCAAAAAATAGGGCGCGGCATAAATGCCGAAAGGCAAACCGCTTGAAAGCTTTTCGGTTCCAAAGGACAACATCACGGCAATGGGAACACTGTTAATTCCCGCATTCCAATTTGCGCCCTGGGGATACTTGTTCACGCCCCAAACGATTTCCACCCGCTTCACATTGTGAATAAAGTTCTGTTGCTTCAACTTCAAGCCAAACAATCCCGCCATCTCGCCGTCCGCGCTGATCACCAGGGCATCATTCTCAAATCTAGGGTTCAGTTTTTTTGCATCCAGTTGAAGCTCGAATCCTCGCTCCTTCAACCAGGAAACGGCGCTACCATTCGAGTTGCCGGAAAAATCGATGACATGAACAATTTTTTCATTCGCTGCGGCAAACGACGTCCAACACCACAACAATAGAACGCCGATTAAGAAATGCCGATTAGGGAAGCGTTGATTCATTGGTCGAATAAGAAGATAAACACACCAGAAACATCGGGCCTTTCAGTTTACAAGAATTAAGCAGCAGTTCTACCCGCAAAGCATAATCAACTACGCAGTCTCACCCAACCGGCCTTGAACAAGAATCGCTTTGTGCGTTTGATTGTTCAGAAATTCTGAAATGCTACTGGGAGCGACCGGTTTACTGAACAGATAGCCCTGCACCATCTCACAGCCAAGGTTCTTAAGAATTTTCAGTTGTTCCGATGTTTCCACGCCTTCGGCAATGATGCCGTAGCCAAGTTTCTGCCCCATTTCAATCATGGAGCTGACCAGAGTGAGTGTTTTCTTGTCGGTCAGCATGTCGTCAACAAAGTATTTGTCGATTTTCAGGTAATCCGCTTTCAAGTGCTTAAGCGATGCGAAAGAGGAATAACCGGTGCCGAAATCGTCGATGGACAGTAACACGCCCAGATCTTTCAGGTCCTGAAAAATGGTCAGATTGCGCGGGTCGGTTTGCACGATGCCTTCCGTGACTTCGAGTTCCAATTCGGCCGGCGCGATGCCGACTTCATCGATGATGCGTTTGACCAGCAACACAAATCCTTTGTCCAGAAAAAGACTGGGGGAAATATTGACGGCCATGCGAAGCGTGCGAAAGCCTTCTTGCTTCCAGGCCACCAGTTGACTGCAAGCGGTGCGCAGCACCCATTCGGTGAGCGGTTTGATCATGCCGATTCTTTCGGCGGTGGCGATAAAATCATTGGGCGGGACTTGTCCCAATTGCGGGTGATACCAGCGCGATAGCGCTTCGACGCCAAAAATTTCTCCACTCATGATATTGATTTGCGGTTGATACACCAGGGACAGCTGTTGTTTTTCGATGGCTTCCCGCAGATTCTGCTCGATTTGAAAACGATACTCGGCCTTGTGAGTCCGCTCGGCTTTATAAAACGCATACTGATTTTTTCCATTCTCCTTGGCGGTGTACAGCGAAATATCGCCCGCCTTGAGTAAAGCGGAAAGATTCTCGCCATCATCGGGATAATAGGCGATGCCGATACTGCAAGCCGGGGCGATTTTTCTGGAATAAATCCCGATCGGTTGGGATATGGCTTCAAGACAGCGTTTCGCCACATTGGCGGCGTAATCCGCTTCGACTTCTTCAATGAGGATGCAGAACTCATCGCCGCCCAGCCGGGCAATGAAGTCTATGTCCCGGCAAGTATGGATCAATCGCACTGCTATGGTTTTAAGCAACAAGTCGCCGGCGTCATGTCCCAGGCTGTCGTTAATGCATTTGAAGTTATCCAGGTCAATGTACAACAGCCCAAAACGGCGGCCGTGCCGGGAAGACGATTTGGTGATTTCTTCCATGCGCTGCATGAACGAGGCGCGGCTGGCGAGTCCGGTCAGTTCGTCGGTATACGCCAGCTTACGGATACGTTTTTGCGCTTGATCCCGTTCCATGACGATTCCCGTCAGCCGGGCGGCGGATATCAGATCTTTTAATTCCTTCTCGTCCGGCAGTGCGGGGTGATTGTAGTACATGCCGAATGCGCCCAACACTTTTCCGCTCGAGCTTTTGATCGGCTCGGACCAGCAACACCGCATGCCGTGCGGTAGCGCAAAATGCTTGATTTTCGCCCACTTCGGATCAGTTTCGATATTTTCCACCAGCACCCGCTGCCCGGTAAAAGTGGATGTCCCGCAGGAACCGACACTGGGCCCGTTTTCCAGACCGTGCACGGCTTCGCAATAAGCCTGCGGCAAACTGGGCGCGCCGCCGTGCAGCAATTTATTGCCGCTCAATTCGAGCATCGAGCAGCGCATGCCGGGGTGGCGGGCTTCGTACATCAGCGCAATCGCATCGTAAATATCCGGCGCGGAACGCCCTATCGCAATCATCTCCAGTATTTCGGCGTATTGATTGTCAAAGGTTTCGGCTTTTTTGCGTTCGGTGATATCGACATGGGTGCCAATGAGACGTAACGGCTTACCGTCCGTCGCGCGCGTGACCAGAAAAGCACGCGATAGCACAAAAACTTCGTGGCCATCCTTATGGCGCATGCGCATTTCAACCTCAAACGAATCTTTGCGGCCATCGAAGTAATCCTGCACTTTTTCCAGCACGACAATTTTGTCATCGGGATTAACCAGGTTCTCCCAGGTGCTGATTTGATTCGCCAGCTCATCCTCCGCATAACCCAGCATGCTTTTCCAGCGCGGCGAGTAATACACTTCATCCGTTTCCAGATTCCAATCCCACAGCCCATCGTTGGCGCCGCGCATCGCCAACGAAAAGCGTTCCTCACTGACATAAAGCTCATGAGTACGTTTCTCGGTCATCAACTCGACAGCAGCCAATTCGGAATGTAATCGCTGCAGTTCTTCCAATAGCTGAGACTTGGTTTGCTTGGCATTACCCATGACTACCTCAATGATAAATCAATATGCGAAGATGACCATCTACATTAGGATTTTGCAAGCGATGATGAATGGGCATGATTCCGGAAAGCATCGCACGATGGCGCTCTGCCGCTGAGCCCTTTCCGCTCACCATCATGACCTAAGTATTGTTCCGGTTTGTTTTGTTTTTCTTAGCCTTTTTTCTGGAATCCTTCACAGCAGCTCTTGTCTCGCTGCGCTGAGCGCTAGCGATTAATTTTTCCTTACCCAGTTTTTGTATGAATTTTTCTTTATCGATTGGCGAGACGATGATGACTTTATCTTCTCCGTAGGTGATTTGCAGACGATCGAACGACAAAGCCGGGCTTGTCGCCGCGATCTGGGTTTCCTGCAGGGATACGATCGACTGAATGGGAATATCCCATGTAAACGGGCCGCTGATGATCTTGAGATTATCGCCGCTGACGATATACCGGGTCGAAGCATAGATCCAGATCGGAAAGCCAGCACCCGCAATCAATATGATCGCCGCAAACACATAGTTAGTGATGCCGCCGATCATCAGCGGGACGGATGCGCCCATCAGGCAAGCGGAGACGGATAGCAACAAACAAACCAGTACCCAGTTATCGATTTTAGACTTGAAGACATGCATGATTATTCGTTCTTATAATATTGATCCGATGATAGCGCACAAAACCTGACGGGGTTTGATCGCAATGAATTGCCGCACTGCAAAAATACCGGCCAAGAAAAATGGGCAAATTTTGCCCTATTATCGTTTTAAAAACAAAACTTGCACTACCATTCCTTTAAAAAGCCCCAGTGACGACCGCTGCATCGATGATCAATGCAAACAACCGCAAGGAAACCGGGACTTACTTTCTTCCTTCCGGCATGGAATGCGCAACCCGGTTGCCCGATTATCCGGAACGCCTAGACAACTTTGTTGCATGCGAAACCGCGCACATACAAAAATAAACCTTTTTCACGTATAATTCCGTCTTCAATAGCTGGGGTATTTCACTGAATAGCCCCAGTCCATTTTCCAGATCTTGTCAGTTTCCAAGGAGTTTTTTGTGTCACAACGACCGCACGCCATCCTCGCACTTGCCGATGGAACAATTTTTCGTGGCGTGTCTATTGGCATTGAAGGCATCAACACTGGGGAAGTGGCGTTCAATACGGCGATGACCGGTTATCAGGAAATTTTGACCGATCCGTCGTATTGCCAGCAAATCATTACCCTGACTTATCCGCATATTGGCAACACCGGCACCAATCCGGAAGATTTTGAATCCGGTAACATCGATAAAGTGTACGCCGCCGGATTAGTGATCCGTGATCTGCCGCTCATGGCCAGCAGTTTTCGTAAAACCCGCACATTACCGGAGTTCCTTCAAGAACAGAATGTCGTCGCCATCGCTGAAATCGATACGCGTAAATTGACGCGGATTTTGCGCGAAAAAGGCGCGCAAGCCGGTTGCATCATGGCGGGCGATATCGACGAGGAAAAAGCATTGCAGGCTGCCCGGGCGTTCCCCGGACTGGCCGGGATGGATCTCGCCAAAGTGGTGAGCTGCCGCCAATCGTACACATGGACGGAAGGCGAATGGTCGCTCGAATCCGGTTTCCGGACTCAGGACAATCCCAGATTTCACGTCGCCGCTTTCGATTTCGGCATTAAACGCACGATTTTGCGCAAACTGGCGCAGCGCGGCTGCAAGGTGACGGTATTCCCGGCGCAAACCCCGGCCGAGGAGATTCTGAAAACACAGCCTGACGGTATCTTTCTGTCCAATGGTCCCGGTGATCCGGAGCCGTGCGATTACGCCATTTCCGCCACGCAAGCCTTGCTGGAAAAGAATATCCCGCTATTCGGCATCTGCCTGGGCCATCAATTGCTTGGGCTAGCCACCGGCGCGCGCACCATTAAAATGAAATTCGGCCATCACGGCGCCAACCACCCGGTGCAGGATGTGGCCAGCGGCAAAGTGATCATCACCAGCCAGAATCACGGTTTCGCCGTCGATATCGACACATTGCCCGCAACCGCGCGGATTACGCATGTCTCGCTCTTTGATGGGAGTCTGCAAGGATTCGAGTTAACCGATAAACCGGCCTTCTGTTTTCAGGGTCACCCGGAAGCCAGCCCAGGGCCGCATGAAGCGGATTATTTGTTTGATAAATTCATCGCCATGATGCAGCGCTATAAAAGCCAGCATTCCCAATAATTACGCCATGTTCATCCGCTAGAGAGTATGCCTAAACGTACCGACATCCAGTCCATTCTCATCATCGGTGCTGGCCCGATCATTATCGGCCAAGCTTGTGAGTTTGATTATTCCGGCGTGCAAGCCTGCAAGGCCTTACGTGAAGAAGGTTATCGCATCATTCTGGTGAACTCGAATCCCGCCACCATCATGACCGATCCGGAAATGGCCGATGCCACGTATATCGAGCCGATCACCTGGACCATGATTGAGAAAATCATCGCGATCGAACGGCCGCAAGCGCTACTGCCCACAATGGGCGGGCAAACCGCATTGAATTGCGCGCTCGATCTGGTCAAGCATGGCGTGCTGGAAAAATACGGTGTCGAGCTCATCGGCGCTTCGCGCGAAGCCATCGATATGGCGGAAGACCGGGAAAAATTCAAGCAGGCGATGACCCGTATCGGCTTGGGCTCGGCCCGCTCCGCGGTTGCGCACAGTCTGGAAGAAGCCATGCAGGTTCAAGCGATGCTCGGTTATCCGGCCATTATCCGCCCTTCGTTCACCATGGGCGGCAGCGGCGGCGGCATTGCCTACAATCGCGAAGAATTTCTGGATATCTGCGAACGCGGATTGAAAACCTCGCCCACCAAGGAACTGCTGATCGAAGAATCCGTGATCGGCTGGAAAGAGTTCGAGATGGAAGTGGTCCGGGATAAAAACGACAACTGCATCATTGTCTGTTCGATCGAAAACCTCGACCCGATGGGTGTGCATACCGGTGATTCGATTACCGTCGCACCGGCGCAAACGCTCACCGATAAAGAATATCAACTGATGCGTAATGCATCGATTGCGGTGCTGCGGGAAATCGGCGTGGAAACCGGCGGTTCCAATGTGCAGTTTGCCATCAACCCCGACGACGGCCGCATGCTGGTGATCGAGATGAATCCGCGCGTGTCGCGCTCTTCCGCGCTGGCATCGAAAGCGACCGGTTTTCCCATTGCCAAAATCGCCGCCAAACTGGCCGTCGGTTACACGCTGAACGAGCTGGGCAACGATATCACCGGCGGTATTACCCCGGCCTCCTTCGAGCCCACCATCGATTATGTCGTCACCAAAGTGCCGCGGTTTGCTTTTGAAAAATTTCCGCAAACCAATGACCGCCTGACCACACAGATGAAATCGGTCGGTGAAGTGATGGCAATCGGCCGCACGTTCCAGGAATCGCTGCAAAAAGCATTGCGCGGACTGGAAACCGGTGTAGACGGCCTGGACGAAAAAACCGACAACCTGGAAACCATCCACACCGAACTGGCCAATCCCGGCCCCGAGCGGATCTGGTTTATCGCCGATGCGTTCCGCTGTCATTTGTCATTGGAAGAAGTGCATCAGCTGACGCACATCGATCTCTGGTTTCTGGCGCAAATCGAAGATTTGGTCAAACAGGAACAAGCAATAACCGGTACGGCGCTGGAAGCTCTGGATTATCTGGCGCTGCGCAAATTGAAACGCAGCGGTTTTTCCGACCGGCGCCTGGCGAAGCTGCTCAATACCGGGCAAACCGCAGTCCGTTCGCGCCGCCATCAATTCAATCTGCACCCGGTCTATAAACGTGTCGACACTTGTGCGGCCGAGTTCTCGACCAGTACGGCGTATATGTATTCGACGTACGAAGACGAGTGCGAAGCCAATCCATCCGGCAAAAAGAAAGTCATGGTGCTGGGCGGCGGACCTAATCGCATCGGGCAAGGCATCGAATTCGATTACTGCTGTGTGCATGCGGCTCTGGCGCTGCGCGAAGACGGTTTTGAAACCATCATGGTCAATTGCAACCCGGAAACGGTTTCCACCGACTACGACACATCGGATCGCCTGTATTTTGAACCATTGACACTGGAAGACGTGCTCGAAATCGTTGCGGTGGAAAAACCCGATGGCGTGATCGTACAGTATGGCGGACAAACACCGCTTAAACTTGCGCGCGATCTGGAAACCAACGGCGTGCCGATTATCGGCACCAGTCCGGATATGATCGATTGCGCGGAAGATCGCGAACGCTTTCAGCAAATGCTGCAACAACTGGGATTGCGGCAACCGCCCAATCGCACCGCACGCAATCCGGAAGCCGCCTTGATCGCCGCCGAGGAAATCGGCTATCCGCTGGTGGTACGGCCGAGCTACGTATTGGGCGGCCGCGCGATGGAAATCGTGCATGAAAAAGCCGATTTGGAACGCTACATGCGTGAAGCCGTTAAAGTTTCCAACGATTCCCCGGTGCTGCTGGATCATTTTCTAACTAACGCCACGGAAGTCGATGTCGATGCCATCTTCGACGGAGAAACCGTGCTGATTGGCGGCATCATGGAACATATTGAACAGGCCGGTGTGCATTCGGGTGATTCCGCATGTTCACTGCCGACCTTCAATCTGCAGCCGGAAATGCTCGACGAATTGCGCTACCAGACCGCCGAAATGGCGCGAGCGCTGCATGTGGTTGGATTGATGAACGTGCAGTTCGCGATTCAAGACGACACCGTCTATGTCCTCGAAGTCAATCCCCGGGCATCGCGCACGGTACCCTTCATTTCCAAGGCAACCGGTCTACAGCTGGCCAAAATTGCGGCGCGTTGCATGACTGGTAAGAGCTTGATTGACCAGGGCGCTACCGAAGAAGTGATTCCTGAGTATTATTCGGTCAAAGAAGCGGTTTTCCCCTTTATCAAGCTGCCCGGCGTTGATACGATACTGGGGCCGGAAATGAAGTCGACCGGCGAAGTCATGGGCATGGGCACCACTTTTGCCGAAGCCTTTGTGAAATCCCAACTGGCGACCGATGTCCGTCTCCCCACTTCGGGTAAGATTTTCATCAGTGTGCGCCAATCGGACAAACCGCATGCGGTTGAAATCGCGCGCAACCTTGCAGAACTTGGTTTCACCCTTTATGCTACGCGCGGTACTGCCGCAGCTATAACCGAAGCGGGGATCGACGTCATCATTATCAATAAGGTAGCGGAAGGCCGCCCGCACATTGTCGACATGATCAAGAATGGTGAAATCAGCTTGATCGTCAACACCGTCAAAAACCAGCGCAGCGCGATAAAGGATTCTTATTCGATCCGTCATGCCGCTTTGCAGGCGAAAGTGACCTACTATACGACATTAGCGGGGGCGCGCGCAGCATGCGTGGGCATTACCAGCAAGCGTGAACTGCAAGCGTATAATTTGCAGAAATTGCATGTACAACTCAAGGCATAAGTAAAAAATAGCTTCCGGTTTTCTCTGATTATCACGGAACAGAATGTAAATGAAAGGCAAAAAAATACAATGAGCACGATCCCTTTAACAGTAGCCGGAGCGGAAGCGCTACGCAAAGAATTGCACGAAATGAAAACCGTACATCGCCCCGCAGTCATCGCGGCGATAGCAGAGGCGCGTTCGCACGGCGATCTGTCCGAAAATGCAGAATATGATGCTGCCAAGGAGAAACAGGGGTTTATTGAAGGCCGTATTGCCGACCTGGAAAGTAAACTCTCCAGCGCTCAGATCATCAATCCTGCACTGATTAACGCCGATGGTGCTTGTGTTTTCGGCGCCACCGTTGAACTGGAAGATTTGCAAAGCGGCGAGACGGTGACTTATCAAATCGTCGGCGACGATGAAGCCAACATCAAGAATGGAAAAATTTCCATCAGCTCTCCTATTTCACGCGCCTTGATCGGCAAATATGCCGGTGATATCGCCGAAGTTCAGGCGCCCGGCGGATTACGTGAATATGAAATACTTGATGTCAAATACGTTTGATGCCGCTAACGCTCAATTCTGATAACTGCGTTTGGTGCGAAACGGCTCGCGCTTCTTTTTTTGCGCGGAACGTTCGGTTTTTTTACCCGCTTCTTCCGTTTTGGGACGGTAAATAACAAAAGTTTTTCCGATATGCTGCACCGGTGCGGCACTCAGCTTCTCACAGATTTCTTCAAACAGCGCATTCCTGGCAGTCCGATCGTCGACTTGAACCTTAACCTTAATCAGTTCATGACTTGTAAGTCCGCGCTCCAATTCTTCAATAACCGTGGCGGATAATCCCGATTTTCCAATCATTACGACCGGATTCAGCGCGTGTGCTTGCGCTTTCAATTCACGCCGCTGAGCAATTGTTAGTGTTAACATAAATTCTCTTTAAACGTATTATTTTACTTGATGAAACGGGCTAAAACCAGCAAAGCTTGGATGAAAGAACATGTTAATGATTTTTTCGTCAAGCAATCCAAGAAAGAAGGCTATCGTTCTCGCGCCGCTTACAAGCTGCTTGAGATCGCCGAACGGGATCATCTACTTAAATCCGGTATGATTGTTGTCGATTTAGGTGCTGCACCCGGCAGTTGGTCTCAAGTCGCCAGCCAGAAAGTAGGCCGGACAGGGAAAGTGATTGCATTGGACATTCTGGAAATGGCGCCTTTGCCCGGTGTGGAATTCATTCAGGACGATTTTAGAGAAGAACGTACTTTGCTGGAATTAAGAAAACATCTGGAGGAGCGGCAGCCGGATCTTGTCATTTCAGACATGGCGCCCAATATGAGTGGTATCGTAGTCAGCGATCAAGCCAGAAGTATGTACTTGGCCGAACTGGCGCTGGCATTCTCGATGGAGCAACTGAACTATGGCGGAAATTTCCTAGTCAAAGTTTTTCAAGGCAGGGATTTTGATCAGTTTCATCGCGATATGCGCGCCGGATTCAAAAGCGTTTCGGTACGAAAACCGGAAGCCTCGCGCAATCGCAGCAACGAATTATATTTATTAGGACTCGGAAAAAAGTAACACCGGAAATCGCTGAGAAATGAATGGATCCCCCCAGTGATTAAGACAAATGTAAAGAGTAGGATGAGAGTTTGATAGCAAATTTCTATAACATGAACTGTTCTGTTCTATTTGACAAAATAGAGTTAGAATGTCCAATCAATGATTTTTAAGGTGCAAACCAAAGAGCTATCTTGAATAACTTAATTAAAAACATGGCCATTTGGCTGGTAATTGCACTCGTGTTGATGACCGTATTTAACCAATTCAGCGTACGTCAACCGACGCAAGTACCAATGGAATATTCTCAATTCATTTCTGAATTGAATCAAGGCAGAATTGCCAAAGTTGTCATTGAAGGCCGTACCCTGAAAGGCACGAAATCCGATGGCAGACGCTTTACCACCTATGCGCCGTCCGATCCATGGATGGTCAGTGATCTACTCAAAGCCGGCGTGATTGTTGAAGCTAAACCGGAAGAAGAACCATCCATGCTGATGAGTATTTTCATCTCATGGTTCCCAATGCTATTACTGATTGCGGTATGGATTTTCTTCATGCGGCAAATGCAAGGTGGCGGACGCAATGGCGGCGCCTTCTCATTCGGCAAAAGCAAGGCGCGCATGTTGGATAAATCAGCCAACACAGTGACTTTCAACGACGTCGCAGGCTGTGAGGAAGCAAAAGAAGAAGTATCGGAGCTGGTTGAATTCCTGCGCGACCCGTCCAAATTCCAGAAACTTGGCGGAAGAATCCCTCGCGGTGTTTTGATGGTAGGCAGCCCAGGTACCGGTAAAACATTGCTGGCGCGGGCAATCGCAGGAGAAGCGGGAGTACCTTTCTTCAGCATTTCCGGTTCGGATTTCGTTGAAATGTTCGTCGGCGTGGGCGCATCCCGTGTGCGTGATATGTTCGAGCAAGCTAAAAAACATGCACCCTGCATTATTTTCATTGACGAGATTGATGCGGTAGGCCGTCAACGCGGCGCCGGACTGGGTGGCGGGAACGACGAACGCGAGCAAACGCTAAACCAATTGCTGGTGGAAATGGACGGTTTTGAAGGCGCCATGGGCGTGATCGTAATCGCAGCAACGAACCGTCCGGATGTATTGGACCCTGCATTGTTACGTCCCGGCCGTTTTGACCGTCAAGTCACTGTGCCTCTGCCAGACATTCGTGGACGGGAACAAATTCTGCATGTGCATATGCGCAAAGTACCGCTTTCACCCGATGTAAAAGCGGACATTCTGGCGCGTGGCACACCCGGTATGTCGGGTGCAGATCTGGCCAATCTGGTCAATGAAGCAGCGTTGTTTGCCGCGCGCAGCAACAAGCGTCTGGTCGACATGGAAGATTTTGAACGCGCAAAAGACAAAATTTTCATGGGTGCGGAACGCCGCTCGATGGTCATGCCGGAGCACGAACGCCGGAATACCGCTTACCATGAATCGGGTCATGCGGTAGTAGCTCAATTGCTGCCGAAAACCGACCCGGTGCATAAAGTAACGATTATTCCGCGTGGCCGCGCATTGGGTGTCACGATGCAATTGCCAACGGAAGACCGTTTCAGCATGGAACGCGAAGAAATTCTGCAAAGAATTTCCGTGATGTTTGGCGGCCGTATCGCTGAGGAAGTTTTCATGCATCAAATGACTACCGGCGCATCCAATGACTTTGAGCGTGCTACCGAACTGGCGCGGCAAATGGTTACCCAGTGGGGGATGTCCGACAAGCTTGGACCGATGGTTTATGGTGAGAATGAAGGCGAGGTTTTTCTCGGCCGTTCAGTAACCACACATAAAAATATGAGTGAAAAAACGATGCAGACCGTCGATGCGGAAGTTCGCCGCATCGTAGATGAGCAATATGCAATCGCTCGTAAACTCATTGAAGAAAACAAAGACAAGATTGAAGCCATGACTAAGGCATTGCTGGAATGGGAAACGATTGATAGCGATCAAATCAACGATATCATGGATGGCCGCCCACCGCGTCCACCCAAACCACCTCAATCGATGTCATCCACAGTGGCAACTGAAGGACCATCTGCTGCGGTAAAAACGGATGAACCTAAAGAACCCGCTGCACCGCAAGAGATTGCAAAAGAAGCTGATTAATCGTCAGTAATCGGGATAAACGGGATACGACCATAAAATCGTATCCCGTTTTCATTTCTACAACTCCTTTTATCCGACTGTGTCTTCATTCGTGCAAAACCCAATCCTGTCAAGCAATCGCCCGTTGATCATGGGCATCATCAACGTGACACCCGACTCTTTCTCGGATGGCGGGCTGTACTTATCGGCACAGCAAGCGATTGCCCACGCCAAGCATTTGATCGATGAAGGCGCCGATATCCTCGACATTGGCGGAGAATCAACGCGACCGGGGAGTCAGCAAGTCAGCATCGATGAAGAGTTAAATCGTGTCATCCCGGTACTGGAAGCGCTCACCGATAGTCAAATTCCCCTATCGGTTGATACTTCCAAACCCGAAGTGATGAAGCAAGCCATAGCAGCAGGCGCTTTCATGATTAACGATGTCAATGCGCTGCGTAGCCCCGGCGCCCTGGAAGCGGTAGCTCCGCATGCGCAGGTGCAAATTTGTTTAATGCATATGCAAGGCACACCGAGGAATATGCAAGAAAACCCGCAGTACAAAGATATCGTTCATGAAGTCAAAGACTTCCTGCAACAACACATCCAAGCCGCGAAATCGGCGGGCATAGCGAAAGACCGGTTGGTGATCGATCCGGGTTTTGGTTTTGGCAAAACGCTACAGCATAACTTCACCCTGTTAAACCAGCTGGATCAGTTGACCTCACTTGGTGTTCCACTGTTAGCAGGTTTATCGCGCAAATCGATGCTCGGCGCCGTCACGGGAAACAGCGCAGCTGATCGGATCCATGAAAGTATCGCGGCAGCCTTGCTTGCAGTAGTCAAAGGTGCCAAAATTGTGCGTGTGCACGATGTCAAAGCTACCAAGGAAGCGCTTGCTGTCTACACGGCAATGAAAAATTGTGTCACGCAGGAAATCCATTCAACCGCATCGAATCGCAATTAAACACCGCTCAAATTGACTAAAAAATATTTTGGAACAGATGGTATCCGCGGGCGTGTAGGTAAAGAGCCCATTACACCCGACTTCATTATGCACCTGGGTTATTCCGCCGGCAAAGTGCTTGCTGCTGCCGATTGGCATCTGATGCAAGGCAAACGCCCGACCGTTCTGATCGGTAAGGATACCCGGGTATCGGGGTATATGCTGGAATCCGCTTTGGAAGCAGGATTATGCGCCGCCGGTGTGGATGTCCTCCTCTCCGGGCCGATGCCGACGCCGGCCATCGCGTATCTAATCCGCGCCTTACGGTTACAAGCCGGGATCGTGATCTCGGCATCGCATAATCTATTTGAAGATAACGGTGTCAAATTCTTTTCTGCCGAAGGTAGAAAATTACCGGATGAGATAGAACATAAAATCGAAAGCGGCATCCATACGCCCATCGAAACCAAACCTTCCGCGCAATTGGGGAAAGTACAACGGATTGACGATGCCGCCGGCCGCTATATCGAATTTTGCAAAAGCACCTTCCCCTATCATCTCGATCTACGCGGACTGCGCATCGTCGTCGATTGCGCGCATGGCGCTGCTTATCATATCGCCGGTCACGTCATGCACGAATTGGGGGCGGATGTCATACCCATAGGCGTTCAACCGAATGGGCTTAATATCAATCTTGAATGTGGTGCTACGCATTGCGCCACATTGCAAAAAGCAGTCAAACAGCATCACGCCGACTTAGGTATTGCGTTGGATGGCGACGGCGACCGGCTCATGATGGCCGACAAAAAAGGCCAAATTTATGATGGCGATCAGCTGATCTATATCATCGCCAAGCACCGCCTGCAAAGAAAAGCGCTGACCGGTGGTGTTGTCGGTACGTTGATGACCAATCTGGCGATCGAAGCTCAATTCAAAAAAATGAATATTCCGTTTCTCCGCGCCAATGTCGGTGACCGCTACGTGCTGGAATTATTGCAAGAAAAAGGATGGCAGCTCGGCGGCGAGAATTCCGGGCATATCATTTGCATGGACAAACACACAACCGGCGACGGCATCATTTCCGCCCTGCAAGTGTTGTACGCGTTACGCGATACCCATAAAACACTGGCCGAGTTCATGCGCGGCGTTGCACTTTACCCGCAACGCCTGATCAATGTGAAAACTCCCAAACCGTTTAATTTCAGTACCAATAGAGCGGTCAAAACCGTACGGGAAGAAGCCGAGACCGATTTGAACGATAAAGGCCGCGTGCTGATTCGCGCATCGGGCACGGAGCCGCTGATCCGCGTCATGGTTGAAGGGGAATCGAAACATAAAATCAATCACTGGGCTGAGCGTATCGCTGAAACTATCCAGACTGCCAGCAATTCTTGATGCGGGTGTCATTTTAGCGGTAGCTCTTTTGCAAAAAGCCGCAAAAAACCAACACACGCGCATCGGCCTTATGGCAAAAAAATGATTGTCATAATCCTGTAATAATTCTGAAATAAGATACCACAACGGTTGCACAATCTTTCATGACCATTTTATTGACTCACCTGGAGAACATATTCATGTTGACCTCGTTTAATTTCAGAACATTCTTAGCGGCTGCACTTTTGAGCACGTCGGTTATTGCAACAGCAGTCGCCAGTCCGATCGTAAAGATCGATGGTTCCAGCACGGTTTTCCCCATTACCGAAGCCGTTGCGGAAGACTTCCAGATCGCCAAACGCGGCGCGGTTCGTGTGACCGTGGGTATTTCCGGAACAGGCGGCGGGTTCAAAAAATTCTGCCGCAATGAGATCGATATCGTCAATGCCTCGCGCCCCATCACGCAATTGGAAATGGAAGCCTGTAAGGAAGCAGGCGTGCAATATATCGAAATGCCCATCGCATTTGATGCTTTAACCGTCGTTGTAAATCCTAAAAACACCTGGAGCAAAACCATCACCGTCGATGAACTGAAAAGAATCTGGGAACCGGGTGCGCAAGGTAAAATCACCAACTGGAATCAAATCAATCCCGAATGGCCGGACAAAAAAATCAAACTGTATGGTCCCGGCGCGGATTCCGGCACCTTTGAATACTTCACCGAAGCCGTTGTCGGCAAAGCCAAATCAAGCCGCGGCGATTTCACCGCATCGGAAGATGACAACGTCCTGGTACAAGGCGTCGCCAGTGACATTTACGCGTTAGGATTCTTCGGTTTCGCCTATTACATCGAAAACAGCAAAAAAATCAGTGCTGTCGCGATTGATAATGGCAACGGCGGTGTGCTGCCCTCCGCTACAACGGTAGAAAATAATAGCTATAAGCCATTATCGCGCCCGATATTCATCTACATCAACGCCAAATCCACTGAAAAACCCGAAGTTCAGGAATTTGTTAACTTCTACATGCAGAATGCCGCGGCGCTGGTGACGGAAGTCAAATATTTCCCGCTGTCCAAAGAAGTCTACAACCTCAATATCGAGCATCTGAACAAGAAAAAAGTGGGCACGGTATTCAAAGGAACCGGAACGAACATCAAACTGGAAGATATACTTAAGCTGGAATCCAGCCTATAGACTTCACCCGGTAAAAACTTCCACACGCGGATAGCGCTGTAGAAAATAGCCGCCACTCAAGGAAGCGCTGATTAACGCATAAGCCGGTATTTGGCTTAGAATTGATCAGCGCTTCCTTTATTATTGGGATTAAAGAACTCTTCAAAACAGTATGGATTTTCTGCCGGTCTTCCTCAATATCAAAAACCAAGCTTGCCTGGTCGTCGGCGGCGGTGAAGTCGCCACGCGTAAGACTATGCTGTTGCTCCAGGCGGGGGCGCACGTTTCAATCGTCTCGCCCGAATTGGATGCGGTATTGAATGAATACCTCGCGTGCGGAAAAATCCAGCACCATGCTGAATATTTCCAGCCCAGACATCTGGAAAATATCGTTTTAGTCATTGCCGCAACCGATGACCGCGTGACCAACCGGCAGGTTTCCGCAGCGGCACAGCAACGGCAAATTCCGGTCAATGTCGTGGATGATCCCGAATTATGTACTTTCATCATGCCGTCCATCGTCGACCGTTCACCGCTGCTGATCGCCATCTCCAGCGGCGGGCAATCCCCGGTTCTGGCGCGACTGTTACGCGCGCAACTCGAAACCATGATACCGGCGGCTTATGCCCGACTGGCGGCTATGGCAGGCAATTTCCGCAGTCAGGTCAAACAACACTTCACTCACCCGGAAAAACGCCGCATGTTCTGGGAGAAAGCGCTGCAAGGCCGGTTTGCGGCCATGGTATTGGCTGGGAAGGATCAAGCGGCGCAGGATTATTTGTTGCAATCGCTGCAACAGGAAAAAGACGAACCGGCGCAGGGCGAAGTGTATCTGGTCGGCGCCGGTCCGGGAAATCCCGATTTACTGACGTTTCGCGCCATGCGCCTGATGCAGCAAGCCGATGTCGTCGTTTATGACCGCCTGGTTTCTCCAGCGATTCTGGATATGGTGCGCCGCGACGCCACGCGCATTTATGCCGGAAAAGAACGCAACCGTCATACCCTGGCGCAGGAATCGATCAACCAGCTGCTGGTGCGATTGGCGCAAGAAGGTAAGCGGGTATTGCGGCTGAAAGGCGGCGATCCTTTTATTTTCGGCCGTGGCGGTGAAGAAATCGAAACCTTGGCCGCGCACCATATCCCTTTTCAGGTGGTACCCGGCATTACCGCCGCCTCGGGTGTTGCGGCTTATGCGGGCATTCCGCTCACGCACCGGGATTATGCGCAATCGTGCATTTTTGTCACCGGCCACCTGAAAAACAACAGCATCGATCTCGACTGGCCCCATCTCGCCCGCCCCCATCAAACTATCGTGATCTATATGGGGCTGCTGGGATTATCGGTACTCTGCCAGCAATTGATCGCGCACGGACTGCCGGGCAGCACGCCCGCCGCCATCATCCAGCAAGGCACCACGCAAAAACAAAGAATCGTCACCGGAACCCTGCGCACACTGCCCGGTCTGGCGGAAGCCGCTCATTTGACTCCACCCACACTGATCATTGTCGGCGAAGTCGTCAAATTGCATGAGAATCTGGCTTGGTTTGAGCCGGTTTTGGATGCAGAAAATGCGCCAGCGAACATCCTGGCATTGGATCCGGAAACCAAGCAGCCGCTCGAATAAAAAAAACCGCTTGGCTGCACGGTTGGTTTTATCCCGGCTCGGCAAACCGCATCGACAAATCGATCGCTTGGATATTCTTGGTCAAGCTGCCGATCGATATCCGGTCAACACCCGTTTCCGCCACCTGGCGTACATTATCCAAGGTAATGTTACCGGAGGCTTCCAGGATCACCGCTTCACCCGCTTGCCCGCGGGTCAGCGCCACGGCATCCGCCAGCTGATCCAGCGCGAAATTATCCAGCAACACCATGCGAGCACCGGCTGTCAGTGCTTCCTGTAATTCCTGCAATGATTCCACTTCAATCTGGACAAAAACACCCGGTGGCGCAATTGCCATCGCTTTCTTTAACGCCGGTTGGATGCCGCCCGCCGCGATGATGTGATTTTCCTTGATCAGAATTCCGTCGTACAAACCAATTCGATGATTCACCCCGCCGCCGCACGTAACCGAGTATTTCTGCGCCACGCGCAATCCCGGCAGCGTTTTGCGCGTATCGACGATCACCGCCCGAGTACCGGCAATGGCATCGGCATAACGCCGCGTTTGCGTCGCCACAGCGGATAGCAGTTGCAGAAAATTCAACGCCGAACGCTCGGCGGTAAGCATCGTGCGGGCATTGCCTTGAATACGGCAAAGCGCCTGCCCGGCCCGCACCGCATCGCCATCCTTGGCAAACCACTTGACCACGGTTGCCGGATTCAGCAACCGGAAACACGCCTCAAACCACTGCATGCCGCATAACACCGCGTTTTCCCGGCTAACCACAGTAGCAGCTAAAGCGGTTTCCTCCGGAATCAATGTAGCCGTCAAATCGCCGCTGCCGATATCCTCTTGCAGCGCGCGTTGCACATTGGCGTGAATTTCATCGTGTAAATCTTTCAATTCTTTTGTTCCCTTATTATCAACGGAGAGCGCATTATAGGTTACCGGACTGGCATCGCCGTATTTCCGGCGGTTTTCCATACTGTCCGCACAGTTCACTTACACTCATCGAACAGATAGTATATAGGTTGCCCAGCATAACCAGGAGATTGTATGTCCAGCGCGATTGATCTGATCATTTATAGCATTGCCACAATGCTGGGTGTTGTTACCGTCGGCATGATCGTCGTCTGGTTCATCCAAGATGTAACGCAAAAAAAGCACTCGATTCTGCGCAACTATCCGGTCATTGGACGCTTACGCTATTTTTTCGAGATCCAGGGCAAATACTTCCGGCAATATTTCTTCGCCAATGATCGCGATGAAATGCCGTTCAATCGCGCCACGCGCGGCTGGATTTACAAGAATTCCAAGAATAAAGGCAGCGTGGTCGGCTTCGGTTCGACCAACGATTTGCGCCAGCCGGGTTCGATTATTTTTGTCAACGCCGCTTTCCCGATTCAGGAAGAAGATCAGTTGCCCACGCCGTCGCTGCATATCGGCGAAGGCTACTGCGAACAGCCGTTCGAGGCGAAATCGATCATCAATATCAGCGGCATGAGTTACGGCGCCATTTCCAAGCCTGCGGTACGCGCGTTATCGCTCGGCGCCGCGCAGGCCGGTTGCTGGTTGAATACCGGCGAAGGCGGTTTAGCGCCGTATCACCTGGAAGGCGGCTGCGATGTGATCATGCAAATCGGCACCGCGAAATACGGCATCCGCGACGAGCACGGCAATTTCTCGCCGCAGCGCGCGAAAGAATTGAGCAAAGTGGTCAAGGCGTTTGAAATCAAGCTGTCGCAAGGCGCGAAGCCCGGCAAAGGCGGATTGCTGCCGGCCGGTAAAGTGCATAGCGAGATCGCCGCGATCCGTGGCATCCCGGTTAATCAGGATTCGATCAGCCCGAATCGCCACAAGGACATCAACAACATCGACGAGCTGCTCGATAAAATCCATTACATCCGAGAACTGACCGGGCGTCCGGTCGGCATCAAGACGGCGATCGGCGGCTGGAATTTCATCAATGAGCTATGCGACAGCATCAACCGCCGCGGACTCGATTATGCGCCGGATTTTCTGACCATCGACGGCGGCGAAGGAGGCAGCGGCGCGGCGCCGCAGACACTGATGGATCACGTCAGCTTGCCGATCGCGGAAGCCCTGCCGCGCGTTGTCGATGCTTTATTGCAAGCGGACCTGAAAAAGCGTATTTATGTAATCGCTGCCGGAAAACTGGTGACATCCGCAGAAGGGGCCTGGGCGCTCTGCGCCGGTGCCGACTTTGTCAACACCGCGCGCGGTTTTATGTTCTCATTGGGTTGTATCCAGGCGATGCGCTGCCATCTGAACACCTGCCCCACCGGCATCACGACGCACAACGAACGGCTGCAAAACGGTCTGGTGGTGGAAGAAAAATATCTGCGGGTTGCGAATTATGCCCGCAACGTCAACAAAGAAATCAACATGATCGCGCATTCGTGCGGCTTGCGTCACGCGCGGCAATTTAAGCGTGAACATGTGCGTATCGTCGAAACTGCCGGAAAAAGTGTCGCGCTGAATATTTTGTACCCCTACCCGGTACCGCTGAAGAAAAAAACATAGATTGACAGATTCGCCATTACGCTTGAACTTCTCGTCCGATGTAAAAAACCTCCCCTGCAAGCTTTCCCTATCATACTGAGAATAAGGGGAAAAAAAGCCCTCTAAATAACGCTTAAGTCCACTACCCGGCTACCGATAATACATGCCTTACGCCTTATACCGTTCCTACAGACCAGCAGGTAGCCATACGATACATAATGTTCCGCTTTTTTATCAATCAGGATGACAAAAAGATCCGTGTTATCAGCGGACTGACACTGAGTGCGCTCATCTTGTCAGCGGGATTCTCTGTGTATAGCGTCATGCAGCCGCAAACGGAAGCGATGACGACTTCCGGGCTCAGAATGGCGCTGGAAAACACGGTGAAATTGATCGAAAATCAAATTGCGCATTCCGTATCCAACACCAAAATCGTAGCCACCAGCACCCTGCTGACTCAAAGCCTAGAAAAAACGCGGACGGATGAATCCAGGCAAGAAGGCATCGCCGATCTACAGCGCGTCGCGGAAAAAATACTGACCACTCATTTCTCCGGCATCAGTATCTATGACGCCGAAGACAATCTCATACTCGATGCAGGAGTCCATTCCAGTCATCCGAATTCGCGCATCGAACTGAACACCGGGGCCGATATCGACACGGCATTATTGTGGCGGGAACAGTTCGTTATCCGCAATTCCCTGCGCATCGTCAATGAAAACAATCAATTCATTGGCAGAGTCGTCACCGAAGAACTTGCTCCCGATCTGGCCAGGATATTCAGGGAAGCCGTCTTAATCGGGGAAACCGGTGATTTTCTTTTGTGCGCACCGGTCAAGGAAAGTTATTTCGAGATGGATTGCTTCCTGCGCGCAATCAATGGAAACCAGTTTCAGCGCATGCAGCGCATCATGTCCAATAACCCATTACCGCTGCATTTCGCACTGGAAGGACAACAGGGTGTTAAATTCACCAAGGATTACCGCCAAATCGATGTGGTGGCAGCCTATTCACCGGTTGCTTACGGATTGGGCGCGGTACTCAAGATCGATGAAAAAGAACTGTACAGTAATCTTTCCAGCCAGATCCAAACCATTTCATTGTACTTAGGCTTACTGGTCGCCATCGGTATGGCTGTCGTGTATTGGCTGATCAAACCGCTCATCCATAAAACAATCAACTCCCAGAATGATTCGGCTGAGGCGCACCATAAACTCATTCAAGCCAAAAACAACGCTGAGAAAATTTCTTCGGAATTAACCGCTTATTTAAACGCGATTGGTAAGCTCGCTTTAATTTCGATCACCGATCTTAAGGGCAAGATTATCCAAGTCAATGAAAAGTTTTGTGAAGTCAGCGGTTATTCGCCCGAGGAACTGATTGGACAGGATCATCGCATATTAAACTCAAGCACGCATTCACCGTCATTTTTTACCGGGATGTGGACTGCAATCGCCAAAGGTCAAACCTGGCACCAGGAAATTTGCAACCGCAGTAAATCGGGTAAGCTGTATTGGGTCGATTCGACCATCGTACCGCTTGTCGGGCTAAATGGAGAAATCGATCGTTACCTCTCCGTGAAAGTCGATATTACCGCACGCAAGCAAAAAGACCTCGACCTCAGCGAGCGCTTGAAGGAGAGTAATTGTTTACATGCGGTACGCAACTATCTGGAGCAAGATCAAGACACAGAAAAAACTTGCCAGAACATACTCAAATCGCTGACACAAGCGTTGCAATTCCCCGAAGCAGCCGGTGCTTTTATCACCTTGGGCGGCAAACAGTTCGCCACCGCCCGCTATCAAGCCGATCTTCCCAATGCAATCAGCGCGGCGATTATCGCCAATGGGGAGGCATGCGGGCGGTTAAGAGTATCCTATACGCAAGATTTCCCGTTTTCCCTGCCTTACGAGCAAAATCTCATCGATACTGTGGCGCATGACCTGAGCCGCTGGTACGAGCGCAAAGAAGCGGAAAAACGCATCATCGAAATATCCACGCACGATGCCCTGACCGGCCTGCCCAACCGGCATTTGCTGCAAGACCGTATCGAACAAGCGCTGGTGCACGATACACGCAGTCATAAGCAAATGGCGGTGTTATTTATCGATCTGGATCATTTCAAAACGATCAATGACTCACTCGGTCACGATATCGGTGACCTGCTGCTGCAAGCCGTTGCGGAAAGATTGCTGACTTGTGTGCGCAGCGAAGATACCGTGGCCCGGCAGGGCGGCGATGAATTTATTGTGGTACTGAATACGATTGCCGAATCGCTGGATGCCGCCAAAGTGGCGCAGAAAATTCTCGATGCATTGATGCGCCCCTACTACATCCACAAGAATGAATTACACATCTGCGGCAGCATCGGCATCGCCGTTTTCCCGAATGACGGCGCAAATGCGGAAACTTTGTTGAAGAACAGCGATGTGGCGATGTATCACGCCAAGGAAAACGGCCGCAACAACTATCAGTTCTTCACCGATGATCTCAATAAATCGGCGCATGAACGGCACACGCTCAGTCTCGATTTACGTTATGCGCTGGAGCGCAATGAGTTAGTTTTACATTACCAGCCGATCATGGATATGCCGGATCATCGGCTGCATAGCGTGGAGGCACTACTACGCTGGCGGCATCCGCAACACAAGCTGATCGCACCGGATAAATTCATTAACCTGGCGGAAGAAACCGGTTTAATTATTCCGATCGGTGAGTGGGTATTGAAAACAGTGTGCGAACAAATCAAAACTTGGCAGGCGCAAGGCTATCGCGTGCCTAAAGTAGCGATTAACCTGTCGGCACGGCAATTCCGTGACAAGGAACTCACCGGCAATATTGCCCGCATCCTTGAAGAAACCGGCATAGCGGCCCAGTACATCACGCTGGAAATCACCGAAAGCATGCTGATCGATAATATTGAGAAAGTCGTGGAAACGCTCAATTGTCTCAACGCCATGGGCATTCGTATCTCGATTGATGATTTCGGCACAGGCTATTCGAGTCTCAGCTATCTGAAGCGTTTCCCGATTCATACGCTCAAAATCGACCGCACCTTCGTGCGCGACATCGTCACCGACAGAAGCGACCACACCATTGTCGCAACGATCATCGCGATGGCGCACAGCCTGGAAATGGATGTCATCGCGGAAGGCATAGAGACTGAGGAACAACTCAATCTCTTGCGCGCTCAGCACTGCAATCACTACCAGGGCTATTATTTCAGCAAGCCGGTCACTGCCGCTGAGATCGAACACATACTCATTAAACCCGCGCCACATAAGAACAAGATTCACGCCATCCGTTCGACCGGTTAATTCACTCTTGAAATTTCACACATTTCCCCCACGTAGGCAACAACAACCTACGATGGGAGAATTTAATGCGTTTTGACAAACTAACCACTAAGTTTCAACAAGCCTTCGCGGATGCGCAAAGTATCGCGGTCGGTCAGGATAATCCGGCCATCGAACCGCAGCATCTTCTTTTGGCGTTACTGCAACAAGACGATGGCAGCACCGTTTCTTTATTGCAACGCTCCGGTGTCAATACCACACCGCTGCTGGAGAGCGTCAAACAGAGCGTGCAGCGCCTGCCGAAAGTGGAAAATGCGGGCGGGGAAGTGCATATCTCACGCCCCCTGAATAATTTGCTTAATCTCGCGGATAAGGAAGCGCAAAAACGCAATGATCAATTCATCGCTTCAGAAATGTTCCTGCTGGCCTGTTTGCAGGACAAAGGCGAGATTAGCGCATTACTCAAACAGCATGGCGCCAATGCCGCAGCATTGGAACGCGCCATCAACGCCATCCGTGGCGGCGAACAGGTCAGTAGCGCGGAAGCGGAAAGCAGCCGCGAAGCCTTGAAAAAATACACGCTGGATCTCACCGAGCGCGCGCGTCAAGGCAAACTGGATCCGGTGATCGGGCGCGACGATGAAATCCGCCGGGCAATACAAGTGCTGCAACGGCGCACCAAAAACAACCCGGTGCTGATCGGTGAGCCGGGCGTGGGTAAAACCGCCATCGTTGAGGGCTTGGCGCAGCGCATAATCAACGGGGAAGTGCCGGAAAGCCTGAAAGACAAACGCGTTCTCTCTCTGGATATGGCCGCCCTGCTCGCTGGCGCGAAGTATCGCGGCGAATTTGAAGAACGTCTCAAATCGGTACTGAAAGAACTCGCACAGGATGAAGGAAAAACCATTGTTTTCATCGACGAGCTGCATACCATGGTGGGTGCCGGTAAGGCGGAAGGCGCGATGGACGCCGGTAACATGCTAAAGCCAGCATTGGCGCGCGGAGAATTGCACTGCGTCGGCGCGACCACCCTGGATGAATACCGCAAATACATTGAAAAAGACGCTGCGCTGGAACGGCGCTTCCAGAAAGTGCTGGTGGAAGAACCGAGTGTGGAAGCCACCATTGCAATCCTGCGCGGCTTGCAGGAAAAATACGAAGTGCATCATGGCGTGGATATCACCGACCCCGCCATTGTCGCGGCGGCGGAATTATCCAACCGCTATATCACCGACCGCTTCCTGCCGGACAAGGCGATCGATCTGATCGACGAAGCTGCGGCGCGTATCCGCATGGAAATTGACTCCAAACCGGAAGCGCTGGATAAACTGGACCGGCGTTTGATACAGCTTAAAATTGAACGTGAAGCGATCAAAAAAGAGAAGGACGAAGCTTCGCAAAAACGCCTCCAGCTGCTGGAAGATGAAATAAAACAAAAAGAACGCGAATACGCCGATCTGGCGGAAATCTGGAAAACGGAAAAATTCCAGGTGCAAGGTTCGCAGCAAGTCAAAGAGGAAATGGAAAAAATCAAGCTGGAAATCGAAACGGCCACCCGTAAAGGCGATTGGCAGAAAGTTTCGGAATTGCAGTACGGACGACTGCCGCAACTGGAAGCGCAATTGCAATCGCAACTGAAACAACAGAGTGAAGATACTGATACCGCCACTGCAGCCAGACCTAAACTATTACGCACCCAAGTGGGCGCGGAAGAAATCGCCGAAGTGGTGTCGCGCGCGACCGGTATTCCGGTATCGAAAATGATGCAGGGTGAGCGCGAAAAACTGCTGCTGATGGAACAAAAGCTGCATGACCGCGTGGTCGGGCAGGATGAAGCGGTACGGCTGGTGTCCGACGCCATCCGCCGTTCCCGCGCCGGTCTGTCCGATCCGAACCGGCCGTATGGATCGTTCCTGTTCCTGGGTCCGACCGGTGTGGGCAAGACCGAGTTGTGCAAAGCCTTGGCCGGCTTTCTGTTCGATTCGGAAGATCATTTGATCCGTATCGACATGTCCGAATTCATGGAAAAACACTCGGTTGCGCGCTTGATCGGCGCACCGCCGGGCTATGTCGGCTACGAGGAAGGCGGTTATTTGACCGAACTGGTGCGTAGAAAACCGTACGCGGTCATTCTACTGGATGAAGTGGAAAAAGCGCATCCCGATGTATTCAATGTGTTATTGCAAGTTCTGGATGACGGGCGCATGACCGATGGCCAAGGACGCACGGTTGATTTTAAAAATACCGTCATCGTCATGACATCCAACCTGGGATCGCAAATGATTCAGGAAATGTCGGGTAACGATTATCAAGTTATCAAACAGGCTGTGATGGGTGAGGTAAAAACCTACTTTAGGCCGGAATTCATTAATCGTATCGATGAAGTGGTCGTGTTCCATGCGTTGGATCAGCAGCATATTCGATCCATCGCTAAGATTCAGTTGCAGTATCTTGAAGCCAGATTGGCGAAACTGGAAATGAAACTTGAGGTCAGCGATGCGGCACTGTCGACGATCTCGGAAGTTGGCTTTGATCCGGTATTCGGCGCACGTCCGCTAAAACGCGCGATCCAGACACAAATTGAAAATCCATTGGCTAAGGAGATACTGGAAGGAAAATTTGTTGCAAAAGACACGATTAAGGTTGATCTCAGCGATGACACGATCCGTTTCACCCGTGTGAGCGGATAAGCCGTATGATGTCAATGCGTTCCGAAATGCGATTGGAAACGGGCAGTCAGAAAAAATAGACCGGGAGACGTGGTGAATATACTTACACACAATGAGATTCGGGTAAAATGTATTCTTTTTACCGGATAGATTGTCATGTTTAAAGGTAGCTTGGTTGCTATCGTCACCCCGATGGATGAAGAAGGCGGATTGGATCTCGATCGCTTCCGCACGCTGCTTGATTTCCACATAGACCAGGGTACCGACGGTGTCGTCATCGTTGGTACGACCGGCGAATCCCCGACAGTAGATTTTGAGGAACATCACCTGTTAATGCGTACCGCGGTCGATCATGTGGCCGGACGCATACCGGTGATTGCCGGTACGGGCGCCAACTCAACACGAGAAGCGATCGATTTATCGATTTACGCCAAGAATGCCGGCGTTGATGCCTGCCTCTCGGTCGCGCCTTATTACAATAAACCGACGCAGGAAGGGTTGTATCAACATTTCAAAGCAATCGCCGAGGCCGTTGATATCCCGCACATCTTATATAACGTTCCGGGCCGGACGGTAGCCGATATCCGCAACGATACGGCGTTACGTTTAGCGCAGATTCCCAACATCGTCGGCATTAAAGATGCCACCGGCGATATCGGGCGCGGCTCCGATCTGTTACAACGCGCGCCGTCGGATTTCTTCATTTATAGCGGAGATGATGTCAGCGGACTGGCATTTTTACTGCTGGGCGGGCATGGTGTGATTTCAGTCACGGCCAATGTAGCACCCCGGATGATGCACGACATGTGCGTTGCGGCATTTGCAGGTGACCTCAATACCGCGCGTGCGCTCAATAATAAGCTTTTGCGTTTACACCTCGATCTGTTCGTAGAAGCCAATCCTATCCCGGTAAAATGGGCTGTCGAGCAAATGGGATTGATCGGTCCCGGAATCCGTCTGCCGCTCACACCTTTGTCCAGCCAATACCACCAACTTATTCGCGAAGCAATGCGGTCAGCCAATATCCACGATTTGAAGAGGTAAGATGTCAAAAATGAAATGGCGGAAAGTCACTATACCGTCTCTGGTATTGACGCTTTCATTGGCAAGCACAGGTTGCAAAATGATCGACCTGTTCCCGGAAACTAAAACCATCGATTACAAGTCCGCAGGAAAACTGCCGCCTTTGGAAATTCCGCCCGATCTGATTCAACCGGCTATTGATGAGCGTTACGCAATTCCCGAGGCGAATTCATCCGGCAGCACCACTTTCTCCAGCTACAACAACGAACGCGGCGGACAGCAAAAAACCGCCAGTTCCTCCTTAATACCGCTATCCATTCAGAATGTGCATATTGAACGCGCCGGAACGCAACGCTGGCTGGTGATTCCTCAACCGCCCGAAGCCGTTTGGCCGGTAGTTAAGGAATTCTGGCAAGAACTGGGTTTCTTGATCAAAATGGAAGTCCCCGAAGCCGGTATTATGGAAACCGATTGGGCTGAGAACCGGGCCAAGATTCCGCAAGATATCATTCGTACTTTTCTTTCCACCTTTCTGGACAGTATTTATTCAACTGCTGAACGCGACAAATTCCGTACCCGGCTGGAACGCAACGACACAACCACTGAGGTATATATCAGCCATCGCGGTATGACTGAAGTGCTGGAAGGCGGCAGTCTCAACCGCACAATCTGGCAACCGCGCCCGGCAGATCCCGATTTGGAAGCGGAAATGCTATCCCGCTTGATGATGCGCTTCGGCGTCGAGGAACAAAAGGCAAAACTGGAGCTGACCACCGGCAGAAGTTCGACCTCGGAACGCGCGTTCATCAACTCAGAGGGCACTTCGCTGGTCGTTAACGAAGCATTTGACCGGTCATGGCGGCGAGTCGGCTTAGCACTGGATCGAATTGGCTTTACCGTTGAGGATCGCAATCGAGAGCAAGGCATCTATTTCGTACGTTACGTTAGTCCTGATAAAGACAGCAAGAAAAAAGGCGATGACGAAGGTATTCTCTCCAATATCATGTTCTGGCGCAGCGGAGATAAAGATAGCGCGAAAGCTGCAAAATACCGCATACAGGTGCATAACACCGGCACAAATATCAGTAATGTCACTCTGCTGAATGACGATGGAACAGCCGTAGGCTCTGCCACTGCAAGCCGCATTCTGAAGCTATTGCACGAGCAGCTTAAATAGCAGGAGCAATTCAGACTGGATGAGATTCCTGAGGCGTTAGTTTTGTAGTAGCTCTTCTCTTTTATTAAAGAGCACAAAAAATAGAAACAAATTTACAAATAAAAAACCGCCCTAAGGCGGTTTTTTATTAATCCTTCCAAGCAGAAGAATTATTTTTTACTATCTGCTTCGCCACCACTGATGATTTTTTCGTAGTTTGCTTTTTCAGTTTCAGGCAGTGCTTGGCTAGGTTTTCCACCACATGCTGATAAAGTTACCGATAGTAAAAATGCAGCCAGAAGAGCATATTTCATATGATTTTCCTTATAAAAAGTTCTTAAAGTAAACAACGCAGTATATAACAAATTTAACTTATCTTTCAAGCATGCTACTGAGCCGAAAGTAATCCATTCATATCTGCCATTCAGGTTTTAATCATCCGGACAATAAAAATATCTGAATGATCTCCCGTTTTCTGCAAATCCATTTCCTGTTACTTGAGTACAGCAGTGAGAAAATGGAAACCAGAGATTTTGATTGATGTACAAAAAAACGAATCACCAACAATATCCGGTAAATTTATCTTTTTATAATCAATCATCGAGTCACAAATTCCCTTATCAGAATCTGTGACTCAAGTAGAGTGTTTCTAAGCAGCTTTTTGACGATTACTGCGAAAATATTTTCGCAGTAACTCTGCTACTTGCTAACCCCTTTTATTTTAATCCTTGAGGTTCAGAATCTCTAGGTCCATAAGCGGATGGAGGTGGTTTATCCATTGGATAACCATCAAGACTTTTCTTTCCTTCACAAGCACTTAATGTCAATATAGCAAAAGCGATTACTATCAGTGAAAATCTAAACATTCAATCTCCCATTTTCTTCGTTTTGATTTGCGTGCAATAGGATAATCGAACTCATCCGATTATACAAATTTGATTCAAGAAATTCTGCCTCACCAGATCACATTACTCAATTTATTCAATGTAGTAACAAGTCGTCGCAGAGGAAATTAACCGGCGATTCGATGGAACAAAAACTTTACTTTAGACAGCGCTTAGTTTTTAACTTGAATATAGCCACTGACATACCACTGATAAAGAATTTCCTCAGTTTCTTTGTCCATTCCGCAAGCGGGCGGCAATTCATAATTGTCAGCTAACTCGATCAATGTCTTGTATGCATCAGCGCCGACTTCAACAGTCTCGCCGTTAATAAAGAATTTATCGTTGCTGCTTAACATTCTGCTTTTTAAATCCAGCTGCACTCCATTCTCTTTAATCCGCTTTAGAAAAACACGCAATGACGATGATTTAGCGGGTTGCGCAAAGAAAACATGCGATTTAGGTTCCGAGAGATAAATACCCAGAAAATCCTCGATGTCATCGCGCCCCCAGTTAATCTTCTTCAAGATTGATTTAACCCGGGATTGCATTGCAGTACTGATTTTTGACGGGTGCGATTGCCATTGCAAACCGGGATCGGAATACCAGCCATCCGTTAAAATAGTATCCTGCAAATGAACGAGAAATTGCGTTATCAATTCTTGCTGGCTGGGAGCACGGAAACCAATGGAATATGTCATACAGTCATCCACGGCGATACCGTTATGCGCGTATTTGGGCGGCAAGTAGAGCATATCGCCGGGATTGAGCACCCATTCCTGCTCGGGTTGAAAATTCTTCAAAATCCTGAGCGGCGCATCGGCGATAAATTCATCATCCAGTTGCGCGGATATCTGCCACCGTCTGGAACCCATTCCTTGCAGCAGGAACACGTCATAGGAATCGAAATGCGGCCCGATCCCGCCGCCCTTAGGGGCATAACTCACCATCAAATCGTCCAGCCGGGCGTGCGGTATGAATCGGAACTTTGATAACAAATCGCGCGCCGGAGCAAGAAAATGATTCACATCTTGCACGAGCAATGTCCATTGTTTTTTAGGCAGCTTTGCCAAATCACGGTCACTTAACGGGCCATGCGTGAGATGCCATTTGCCGCTTTTCTGTATCACAAGACGGGATTGCGCATCTTCATCACACGCCAATGCCATCAATTCTTCACGTGTCAATAAGCCATTAAAACCCGGTAAAGCATTTCTTACCAGCAACGGCTGCTTCTGCCAGTAATCACGCAAAAAAATCTTCGGAGTCACATCGCCCAAGGAAATAGTGTTTATTTTATTGATGTTCAATCTCCTGACCATTTCTCAGTTTCTCAATGCCGACAATGATTCTGTTTGCAGCACGAATTTCAGCGCCAATCCGTTATTGCACCAGCGCTCCCCTCTGGGCGGTGGACCATCTTTAAAAACATGCCCTTGATGTCCTCCGCAACGCGCGCAATGATACTCGGTACGCAGAAAAATCAACTGATAATCCGCTTTGGTGCCGACATGCCCGGCAATCGGTTGCGTAAAACTGGGCCAACCGCTTCCGCTTTCATATTTATTCCGGCTCTCAAACAGCGGCAAGTAACAAGCGGCACAAATGAATGTCCCATCCCGCTCTTCGCCATTCAGTTCACTACTGCCGGGCTCTTCGGTTTGTTCCTCAAACAAAATCCGGTAGGCTTCCGGCGCCACTAGTCCGCGCCATGCTTCGTGCGGCTTATTGAGCGGTACAATCGCCGGGTTGATACCCATTGCTGCGAGCCGCAACGGCCACATCAGCGAAACGGCTGGTAACGCGGCCAATACGCTCATTTGTTGCAGAAAATTGCGCCGGTTCATAAAAAATCCTCATGTCATCCAGGCGGCCCATCGGCCCTATTACATCGAAAAAGAATGTCCATTGAACAGACAAGTTTGCATTAAAACGTACAATGCTCAGGTCGAGCTCAACATGATTTTGCTGCATGCGGCGGTGCAGATTTAGCCGCAAATCCTGTATCATTTCGTTTTTAGGATTATATCTTAGCCCACATGAAAATCACTTTTCTGGAATTTGAGCAAAATATCGCCGAATTTGAATCAAAAATTGAGGAATTACGCTTTGCGCAAGATGATTCGGCTTTGGATATCTCTGCTGAAATTGCACGTTTACAAGCAAAAAGCCAATCCCTGACAAAAAATGTATACGCAAAACTGACACCCTGGCAAATCTCGCAAGTCGCGCGCCATCCGCAACGCCCCTATACATTGGACTACATAGAACATCTATTTACCGACTTCGAAGAACTGCATGGCGACCGGAATTTCTCGGATGATCATGCAATAGTCGGTGGTTTGGCGCGATTTAACGGTCAGACCGTTATGGTGATCGGCCATCAGAAAGGGCGTGACACTCGGGAGAAAATCTACCGTAACTTTGGCATGCCGAAACCGGAAGGTTATCGCAAAGCATTGCGCTTGATGCGCTTGGCGGAAAAATTCTCGATCCCGCTGATTACTTTCATCGATACACCCGGAGCATATCCCGGTATTGATGCAGAAGAGCGTGGACAATCCGAAGCCATCGGCAGAAATCTTTATGTTCTGGCAGAGTTAAAAATTCCCATTATCTGCATCGTTATCGGTGAAGGTGGTTCCGGCGGTGCTTTGGCTGTTGCCGTGGGTGATGTGATACACATGCTGCAGTATGCCACCTATTCCGTCATATCGCCGGAAGGCTGTGCTTCCATTTTGTGGAAAAGCGCCGACAAAGCCCCCGAAGCCGCGGAAATCATGGGCATTACGGCCGACCGGCTGAAAGCAATGAATTTGATCGACAGCATCATTACGGAACCGATAGGGGGCGCTCACCGGGATTACCCGGCCATCATGCAATCGGTAAAAGCCGTATTGCAGGAGTCGCTGCGCAAATTTCAAGATCAATCCAGTGAAACGCTTCTGGCAAAACGTCTGGACCGGCTTATGGCATATGGCTCATTCAAGGAAGTCAAAATCGAATAGCCTGCTGGGTGACGCTGAAGCTGTATTACTTGCGCATATAAAACCGGGCAATCATCTTACCATTGCACTGAGCGGCGGTGTCGACTCAGTCGTGCTACTGGATATACTCGCTCAATTATCCCAACAGATACCCTTTACGCTTTCCGCTGTCCATGTGAATCACGGCATCAGCCGCAATGCAGCCGGTTGGAGCCATTTCTGCAGCGATCTCTGCGCAGCTTATGGTGTTCCAATCCAAATCGCTACCCTGCAACTTAAAAAAGAAACCGGAACAAGTCTTGAAGCCATTGCCCGGGAAGAACGTTATCGCATCTTCAGCCGCATGCAAGCGGATTTCGTGGTGGTGGCGCAACACTTGGACGATCAGGCCGAAACACTGTTACTGCAATTATTTCGCGGCGCCGGAATCCGCGGGTTGAGCGCGATGCCGCTGATCAGAAAACAAGATTCCGATGCCGCGCCGCAAATTCTCCGCCCGCTGCTGGAAATTTCCCGTAGCAGAATTGAAGCGTACGCTCAAAAGAATCAATTAACCTGGATCAACGACGAGAGCAATAACGACACCGGTTTCAACCGGAATTTCCTGCGGCACGAGATTCTGCCTTTACTAAAGAAACGCTATCCCAGTTATCCCAAAACACTGCTGCGCACCAGCCGTCACCTGTCCGAAGCGTCGTCACTACTGGACGAACTGGCGGCAATGGATAGTGAAAATTGCGTTGTCTCCGGCTTGCTTCAAGTCGAGCGCATACGCACGCTCAGCTTTCCACGTGCAAAAAATCTCCTGCGCTATATGTTGTCGCAACAGGGTGCAGTACTTCCCAGCACAGCAAAATTGGAAGATATTGTGAATCAGCTTTTATCCGCGGATAGCGATAACCGGCTCCATATCGTTTTTGGCCATAGCGAAATTCGTTGTTTCAAAGGTGCTGTCCATATCCTGCCTAAACAACCTTCACCGCAAAACCCAGAACAATGCGCATGGCAGGGAGAATCGTGTCTAGCGCTGCGGCATCTGAGCGGCAGCATCCGTTTTACGCACGTTAAGGATCAAGGTATCAGTCAACAAAAATTATCAAATGCGCCCGTGACTGTTCGTTCCCGGCAAGGCGGCGAACGTTTTATGCCGGCTTGCAATCGCCCGCGCAGAAGCTTGAAAAACTTACTGCAAGAAGCATCCATTCCGCCCTGGCAACGCAATACCTTACCGTTACTGTTCTGCGGTGAACAACTGGTATGGGTTCCGGGGATCGGCATCGATTGTGAATTTCAAGTAAAATCGGGAGAAACGGGGATTTTACCGCTGTGGGATTCAGCATGAACAAGACCGGAATTCAGATTACTGATTTAATCAACTGGAAAATTGCATGATTTTAGTCACGGGAGGCGCAGGATTTATTGGCAGTAATTTTGTTCTCGATTGGTTGATGCAATCGGATGAACAGATCATCAATCTCGATAAATTGACTTATGCCGGAAATTTGCAAAATCTAGCGCCATTGTCTCAAGATTCGCGGCACATATTTGTAAAAGGCGATATCGGCGATACCCGGTTGGTTTCACAATTGCTGACTCAGTACCAACCGCGCGCAATCATTAATCTGGCTGCTGAAAGCCATGTCGATCGTTCCATTCTCGGACCGGAAGATTTCATTCAAACCAATATTCTGGGTACGTTCCGCTTATTGGAAGCAACACATGCTTATTGGCGCGAGCTGGAATTCTCTGCAAAACAAAGTTTCCGCTTTCTTCATGTTTCAACCGATGAGGTTTACGGTTCATTGAAAAAAACTGATTCCGCATTTACAGAAGCGCATCGCTATGAACCCAATAGCCCCTATTCAGCCAGCAAAGCGGCCAGCGATCATTTAGTGCGCGCCTATCACCACACTTATGGGTTACCCATACTGACCACCAATTGTTCTAACAATTACGGCCCATTCCAGTTTCCGGAAAAATTGATTCCGTTAATGATCGTGAATGCGTTAGCAGGAAAATCCTTACCGGTATATGGTGACGGTCAACAAGTGCGTGACTGGCTCTATGTTACCGATCATTGCAGCGCGATCCGGTGGGCATTGGAGCGCGGCGCTCCTGGAGAAACTTATAATATAGGCGGCTGGAATGAGAAGCCTAATATCGAAATTGTGCATACCATCTGTGACCTGCTGGAAGAATCTTATCCCGGCACAAATTTCCATAACCTCATCACGCACGTTCAGGATCGGCCAGGGCACGACAGGCGCTATGCCATCGATGCGACGAAAATCGAACGCGAACTTGGCTGGAGACCGGTCGAAACCTTTGCTACCGGCATACGTAAAACCATTCAGTGGTACTTGAATAACCGGCAATGGGTAACTGATGTGCAAACCGGTGCTTACCAGGAATGGATAAAAAAACATTACACCGGATTACAGTCATGAAAATTCTATTATTCGGCAAAAATGGCCAGGTAGGATGGGAATTGCAGCGCAGTCTTGCACCGCTGGGCGAATTAATCGCGTTAAGCTCAAGCAGTGAAGAATTTTGCGGTGATTTGGACGATCTCGCCGGTATACAACAAACTATCCGGCAAGTCTCACCCGATATCATCGTCAATGCAGCAGCTTATACCGCGGTCGATAAAGCTGAAAGTGAACCTGAACGAGCTTATGCGCTCAATGCTCAGGCACCTGCTGTTCTGGCACAAGAAGCAAAAAGACTCAATGCATGGCTCATTCATTATTCGACGGATTACGTCTTTAATGGTCGAAGCAGCCAACCCTATTTGGAAACTGATGACTGCGATCCACTTAATGTCTATGGGGAATCTAAATTGGAAGGTGAAAAAAGCATCCGCTCTTCCGGCTGCTTACATTTGATTTTTCGTACCAGTTGGGTCTATGCCGCTTATGGAAATAATTTCATAAAAACGATACTTCACTTGGCACAGCAGCGCGATAAATTGACCATAGTCGACGATCAAATCGGTTCGCCAACCGGAGCAGAGCTAATTGCCGATATCACCGCTCATGCATTACGCATGATTGAGCAAAAACCCAAGGTATCCGGTTTGTATCACTTAACTGCCAGTGGGAACACCTCATGGTATGGCTTTGCTAAATTTATCCTGGAAAATGCAGAACGCGCGAACTACCCACTCAAAATACAATCCATCGCGTTGCAACCGATCGCTAGCAGTGATTTTCCACTGCCTGCAAAACGTCCGTTCAATTCCCGTCTCAATACTGAAAAACTGACAAAAAATTTTGCTCTTGTTTTGCCTTCATGGCAAACCGGAGCAGCGCGAACACTAACAGAGCTGCTCAATAATAAGTAGTTTGAAAATGTATTTTTCTCTTACCGCAATGTTAGTGCATGGTCGGAAAGCATATTAAAAACTATTTGACCAAATCGTTTGCTGAACAAGTCCGACAAACCCTCATGCGGCGTAAAATCAACCAAGTCTTCAGCTTGAATAATTTCGCGCGCGACATATTCGGCATTGCCCATTGCATCGGTAAGTCCTAAATCAATGCTTTTTTGACCCGTCCAGACAATTCCACTGAATATTTCCGGAACATCTTTTAGACGTTCGCCTCGACCCCGTTTTACTACTTGAATGAATTGCTCATGTATTTCACGCAGCAAATGTGTCGCATGCTCCCTTTGTGCAGGATCCAGCGGCGTAAAAGGATCAAGGAAGCTCTTATTCTCACCAGCAGTAAGCAGTCGCCTTTCAACACCCAATTTTTCCAAAGTGCCGGCAAAACCGAAACCATCCATCAATACACCAATTGAACCAATCAAGCTGGCTTTATCAACAAAAATTTTATCAGCAGCTACAGCAACATAGTATCCACCTGATGCACAAACGTCCCCGACTACAGCATAAAGTGGTATATCAGGGTATTTGGCGCGCAGGCGACGTATTTCGTCATTGATATATCCTGCTTGAACCGGACTCCCTCCAGGACTGTTAATGCGTAACACTACACCTTTAGTATTTTTATCTTGAAATGCAGAGCGCAGACTGGCATTAACTTTATCTGCATTGCTCATGCTATCGGGAGTGATCATGCCGCGCAAATCAATCAGAGCGGTATGCTTCTCGGCAATTCTAACTTTGCCGTCTTCAATCCAGCCTAAGGCAACAAACAATAAAATGAAAAGATATAAAAAAGTAATTAGCTTAAAAAATATTCCCCAGCTGCGCGTGCGGCGCTGCTCTCGAAGCGATGCCAGAGCAAGATTTTCAAGTAGCGTTCTTTCCCAATCTTCTTTCTTAACTTCAGATTCACTCATAGCCGTCCACTTAAATCAGAAATGAATATTATTGAAAATATTGCAAATAATTGCAATTTTGATTCAAAGAAAATTCTTGTCGGTTATTATCAGCAACAAGATTATTGAAGAAATTTCGCAGTTTTACGAATCGAGGGAGCAGAAACTAGAAAACCTCTCATCAAATTTAATCTTGATGAGAGGTCTCTAATAAAGAGTGCCTGGCGGTAACCTACTTTCACATGCGAATGCACACTATCATCGGCGCAGCTTCGTTTCACGGTTCTGTTCGGGATGGGAAGAGGTGGGTCCAAAGTGCTATGGCCGCCAAGCGTAACTTGGCACTGAATAACGTTAAATAAACATTATTCAAAAAGGAAAAAGTAAAATGAGTCAGAATATATCAATAGTCTAAATTATCAAAGTTATAGGATCAAGCCTCACGGTCAATTAGTATCGGTTAGCTTAACATATTACTATGCTTCCACACCCGACCTATCAACGTCGTAGTCTTCGACGAACCTTTAGGAGGGTTATACCCTCGGGAAGTCTTATCTTGAGGAGAGTTTCCCGCTTAGATGCTTTCAGCGGTTATCTCGTCCGCACATAGCTACCCGGCGATACGACTGGCGTCATAACCGGTACACCAGAGGTGCGTCCACTCCGGTCCTCTCGTACTAGGAGCAGGTCCTCTCAAACTTCCAACGCCCACGGCAGATAGGGACCAAACTGTCTCACGACGTTTTAAACCCAGCTCACGTACCACTTTAAATGGCGAACAGCCATACCCTTGGGACCGGCTACAGCCCCAGGATGTGATGAGCCGACATCGAGGTGCCAAACTCCCCCGTCGATATGAACTCTTGGGAGGAATCAGCCTGTTATCCCCGGCGTACCTTTTATCCGTTGAGCGATGGCCCTTCCATACAGAACCACCGGATCACTATGACCTGCTTTCGCACCTGCTCGACTTGTCAGTCTCGCAGTTAAGCACGCTTTTGCCATTGCACTATCAGCACGATTTCCGACCGTACCTAGCGTACCTTCGTACTCCTCCGTTACAATTTGGGAGGAGACCGCCCCAGTCAAACTGCCTACCATACACGGTCCCCAATCCAGATAATGGATTTAGGTTAGAACCTCAACAACACCAGGGTGGTATTTCAACGATGGCTCCATGAAATCTAGCGAATTCACTTCAAAGCCTCCCACCTATCCTACACAAGTGTTATCAAAGTCCAATGTAAAGCTACAGTAAAGGTGCACGGGGTCTTTCCGTCTAGCCGCGGGGAGATTGCATCTTCACAAACATTTCAACTTCGCTGAGTCCCAGGAGGAGACAGTGTGGCCATCGTTACGCCATTCGTGCAGGTCGGAACTTACCCGACAAGGAATTTCGCTACCTTAGGACCGTTATAGTTACGGCCGCCGTTTACCGGGGCTTCAATCAAGAGCTTGCACCCCATCATTTAACCTTCCGGCACCGGGCAGGCGTCACACTCTATACGTCCACTTACGTGTTTGCAGAGTGCTATGTTTTTATTAAACAGTCGCAGCCACCAATTCATTGCAACCCTATTCTGCTTCACGCGCAAGGCGCTACACATACAAAGGGCACACCTTTTCCCGAAGTTACGGTGCTATTTTGCCGAGTTCCTTCTCCTGAGTTCTCTCAAGCGCCTTAGAATTCTCATCCTACCCACCTGTGTTGGTTTACGGTACGGTCTCTATTCAACTGAAGCTTAGTGGCTTTTCCTGGAAGCATGGTATCACTCACTTGGCACTCCGAAGAGTGTTGCGTTATCACGCCTCAACTAAGCCATCCGGATTTACCTAAACGGCACGTCTACACGCTTGAACCGGGACATCCAACACCCGGCCGAGTTAACCTTCTTCGTCCCCACATCGCATTGAACAAAGGTACTGGAATATTAACCAGTTTCCCATCAGCTACGCATTTCTGCCTCACCTTAGGGGCCGACTCACCCTGCGCCGATTAACGTTGCACAGGAAACCTTGGGTTTTCGGCGAGGGAGTCTTTCACTCCCTTTATCGCTACTCATGTCAGCATTCGCACTTCCGATACCTCCAGCAGTCTTTACAAACCACCTTCACAGGCTTACGGAACGCTCTCCTACCATTTACATAAAATGTAAATCCCTAGCTTCGGTGCACAATTTGAGCCCCGTTACATCTTCCGCGCAGGACGACTCGATCAGTGAGCTATTACGCTTTCTTTAAAGGATGGCTGCTTCTAAGCCAACCTCCTGACTGTCTATGCCTTCCCACTTCGTTTCCCACTTAATTGTGTCTTGGGGACCTTAGCTGAGGGTCTGGGTTGTTTCCCTTTTGACACCGGACGTTAGCACCCGATGTCTGTCTCCCATGCTCGCACTCTTTGGTATTCGGAGTTTGCAATGGTTTGGTAAGTCTCAATGACCCCCTAGCCATAACAGTGCTCTACCCCCAAAGGTGATACATGAGGCACTACCTAAATAGTTTTCGGAGAGAACCAGCTATTTCCAGATTTGTTTAGCCTTTCACCCCTACCCACAGCTCATCCCCTAATTTTTCAACATTAGTGGGTTCGGACCTCCACGAGGTGTTACCCTCGCTTCATCCTGGCCATGAGTAGATCATCTGGTTTCGGGTCTACACCCAGCAACTATACGCCCTATTAAGACTCGCTTTCGCTGCGCCTCCCCTATTCGGTTAAGCTTGCTACTGAATGTAAGTCGCTGACCCATTATACAAAAGGTACGCAGTCACCCTTACGGGCTCCCACTGTTTGTATGCATGCGGTTTCAGGATCTATTTCACTCCCCTTCCGGGGTTCTTTTCGCCTTTCCCTCACGGTACTGGTTCACTATCGGTCGATTACGAGTATTTAGCCTTAGAGGATGGTCCCCCTATCTTCAAACAGGATTTCACGTGTCCCGCTCTACTTATCTCAATCTTAGTTCTATATTTGAATTTTCGCCTACGGGACTATCACCCACTACGGTTTAACTTTCCAGAAAATTCGACTAATTCAAATATTAAATATTGAAGGCTGATCCCAGTTCGCTCGCCACTACTTTGGGAATCTCGGTTGATTTCTTTTCCTCTGGTTACTTAGATGTTTCAGTTCACCAGGTTCGCCACACTTAGCCTATATATTCAGCTAAGGTTGACTCTTGCTCAATTAATTTTACTCAAATACACATAACAAAACTAATTAAGCAAGAGTCAGGTTTCCCCATTCGGATATCTCCGGATCATAGCTTGTTTGCCAGCTCCCCGAAGCTTTTCGCAGGCTTCCACGTCCTTCATCGCCTGTAATCGCCAAGGCATCCACCACATGCACTTATTCACTTGATCCTATAACTTTAATAACTTAGCTATAGTTTCTATTACTTACTGCACTATCTTTAAGATACAATCTAACCCATAATTTATTTTAAAAATAATCAAAATCTTTGCGATTATTTTATACAAATAAATATTTTACTTTTTCCAAATTTTTAAAGAACAAAATTAATTTCAATAGGCAAGAAACTTATCACACAAGCTCATGATGATAAAAAATAGTTCTCACTAACACTTAAGAACTATAAATTGGTGGAGGTGAACGGGATCGAACCGATGACCCCCTGCTTGCAAAGCAGGTGCTCTCCCAGCTGAGCTACACCCCCTTATGTTGGTGGGTCTGGGTGGATTTGAACCACCGACCCCACGCTTATCAAGCGTGTGCTCTAACCAACTGAGCTACAGACCCTTGATGAGCCCAAATTCCACTCGAACATTAGCACAAGCTTTTGATTTTTAGTCTTGCCTATAAACAATCGATAGGTTGTGAGTACTTAAATGAGATACTCTTGAAAGGAGGTGATCCAGCCGCAGGTTCCCCTACGGCTACCTTGTTACGACTTCACCCCAGTCATGAACCTCACCGTGGCAAGCGCCCTCCTTACGGTTAGACTACCTGCTTCTGGTGAAACCCACTCCCATGGTGTGACGGGCGGTGTGTACAAGACCCGGGAACGTATTCACCGCGACATGCTGATCCGCGATTACTAGCGATTCCAACTTCACGGAGTCGAGTTGCAGACTCCGATCCGGACTACGACGCGCTTTCTGAGATTAGCTCCCCCTCGCGGGTTGGCAACCCTCTGTACGCGCCATTGTATTACGTGTGAAGCCCTACCCATAAGGGCCATGAGGACTTGACGTCATCCCCACCTTCCTCCGGTTTATCACCGGCAGTCTCATTAAAGTGCCCAACTAAATGATGGCAATTAATGACAAGGGTTGCGCTCGTTGCGGGACTTAACCCAACATCTCACGACACGAGCTGACGACAGCCATGCAGCACCTGTGTTCAGATTCCCTTTCGGGCACAAATCCATCTCTGAAAATTTTCTGACATGTCAAGGGTAGGTAAGGTTTTTCGCGTTGCATCGAATTAATCCACATAATCCACCGCTTGTGCGGGTCCCCGTCAATTCCTTTGAGTTTTAATCTTGCGACCGTACTCCCCAGGCGGTCAACTTCACGCGTTAGCTACGTTACCAAGTCTAATAAGACCCGACAACTAGTTGACATAGTTTAGGGCGTGGACTACCAGGGTATCTAATCCTGTTTGCTCCCCACGCTTTCGTGCATGAGCGTCAGTGCTAGCCCAGGAGGTTGCCTTCGCCATCGATGTTCTTCCATATCTCTACGCATTTCACTGCTACACATGGAATTCCACCTCCCTCTGCTGCACTCTAGCTCTGCAGTTTCAAACGCAGTTCCCAGGTTAAGCCCGGGGATTTCACATCTGACTTACAGAACCGCCTGCGCACCCTTTACGCCCAGTAATTCCGATTAACGCTTGCACCCTACGTATTACCGCGGCTGCTGGCACGTAGTTAGCCGGTGCTTCTTCTGTTGATACCGTCATGAATTATGATTATTAGTCACAATTTTTTCTTTTCAACTGAAAGAGCTTTACAACCCGAAGGCCTTCTTCACTCACGCGGCATTGCTGGATCAGGCTTGCGCCCATTGTCCAAAATTCCCCACTGCTGCCTCCCGTAGGAGTCTGGGCCGTGTCTCAGTCCCAGTGTGGCTGGCCGTCCTCTCAGACCAACTACTGATCGTTGCCTTGGTAAGCCATTACCCTACCAACTAGCTAATCAGACATCGGCCGCTCCAAAAGCATAAGGTCTTTCGATCCCCTACTTTTCTCCTCAGAGAATATGCGGTATTAGCACATCTTTCGATGCGTTATCCCCCACTTCAGGACACGTTCCGATGTATTACTCACCCGTCCGCCACTCGCCACCAGATGCAAGCACCCGTGCTGCCGTTCGACTTGCATGTGTAAAGCATGCCGCCAGCGTTCAATCTGAGCCAGGATCAAACTCTTAAGTTTAATTCTGGTAAAACTCTCGCTTGACGTATTATGATGTTGATTAATAAAAACCAATATCTACTTATTTCTTGCGAGCACTTAATTTTTTTGATTCTTGATTCTTTCGAATCGAATCTACTCTCAATTTAAGTACTCACACCTATCGATTGTAATTTTTTAAAGAGCGTCGCTACTTGTTTTTAATGTTGCGCAGTAGCGAGAAGCGGAATTATACAGAGTCTAAAAGACCGGTCAAGCAATTTCTGCAGATAATTTTCACAAAATAGCCTCAAAGAACCCTTCTACCGACAAAATGCTTTTAATTACAGTCACTCACGCTACTCAATTTTTTTACTAAAATTAATACTTCACACCTTGTTTCAGGCTTGCTTCAATAAAGCTGTTCAAATCTCCATCTAAAACACTTTGCGTATTACCGATTTCAACATTTGTCCGTAAATCTTTTATGCGCGACTGATCTAATACATAAGACCGGATTTGATGACCCCAGCCTATATCCGTTTTCGTTTCTTCTATGGCTTGCTTTTCTTCGTTACGCTTACGCAACTCCGCTTCATACAAGCGCGATTTCAGCATAACCATCGCATCCGCCTTATTGCGGTGTTGCGAACGTCCACTTTGACATTGCACAACGATCCCCGTCGGGTTGTGAGTAATACGAATAGCGGAATCGGTTTTATTGATATGCTGACCTCCCGCACCCGATGCGCGGAATGTATCTATGCGCAGATCGGCCGGATTAATTTCAATTTCTATCGTATCGTCGACTTCCGGATATACAAATACACTTGCAAATGATGTATGACGGCGGTTACCGGAATCAAACGGCGATTTCCTCACCAATCGGTGTACGCCCGTTTCAGTGCGCAAATACCCATACACATATTCACCCGTCACTTTCAAGGTAGCACTCTTGATGCCGGCAATATCCCCCGGCGACTCTTCCAGAACTTCAACCGCCCACCCTTGCCTTTCACAATACCGCAGATACATGCGTTCAAGCATGGCAGCCCAATCTTGCGCTTCCGTTCCCCCCGAGCCCGACTGAATATCCACAAAACAATTCTTCGGATCCATCGGATCGGAAAACATACGGCGAAATTCCAGATTCGCAATGACCTGCTCTACCTTATTGACATCAACGGCAATACTCTCAAGCGCCGCCTCATCGTTTTCTTCCTTCGCAATTTGAAATAACTCTTCCGCATCCTGCAACTGCTGCTCCATCGATACCAATGTCACCACAGTATCTTCCAGCGACTTTTTCTCTTGCCCAATTTCTTGGGTGCGCTTACTGTCATTCCAGATTGCCGGATCCTCAAGCAGTCGTGTTAACTCGTTTAATCGGGTCTGTTTAGCATCGAAGTCAAAGAAACCTCCGTAATTCACCGGCACGATTACCCAGATCCTGGAGAAGATTAGAAACTGCATTGATTTGTTCTGCTTCCATATATTCCACCTTGAGTTTGAATTTGCTGATTATACCGTTTACTGGATTTTAGTTCCGTGCGCCTTCCGTCAACCCAGTCATTGCATTTATATCCCCAATACACGCACAAACCATTGGCTACAATTTCAAACAAGCGGCAAATAAAAAATTATAATGATCGGCTTATATATACTTAGCTGACCGCACATTTTTATCCGCCAGCCTATTTTTTAAACCAGATCTCATCACCGCTTAAATAATGTCCCAATTTTTTGCCTTAATTCCCGCAGCAGGCTCAGGCTCACGTATGGGAAACGAACTCCCCAAACAATACTTGCCGTTGTGCGGCAGGCCCATGATTTATCATGCAATCAAAACATTATGCAACAATCGATCGATTGCGGGAGTATTTATCGTATTGTCACCCGGCGACATTCATTGGTCTCAATACGATTGGTCCGAATTCTCTCAAAAATTAACAGTATTACAGTTCGGCGGCGCGACTCGGGCGGACAGCGTACTCAATGGCCTGATCGCCGCACAACAAAAGAACCTGATCAATCCACAAGACTGGGTATTGGTGCACGATGCTGCCAGACCCTGCCTGACATCGGATCAGCTGAATAAATTGATCGGTGAATTAGCCAGTGACAACGTAGGTGGATTGTTAGCCGTACCTGTTGCCGATACTTTGAAGCGCGGTGACGCAGACAACCACGTGCGACAAACTGAATCACGCGATAACTTGTGGCAGGCGCAAACACCGCAAATGTTCCGCTGCGAGCTGCTCACCCGGGCATTGCAAAATGCAGCAAACATGAATGTGACGGACGATGCCAGCGCCATTGAGGCACTGGGGCTCCATCCTAAACTGGTGCCTAGCGATGCGTACAATTTTAAAGTAACCTACCCGCAGGACTTGGCTTTGGCCGAATTGATCATACAAAAGAGGAATCATCCGTGAGCACAATAAGAATAGGACAAGGTTTTGACGTTCATCAACTGGTTGAAGGCCGTCAGCTGATCATAGGCGGTGTTACGATCCCGCATGAAAAAGGGCTGCTTGGCCACTCGGACGCGGATGTGTTATTGCACGCCATCTGTGATGCGCTGTTGGGTGCGGCGGCATTGGGAGACATCGGACAACACTTTTCCGATTCCGATCCGCGCTACAAAAATATCGATAGCCGCGTGCTGCTGCGCAATGTATATAGCTTGCTGGAAAATAATCATTACCAAATCGTCAATCTTGATGCCACCATCATTGCCCAAGCTCCAAAAATGGCGCCGCATATCCCGGCAATGATCGCCAATATTGCGCAAGATCTGCAAACATCGGCGCGCAATATCAATATCAAGGCCAAAACAGCCGAGCATCTGGGTGCAATCGGCCGCAAAGAAGGCATCGCAGCCGAAGTCGTATGCTTGATCGACCGCGTGGAAAGCAAGATTGACTAAACAAGATACAGATCCGGAAATAAAATCCCTTCGTGTATTCTTTGCTATTTCTCCCAGTAAATTTGTACAAAAACAGCTGGCGCATCAGGCTAAATTACTGGCGCCCATTTGCGGCGGGCGCCAAATCGTAATGCCGCATTTTCACCTCACGCTGGTATTTCTGGGTAATGTCAGCGCTCAGCGCATCGAAACGCTCCGGCACATCATGAGAAAAATAGCGGCGAAGAAATTTGCGCTTTGTCTGGATAAGATCAGCTACTGGAAACACAATCAAATCATTTACCTTCACGCGAAGCAATTCCCGGCTGAACTGTTCGATCTGGTCACTGCATTACAATCAACTCTGTCAGAAGACAGATTCGTATTTGACCGCCGGGTTTACAAACCGCACATTACGCTCTTCCGGAAAGCCGTGCGTGCGGTCAATATTGATCTGATCGATCCTATTCATTGGCCTGTCAGTCAATGGACTCTGTTGCAGTCGAAACTAACACAAACAGGCGTTGACTATGTTCCACTCGATCATTGGCGGTTAAAATAAGCAGCCGGTGGCAAACACTCCATAGCTTAAACTTATTTTTCAATCGTATTGACAGTAAAACTCCCACATACCTCGGCTCGCAATTAACTTGAAAATTCTCGCTCTCGAAACCTCTACTGAATTCTGCTCCGTCGCACTCAATCTGGATGGCACTATATCCGGTCAGGAAATCCTTGCCGGGCGGACTCATTCTGAAATTATTCTCCCGATGGTGCAAAAATTCCTGGCCGAAGCAGAATTAACATTGCAACAATTGGACGGCATCGCTTTCGGCGCAGGCCCAGGATCTTTTACCGGTCTACGCATTGCCTGCGGCGTCGCACAAGGTTTGGCTTACGCCACCGGCCTGCCGGTTGCGGCAATCAGCACACTGGAAGCCGTCTCGCAACAAACTGACGCAGAGAAAGTGATCGTGGCGCTTGATGCCCGTATGGGTGAGCTTTATCATGCCGCCTATCGGAAATCGGCACATGCTGACTGGGCAGTTATCAGCCCGCCCGCACTCTGCCTGCCGCAACAAGCGCCCGCAGTTTCCGGTAATGGGTGGCATGGATGCGGCAGCGGTTTTGATGTGTACCCGGATTTATCGCAGTTGTATTGCGAACATATACAACAGACCCATTATGGATTGCATCCGCGGGCGCACGAAGTGGCACAACTTGCGCTTCCTAAATTCCGCGATGGCGCATGCGTTGATCCGGCTCATGCAATGCCCGTATACATCCGCAACAAAGTCGCGCTAAAGGAAAACGAGCGATGAACATGGCAGCGCAACAACCTATTGAAATCAGACCGATGCAGCTCTCGGATCTGGATCGTATTATCCTGATCGAACGGGAGATCTTTTTGTTTCCATGGTCACTGGGAAATTTTGCCGATTCCATCAAAACCGGATATGTGTGCCGGGTTCTGCACCAAACCGATACGCTGATGGGTTACGGGATCATGATGATGAGTCCTGAAGAAGCCCATATCCTCACCCTTGGCATTGCCGCCAATTGGCAAAAACAGGGCTTGGGCAAAAAAATGCTGCAATTCTTCATTCAGCATGCCAAAGAACAAAACGCAAAATCGATTTTCCTGGACGTGCGCGAATCCAATCAAGGTGCCGCGCAGCTGTACAAACAAATGGGTTTTCAGCATATCGCCACACGCAAAGGCTATTACCCCGCCATGTGTGGACGCGAAGATGCGCTTGTCATGCGGCTGATGTTATGAATACCCGGCGCAGGCAAATACTGAAGGAATTGAATTTGCTGCCGGTGTGGCGCTTAAAATCAGACACCGCGGAGCCGCAGGTTGCTGAAAGCAGAAATTTTCCACTGCCGCCCGAGCTTGGGAAAAGCACAGCGCAGCCGCCCATCGCGCAGATGGATTGGGATCAATTGAAGGCGGCGGTAACGCATTGTGTTGCGTGCCCTTTAAGCCAGACACGCATCCAGACCGTATTTGGCGTCGGCGCTGAGAATGCCGATTGGTTGTTCGTTGGAGAAGGTCCCGGCGCGCGCGAAGATGAAATCGGCGAGCCGTTTGTCGGTCAAGCCGGCAAGCTGCTGGACCAAATGCTCGCCGCGATTCACTTAAAGCGCGGCGAACAAGTCTATATCGCCAATATCGTCAAGTGCCGCCCGCCCAATAACAGAAATCCGAGCGCGAATGAAGCACTGCAATGCGAGCCTTACTTAACCCGGCAGATTGCATTAATCAGACCCAAGCTCATCGTCGCCTTAGGCAAAGTTGCCGCGCAGAATCTTTTGAAGTGCGACGACAGCATTTCCAGTTTGCGCGGGAAAGTACACGATTATTCCGGCATACCGTTGATTGTTACCTACCATCCGGCTTATCTGCTGCGTTCTCTGCCTGAAAAAGCAAAAGCCTGGAAAGATTTGTGTTTCGCACAAACGACGATGCAATCACTGCGATAGCATTTGTTCTTCATGCGACAGAGTTGCATGCGAAATCAGTGTGTTTTCTTTGCCCCGATCAAATGAAGCGAATCTTCCTTACTTTGATTCAACAAATGCCATTTCCGGATCAATGCCATCATGACAGAAACAAACAGGCCGAAAGCGGCAATCACAATATAGATGTGCACTTCAAACCATATCAGCAGCGCATAGAGTAGCAGCATCGCCAGAATACTCAGGTTTTCATTGAAATTTTGCACCGCGATGGAATGCCCGGCACCCATCAAAATATGTCCGCGATGTTGCAGTAAAGCATTCATCGGCACGACGAAGAATCCTGCCAGGCCGCCAATCAGCATCAGCAATGTGATTGCGATCCACAGGTCTTTCACCAGAATCATTGCCATCACCACAATACCCATCGCAATGCCCAGTGGAATTACTTTGACAGACTGGCGCAGCGAAATCCACCGGGCTGCCATCACAGCACCCACGGCAATCCCCACTGCAACCACACCCTGTAATTGCGCAGCTTGATTGAGCGGATAATTCATCGCCACTTCCGCCCATTTCAACACAATAAACTGTAAGGTCGCGCCTGCTCCCCAAAACAGCGTGGTCACCGCAAGCGAGATTTGTCCCAGCTTATCGGTCCATAATAATTTCACACAGTGACTAAACTCGTGAATCAGAAAGAAAGGGTTCTTTTTGGGAATACGATGATCAACGCCGGTATTCGGGATGTACAAATTGAACAGTGCCGCGATGGCATAAATGACAGCAATGATCAGGATACCGCTTTCCAATGCGTTATCGATCCCCATGTCAATAACAGGAAAATCAAACTGCAGCAGCACGTCGGCAACGGAAGGAGTAATGAGCACGCCGCCCAATACCGTGCCCAGTACTATCGATGCCACCGTTAATCCTTCGATCCAACCATTGGCAATCACCAATTTCTCCGCAGGCAACAATTCGGTCAAGATGCCGTACTTGGCTGGCGAATAGGCGGCCGCACCGAGCCCCACAACCGCATACGCAGCCAATGCGAAATATTGATGCATCGCGGTGAAGAGTAATCCGCAACCGGTAATTTTAATGGTGTTGCTAATAAACATGACGCGCCCTTTCGGCATAGAATCCGCAAATGCGCCAACGAAAGGAGCCAAAATAACGTAGAACAACACGAAAACAAACTTCAGCATGGGTGTTAAATAGGCCGGTGCATGTAAATCAATCAACAATGCAATCGCCACAACCAGCAACGCGTTATCTGCCAATGAAGAGAAAAACTGCGCTGCCATAATCGTATAAAAACCGCGTTCCAAGCTATTTCCTTGTATATTTATTTTTTCTGAGTGGATTCAGGATATTGAATCATTCTTGCATGCGATACATCGCCTGTGTAACAAAATCACCAGCTGTTGATCCCTTTAAGCGCTTCCAGTCGCGTGCACAAGATTAGCACATCATGCCACTTCGCATGTTAAGGTATGGCGACATAAAAGTTAAATCGGCATCACAAAATTAGATTATTATAAAAAACTTGCGAATAATACTCGCTCTTGCTTATTCTGAACATTAAATTAATGCCACGCCCTACCCAAGCTTTTATCGACCTTGCCGCTTTAACTCATAATCTATCCGTAGTCCGCCAACATGCTCCACAATCGCGCATCATGGCCATCCTTAAAGCCAATGCTTACGGCCATGGATTACTCCATAGCGCCAGCGCCCTCAAAGACGCCGATGGATTCGGGCTACTGGAACTGGATGCGGCAATATGCCTGCGCGACGCCGGTTACCAGCATCCCATCCTGCTCCTGGAAGGTTTTTTTTCAACCGGAGAATTAGCAATCCTTGAGCAATACCGTTTGAGCGCGGTCGTTCATCATGCTGAGCAAATTGCCATGTTGTCAGCCTCCAAACATTACAACATTGATTTGTTTATCAAGATCAATACCGGGATGAATCGTCTGGGGCTGGCGCCACAGCAATTTTCACCAGCCATCGGCACACTGATCGAAAAGCAATACTACAAAAACATTACATTGATGACACACTTTGCTTCCGCTGATGAGCCCGACGAAGCAGAGAATGTCATTGGACAGTTACAGTACTTTGAAGCCATCACGAAAGAGCACCGCCGTTATCCCAGCTCACTCGCAAATTCAGCAGCGATTATTCGTTATCCTGTCACGCATACCGATTGGGTGCGCCCTGGCATTATGCTATACGGCGCTTCGCCTTTTACAGATAAAACTGCGGCGGAATTAGACCTGCGGCCCGTCATGACACTATCGAGCAGAATTATCGCCACACAGGATTTGGGAGTTGGTGACAGAGTCGGTTATCACGGCCTTTTTCAAACGGCCGAGCCAATGCGCATCGGCATTGTCGCATGCGGTTATGCGGATGGATATCCACGCCATGCGCCGACGAACACCCCGGTATTGGTCAATAATCAACGCAGCCGGTTGTTGGGCCGGGTGTCAATGGACATGCTCGCGGTAGACTTAACCGGTATTGAAAATGCCGGACTGAATAGTCCGGTTACATTGTGGGGAAAGGGATTGGGTGTTGATGAAGTGGCTCAGAGCGCTGGTACGACCAGCTATGAGTTACTTTGCGCGCTATCTCCCCGGGTGGAAAAAACTGCTTCGCTGTAAAAATACAGCATCGCTGTCCGATCTACCCGGGGCGCATCGCAATTACAAGCGTTACTCTACTTTTGCTTTGCTGCGCAATTCTTGTACCACTGTTCCAAATTCGCGCTGCAATACACGTTGCTGAATATTTTGTTTCACTTCTTCAAAAGGCGGTACTTCCATTGGGCGGATATCCATCAACTGAATCACGTGCCAGCCAAAAGAAGTTTGCACCGGTTGTTCCGTCAATGCCCCCTTGGATAATTTCACCAGCGCCTCGGAAAATGGTCTGACATAAGCGGCCGGTGGGCTCCAATTAAGCTCGCCGCCATTTTCTTTACTGCCGTCGTCAATCGATTTCTCTTCCGCTATTTTTGCAAAATTACCGCCTTTTTTGAGTTTTGCAATAATATCCTTGGCTTCATTTTCATTGGCGACAAGAATATGGCGTGCCTTGTATTCTTTGTCCCCCATTTGCACTTTCAGAACTTCGTATTCTTTGCGTAAAGTCTCTTCACTCACCACATTATTTCTGATGTAATCCGCCTGAAAAGCTCTCACCAGCACTGCCTGGCGGGCTATTTCAAGTTGTGCGATGACATCGGGATCTTTATCCAATTTCTTTTTCGCTGCTTCTTGCGCGAGAATCTCTTCAGCGATCAGATTTTCACGCAAAGCCTTTCTCATTTCCGGACCATCAGGCTGACCCTGCGCCGCACTGGCCTTCACCATTAATTCCAGACGTGACTGCGGAATCGCTACGCCATTTACCTTAGCCACGGTACCTGTTGATTGGGCTTGAGCTGATAGTGTAATCACTCCTAAAACACTAATCATCATTGCCTGTGAGAATTTCGTCAAACGCATTGAATTTCCTTTTTTGTGATTGAGATAAAATTTATATTCGCCAGAATATATCGCCGCAAGAAAGTATACGCCTTAACTGAATCGACGTGAATCTCTACAGACCATTATTTCTATTGAATAACTTGATACTGTTGAAGACATGATGCTGCCGTTGCTTTATGCCGGCAGCACTTTTTTAAAAGGTTTTACGGTCACTTTCTTATAGACGCCCGCGCTAACGTAGGGATCGGCGTTAGCCCATGCCTGCGCTGCTTCCAGGGACTCAAACTCGGCCACAATCAAACTGCCGGAAAACCCCGCAGGGCCAGGATCTTGACTGTCGATAGCCGGATAAGGCCCGGCTAAAATCAAGCGTCCTTCATCTTGTAATACTTGAATTCTTTTCAGATGCTCCGGACGGACTGTCATCCGTTTTCCTAAGCTGTCCGGCACATCTTCTCCATTAATGGCGTATAACATTATCGTTCCTTATTCGCTTTATTTTCTCTTTCATTCTTGAAATCATCCGGTTCATTGACAGGAGCATCCTCAGTCAATGCAGCCGGGGCATCTTGCAAATATTTTCCTAACATCATCACTTGTGCGATTACAAAAACAAGCATCATTCCCGTAGCACCAAACAACTTGAATGTAACCCAGGTATCCACCGGAAAATTAAACGCGACATACAGGTTGACACACCCCATCGTTAGAAAAAACCCCACCCAGCTTAAATTGAGCCTGCTCCAGACCAAAGGCGGCAAAACCATCTGTTTTTCGAGCATTGCCTGTATCAGGTTTTTTTTGAAAATTACATTGGATCCCAATAAAACGGTTGCAATCAACCAATACAACACGGTCGGTTTCCATTTGATGAATGTTTCATCCTGGGATATTAATGTCGCACCGCCAAAAATGACAATAACAGCCAAATTGATCCACATCATTTTATCGACGTGGCGATTGCGAAACCAAAGCCAGGCTATTTGTGCAATCGCTGCCACTATCGCAACCGCAGTGGCGATGAAGATATCGTACAGCTTGAACGCCAGGAAAAATAAAATTACCGGAAATAGATCAAAGAGAAATTTCATCGCTGCAAATATTGTGAATTTTTTTAATGGCTCGTCCGGGAGTAGATCACCAAAAGCAAGAAATGTTTCTTACTCCAATACCGGAGGTAAGTGGGGAGTAAGGCTATTTTTTTCTTGTGTCGCCGCACCCAACAGAGCATAACCAAGCAACCGGCCGGTTTCATCCTGGTAGAGCGCCTTTACGCCATTCTGATCAGCCTCCACATGCCATTCACCTTTTATAGTGAAATCAGGCGGCGAAACAACCGCAGGACATGCAGGTGTTTTTACGATAACCGGCATCGCCGGATAGCGGACTTCAGTCGGGTTGCTTGCAAGCGTTGCCGCCAGGGCGCGGGCTGCATGCGTGATCGGCATCACAAAAGGCAACACTTTTCCTGCCACTTCGGCGCAATCCCCCAAGGCGTAGATATCGTCAAACTGTGTTTGTAACAAGCGGTTAACGACAATTCCACGATTAACGGGAATACCGGCCGCTGCGGCCAGTTGTGTTCGCGCGCGTAACCCGACCGCGGACAGAACGATATCTGATTCAATTACGTTTCCATCGGCGAATGTCAGGCGTTGCCTTTCTTGCGCTTGATCAACAGACTGCGTGGATGCGTTCAAATGAAAAACCACACCCGCCGCTTCCAGCCTTTGCCGTATAAATGCCCCGCCCGCTGGCGGCAAAAGACGCCCCAGCGGCTGCGCGCTGATATCTATCACATCGACTTGGTAACCGGCGGTCGCCAGGTCGTTGGCAAACTCGCAACCGATCAAACCCGCGCCAATGATGCTGATACGTTTTTTTCCGGTCAGTGCAACACGAAATTTTTTATAATCGTCGAGATCGTTAATCGTCAATATATCCGCCACACCATCGCCTGAAAGGGGCAAATGCACTTGATCGGCACCCAACGCCAAAACCAATTGGCTGTAAGGAATTTTCTCACCATCGGCCAATGTCACCGCACGCGCGGCTTGATCAATCGCGCTGACACGGCAGTGAGGTCGAATGGAAATTTTCAATTGTGCCGCCATTTGAACGGCGTCACCGTTGACAATCGACTCGGGGGTTTTCCCGGATGACAATGCATTTGACAGCATGGGCTTGGAGTAAAAACCGCCATGATCGGCAGATAGCATGACAACATCAAGTTCCGTATTCAGTTTACGCAATTCACGCGCCACCGCATAACCGGCTAATCCGCTTCCAATAATAACTACGGGATTTTTCATTAACTCAGATCTCCACCATCTCTAAATCCACCTCATTGATACTCGATCTATGGCCACCATCGTAGCGGCATAGCAGCATCGGCTTCTTTTCTTGGATTGACAAAAAACAAAGCACACTGATTAGCGGAGTTCTTCCTAATCAATGTGCCTTGTTTGTATCTACTCTATCGGTACGCGTCCGGATGCGGCACGCATCCGAAGATCAAAACGATTCCCGCGCTATTTATTTTTCTTCAGCCTTGTTGTTCACCAGACTTGTACGTCTTTGCAAATAAGCATCGCGTACGAATTCATACTTGTCCAATGCAGCTTCTTCCAGTGTCTTATCTTGTTCCAGGAATTGCGCCCTTGCATTAACCGTTCTCGCTGCAGCCACAGGGAAACGTAGCGCTGTTGTATTAAGATAAGGAACATTGGTCATAAAGACACCCGTCACCCCTTGTGTCACAGGATCCATAAAGAAGCTGTCGACAGCGATACCGAACGTATCACGAACAGAACTTGGTCCCAGCAAAGGCAATACGATGTAAGGTCCGCTGCTGACACCATAGCGTCCCAATGTCTGACCGAAATCTTCGTTGCGCTTGTTGAGATTAATATCGCTCACAGCACTGATATCACTGGCGATATCGATCATACCGAATATCCCGAAAGTGGTATTGACCAATAAACGTGCACTGCTGGCAAGCGCGCTTTCGTAATTTAATTGCAGCATTGAGTTAGTGATGACCACCACTTCATTCAAATTGGAGAAAAAGTTTCCGACAACCATTTCAATCGGATCAGGTGTAACCCGTTTATAGCCTCTGGCCACAGGGTCAAAAACATTGTCGTACACCATTTCATTGAAATTAAAAACAGCGCGATTCATCGATTCCAGCGGATCGTTCGCATTGTTCTGGTTGTTCGCACTCGCACTCGCACTCGCCGTTGTCTTCGTTGAGGCACAACCCGTTAAAAATAAACTAGAAACCAGTACAGCGACAGCTACGGTACGGATAATATTAATCATGTTCTTATTTCTTCTAATAAAAATTTGGTCGATCTTGCCACATTTATACGATAGGTTCAATACACCCCCGCACAAAGTGCTATTTTTGTTCAGACGGCCATCCATCGATACTCAGCGGAATAATTAAGAAGCTTCCAATGCATCAGGCACCCAGCGGTCAATATACGACAGATTATGCCTGCACTTTATAAATTATCGGCTCAACAATAGAATGGACAAAGTGATGCAATTCTCCGGTTAAGCCGTTTCCATCCCACTATGGCGCAATAATGCATCCAATTCCGGCTCGCGGCCGCGAAACGCAATAAACGATTCGAGCGCCGAGCGGCTTCCTCCCACAGCCAGAATTTCTTCCAGAAAATGCGAACCCGTCGCGGCATTCACCACGCCATCGGAAGCGGTTTCTTCAAACATGCTATAGGCATCCGCCGAAAGCACTTCCGCCCACTTATAGCTGTAGTAGCCCGCAGCATAACCTCCGGCAAAAATATGCGCAAAGCTGTTGGGGAAACGGTTAAAGCCTGGTGGAATAATCACTGCGACCTGATTGCGGATATCATCCAATAACTGCAATACCGTCCGATCGCTGTCCGGTCTGAAGTCGAAGTGCACATGCATATCGAACAGCGCAAACTCAATCTGCCGCAGCATCTGCAAGCCACTTTGGAAATTCTTGGCCTTGATCATCTTATCGAACAGCGCTTTGGGTAATGATTCTCCTGTTTCAATGTGCTGCGTCATTCCGGTCAATACATCCCATTCCCAGCAGAAATTTTCCATGAACTGGCTTGGCAACTCCACCGCGTCCCATTCAACGCCGTTAATTCCGGATACACCCAAGTCTTCCACTTTGGTCATTAAATGATGCAAACCATGACCAAACTCATGAAACAACACGATCACTTCATTATGCGTAAATAAAGCCGGGCGCGGTTGATCATCCATCGTAACCGGTGCCGAAAAATTACACGTCAGGTAGGCAACCGGTAATTGTATGGTGGATTTCCGCGTGTGCTGATGATCGATCCGGCGGCGTGTAATCGCGTCGTCCATCCAGGCGCCGCCGCGTTTGGTAGGCCGGGCGTAGAGATCCAAATAAAATTGACCGATCAGCTCACCGTTGGCGTCATGAATATCAAAAAACTTCACATCGGGATGCCAGCGCTGAATATTGCGTGCAGGCGCGGCAAGCGTGATGCGGATGCCGTACAGTTTTTCCACCACTTTAAACATACCGGCCAACACTTTATCTTCAGGAAAGTATTGTTTAACCTCCTGATCGGAAAAAGCGTAGCGCTCTTGCCGCAATTTCTCGCTGACATACGCCAAATCCCACGCTTCAAGTTTAGTCAGATTCAATTTTTCCGCGGCAAACTGTTGCAATGCCTGTAGATCGGCCACAGCGTACGGTTTTGCCTTGGCAGCCAGTTTTTTCAGAAAATCCAAAACTTGCTGCGGAGAGGTTGCCATTTTTGTCGCCAGCGAAACCTCGGCATAATTATCATAGCCCAGCATGTGCGCCGCTTCGCGGCGTAGTTCCAGTATTTTATTGATCAGCGGCATATTATCTTTGCTCGAATCGCCCTGGCTATCAAACTCGCTGGCGCGCGTCGCATAGGCGCGGTACATTTGTTCGCGCAATTCGCGGTTATCGGCATATTGCAGCACGGGAAGATACGACGGCATATGCAGAGTGAATTTCCAGCCTGTTTTGCCATCCGCTGTGGCTGACTGCTGCGCCGGTTGCAGTACATCGTCCGGAATACCCGCTACCTTCTCCGCATCTTCAATCAATAATGAATAGGCATTGGTGGCGTCCAGCAAATTATCGCTGAACGTGGATGTCAACTTTGATAGTTCTTCCTGGATTCGCAGGAAACGTTGTTTCTTTTCAGCCGGTAACTCGGCGCCGCCCAAACGGAAATCGCGCAATTCATTATCGATGATTCGCTTCCGCGCCGGGGTCAGTTGATCGAATTCCGCACTCGCACGTAACTGTTTAAATTTCTCAAACAACCGCACATCCTGCGACAATTCGGCATAAAACTGCGTGATCAAAGGCAGATTGGCATTATAGGTCTCACGCAGCTCCGGCGTATTCATCACTGCGTTCAGATGTGATACTTGTCCCCAAGCGCGGGATAACCGTTCATTGGCATCCGTCATCGGCTGCACAAAAGTCTGCCAGGAAGGCGTGCTGTCATCCGCCCGCACTTTGTCAATCACCGCGCGATTTTCCTTTAACAGCGTTTCAATCGCCGGTGTGATATGTTCGTTATTGATTTCCGCAAAACGCGGCAGTCCGGAAAAATCAAGTAATGGGTTTGACATGTTGCTCCAAATGATCGGTTAAAAACGAATTCTGTAACAATTGCGCTGTTGAATAAACAAAATTCCGCCAAGCTCAGTGCTCATAAACAATATGACCGTTCACCAGGGTATATTTAACACCGCCCGGTATTTCCATTCCCATAAACGGCGTGTTCTTTCCTTGGCTTAGAATCGCTGACGAGGTCACCTTCCAGTAATGGTCAGGATCAAAAATACAGATATCCGCAGCACTGCCGAGCGATAAATGCCCTGCGTCAATCCCCAGTATCCGGGCCGGATCCGAGGTAATCTTGGACAACACGTTGAGCAATGGCAGGCGCATTTCCGTTCCCCATTTCAAAGTAAGCGGCAGCAACAACTCCACCCCCGTCGCGCCAACCTCGGATTGACCGAACGGCAATAATTTGGCATCTTCGTCTACCGGTGCATGATCAGAGCAAATCGCGCCGATCGTGCCATCCAGCAAACCGTGACGCAACGCGTCGCGATCACTCGAGCTGCGCAACGGCGGCATCAGATGACAATTGGAATCAAAAAACCCGATATCCATATCCGATAAGTGCAGATGATTAATCGACACATCGCAGGTGATCGGCAAACCTTGCTGCCTGGCTGTACGAATCATCGCCAGGCCTTCGGCGCTGGAGATCCGGCACAAGTGCACTCTGACGCCAGTTTCCTTGGTCAATAAAATAATATTGCCGATGGCGATCGTTTCAGCGCATACGGGAACTGTCAGCAAACCCAGCCGGGTCGCGACTTCACCATCATGCGCCACGCCATCGCCGGTCAGCGTGATTTCCTGCGGCCGCAGCCACACACTGAAACCGAATGTCGATGCGTACAACATGGCCTGCATGAGCACCCGCAAGTTCGGTAATAACCCATCCGATTGCCCAAAAACCACGCATCCGGCGTCGTTCAGCTCGGCCATCTCGGTCAAGCGTTCGCCCTTCAATCCTTGCGTCAATGCGCCAATCGGATAGACATGCGCCTGATGGAGGCTTTTGGCGCGATGCTTGAGCATTTCCACCAAGCCCGGTTCATCCAAGGGCGGATCGGTGTCTGGCGGACAGGCGATGCTCGTGACACCACCGGCAACCGCCGCGGCCATTTCCGATTCCAGCGTGGCCATATATTCAAGCCCCGGTTCACGCAGACGCACCGACAAATCGACCAGTCCCGGACACACCACCAGCGATTGCGCATCGATCACCCGGCTGGCTTGAAACTCATCCGGCGCCGCGCCGATTGCAACAATTTTACCTTTGGCAATAAAAATATCCTGCACGGCATCGATACCGTTTTTTGGATCGATCAAGCGCCCATTTTTGATATGAATTTTCATGCAACCGCCTCTAAACCTGATTGCCCGCTAATATCGACATCACCGCCATCCGCACCGCTATGCCGAATGTCACTTGCGGGAGAATCACCGACTGTTTGCCATCCGCGACTTCCGAATCAATCTCGACACCGCGATTCATCGGCCCCGGATGCATCACGATGGCGTCGCGCCGGGCGAGCGACAGCTTCTCCGGAGTCAATCCGTAATATTTAAAATATTCCTCCGGGCTGGGCAGATTCGCGCCTTTCATGCGCTCATTCTGCAAACGCAACATCATCAATACGTCAATGTCCTTGAGTCCCTTGGCCATATCGTGATAAACGTGCACCCCCAAGCGTTCCACCATTTTGGGCAGCAACGTTTTAGGCGCGATCACGCGTACTTCGGGCACACCGAGCGTTGTCAATGCATGAATCTGGGAACGCGCCACCCGGGAATGCAAAATGTCACCGATAATCGCCACGCGCAAATTACGAAAATCGCGCTTATAACGCCGGATCGTAAACATATCCAATAAAGCCTGGGTCGGATGCGCGTGACTGCCATCGCCGGCATTGATCACATGAATATCCGCTTGCACATGTTTCGCAATCAAGTGCGCCGCGCCGCTCTGCGCATGCCGCACGACAAACATATCCGCATTCATCGCGGAAAGATTATTCACCGTATCCAGCAGTGTTTCGCCCTTGGATTGTGCGGAAACGGCAATATTGAGATTGAATACGTCCGCCGATAAACGTTTGGCGGCGATTTCAAAAGTTGTGCGCGTACGCGTACTGGGTTCGAAAAAAAGATTGAATATCGACTTCCCGCGCAACAAGGGAATTTTCTTGACATCACGTTCCGTGACACCGACAAATGACTCGGCGGTATCGAGGATGTGCAATAAAACAGAAGCGGGTAATCCCTCGGTTGTCAGCAAATGCTGCAACACGCCATTTTCATCCAGCTGCGGGTTCCTATTGATCATTCTGGAAGGCTCTTATCGTACAAATGAAAGCTTAACTTGCCGTTCTTTCCACACTTTAACTCAAGCATTTTATCCGCCGGTAACTCCAGCATAATGCCGGTATATTGCGCGGCTATCGGCAATTCCCTGCCGCCCCGGTCGACCAACGCGGCAAAACTGATCGAAGCGGGACGGCCGTAATCGAACAATTCATTGATCGCGGCGCGGATGGTGCGTCCCGTCTGCAATACATCGTCCACCAGCAGAATATGCGCGCCTTCCACTGCAAACGGTATTTCCGATGGTTTAACCTGCGGATGCAAGCCGATTTTATCGAAATCGTCGCGATAAAAAGCAACGTCCAGCGTTCCTAGCGGTTGCTTGATCCCCAGTGCTTGATGCAGGCGCTCGGCCAGCCACACCCCGCCGGTGTGAATACCGACCAGCGTAAAATCCTTGTTGGCATCGGCTTGGATTTTTTTAGCAAGACTGTCGAATGCTTTCTCAGCGTCTGGTAATTGCATACTGCTCGTCAAAGAATGATTGAAGGATTTGTTGTGCGGCGACCTGATCCAATACCGCTTTTTGTTTTCTTCCCGTGATACCGGCTTCACGTAACGTTGCACTGGCTGTTTCGCTGGTATAGCGCTCGTCTTTCATGATCACTTTGATATTAAAGCGGCCTGACAGCCGTCGCGCAAAACGCTGGCTTAATTGCGTTAATTCGTGCACCGTGCCGTCACTATGCAGTGGCAAACCCACGACCAGCAAAACCGGCTGCCAGGTTTGGATCAGTTGTCCGATCAGCGCAAAACGCCGCTCCGTCACTTCACTGTCCACCGTTGCCAGCGGGTGCGCCACTCCCACAGCTGTATTACCCATCGCCACACCAATGCGTTTTTTCCCGAAATCAAAGGCCAGCACAGCTCCAGCTGGAAGCTGTCCGGGTACATGACTTTCCGGTGATTTATCGAGAAGACTTTCCGCCATACGTACTAATGTTTAGGCATGCCCGACTTCATTGGAGAGATTGGCATCCTGAATCCCCAGCAGCTGCATCGCAGCCGGAAGCCTTTCTTCTGTTGGTATATCGAATATCACATTCGTGGATGCAGGCACGGTCAACCAGGCATTCTGCGCTAATTCATGCTCGATTTGGCCCGCGGCCCAGCCCGCATAGCCCATCGCGATCAAGACTTGATCCGGCCCTTCGGCATTGGCGATGGCCTTTAAAATATCCAATGAGGTGGTCAATCCCACTTCCCCATTCACGGCCAGCGTGGATTGCCACTTACCGACCGGTTGATGCAGCACGAATCCGCAATCGAGTTGCACCGGCCCGCCAAATAACACAGGTGCCGCATCCGCCAGAGAATCTGCCGGTGGAATACCCAATTGTTTGAACAGGTTGATCAGTGTCAGATCGGTGGGGCGGTTGATGACGATACCGAGCGCGCCTTGCTCGTTATGTTCACAAACATACGTCAGTGTTTTGGAAAAGACAGAATCTGCCATTGCCGGCATTGCAATTAGAAAATGATGTGTCAGATTAATACTTTTCATTGCGAATGTGTTTTGACCGGTGACCTGACTATTCTGATTTCTCTCTTATCCGATGTCTTTCCAAGGTAATGCCGCGCTCAAACCCAGTATGCGGTATGAGTCATTAATTTCGATCCAAGTTTCATGGTTAATTTCACCGGCAACGGCAATTCTGCGCCACCGTATGACAATGCCATGGTCGCATGACTGGCTTCGTCAATTTTCATTTGCGACACGATGGCGCGGCTTTTCTCGTCATGATTGGGCAAACGCTCCAGATGACCGGCTAGATGGGCGCCGACCTGGTGCTCCGTTTCAGCCAGAAAACCCAGATTCCATTTATCCCCCAGCATGCCTGCCACCACACCGATGGCAAATGATCCGCCGTACCAGAGCGGATTCAGGAAACTTTTATGCCCGCCCAGTTCAGCGATACGGCGTTCCGTCCAAGCCAGATGTTCGGTTTCTTCACGCGCGGCCTGCATCAGCGTTTGCTGCACCGTTTCATTGCGTGCTGTCAGTCCCTGCCCCTGATACAGCGCTTGCGCGCATACTTCACCGACATGATTTACCCGCATCAACGCACACGATAATCGTTTTTCCGCATCCGTCATCTCAGCTTCCGGCAGTTCATTGCCAGGCACAGGCCGCAAAGTCTGAGCCGGTGTCGAGAGTGTCCGCAGGGCGCTGTCAAAACCAATGATAAGCTTATCGATAGTAATCATCGTCTTTTACTTCATCCTTGAATAAGAATTGACGTGCCATTATAGGCCGATATGCCCGCATTTAGGTACACTAAAATTTACCCGGTTATAATTCCAACCCCATTTGTCTAGCCAGCAGCGTAACCGGGTGCAGCACTTCGACATGAATTCCGTTTTCGTACAATCCATTGGCCATATGCATTGCGCAACCGATATTCGAAGTGACCAGGTACTGAGCCTTTCTTTCCTTGACTGCGGTTATCTTGTTTTGCAGCAACGTATCCGCAATTTCGGGTTGATCGATGAAGTAAGTACCCGCTGCGCCGCAGCATTGATCATTGCCAGCCAAAGGCACCGCTGCCGCGCCGGGTATCCGGGCAATCAATTGATAGGGATAGGTCTGCTCACGCAATACATGCCGCAAACTGCACGGCTCGTGCACCAGTATTTTTTGCGCCAACGGCGCAATGTCAATACTTTCCCACCCCTTTACCGCCATCAAAAAATGACTGATATCGATAACTCTGCCCTGCTCTCCGGCAACACCGGATTCCAGTAATTGCACACCGCAACCCGAGGCGGCACTGATCACTGTATCAAATTCAGCAAAAGCCAATTTATTCCGCTGCACCAACTCATTAGCCTGCTTCAGCGCACCGCTATGCTGATAGATAGCACCGCAGCACGTTTGATCGCGCGGAATATGGACTGTGTAGCCCAAGCGATTCAATACATAAATACTCGAATTTAAGGTGGCCACATCGGTCACACGCGCCACACACCCTAAAAACAAAGCAACTTCACCGCGTTTCTCGCCCTGCGCGGGATAAACCGCCCGCCAAGTGCTGCTATTGCTTGCAGTATTTTCTCCACCCGTAGCCGCTGCATAAGGAAACTTAACCACCGGAAGCTGAACGATGAATTTAAGTATTCGATTGTTCTCGATCAGGTTTAATCTCCGCAACCCGCGCAACCACTCGTTTTTTTGCAGAAAATGCAGCAATCGGCGCAACCGGTCCAAACGCGCCGGCTGGGTCAGCAATAGCCGTTCCAGCGCAACGCGCCAGTTTGATTTCCGGACGGCCACCGCGGATTTTGATTGATCTGCAATCAGCGCACGCGTTTCGTCGATTAAACGTCCATATGAAACACTATTCGGACAAACCGCCTCACAAGCCCGGCACGTCAAACAACGATCCATGTGTTGAATAAATCGCGCATTCAAAGCAATCCGCCCATTCGCAACACCATTCATTAACGCGATACGCCCACGCGGAGAATCCGCTTCCGATTTCAAGACACGATATGTCGGACAATGCGGTAGACATAAGCCGCATGAAACGCACTGGTTTGATTCATCGATAATCAAGTTTTTGGAAAACTTTGAGAGCAATTTATAATCCCGCTTCAGAAATACAGTAATTGGACATGATAATCCGTGCTTGCTTTAAGAGCATCATGGTAATGCATGGCTATTTTATCACTTGTCAGAATCGCAAGAATTACTGTAAAATTAAATGTTAATTAAATTCAAGCTTCATACTTTTAGACTGACAGATTCATAGGAAAAACATGGTTATAATCAGATTGGCAAGGGGTGGCGCAAAAAAACGTCCGTTTTTTAACATGGTGGTAGCTAATTCCCGCTACGCACGTGACGGCCGGTTTATCGAGCGTGTTGGCTTTTATAATCCGCGGGCCACTGGTGGCGAAGAAGCATTGCGCGTTCAATTGGATCGTGTTGCTTATTGGCAATCCCAAGGTGCTCAGTTATCGTCAACGGCAACCCGGTTAATCAAACAGTTTTCCACCAGCAAAGTAGCATCAGCAAATAGCTAAAATAAGCGAACGAAATACACCGATGGTGATAATGGGCCATATTATCGGCCCATTTGGCGTTTATGGCTGGGTAAAAGTTAATCCGTATACAGAATACATCGATGGATTAATGGAATATCCGGTATGGTGGCTGAGTAAAGATAATAAAGACTGGCAGAAGGTGCATGTCGTTTCCGGCCGTATGAATGGCAGCATCCTGAATGCAAAATTCGCCGAATACACCGATCGCACGCAAGCCTTCGCATTAAACGGAATGCAGATAGCAGTCCCGCGCGACCAGCTTCCTGATTTATCCGAAGATGGAATGGATGGTTACTACTGGTCGGATTTGATTGGCGCTACGGTGCAAAATCAAGCGGGCGAAGAATTAGGCAAGGTTGCCGGTTTACTTGAGACGGGCGCAAATGATGTTTTGTGCATACAAAATGGGAGCGAGGATAAAAAAGAGATCCTCATTCCTTTTGTTGATCGGTTCATCATCGAAGTTGATTTGAAGCTTTCTCGAATTACAGTGGATTGGGGCAAAGACGATTAAGGTAATAATAAGCGATGCCTTTTGAATGCGATGTTATTACGCTATTTCCGGAAATGTTTGACGCCGTCACGCACTATGGCATAACAGGAAAAGCGAACAGGAATAATATCTTTCGTCTCAACACATGGAATCCGCGCGACTTTACCAGCAATAATTATCGCACGGTAGATGACAGTCCATACGGCGGTGGCCCCGGAATGGTCATGATGGCTCAACCGCTGGAAGATGCCATCGTACAAGCCAAAGCGAGACAGCATGTTGCCGGGATTGAAAAACCCGCGGTTGCTTATCTAACGCCACAGGGAAAACGGCTTGACCACAAAATGGTTACACAGCTGAGCAAACTGCCGGGATTGATTATGCTGTGCGGGCGATATGAGGGCGTGGATGAACGCTTAATCAATCGTCAAGTGGAAATTGAGATTTCTATTGGCGATTATGTAGTTTCCGGCGGTGAGCTGGCTGCAATGGTGTTAATCGACTGTATAGTGCGGCAAATTCCGGGGGCTCTGGGTGATCCCGAATCTGCAAATCAAGATTCGTTTGTGGATGGATTATTGGATTATCCGCATTACACTCGACCCGAGGTGTATCAAGGAAATCGTGTACCGGAAATATTGATGTCAGGCAATCATGCCCATATCCGCCGCTGGCGGTTACAGCAAGCGATTGGTAGAACGTGGTTAAAGCGGCCTGATTTATTTGAGTTAAAATTTGCGCATGGCTTGACGCGGGAAGAAGAAAAACTGTTGGAAGAATTTAAACAATCTTGTAAATCCAGGTAAAAAGAGGGGAAATATCATGAACATCATCGAACAATTAGAAGCAGAAGAAATTAAACGCCTGAATAAAGAAATACCTGGTTTCTCTCCAGGAGATACCGTCATTGTCAACGTCAATGTGGTTGAAGGTGATCGTAAACGCGTACAGGCTTACGAAGGTGTAGTAATTGCCAAGCGCAATCGTGGTTTGAATTCAGCGTTCACCGTCCGCAAGATTTCAAGCGGAGAAGGCGTTGAACGTACTTTCCAAACCTATTCGCCATTGATAGCGAGCATAGAAATCAAGCGCCGCGGTGATGTTTGCCGTGCAAAACTCTATTATCTCAGAGACCGTGCAGGCAAGTCGGCCCGGATTCGCGAAAAACTGCCTGCTCGTGCTTCTTCTAGTGATAACAAAAACGCAGCATCCGCAGCAGCAGAGTAAGACGCAGCACAGCAAACATCACAATCAGGATCAGTGCAATGTCGGCACTGATCCTCGCCTATCAAAAAGCACCGCAGATTGATACACGCAACAACACAACTCTGCTGTTGACGTTAATCTTATTTAAGCAGCTCCAAAACATTTTCCGGCGGGCGGCATACTTTGGCTTGGTTACCCCGCACCACGATGGGCCGCTGAATCAGATCCGGATTTTTAACCATAGCCGCCAGGATTTCATCATCCGATGCCGCACTTAAGTCACGCGCGGCGGACTCATCTTTACGCAGAATATCGCGCACCGGCAGGTTAAGTTTTAGGATTAACTCACGCAGCTTATCCGCTGTTAAAGGCACCTCGTAATAATTGATCGACTCGAACTCCTCGCCACTTTCCTGGAGCAAAGATAGAGTCGCCCTGCATTTGCTGCAAGCTGGTTTCTGATAAATAACGATCTTGTCAGTCATATTTTTTCCCGCCTGCCGGGTCGATATTCTCTCGATTGCGCGATAAGAAACCGGCTATTTCACACCGCATTCAGCCGAGATCGCCTTATACGCGGAAGTCGAACCGCCCAACCCGAAAGTATCCACGGTTTCCGTGCCGCGAGCCGACGCACCTTTAACCACCAGGGAGCTTCCACGTTTGATCGCATCCGTGATTTTATTATCGGTGGCTTGATCGGGAGCCCACGCTGAGTCATCCTGAGTAAACAGCTTGAAATTCTGATTGTTCACAGTAACCGTCGCATCACTTCCCGGCTTATAGGGATAACCGGCGATATAGCTGAAAACATTTTTACTCTTTTCCGCAGGGCGATGGGTAATCAACGCAAATACATCGCCACGCTTTGAGTAATTCCCTTCCGATTTTTTCGGCTGGCTCACCATGTAACACACTTTGCTATTGTTCTCCATGAACATATAGGCAGTCCAGTCGCCATGCTGGCCGAGCAGTTTGGGCTCCGCGGCTTGCGCTGCATTACAGAGTGAAAAAATAACGCCAGCCAATATCAATTTTCTACATTTCCGCTTCATTTTAAAAACCTTGAGAAGTATTGTCGATACGATTTTTCAGCGATAGACCGGAGTCAAGAGATAGGAAGCATCTTCAATCCCGATTACCAACCATCCGCCAAGATTATTAACAGCCTTCCATCTTATAAATATAAAAACCGTTTTTCGTGATTTCATCAGTCACATTTGGCGGAGCACTTTGGCTATGGCAAAAACTGCATTCCCGGCTGGTCACAACCGCAGTGCTTTCTCCAATTGACGTTAACCATTGCTTGGCATATTCAACCGCTTTTTGATCATCTTTCACTGCGGTGAATACATCAAAGTGCATGGTATGTCCATCTTTTGCCTTAACATACGTATCGTAAACATGAATTTGCATAAAAATTGATTTCCTTGAAAAAGATAATTTATAGCACTGTGCATATCATAAAAAACATGCCGCACTGCAAACGAAAAGTATATTAACTATACCAATTTATCGATTAAACCGCCATGCCAATTGCATGAACAAGCAATCAGCTCAGAGACGCGTGCGGCCATTATTTCTTTCTGGCAACGATCACACCGTCGCGGGTCGGATTGATAAACGCATCAAAATCAGGATCATTAAAAATCAGCCGGTTATGTTCCATAATGGCTTCTGTCGAACCACTCATCGTCTCTTGCGAGCCTTTTAACGCGACACGGCCATGCCACAGCACATTATCGGCAATATACAACCCGCCGGAACGGATACGCTGCTTCGCCATCCGCCAGATTTCCGGATAATCGCTCTTGTCTACATCGTTATAACAAATATCGAATATTCCATCCGTTTGGGCAAAAACATCCTGCGCCAGCCCCACGCAAAATTCTATCCGTTGCCATACATCAGCAGCAGTGAGATATTTCTCCGCACGCGCGCGATTACTGGCATTCGCGTCGCTGCATATCACACGCCCGCCGGCGCCGACCGCTCTTGCAAACCAATACGCCGAATAGCCATAACCGCTGCCAAATTCAAATATCCGCTTGGCATTAATCATTTTCGCCTGAGTTTCAAGAAAAATACCGGTCAAGCGGTTAACAATGGGGAAATTTCTCAGCTGCGCAAATTCTTCCATCTCAGCAAGCACCGGGTGATCGCTGTGCGTAAGCAAAGTACGCATATACGCTTCGATTGCCGGATTAACCGGAATGAATCCGCCTGACTCAGGAATAACCGCTGATTGAATATCGTTCATTGATTTCCCCTTTATGATCGCTAATCAGATCGGAGTTGTTTTCTTTGATGCCATTAACACACACTCTTCACCGGAGTTTTTATTCAGCAGAAAAACCAGGCTGGCCGCCACCTGAAACCTGAATCCCCGTAGGACATCGCGCATCGTAACGGACTGCTGTCCGATTCCCGCCTCAGTCAATGGCGGACTGCTCTGACCAATGCCGTACGCACCGACCGGTGTTGTCCAGCAGCGTGGGTCGCTGAAACCGGCTTTCTGCGCCAGTTGGCTTAACGTTTGGCTGGTAAATAGATGCAAATGCCGGGGCGGCTCAAGACCGCGCCATGCGGCGCCAAACTGACTGTGCCCATAACTCGCGGCGTTCGGCGTCAACACCACAAGAAGACCATTGTGCTTCAGCAAACGATGGCAAGTCATCAGCATCGCCACAGGATCGTGCACATGCTCGATCACGTGACTCAGCAGCACGACATCATATTCACCCGGCTCGATGGTTTCAAGCGGCCCTAAATGCACCGGGATTCCTTTTACATGACGCACATGTTCCGCAGCCACCGGGTCAATTTCCTGCCCCATCACCTCCCAGCCCAATGCGCGCATGCGCGCCAGCCGTTTTCCATTACCGCAGCCTACTTCCAGCAGTCGTCCCGGCGGTGTTTGATCCAGATAAATACGCTTATAACGCCGCCGTTCACGCCGTAATCCCAGCAAATGGATACTTAGGGTATGCAAAATAGCACGAACGATGCGCGTCCAACGTGATTGCCGCGCGTGATTCGCATGGCCGTGCGTATAATAATTGCGGTAAGCCTTGCCAATTTCGTCCACCGCCGGTCTGGGATCAAGCCAGATCAGACCGCACTCGGCATCCGTGCATTTTCTCAGTGTCCACTCACCCGGCGCGCCAAACAGCCGGTCAGTCAGGCCGCGATACAGGACTTCGCCGGGTTTGCCGCACGAATAGCAAGTTGCATTTGTTTCCGTGCCAATCCGTTCTGCTGACATCGCCGCTTAAGTCCTTTCCGGTTTTTGTTGATGCCAGCGCATGGCGATCGCGGTGATCGCCAGCAATAATACCGGCATCCTACTGAAAATAAGAAAGGCATCCGTCAGCCCTGCGAGAAAAATATAACTTACCAAACCGGCCCCGAGCAGACCCAAGCCGATTCTCCGGAATGTCTGATACCAGGCCCAATAAAGAAATAGCACCGCCAGCAGGCCCGCGATACCGACATGCATGCCGATTTCAATCCAGTCGTTATGGTAATGCGATGTCTTCTGGAATGCCGGTAAGTCCTTATAAAGACCGTTTTTGTAAGTCTGAATCGTGGTATCGAAATAACGCTCCGGCGCACCCGTGCCATACCCGGTCCATGGACGCTCGGCAATGCCATGCAAGCCGACATCCCACATGGCCAGGCGGTATCCCAAACTGGAACTGTAATTGCCTTGCTGCAACAATTCGATATCGCTTTTAACCAACAGCAATCTTTCTTGAAAGGCAGGGCTGCTATAGGCAAAAATCCCGGCGGCTATCGACACAACTGCAAAAATACCGAAGAATTTCCGTATATCCAGTTTATAGCGCAGGTAAATTTGCAACACGACGGCCATCAGCGTCGCCAGCAGAAGCACCCGGCCGTACTGATGAAACTGCACATAAATTAATGCGATGGCAGCCATCCACAAGACGATTGCCAGCGGCACCGAGCGGCTCACGCAAGCCAGTCCGACAGCCACGATTGCGCCCGCTCCAAGCATCGCCGAAAAGCTCAGATAGGACATTTTCAACAGCGCAATTCCTTGCTCACCTGTCACCTGCCACTGATACACACCTAAACCAAGAACCAGCAGATAACCCGTAACCAATCCACCGATTGCCCAGGGCAAGCGCTCCTTATTCAGCAATAAATAGAATGGAACCAGAATCAGCAAGGTAAAGTACTTCACCCATTTCATCCTGCCATGATCGAGCGGCTCGCTCCACAGCAATCCGGCCAGCAACAACATACACAGCAGCACAATCGCTTGCACCAAAGGCAGCTTGAGAGCCTGATGCAATCGATACAAACCACCGTCCATCAAACTAGCAATAATCAACAATGGAAAGGCAAGCAGATTCACTTCGCCGCGCCAGAATCCCGCGCAGACGAGAACCAGCGCGAACCGGATGAATATTTCCTGCCGTGTGATGGATATTTGCATAAAGCCAGTCAAGCGAAGTTTTTATAAGTCGTGGTGAAATTCCCGATAACGTGAAAGGCCATTATTCCGGTGCAAGCTAATCCGCTTTCCACTCGCGCATTTCCAGCCGGTACACGCGGACGAACAGCGCCAATATAATGCGCAGTCCCGCCGGTACGCCCGGCAAAATCCACACGGCGGTGATGCGCTTATCTTGGCGTGACCAGCCACGCAGCATCAGTTTCACGATCGTTTTAAAGCCCGCTTTACCGTTACGCAGTTGCAGGCACGGCAACTGCGGCAATGACGCCGGTGTCAGCCAATGCAACCGCCCGCCTTGCCGCATCACTTGTTCCATAGAATCCGCGATCCGGGATGGCAAGCCAGCCCACGCAGCATCGCCGGAAACGGCCAGCACATTTTGCCGGGCCAGCGGATAACGCGACAAATAGAGCGACCGGTTACGTTGCACCAATTCCCGGTAAGCTTTCCCGCGCCCGAACGATGCGCCGGTTTCGTGACGAACGGTTGCATCCGGATGCACACCCATGCGCCAGCCTTGTTGATCCAACCGCCGCCCCAGATCGGTATCTTCATAATAGCCCCGGCCAAACTGCGCATCGAAACCGCCCATTGCCTGAAAAACAGCGCGGCGGATCAAAAATGCGTAACCTCTGAAACGATAGGTGGCGATATATCCGCCCGGCTGCCGCACGTAACGGCCGGCCTGTGTTTCCGCACTATCGCCTTCCATCGGACTAATGACCGCCAGCTGGGGATCGGCGGCAAAGGCGCCGCACAACGATGGCAGAAAATTATTCAACACTTCGATATCGGAATTCAGCACCAGCACCCAATCGGCATCGGAACGCGCCACCGCATCGTTGACAGACTTCCCATACCCCTGATTTTCAGGCGCATGGTAAACATGCAGTTGGGAATAAGATAAATTGTCGAGCATGGCGCGGGTTTCAGCCGCCGATGCATCGTCCTGGATATGAATTGTTCTGATCGATGAACCCAAGCAGGCGATGACGGAATCAATGCACCGCTTGGTCAATTCCGCTGCATTATAAACAGGGATTACGACATCAATGATTGGCGCAGCAGTTTCACTCGTCATGTTCTGCCTGAGAAATTTTAATGCATCACACCCGGCCAAAAATCAAATAGCTTTCGCCCCAGTTTTTGGACGGTCTTTGCTTCACTTCGAGACCGGCCTGTTTCATGATGGCAATGGCTTTTTCCTGCTCGGTATCGGTGCCAAGCTCTATGATCACGGATTTCAGCGCCGGGTTTGCCAAAACCGCCGATGCGCCCTGCAAAATGGGAATTTCAATGCCATCGACATCGATTTTCATGTAATTCGGCACCGGGAACCCCCATTGTCCGCACAGATCGTCCAATGTCACGCCGAACATCCCTTGGATATGCGTTGCCGACATTTTCATGTTCTCCAGGTCCTCATGTCCGAACTGCGAACGGTTTCCGCCCGGAATGAATTTGGGAATAAACAATTTGGAAAATTCACTGCGTCCCGACACCGCCACGCAGTAAGATAAAATATTTTTCCCCAGGTTGTTCAGGTAGATATTTTTATTGAGCGCATAGTAATTATTGCTTTGCGGTTCAAACGCAAATACCTGCACTTTATCGCCGTATTTTTTGGCCGGATATAGCGAATATTGCCCGATATTGGCGCCGATATCGAAATAGCACGAGCCGGGTTCAAAGCTATCGAGCCAATCCAGGGTATCGGGTTCTTTTTTTGAATACGTCTTGGCGCGATTGAGTGTGCGCAAGTGATCGACAGAAATTAAAATACGCTGCCCCCTCACCAGCACATCGGTACAGCCGCCTTTCAATTTGTAAGCGGCCACCACCAATTCATTCAAGATGTCTTTTATCCGCATTCACACTCCCTCATGGTTTACCGGTACATCTGATCGCCGCACGGCAGCTTGAAAGACCGCACTCAATCCGCCAGCTGTTCAAGCAGGGATACATAACGGGGCAACACATCGGCATCCGGGTAATCCAGCATTTCCTGCAAGAAACGCTGCCGGTGTTCTTCGATATAGAAAGCATCGCAGCCATGCGTCAGGAAATGGTTGATTTTTTCATATACATCGTCACGGCTTTTCAGTTCGGTTTCCGGCATGTAATACGCCACCGCAGAACGCGCCGCGATCAAATAATCAGCCGCCAGAACCGGCTTTCTCGCCCTGACCGCTTCAAATACCACGGAAGTCGCCAGATCGATGATGACATCCGCCCAGTTCATCAAATGCACCGAATGCGCGTCATCACTCGCAACACGAACATTGGGTAATTTTTTAATTGAACTATCGGTGGTCAGGGATTGTTTCCAGCCGCTGCGGGTATGTGGCTTGATGACCAACTCGACACCGGGAAATTCGGCGATCATATGCACCACTTCACCGACTTCTTCCCAGAATGTCGTGAAGTTGGCTTTTCTCAGAAACATAACAATCTTCAATCGGCTATCCGAACGGACCAACGGCGAAGGCGGCATCAACCCGGCCAGTATTTTTAGCCACTCTTCACAGTAGCGCGGCGAACCCAATACCGCCAGCTGATTGTCCGTCATAAACGGGCGGAAACGCACGGAACATAATTCATTGGGCACAACCACCCTATCGAATATCGTCGCCGCCGAAAATGTGGCATCGGGCTTCAGCTGTCTTTCTCCGCGCCGGATCAATTGGCTGTAATGCGGACTATCGCCATGCGGCAGCGAAATCGTACCCAAACCGCGTTCTTTTGCCATGGCAATCACCACTTCAACCCATTCCAAACAAATCACCGAATTGCGTTCAATCCAGTCAAATGCGACAACACCTTTCCCTGTAGCGCCAAAACACCGGTTGAGCAGAAAATCGGCGGTATGCCGCCACAACGGTTCACGCTGCTTTCCATCGTAACGATCGGCCAGTTTCTCAGCCAGACCGCCGATCACTTTGATACGCCGCACATTGCGCGTCAGCATCAGCATCTGTAAACGCCATTGTATATACTCGGCCAGCGGAAACAGCTCTCTCATATGCGCAACGCGCACACCTTCGAGCTGACTCAAGTATTGAATGCGGAAATCGCGGCGGAATTGGGTGGAACCGATTAATACCACATCACATTGATGACCGGACTTAATCCATTTGTAAATGACCGGAGTAACATGATCGATATCGTTATAGTGACGAAGAAAAAAAAGCGCTTTCATTGCTGTGATGCGAAGACAAAAATATTCAGGATACGCAGCATCTCTACTATTTCCCCAGTTTAAACAAAAGATTCTGAAAAGCGCGCTCATTCTACTCTTGCGCCTATCCAATTACCAGCACGCCAACCGGGATAAAACCACAGTACCCAAAAAATCAATTAAATTTAACAATAAGTGTTGCCCAGAAAAGAGGAAAAACCGGATAATCAGCACATCGCCTTAGACGGTAACTTTTTGTACTCAACCATTAACCAAACACACAACATTTTCATGAAAACTATCGCTGTCATACCGGCCCGCATGGGCTCATCGCGTTTCCCCGGCAAACCCCTGGCAAAAATCCTCGGACGCCCGATGATCGAACACATCTATAAACGCGTGGCCATGAGTAAATCACTCGACGCCACCTATATCGCCACCTGTGATGAAGAAATCCGCCAAGCTGCGGAAGGTTTCGGCGCACAAGTCATCATGACCTCCGATATACACGAACGCGCCAGCGATCGCGTCGCGGAAGCGGTGGTTTACCTGGATGCGGATCTGATCGTCATGGTGCAAGGCGATGAACCGATGACGCACCCCGATATGATCGATACCGCCGTAGCGCCTTTCAAGGATGACCCGAAACTGGGCTGTGTCAATCTGGTACGCAAAATCGACCATGAAGCCGATTACCTCGACGCCAATACCATCAAGGTCGTCATGAATCAACACAACGACGCGCTGTATATGTCGCGCCGCCCGATTCCGACAATCGCAAAAAGCGGTTTTGCCGATACCGCGGCATACAAGCAGGTCTGCATTATTCCATTCCGCCGCAGCACCTTGTATCAATACACACAGTTGACACCGACACCGCTGGAAAAATTGGAATCGATCGACATGCTGCGCCTGCTCGAGCATGGCATGCAGGTGAAAATGGTGCCTACCGGATTCGATACCCAGGCCGTGGATACCCCCGCCGATCTGGCGCGGGTTGAAAAACTGATGCAATCCGACCCGTTACTTTCCCGCTACTAGGAATCATTATGTCATTGAAATCAAGATTGAACCGGTCTGAATTGACCATCGGTTCGTGGGTTACATTGGGGCATCCGTCGATTGCCGAAATCATGGCATCGGCCGGATTTGACTGGCTGGTGCTGGATATGGAGCACAGCGTGCTGGAACTCAGCGAAGTGCAAGCCATTATTCAAGTGCTGGACGGCAAGCAATGTCCGGCCATCGTGCGCCTCACTTCCAATCATCCCGATCAGATCAAACGTGTCATGGACGCCGGTGCTACTGGGATCATGGTGCCGATGATCAAATCCGCCGCCGATGCCAAAGCAGCGGTGGATGGCGTGTACTACCCGCCGCGCGGACAACGCGGCGTCGGTCTGGCGCGTGCGCAGGGTTATGGTTCGAGTTTCCAGGCTTACCGGCAGTGGCTGGAAGAAAACGCGGTGATCGTCGTCATGATCGAACATGTCGACGCGGTCAAAGCGATTGACGAGATTCTGGCTGTTCCCGGTATCGATGCGTATATCATTGGCCCGTACGACTTATCCGGTTCGATGGGACGCCCCGGCGATCTCAATCACCCGGATGTGCAAGCGACCATCGCGCAAGTGCTGGAAGCAGGCCGCCGCGCGCAGAAACCCGGCGGCATTCACGTCATCGAACCGGATCCGCAAGCATTGCAGCAACGCATTCAAGCCGGTTTTAATTTCCTCGGTTATGGATTGGATATCCGCATTCTCGATTCCATCTGCCGCACGCATTTACAAAGCATCCGCGCCACTTTGAAAACATCATGAGCTCATTTGTCATTTCCACGTCGTCGTTCGATACCGGTAACAATCCGGCCATTCAGCGCCTGCTGCAACACGGTTTTCAGGTCATCACCAATCCGCACAAACGCAAGCTCACCGAAGATGAAATCATCGCGCTGCTGAGCGGCGGCGCTACCGGCCTGATCGCCGGGATCGAACCGTTGACCGAACGGGTGTTTCAAGCCGCGCCGAATCTGAAAGTCATCTCGCGCTGCGGCGCCGGCATGGATAGCGTCGATCTGGCGGCAGCGAAAAATCGCGGCATTCATGTTCTGAATACACCGGAAGCGCCCGCACAAGCCGTGGCGGAGCTGACGCTGGGTTACATTCTGAGCCTATTGCGGCAAATCAACCCGATCGACCGGGCGGTACGCAAGGGCGAATGGCCGCGTACGCAAGGCCGCTTGTTCGCGGCGCAAACCGTCGGCGTCATCGGTTTGGGACACATCGGCCGCCGCGTGGCGCGCTTGTGCCAGACGTTTGAAGCCACGGTGGTCGCGCACGATCCGTATGCCAGCCAAATACCGGACGGTGTCAGCATGCTGCCGTTGGAACAATTGCTGGCCAGCGCCGACATTGTCACGCTGCATACTCCGTATAGCGCGGATATGCATCATTTACTGGATGCCAAGGCATTCGCCGCGATGAAACCGGAAGCCATCGTCATCAACGCGGCGCGCGGCGGATTGGTCGATGAAAACGCACTGCTGGCCGCACTGCAATCCGGCAAAATCAGCGCCGCGGCGCTGGATGTTTTTGAGCAGGAACCGTATCACGGCTCGCTGCTCGAATGCAGCAACGTCATTCTGACCTCGCATGTCGGCTCCCTGGCGCGCGAATCGCGCCAGCGCATGGAAATCGAAGCGGCGGAAAATCTGCTGCAGGGCTTAATCAAATCAGGTCTCGTCAATAACGGATAACACTATGGTGAATGAACAGGTTGTGGTATTTGGCGCCAGCGGGTTTCTCGGCAGCCACGTCGCGGATGCATTATCGGCCGCAGGTTACCGGGTACGGCTATTCGACCGCAGTCCGTCGCCGTATCTGAAAAGCAATCAGGAAATGATCATCGGCGACATCATGAATCTCGATCAAGTGATCGCAGCCGCCAAAGGCACTTCCATCGTCTACAACTTCGCCGCCATCGCCGATATCGACGAAGCCAACGACAAACCGATCCCGACCGCGACCATCAACGTGCTGGGCAACATGCACGCGTTGGAAGCCGCGCGTGTCGCCGGGGCGCGCCGGTTTGTGTTCGCCAGCAGCATTTATGTCTATTCCGAATCCGGCTCTTTTTACCGCGCCAGTAAACAGGCCGCGGAACGTTTCACCGAGACCTACCACGAGCGCTACGGCCTGGATTACAGCATTCTGCGCTATGGCTCGCTGTACGGGCGGCGCTCCGATAAACGCAACGGCATCTACCGCATGCTGCACGAAGCGGTCGCGCATCATTCCATCACGTACAAAGGCAGCGGCGACGCCATGCGTGAATATATCCATGTGGAAGATGCGGCGCGCATGAGCGTGCAAATATTGGCGCCCGAATTTGCCAACCGGCACATGATTCTGACCGGCCAGGAAAGGTTACGCATCAAAGATGTCATGACGATGATCTCGGAAATCCTGCCGTGGCCAGTGGAATTGCATTTCGATGAAGCCAACGCGGTGCATCACTACGAAATCACCCCATACGCATTTCAACCGCGCATCGGGCGCAAGCTGGTGCTCAATGAACACGTCGATCTGGGACAAGGTATTCTCGATTGCTTGCGGGAAATCCACCAGGATTTGCGGCATGGCGATGAAAACGACGACGCCACCCCATCCACATCGGACAATCGCGCGTAGCCATGAGAAACGTTAACTGGCAAGCGATCGTTTTTGATTTCGACGGCGTTGTCGTCGAATCCGGCAAAATTAAAACGCAGGCATTCGCGGAACTCTATCGCCCGTACGGCGCGGATGTCGTCGCGGCAGTGGTGCAATTTCACACGCAAAATGGCGGCATGTCGCGCTACCGCAAATTCCGTCATTTCCAAGAACATTTTCTCAATCAACCGCCACTGACGGAGGCAGAAGAAAAGCAACTGGACATCCGCTTCTCCGAACTTGTCGTGGAAGCCGTCATCGCCGCCGAAGCCGTACCCGGCGCAATCGAATTGATCCGTCAGCAATCCCAAAAAATTCCATTATTTGTCGCCTCCGGCACGCCGGAAGTCGAACTCAAAGTGATCGTCGAGCGGCGCGGCTTAGCACCTTATTTCACCGCTGTGCGCGGCGCACCGGCGCTGAAAAAAACCATTATCGCGGAAATCTTGTCGGCGCATAACCTGAAGCCCGAAGCAGTGCTGATGATCGGCGACGCCATGGCGGATTTGGAAGGCGCGCAAGCCAACAACACCGCTTTCCTGGGCCGCGTCTTTCCCGGCGACCCGAATCCTTTCCCGGCGCATATCGAGATCGTCCCGGATTTACGCGGATTGGTGCAATAACATTGGCAGTTCCATGATCCAAAGGCGCGCCTTCCCGGATATCGAATCGTTAAGCCAAGGCTTCGCCGATTTTGCCGCTGCCACACTACGCAACACCTTAAGCCGCAAACCCCAAGCCACCCTGGTCGTCCCCGGCGGCAATACCCCACGCCACTATCTGCCCGCACTAGCGAAGTGTCAGTTACCGTGGGATCGGATCACCGTCACGCTATCCGATGAACGCTGGGTCGATGTCAACGATGCACAATCGAACGAGCATCTGGTCAAGCAGCACATGATGAATCACCTTCCCGCAAACGCGCGCTTCGTGGGACTCAAAACTGATCACGATAATCCTTTTGACGCCATCGAAACAATCCACCAACGCTTGGATAAACTGCCGCTGCCATTGAGTCTGACGGTGTTGGGACTGGGCGAAGATGGGCATATTGCCTCGCTGTTTCCCGGCATGAATCCCGATTTAGCTGACACCCATCACTGCATTGCAGTCGCACCACCGGTTGCGCCATCGCTGCGCGTCAGTCTTTCGTTGAAGCTGCTGGCGCAAAGCGAGCAGATTGTGCTGGTGGTTACAGGGGAGAGTAAACGGCGGTTGTTGGATCGGCTAACAACAAATCCAGATAAGAAGATACCAATGGTATGGCTATTGCAACGATTAAATTCAGCAATTACTGTTTTTGAAACAAACTGAAATAATCTCTAGTAAAAAACAGATCAGTCTATTGGATTCATAAAAATAGACACAAATTAAACTACTTCTATTTCAAAGTGAAGAAATGTCAAAAAACAATCAAATTCTTTTAGAAGAAATTATTAAGCAAGAACTAGAAAACTATGAAGAAGATAGTTCTGTAAGTGATTTCTTTGAGTTTTATGCCTCGTTGCAGGTTCTAAAAGATTTTGAGCTGAGCTTCGAGGAAGTTGAATCAGGTCGTTGCGGTGAAAGCCATGACGGGGGAGCTGACTCCATTTATCTCTTTGTCAATGGCGAACTAGTAAAAGAAGATGAAGATATTAAAGATAAGTATAAAAAGAATGTTGATATTGAGTTTATTCTAATTCAAGCCAAATACGAAAATTCATTTAACGAAGAAACACTATTAAAACTATCAAGGCTTTGCAGGAGTCTTTTTGACCTGGATTTTGATCGAACTGAATTTGAAGGAAGATACAATGACAAAGTCCTTTCTGCATTTGAGCTCTTTAAAACCACATATTTGGGTTTAATTACCAAAAAACCGAAACTAAAAATTACGATCCACTATGTTTCAAAAGGAATTGATGTTCACCCCAATGTAGAGAATCAAGCTAACGACCTGAGAAAAGATATCATTGAGAAACTTCCAGGCACTATTGTTGAAGTTTCATTCGTTGGTTCAGATCAATTAATGAAACTCGCTCAAGAGAGAGTAAATGATGTTTTTAGACTAAGAATTTCTGAGAATCCGCTTTCGACCACCCCTCAAGTATTTATTGCACTGGCAAATTTAGCTGAATACTACAAATTTATTACTGATGAGGAAGGTAAATTAATAAAGCATATTTTCGAATCAAATGTTCGTGATTATCAAAGAAAGGCGAATATCAACAATGAAATACAAGATACTTTAGAAAATCCCGGTACAGAGGAATTTTGGTGGTTAAATAACGGAGTAACAATTTTAGCAAGCGAGGCATCTGCTCCAGGAGGAAAAGAACTAGTAATTCATAATCCTGAAATTGTTAACGGATTGCAGACCTCTAATGAGATATTTCGATATTTCTCAAGAAATAATCATAAGCTAGATCATGAAAAAAGAGATGTACTAATCCGAGTTATTGTTCCGGAGAATGAAGAGACTAGAGATAAGATCATACGCGCTACAAATAGCCAGACACCTATTCCAAAAGCATCATTGAGAGCAACAGATCAGGTGCATAGGCAAATTGAGGAGTTCCTAAAACTCAAAGGACTTTTCTATGATAGGCGTAAGAATTATTACAAAAATGAGGGGAAAAAACCTAAAGATATTATTAGTATACCTTTCATGTCACAGTGTTTAATGTCTTCTCTTATGCAAAAACCAGATTATGCTAGGGCTAGGCCTTCTACTCTTTTAGAAGATGATGATTCATATAACAAATTATTTCACAAGAACAATGACCTAAATACTTATTACATATTATCCTCATGGGGTAGAAATATAGAAATAGTACTTAAGGCTAACAAAAAATTTACAGCAACAGAAATAAACGATATTAAATTTTATGTTCTTTATGCTGTTACAGCACAACTTACTCAAAGCATTTACCCAAACAATAATTCTGTAGCGAAGTTGGACGTTAAGCAAATTACCGATGAATGTATAAATAAATCTATACATCTGGCATTTGATTCGTATAAAGAAAAGGGGGGTAATGATAGAGCTGCCAAGGGACCAAGTTTAGTTGAATCGCTAAAAGAAAAACTACGGACAATAATAAAATCTTAGTACATCAACAAACCTAAGCACGGTATGATGCGCCGACGAAGGAGGCGCATCAAAAACCCATTCAACCACCTAATTACTATTTTCCTCCACCGGCAGTTTTTGCACCCACGTCAAGCAGCTGGTGTGCGACTCCCCCGCCATGGTGATGCATTCGTTATAACCCGCGACATTATTCTGGAACGCATGCTGGCAGTTGCGTACATCGACTTCGAGTTCATAGAAGCAGATGCGCAAGCCTTCCTGCTGCGTGATGTTGTTTTCAAACCCCGGTTGCGGTGTTGGATAGCCGGATGATGGGTAGATTTCCGGATTGATGATGCCGGATTGAATCGCCAAGGTGCGCGGCACCAAAAACCGGCCTTGATAACCTTCCGGCAGAGTGAACGCGTGCAGGCTGGCACTGGCGCTAAGTAGACAAAATACTGCGATGAGCGGGCTGGCTTTTTTAAATCCGAGTTTCATGATGAGTATCTCCTGAATGATTAAAGCGGTCCATGCGCGGTGTGCCCATGTTGTCGGGTGCGCCGTCATTAAGAGATACGTATCAATGGCCTTATTGGATGCAAATCGCGAAAAAATTTTATCCGGACATCAGTCTGCGCCATTTCGATGGCCGCTTCGTGAACCGGGACATCGCTTATGAATTGGATTATGATCATGCAACACCCTGCTCCGACCGGTATTGCAGAGCCGACCCGGTCAGGTCGCGCGGGGTTATCGTGGTGTGCATTACCATCGGCTTATCCATCCGGGAGGTTGTCATGACAGGTGAATTTCAGATCAGTGGTCAGAATGCGGCAGCGCTGTTCACGCTCAAGCTTCATCGCGGCGATGGCATGGCGCTCATTGCCATGAATTGGAAAAACGGTAGGCCGCCGCAGGATTTCGCTGGTTTTGCCATCGAGTATAAAGAACCTCGCGGGGATCGATTTTTCGCATTGAAAAACCGCCTCGGTTTTCGTAGCGCCGATGGCAAGCTCAATCCCACCCAATTATCGACGCGGCTCTCGCCGATCCAGAAATTCCGCTGGGTGCATTTCCCGCGTAACGCCGAACTCGAGGGCGAATTCATCTACAGAGTCACGCCGGTGTTTATGAATGCCGCCGATGAACTGAGCTATGGCGACGCCCAGGAAGTGGCTATCGAACTACGGCGCGAAACTTATCCGGGATTGCTCAACGTCACGTTCACGCGCGGCTTCGTCTCCTCGCAGGCATTTGTCGACCGGTACGCATTGGCGGGCGATATCTCGACATTGTTACCGGCAAAGGCAACCGATGGATTGACTTTCACCCCGACCCACCCCAAAACCAAAGAAGCGCTCGCATGGATGGGATTCGAGGCGCGTAACGCCATTCTCGAAGTACTCGATCAGGCCATTGCCGACCCACAGGCTCAGGTTCGCGTAATCGCTTACGATCTCAACGAACCCGGCGTTCTGACGCGCCTGGAGAAACTCGGCAAGCGTTTGAAGATCATCATCGACGACAGCCAGGAACACGGCGAAGATGACGCCAGTGAAAATCTCGCGGCACAGCGGCTCACAGTCTCGGCAGGTGCGGAAAACGTGAAACGGCAGCACATGCTGTCGCTCCAGCACAATAAAATCATCGTGGCCGACGGCCCCAGTATTCAGAAGGCCGTATGCGGCTCGACCAATTTCAGCTGGCGCGGTTTTTTCGTGCAATCGAATAACGCCATGATTCTGCAAGGAGCTAGTGCGATTAAACCATTCCTGACGGCGTTTGAGGGTTATTGGTCGCAGAAACCGAAAGATTTCGCTGGCGCGGCATCGGCGCAATGGAACGATCTGGGGCTGACGAAGATCGATGCGCGCGTGGCATTTTCACCCCACAACAAGTCGAACGCGCTATTGCAAACGGTGGCTAACGACATCGGCGGCAAGACAACATCGTCGCTGTTCTATTCGCTGGCGTTCCTGTACCAGACGCCCGGGCCGATTCTCGATGCAATCACCAATGTGACCAGTAACGCGGACATCTTTGTGTATGGTATTTCCGACCGCAAAGTCGGCGGTCTCGATTTGCAAAAACCAAACGGCAATATCGCCCCCGTATTTCCTTCCGCACTGACAAAAAACATCCCTGAGCCGTTCTCCGCCGAACCGTCAGGCGGCAGCGGCATCCGCATGCACCACAAATTCGTTGTCATTGACTTCGATCAACCGAGCGCCCGGGTTTATCTCGGCTCGTACAACTTTTCCTCACCGGCGGACCTCAAGAACGGGGAAAACCTCCTGCTGATTCGCGACCGCCGCATTGCCGTCTCCTACATGATTGAGGCGCTGCGCATTTTTGACCACCACCATTTCCGCGTGGCACAACAGGAAGCCAAGAAAGCCAGGAAACAATTCGTGCTTGCCAGACCGCCGCGGAATCCCGGCGAGAAACCCTGGTGGGACGAGGACTACACCGACGCCCGGAAGATTCGCGATCGCGAATTGTTCGCGTAGACATGCAAACGGGAAAGCATACTTTTATCGATCGGGGCTAACACCTTAAAGCAGTGCAGCACCGCCGGGTTTCAACGCAACAACGTTAATCCTGCGGCACCGCTCTTGGCTTGCGGTTGTTGTCGATCGCAACATACGTCAACACCGCTTCGGTCACTTTGATGCAGATTTCCTCGCCGCCTTCGCGCACGCCGCGTTGCGCATAGACGGTCACGTCGACGGTAATCGAGGTGCGCCCTATCTTGACGATATCGGCATAAAAACTGACGAGATCGCCGACAAACACCGGATGTTTGAATACGAAGGAATTGACCGCGATGGTCGCAACCCGTCCGCGCGCGCGGCGGATCGCCGGAATGCTGCCGGCCATATCGACTTGCGACATGATCCAGCCGCCGAAAATATCGCCGGCATAATTGGTATTCGCTGGCATCGGCACCATGCGCAATACCGGCTGCCCTTCCGGCAAATGAACTTGAAGTGATGGATCGCCCGGTATATCAGCCATAGCAGTGAGGTCGCTCAACGGAGATAATGATTAAAGAAAATTTCTGTCATCCAAGAATACAGCGATCTTTCGGTTTGAACCAGAATTTCTTTTTCACCGCCAATTCCGCATCGCCGGATTGGTCATTCCGCTCAAAACACGGGAGAATAGCGTGATTGAATTATTGGGTCTGTCTGAGTTATGGAATCCTTGTTTGATGCCGCAGCCCGCTGCCTTGCAGCCGGTGAAATCGAAGCAAAACTGCATTTGACCCGGCAAACCGCGCAGGCATGGCGTGATGGCCTGTTATCCCTGCAATCCCCAGGTAAGCCTGAACCGGTTGAAGAACCCGGTCGCCCGATGAAGCCTGCGCTGGTCGCGCCGGTTGATGTGCCGAAACGCCGTTTAAATACAAAAGAAGGGTTAGCGGCTTTGATTCATGCGATCACGCACATCGAGTTCAACGCCGTCAATTTGGCGTGGGATGCGGTGTATCGTTTCCACGATCTGCCGCAAGCGTTTTACAGCGATTGGATAACGGTAGCGGTTGAGGAAGCGTATCACTTCCAATTGCTACGCCAACGCCTGAACGAACTCGGCAGCGATTACGGCGATTTTCCTGCGCATAACGGCTTGTGGGGCATGGCCACGCGCACGGCATTCGATCCGCTGGTGCGTATGGCGCTGGTGCCGCGCGTATTGGAAGCCAGGGGATTGGACGTAACGCCCGGCATGATCCAGCGGCTGCGTCAGGCGGGCGATGAGAAGACTGTAGCGGTGCTGGAGATTATCTGGCGCGACGAAATCGGACATGTCGCCATCGGATCGCATTGGTTTCAGTATTTATGCCGGCAACGCGGACTCGATCCGGAGCAGACATTTCATACATTAGTCGGACAATACTTTAGCGGACAAGTATTGGGCCCGTTCCACTACGAAGCAAGACAGCAGGCGGGCTTTTCCGTGGCGGAACTCAAAGCGTTGGAACAGATGGGAAGCGCTAAAGCGCAGGGTGGAAATACGGCGCGGTGAATTACAGTTGTTGCCGAGTTGCTCAGCGGCCAGAAATCACGTCCGCCGTTCAAAGCGGTAAAACGCCAGCATGCCGCGCAGATTCGGCAGAAAATTAACCGGACGGTAATGATTGCTCATCACTTTGCGCTCCAGAATGCTTGCGTTGCATTGCTGGCACAGTTCTTCAAAATCGCCCAGCGTGCAGAGATGGATATTGGGCGTGTTGTACCAGCGGTATGGCAGTGTCTCCGACACCGGCATCCGGCCGGAAATCACCTGCATGCGGTTTTTCCAGTTGCCGAAATTGGGAAACGAAACGATGCCTTCCTTACCGACACGCAACATTTCCTGAATGATGCCCTCGGTATGCCGCATCGCCTGCAAGGTTTGCGACAAAATCACATAATCGAACGAGTCCGACGCAAAGCTCGACAATCCCGCTTCCAGATCATTCTGGATCACATTGATGCCGTTGCGGAAACATTTCAGCAGATTGGCCTCGTCGATTTCGACACCGTAACCGAACACATTGCGCGTATCGCGCAAATAACGCAGCAACGAACCGTCGCCGCAACCCAAATCGAGTATTTTCGCACCGGGTTTGATCCATTCGGCAATGGCGGCAAAGTCCGGACGTAATGCAAGGGTGGAAGGTGCTGGAGTATCAGTCATGATTTTACTTAGATCGAAATATTGTCCATGTACGCCCGTACCAGCTGGTGATAACAGGACGGTTCCATCAGAAACGAGTCGTGCCCATGGCTGGAGCTGATTTCCGCGTAACTGACGTTCAGTTCGTTATCCAACAGCGCTTTGACGATTTCCTGGGAACGCTGCGGCGAGAAACGCCAGTCCGAAGTAAACGAAACCACCAGGAAATTCGCCTTGGCCGCGCGGAATGCCGCGCTCAGATCGCCACCGTACGCCGCAGCGGGATCGAAATAATCGAGCGCCTTGGTCATCAGCAGATAGCTGTTGGCATCGAACAAATCGGCGAATTTGTCGCCTTGATAGCGCAAATACGATTCGATTTCAAACTCCACGTCGAAGCCGAAAGAAAGCTCATCCTTGCGCAAACTGCGGCCAAATTTCGCCGCCATCGAATCGTCGGACAGATAGGTGATATGCCCCAGCATGCGCGCCAGCCGCAAACCACGGCGCGGCAAAGTGTCGTAGGCATAAAAATTACCGCCGTAAAATTCCTGGTCGGTCATGATTGCCTGGCGGGCCACATCGTTAAACGCGATATTCTGCGCGGTTAATTTTGGCGCGGCTGCGATCACCAACGCATGGCGTACTCTCTCCGGATAGTCGAGCGTCCACTGCATCGCCTGCATACCGCCCAAGCTGCCGCCAATAATGGCGGCAAATTGCTCGATGCCCAAATGCTCAGCCAACTGCGCTTGCGCCTCGACCCAATCTTCCACCGTCACCACCGGAAAACTCGCGCCGTACTGTTTGCCGGTGCGCGGATCGATACTGGCCGGGCCGGTGGAGCCGTGACAGCCGCCCAAATTATTGACACCGATGACAAAAAAACGGTTGGTATCGATCGGCTTACCGGGACCCACCATGTTGTCCCACCAGCCAGCGCTCTTTTCATTCCCGGCATACACACCGGCCACATGATGGTTGCCGGAAAGCGCGTGACAAATCAAGATTGCATTGGAGCGCGCGGCATTCAACTGCCCGTAGGTCTCGTACACCAAGTGATAGCTTTCCAGCGACAATCCGCTTTTCAACTGCAACGGCTTGTCGATTTGCACGTACTGCGGTGTTACCACACCGACTGATTTTGATTCTTGCATGTATAGTAGCTTAGGAAAATCCCGAAGAAACGGCTGAATATCAGGCAACCATTATATCGCCAAAAAAAGAGGCACACACTAGGGAAAACCATGATTCAACCCGGCAGCGCGTTTTAATCATTCAACTTAGCTATCAATGCGGCGATCTTTTCCGGTTGATCGGCTTTGATGATTTTTTGCGCTAACGGAATGATATCAGGCAAATTGCTCTTCAAGATCTGGTTTTTCACCGTCAGCAATTGCGCCGGATACATGGAAAACTGTTGCAACCCCAGGCCCAGCAGCAGCCGCGTGAACTGCTTGTCACCCGCCATTTCCCCGCAAATCGATACCGGCACTTTGGCGCGATTGGCGCTTTGAATGACATGCGAAACCAGCCACAATATCGCCGGATGGAAGGGATCGTACAGATGCGCCACGGTATCGTCGATGCGGTCGACCGCCAGGGTGTATTGAATCAGATCGTTGGTGCCAATCGACAGAAAATCCAGTTTGCGCATGAAAATATCCAGGCTCAGCGCAGCGGCCGGAATCTCGATCATACCGCCGACTTTGATGTGCTCGTCGAAATCAATTTTGTCATCGCGCAATGCCTGTTTCGCATACTCGATATGAACCAGGGTTTGATCGATTTCCGCGATATTGGACAGCATCGGCACCAGGATACGCACATCGCCGTACTTGGAAGCGCGCAAAATGGCGCGCAACTGCGTGTGAAACATTTTCGGCTCGGCCAGACTCAAGCGGATCGCGCGCAAACCCAGCGCCGGATTAGCCGCCACTTGCTCGCTGCCTTTGAGATTTTTATCCGCACCCAGATCAAACGTACGGATGGTCACCGGCTGTTTGTGCATTTTGACCGCAACGGTGCGGTACGCTTCAAATTGTTCATCCTCGCCGGGCAAATCGTCGCGGTTCAGAAACAGAAATTCGCTGCGGAACAGACCGATGCCGGTGGCCCCACTTTCTTTAACCTGCGCGATATCTTCCGGCAGTTCGATATTGGCGTACAAATCGATCAGCGTGCCATCCAGCGTCATCGCCGCAATACTCTTGATACGTTGCAGTTTCTTTCTTTCCAGCTCGAGCTGGCTCTGCCGCAAGCGGTATTCATCCAGCACGCATTTATCCGGATTGACGATAACAATGCCTTGCGTGCCGTCGACAATCAGGCAGTCGTTTTCCTGAATCAGCTGATGCGCGTGATGCAATGCCACGATCGAAGGAATATTGAGACTGCGCGCAACAATCGCGGTATGCGATGTCTGGCTGCCCAAGTCGGTCAGGAATGCGGTGAACTGGTGCTGCTTATATTGCATCACATCGGCGGGACTCAGATCATGCGCCACCAGAATGCTGTCGCCGGTCAAGCGTGACGCCACCGGCAAATAACCGGGATGCCCTAGCATCGCCTTGAGCACACGTTCGACCACTTGAACGACATCGGCCTTGCGTTCACGCAAATAGGTATCTTCGATTTCTTCGAACTGCTCCAATAGCACCTGCATCTGCTGCGTCAGCGCCCATTCCGCGTTGCACAGCGTGTGTGTAATCATGTTGCGGGTGGCGTCCGATAAGGTCGGATCGTCCAGAATCATCAAATGCAGATCCAGAAATGCACTGAACTCAGCGCGCGCATGTCCGTCGGCAACCGATTTCTGCAGCGCCTCAAACTCCTTGCGCACTACCGCAAAAGCGCTATCCAGCCGGGCAATTTCCTTGTCCACCTGATGCTTGGGAATCAGGTAATGCATCACCTCCAACGCAGCCGGAGCAGCCAGATGCGCGTGCCCGATGGCAATGCCTTCCGATACGCCCGAACCCTGCAATATAAAGCTCATTCGCCCTCGCCAAAATAATCTTCAACCAACGCAACCAGCGCTGTCATCGCTTCCACTTCGTCATCGCCGTTAGTTTCCAGCTGAATGCGCGAGCCTTTATTGGCCGCGAGCGTCATGACCCCCATGATGCTTTTCGCATTCACGCGGCGGTTATTGCGCGTCGCCCAGACTTCGCACTTGAATTGGCTGGCCAGCTTGGTCAGTTTGGCGGAAGCGCGCGCGTGCAATCCGAGTTTATTGATAATTTCGACTTCTTTAATTTGCATGACAAGGTTCCGCATCAATTTGTATCACACCGCGTTGACCGCCGTTCAAGCCTTTTTCGATCACGGCCGGTAACGGCTCATGCCGGTAAGTCAACACCCGCACCAGCATCGGCAAGTTGACGCCCGACAGACAGGCCACTTTGCCGGATTGCACCAACCGGCTGGCAATATTACAGGGCGTCGCGCCAAACATATCGTTCAATATCAAAACACCATCGCCGCTATCCAGTTGCCGAATCAATTCACTCGCCTTGATTAACACCGCATCGGGATCATCCTGAATAAAAACACCCAGATGCATCAATTGCGGCGGCTTCATGCCGACGACGTGGCTCGCGCAGCGGATCAAATGTTCGCCTAAATCTTCATGTGTAAGAACTAAAATCCCGATCATTCTGTTTGTTATGTTGTTATCCGGTTTAATCAGAGTTATTCCGGATTTTAGCATTGACAGTGCCTTAATATGCCGTGTTACCGGAATGATCATGAAAATATTTACCGCCGATGATATCTAACCGTTCGATGGCTTAATACGCTATATTTATTTACGTAATATCTTTTCCTGTGAATTAATACGCTGTAAATTACATCAAAGCCCCTGATGCAAGAATTGACATGAACGGATAAATGCACAGTTTGAGCTGAAGCACGTCACTATTTGAACGGATTGGTGAAAAGATGAAAAAAAATGACCGGATCCTGGCTTTGCGTAAAGCGGCTGAAGCAATGGCGCGTGGTGATTTCGCACCGGATATTCCCACCGGGGACGACGATATCGGCAACCTGGGCAAATCGCTCAAAGAGTTATCCGCTTACCTGCAAAAACAATCGGAAAGAAGTCAGTCGCTGTACAAAATCATGGTTGAGTGCAACCTCAATTTACAGTTGATCGATGTGCTGAATCATATTTATGAATCTTTCCAGGAGCATTTGCCTTACGACCGGATCAGCCTGGCTTTATTGGAGAGTGATCGAAACAAACTGAAACTGCATTGGTCGCGTGCAAACTATGACAGGCCGGAATTAATCCCCGGTTTATCCATTCCCATGACGGATCGCAGCTTACATACCCTCATCGATCTCAATGAAATGCTGATCATCGATGATCTAAACACGCATTTGCAAATGTATGCGGAATCCAGGCTGGCGCAAGCCATTTTTAAGGAAGGTATCCGCTCTTGCCTGATTTGTCCTTTGATTGCAGACGGCAAACCAGTTGGCTTTCTTTTCTTTTCCTGCCGCAAAAAAAATGCTTATAAAAACCTGCATAAGGATTTATCGCTGCAAATCGCCAGCCAACTGGCCGTGATTATCGAGAAAACGCAGCTGTACAAAGGCATAAAACTCAACAAACAACTGATCGCACAGAAGAAATCACTGGAGCAGCGCGTCACGCACGATGCATTAACCGGCTTGCTCAACCGCCCCGCCATCTTCGATATCTTGCACAAGCAGATTCTACGCGCCAAGCGCGGCGGGTTTGGCATCGCGGTGATTATGATCGATATCGATCACTTCAAGAACATCAACGACACCTGCGGCCATCCCGCCGGTGACGCGGTGTTATGCGAAATCGCCAATCGTTTGACGCAATCGGCCCGTTCGCATGAATACATCGGGCGCTACGGAGGCGAAGAGTTTCTGGCGATCATTTCACCGTTTAGTCAGGAAGGCGCGGTAAAAGCCGCGGAACGATTCCGCAAAGCCATCGCCAGCGAGGAAATCAACACCAACCAGACATTGATTCCGGCGACCATCAGTCTGGGCGTCGCTATCGCCACGGGTGAAGAATCGTTGGATGAACATTTGCTGCTGCAACGGGCCGATGAAGCGCTTTACCAAGCCAAGCACAAAGGCCGCAACCGGGTTGAAGTTGCCAGAACGGATCGTTGAAAGAAACACTCCTTGGATCCTGCGGATTACCCCTCGCTACTCGCTAGATTCAGCTGACCGCTGCGCATTCCGGCGAGACACAGAGAGATCAGCTGATTGCGGTTACTGACCCCGGTTTTTGCAAAAATGGCTTTCAGATGCGACTTGACGGTTTCCGGGCTCACGGCCAAACGCATTGCAATCTGCTTGTTGCTTAACCCTTGAACCAGCAAATTGATGACCTTCTGTTCGCATTCGGTAAAAACAATAGCGCCTGACTGTACACCAGTGGAGCGATTGCGCTGGCTACTGAAAAAACTCAGTATCCGGCTTACCAGTTGACGCGGAAACCAATACTGTCCTCTATGCACGGCATACACCGCCTTCAAAAAAAATTCCTGGCTGACGCCGGTCAGCAGGAGTCCTGATACGCGAAATTCCACAATAGCCTGGACCAGATCAGGCACAACGTTATCGTACAACAAGATTATTTTTACATCCGATGGGCTTCTTCTGATGGCGCGCAACTGCTCGATGACTACGGCTTCGGGTAAAGCGGTATCGATCAGAATTACATTGGAACCGGAATCCTCCAATTCCTCATAGCGATCTTTAAGCTGATCGAGCTTGAACGGAAGCACACTGATAACGGGCACTTGCTCCGCGTAGTTTTGCAACAGGCTCGTTAAATCCTCTCGTCCGGAAATAATCCATAAACGAAGGGGAGCACTCCATTGCGCAGACGACCCGGATGCATCCATTCGTCCGGCTATTGATTCAATGGACAAACCGGAAGCCGGATCACGCTGCATGAGCACATCGCGCCGTTCATGCCGCCGCCGGTTATAGCGCGCCTGTCCGCGCAAAACCGTGACATTGCGCCTGTCCTCCTGCTGTCGCCGCTCGTTCCGCCGCCGTTCGGAACCGGCAGTAGCGGAAGCCGCTGGATCTCCTTTCTCCTTTTTTGCGCGCTGAAGGAGAATGGACGGTTTCAGCCTTAAGTACATCGTTGATTACTGGCGGTAGCGCCGGTCATTGCGGACATCGCTGCCGGATTAGTGATTCCTTGGCCGTTAGCACGAACATTTCCGTTCACGGTGAAATTATCTTCAACGTCATACACTGTATTCAAATCATGGATCGTCGCTATATGCAGCATCTTTTTTAAACCCATTGAGTGAGATTAAGCCATTGGCTTAAGTGGTCTTCCGTTCCGGTTTGGAGGATTTCAAGTTTCTTTGACCAGTGATCAATGTAACCGAATCGACTTTTAATAAATAGATGTCATTCATCATTCAATCGCTAGTCATTTTCGGTTATCCCGGAAAGAAACTATCCCGCAGATGTAGGATATCTTGAAATCATCGCGCCGGAAAATAAGTACTTTACCAAACCGGATATAAAAACCACAACCGGATTGAAGCCGCACACTCTGTCACGAATCCCCTGCTTGCAGCGTATAATGAGCGCCCAAACGACAAACAATCCATTTAATCTATTACTTACTTTCGTAAACAAGAACATGACTCAGGAAAATCAATCAGCCGCTCCTCAGGATGAAAACCAAATTATTGCCGAGCGCCGCGCCAAATTGGCCGAATTGCGGCAGGCGGGCAATGCTTTCCCGAACACCTTCCGGCGCGAACAGGTCGCGGCGGAACTGCATCAACAGTACGATGAATCCTCAAAGGAACAACTGGAAGAATCGCCGGTTACGGTCAAAGTGGCAGGACGGATGATGTTAAAGCGCGTCATGGGCAAGGCCAGTTTCGCCACGATCCAGGACATGAGCGGACGCATTCAGCTGTACATATCGGACGATCACACCGGCGCAGCCGTGCATGCAGCGTTCAAGCACCATGACTTGGGCGACATCCTCGGCGCGCAAGGCACGTTGTTCAAAACCAAAACCGGCGAACTGTCGATCCGCGTCACGGCTTTACAGTTGCTGACCAAATCGCTGCGCCCACTGCCGGAAAAATTTCACGGTTTGGCCGATCAGGAACAAAAATACCGCCAGCGTTATCTCGATCTGATCACCAATGAAGACGCGCGCAAGGTGTTCACGGCGCGCTCGAAAATCATTCAAGCCATGCGCGAATTTTTCGTGGCGCGCGGCTATCTCGAAGTCGAAACCCCGATGATGCACCCGATTCCCGGCGGCGCCACGGCGCGGCCGTTCTCCACGCATCACAACGCGCTCGATATGGCGTTGTACTTGCGCATCGCGCCCGAGCTTTACCTGAAACGGCTGGTGGTCGGCGGCATGGAAAAGGTATTTGAAATCAACCGAAACTTCCGTAACGAAGGCATTTCCACCCGGCATAACCCGGAATTCACCATGGTGGAGTTCTACGAGGCGTATCAGGACTTTACCTATCTGATGGACTTCACCGAGAAAATGCTGGCGGAAATTGCGCACAAAGTACTGGGCACGACCGAAGTCACGTATCAAGGTAAAACCATCGATTTGGCAAAACCATTTGCCCGGCTAACCATCACCGAAGCCATCCGGAAATTCCATCCGGGATATTCCAATGCGCAACTGCACGACCGTGATTTCTTGACTTATCAATTGAATCTACTAAGCATTCATTACAACCCGAACGACGGCATCGGCGGCTTGCAACTCTCACTATTCGACGAAACCACCGAACATTTGCTGTTTGAACCGACATTCATCATCGACTATCCGGCGGAAGTATCCCCTTTGGCGCGGCGCAATGACAACAACACCGAGATCACCGACCGCTTTGAACTCTATATCGCCGGACGCGAAATCGCCAATGGATTCTCGGAATTAAACGACCCGGAAGATCAAGCAGCGCGCTTTCTGGAACAAGCCAAAGCCAAGGATGCCGGCGATAACGAAGCCATGCACTACGACGCGGACTATATCCGCGCCTTGGAATACGGTCTGCCACCGACCGCCGGGGAAGGCATCGGTATCGACCGGCTGGTCATGCTGCTGACCGACAGTCCCAGTATCCGCGACGTGATTTTGTTTCCCCAATTGCGACGGGAAGATTAGTATGTAAGGTGTCATTAAGTGCAATGGTAAATGTTCCGATCATGCATAGATAGCACTGCATTAATTCGTGAATAAAATGAAAGATTGTTTATTTTATAAATGAGTGATACCAGAACGCGACTTATTGCTGCTTGGATGGCTCCATGACGCGACTAAACGATAACAGGCCGATGTGGAACGCAATAAAGGGTTGCAGTTTATAACTATGTTGAGCATTTGCCGGAGCGGCGTAAAATGATGAGCTGGTGGACGAATTATCTGGATGAACTAGCAGTGTTGCCAAAGTAATATATATAAAATAAATTCATGAATCGTGATCAGATTCTCAAAACGAGGGCCAATCGAAAAACGCGACTGGCCCGCCCATTTGATAATTTTTATGAATCTATTCAGCAGTGCATAACAGGGGCAAGCGCACTACTTAAAGGAGAGGTTTCTCCGCAATTTTCATTGTTGCTGGAACGTTCAATTGTTATAACTGCAGTGACTGCTATCGAGGTGTATTATAGAGATATGCTTGATGCTATATTTAGGCACTGCACCGAAGAGTTTCTTGAGCCAAAGTTAAAACACTTGCATTCTGAGAAATACGACATCATTGATATTCTTGATATTTATCGACATCGCATTCACCCAGTTGAGTTAATTACTAGTAATCAATCGTTTCAAAATGCGGAAAGAATTGACAAAGTATTCTCAAATTTCACTAGCGGAAATTTCTGGAAAATTGTACTTAATCTTCATGTATCACTTGACCCCGATTTTAAGCCGGAAAATATTCATGTTTTAAAAGATGACGATTTAATAGGACTGCAGAATATCTTCAAATTAAGGCATGAGCTTGTACATGATCCGGCAAGAAAAGCTTTTTTTACCTACGAAGTTCTTCAAAATCTGGAAAAATCACAGGCTATCGTTTGGGTATCTGATTTAGTACTAGTACAAGTTATTGAAAGTAACAAACGAACTGATTTTAAGAATCAGAAAGAAGATAAAATTGAGACTGATGCAATAACTCCTGGTACTAGCAATCATTCCGGCTAAGCTTGCGTCATCCAGGATAAATTTCCAAATATCAATACCGGAACCCAACTCATCATTCAATGATAAACTGCCTGTTAATGAAGGTTTCGGAGAGTTTATCATGCCCGATAAAATGAAATGGATTCTGGAAAATATCAAGACATTGTCGCCCCATGAAAAAGCGACGCTCGCGCATTGCCTGATTTCAAGTTTGGATGACGCCAACGAAGCACATGTTGATGAGGCATGGGTTCAAATCGCAGAACGCCGGTTCGCGCAACTTGAGTCCGGTGCGGTGCAACCGGTTAGCTGGGAAGAAATCAAGCTGAAATTGAACCGTGAGTTGTGACAAACGTTTACTTTCATCCTGAAGTCGCGCGCGATATACGTGAATCGGTCGTCTGGTATGAATCGCAGGCAAAAGGATTAGGCGGTGATTTCATCAATGAGCTTGAAAGCGCTTATGCAGCCATCGCCGAACTTCCTGGTGTATGGCCTCAATTCGGAAAAGGATTCCGGCGTTATATCCTTACCCGCTTCCCATTTGCTGTAATTTACAGGCAATCAAAAGAAAAAATCTATGTGGTTGCCGTGATGCACCAAAGCAGAAAACCCGGTTACTGGTTCAATCGAATTGCAGAATAAATCAAGTACGGTAAGTTGAGCTGCCAAAGAAAGCCCAACAATCACCCGTCACAAGTGATCACATCTTATCATCACACCACTACCCTCTTAGCAACCGGACAAAGGGGTTTTCCTGTACCGTCAGTGCATTCATGCTCATGAAAACCCCGTAAAAGTAAGTTCATTATTTTCCTGCCTGAGGGAACCCTTTTCCTTTAGCCGTGCCCATACTTGTAGAATAAGCCACTCGAACGATGGCGATAGTTCATTTCTCAGTATTCAGGATTTATTAATCTAATTATCAGTTGCCTAATCGATTCCGTAATATCCGTTTTTATTTGGTTGCGCTATTGGTCTTGTCTAGTTTCCACGCGGTTGCGCAAGAAACTTCCGATTTGCCCGGTAAGACGGCTATCGTCTCCTTATCGGCGCCGCAACCGGTACAAGAATTACTCAATAAATATATTCAATTACCCACAGAGTCATTCGCCAGCGAGTTTGATGAAAACATATTCGTGCATCGCTTACAGAAAGAAATCAAGGAAATTATGGCGACTGAAGGTTACTTCAACGCCACGATTTCCGTAACAAAGCCGGCACCAGAGCAATCAATCGAGATCAAAATTGATCCTGGCGAAGTGACCCGCGTAGGCTCGGTTAACCTTGAATTTGCTGGCGATATTACCAGTGGCGATGAAGAACACCGCAAGCGCATCGAGCAGCTTCGCGCTGTGTGGCCGTTAAAGACCGGGCTGCCCTTTCGCTCCGCCGATTGGGAGCAGGCAAAATCCGCTTTGATTGATAGCATCACCCAACAAGCATTCGCCGCCGCCGTCATCAAAGGCAGCCAAGCCAGTGTCGACCCCGGCGCAGCGCGCGCTGACCTTACCGTCACTATCGATTCCGGACCGGTTTTCTATCTTGGAGAAACTCAAGTTTCCGGCCTGGAACGTTACGATGCATCACTGATCACGCAGCTTGCGCCTTTCAAACCAGGCGATATTTATCAACGCGATTTGCTGCATCAATATCAACTCGCATTGCAGAAAAAACCGCAATTCAGCACGGTTTCAGTCAGTATCGCGCCCGATATCGCCCAGCACCGGTCGATACCGGTTAAAGTCATGCTGACGGAAGCGCAGGCGCAACGCTTTGCTTTCGGTGTGGGCTACAGTTCCAACAATGGCGCGCGCGGTGAAGTCAATTACCATCATCATAATTTACTTGACCGCGCCTGGAATCTCACCAGCTTGCTGCGTCTCGAGCAAAAGCGGCAAACGTTTCTCGCGGGAATCGATACCCTGCCCGATCAAAATCAGATCAATTATTCGCTCGGCGCCAGCCTGCAGATGACCGATATTCAAGGCTTGCAAACCGTCTACCAGAAAGTCGGTATTTCGCGCAATTACCAGACACCAACCATGTTCATGCAATTCGGTTTGAATTGGCAGCGCGAACATAAAAAACCCGACGGCGCGATCAATCAGATTAACGAAGCGCTGGTGCTGGATTGGCGCTGGCGGCGGCAGATTGTCGACGATCCGGTCAATATCCGGCGCGGCCACATCACCGAAGTGCGCATCGGCGGCGGCAGTCAGCAATTGCTATCGGATCAGGATTTTATCCGCACGTATGCGCGGCATCAAAGCTGGTGGCCGGTGGGATCGCGCGACGTTTTCTTCCTGCGCGCGGAAGCCGGTTATACCCTGGCATCGTCACGATTCGGCATTCCGCAGGAGTACCTGTTTCGCGCCGGTGGTATTCAATCGCTGCGCGGCTACGATTTCAAAGGCATCGGTGTCCACGAAGGCAATGCCATCGTCGGCGGCCGGGTGATGGCGACCGGTACCGCCGAGTATACCCATTGGCTGACCCAGCAATGGGGCGCGGCGGCGTTTGCCGACATTGGCAGCGCGGCCGACCGCTGGCAAGACATGCGGATGTTTCTCGCCTACGGCGCCGGTGTCCGCTGGCGCAGCCCGGCGGGACCGCTCGCGCTCGATCTGGCGCGCGGCCACGAAACCGGTTCGTTGCGCGTGCATTTTTCAATGGCCGTCGCTTTCTGACCGGCTGAGGATCGTTTATGTCCGAGCAACACATCGTAAAACCGCCTTCCCCGAAAACCGCCCGGCGTTATCGCACGTTGGTCGGCAGTCTGTTGCTTTGGCTGGTGTTAACGGTAATTGCCGGTTATTGGTTGTTGTATAGCTCATCCGGATTGCAATCGACGGCCGCCGCTGTTAACCGTTGGAGCGGCGGCACGGTTCAATTGACCGGTGTACACGGCACGCTGCAAGACCTGCACATTGAAAATATTCATTTCAACAACGGTGAACTGGCACTGACGCTGGAGAATCTCCACATGCGCTGGAATCCCGGACAATTGTTGCAGCGGCGGATCGGTATCAACCGGCTGGCGTTGGAATCAATCTGGATCAATCAGCATATGACTGAGACCACGCCCGCCGCCCCGCAACCGCCGGACAGTTTGCTGCTACCGTTCGGATTATCGATTGCGGAATTGACTGCCGGTTCAATTCATCTTAACGCGGCAACCCAGGAAAATGCCGCGCCGGTCATATCCAATTTAGTACTGGCATTGGATAGCGACGGTAAGTATCACCGGCTCACGCAGCTGAATTTCACAACGCCTTGGGCAACTGTCGAATTGCAGGCGGAACTCGCAGGCAACGCGCCGTATGCCTTGTCCGCCCGTATCGTCATCGCCGCTGACGGCTCATGGGGCGGTATCGACACAACCGTTACCGGTAATCTGAAACAGCTCACGATTCAATCCGCCAGCAAGCCGCCTGCGGCCAATATGACACTGCAAGCACAAGTGCAGCCGTTTGCCGCGAACCCGCTGACGCAGTTACACGCTATCCTGGAACAGTGGAATCCGGCCGATTTTCTGGCCAATGCGCCGCAAGCAAAGCTGTCGCTGTCGGCACAGTTGATGCAAAACAAGACCGGGCAATTGGCCGGTAACATCAACATCGAAAATCATGCACCCGCGCCGTTCGATCAAAATGGTATTCCGCTGTCCCTCATTCATACTCGCGTGCAAATTTCTCCGGAATTGCTGACGCTACCGGATGTGCATGCGCAATCCGGAAAGGATGGAGTTGTGCGCGGAGCGTTGGCTTGGGACTGGAGCAAGCACACTCTCACCGCGAACTTAGCGGTTGAGCGGCTCGATCCGCAGCAGCTCGACAGCCGCCTGCAAACCGCCGCAATTTCCGGCAAGATTGAGCTCACCGGCGGTACGGAAAAGCAATCTGCCCGCATCGATCTGCGCGACCGGTCGTTGCGTTTGACTGCCAGCATTGCCCGCACCCCGGAACAGCTCATGCTCGAGCAGTTCAATGTGCAACGCAACCGGTCCCGATTGGCCGGTCAAGGCAAATTGCAGTTGACTGGAGATCAGTCGTTTGAATTGTCGGGAGAGTTGATTGATTTCAACAGCGCGGATTTTATTCAAGCAGTCGATTCCAGCCTGAACGCCACCTTACAGTTATCCGGCCAACGGCTACCGGCGGTTACCGGTACTTTGAAATACGCTATGCAAAAAAGCCGCTTGGCGAAATCGCCTGTCAGCGGCTCGGGAGAGATCGCATTCACCGCTGGCGGCCGCTTCAGCGGCAAGGCCGAATTGCTGGCGGGTTCAAACCGGCTGCTGGCGCAGGGCCGCCAGGACGGCGAACGGCACGACGTTCAATTGACGGTCAATGTCCCTGCATTGGCGCAGCTGGGTTTGGGCGTATCGGGCGATTTGCAGACGCAGCTTAGTTTCCGCGGCACTCTAAAAACACCGGATCTCGACTGGAAACTGACCAGCAAACATCTGGAATTACCCGGTAAACAACAATTTTCGGGCCTATCCGCCAGCGCGCGGTGGCAGCAAGATGACACCATTGCGCTGAGCGTAACAGCCGATACCTACCGCGCGCATGAGCGAGCAACGATCAGGCAGTTGCTAGCTACCCTCGACGGTAAAACCGGCCACCACCACCTCATGGTCAATGCCGCTATCAACCGGGATATCGCGGTACGATTGGCGGCAAACGGCAGTTTGAGCAAGGCAAAACCGGGGCAGCCGCTGCGCTGGCAAGGCCAATTGACTGAACTGTCTGCCATCGGTGACATGCCGGTTCGCCTGCTGGCACCGGCCACACTCGCGGCCAGCACGGCATCGCTTATGTTGCATGATGCCGGGTTTTCGCTTTCTGGCGGATCGATCCGCATCGAACAATTGCACTGGACCCCGGATAGCCTGAAAACCAGCGGTGATTTCACCGGCATTGGCCTGCTGCCCGGCACCCCGGTGCGCGCAAAAGAAGCTCCGTTACAATTGGGCGGCCGCTGGCATCTCGATGCCGCCACGCAGCTGAGCGGCGAATTGCACATCCAGCGCGAACGCGGCGACTTGTATTTGCCCGGAGACATACCGCAGCCATTGGGATTGCAACAATTACAGCTGCAAGCAACCGCACGGCAGGGAAAACTATCCGGACAATTCACGCTGAATAGCGAAACACTGGGCAGCGTTCAGGCGGAGGTGACGATGCCGCTGCAACCAACGAAAGCACAATGGTCCATGGCCAAAGAATCGCCGTTGCAGGGGAATATCCAAGCCAGCATCGCCAGCTTGAAGTGGCTCAATGCGTTCAGTAACGATCTGCACGCCGATGGCGAATTACACATTCAAGCTGGAATCCGGGGCACACTGCAACAGCCCGATATCAGCGGTACGGTGTCCGGCGCAAATTTACATCTGGCTTTACTGGAACAGGGTATTCGCCTGCAGCAAGGCACCCTGACCGCGCATTTTCAGCAAGCGGATTTGCACATCGACCGGCTGCACTTCGCCAGTCCTCATGGGCCGCCGCCGGACAGCCGCTTGTTCGGCAATCTGGCGCTGCAAGATACAGCAGGGTCGGTGACTGTCAGCGGCAAGGCCGGATTAACCGGCGGCCCAAGTCACCTCGATTTCTCCATCGATCGGCTGCCGCTCGTGCATAAAACTGATTATTGGATCGTCTCTTCCGGCAGCGGCACCGCCCGTTTGCAGCAAAACCGCCTCAGCATTGCCGGCGATTTACGGGCCGACGCCGGTTTGATCATGCAGCCGCCGGAAGATCGCCCGTCACTGCCGGACGATGTCGTTCTGGTCAATACCCCAGCACCGCAACGTACGCAGAAACTGGCGCTGGATCTTGCGATGAACTTTAATCTGGGGGAGAAATTCCATATTCGCGCCGCCGGTTTGGAAGGCCGCCTGGCCGGCCAGCTGCAAGTCCGCAACGACAACAATCAGCAGCTCAAGCTCACCGGTGTGATCGCTGCGCAGGATACTGCATTCAAAGCATACGGGCAGAATTTGACGGTCAAACGCGGCATCGTCAGTTTCCAGGGGCCGCTCGACGATCCCAATCTGAGCGTACTGGCCGTGCGGGAGGGGCTGGCAGTCGAGGCCGGTGTTGAAATCGACGGATCGGTACGCCACCCGCGGGTAAGATTGGTATCGTCGCCGGAGGTACCCGACATCGAAAAGCTGTCCTGGATCGTGCTGGGCAGAAAACCCGACGCCACTCGATACTTCGGTGCTGCTATCAGCCGCCGGATCGATACTCGGTGGTCAATCCGGCAGCGGTATCACCGGTCGAATCACCCAAGCACTCGGTGTGGATGAAATCACTTTCAAACAAGCAAGCTTCGGCAGTTCATTGACCGGGCAGATCGGCGTGATCGGCAAGCGCATTTCATCGCGCGCTTACTTGACTTACGAGCGGGGCCTAACGGCAACCACGATCGGTATAACGAAGCTGAATTACAGTCTGACACCAAGAATTACCATCGTCACTCAAGCCGGTGAGGATAGTGCGGTCGATTTGTTTTATTCCGTGCAATTTGATTGAATCATAACGAAAACTCAGCAGAGCAATGGGCGATACACGGATTAACACTAACGCAAACTGATAATCGGCCAGTTGTTTCTCTCGGCGTGGCTTTTCAGCGTCGGATCGGGATCAACCGCGACCGGGTGCGTTACTTTGCTGAGCAGCGGCAGATCGTTCAGCGAATCGCTGTAAAACCAGCTGCGCAAGAACGACAGCCACGTCAAATTGTGCGCATCCAGCCATTTCTCCAGCCGTTCAACTTTTCCTTCGCGGAATGACGGTGTGCCGAACACCCGGCCGGTAAATTCGCCGTTCTTTTCTTCCGGTTCGGTTGCAATCAGGTGCTCGATGCCGAGCGCTTGCGCGATGGGCGCGGTGACAAAACTGTTGGTGGCGGTAATAATGATGCACAGGTCATTATCCAGCATATGCTGTTCGATCAATTTCCGTGTACCTGGCGCAATTAATGGTGTGATCTTTTTGGTCATGAATTCTTTACGCCATGCTTCGAGCTGAGTGCGCGGATGACGCGCCAGCGGCTTGAGCTGAAAATCCAGAAATTCATGAATATCCAGTGTCCCGGCTTTGTATTGCTCGTAAAACTCGATATTTTTCGCTTCGTGCAACTCGCGATCCAGCGCTTTCTTTTCAATCAAAAACTGCGCCCACTGAAAATCGCTATCGCCTGCAATCAGCGTGTTATCCAAATCAAATAATGCTAAATTCATGAAGCCACCTGTAATAATTCTCGTAACAAAGGAATGGTAATGGGACGCTGATGCACCAGCGAATAGCGATCCAAAGCATCCAGCGTCATCATCAGCGACGGTAAATCGCGCCGCCCGTGCCGCAACAAATAAAGACAAATTTCCTGCGATATCTCAAAACCGCGATCTGCGGCATGCGTTTTCATCGCCTGGATTTTCTCCTCTTCGGTCAGCTCATGCACCTGAAAAACCAACCCCCAACCCAAGCGCGTCACCAGATCCTGGCGCAAATTCAAATACATCGGCGCAACTGTGCCGCTCAGCAGCAACAAGGCATGGCCTTCGTCGCGCAACTGGTTATACAGATTGAACAATCCGATCTGAGCCGCTGCGTCCAGGTCATCAATATCGTCGATCGCGATGCAATCCAGGTCGTTCTCGACCGGAAATTCACGCTGCTTTTTGGCGCTGCAATATACCGCTTTTAGGTTTCTTTGTGTATACGCAGCAACAACCGCTTGCAGCACATGACTTTTGCCGCACCCCGGTTTACCCCACACATAAACAAAACGTTCCTGTTCCCGCCCGGACAAAATACCGGTCAGCATATGCAACAATTCGGCATTTTTTCCCGGTTGAAAATTTTCCAGCGCGGGGGACGGCGGCGGCAAAATATCGAGCAGCAATTGTTGCATCATCATGACTCAGGGATGCCGCCAGATTCTGAACCGGCAGGGCTATGAATTGTAGAAATTGCTGACCAGATAATGCTGATGCAGGTGCCGCAGCCATACCAGCAATACGGCGCTCACCGGCAGCGCCAGCAGGATACCGAAAAAACCGAATAATTGACCGAACGCCATTAACGCGAAAATCACCATGACCGGATGCAAGCCGATGCGGTCACCCACCAGCCAAGGCGTAAACAGCATGCCTTCAAGCAATTGGCCACTACCAAACACGATCCACACTGGTATCAATCCGCTCCAATCTTGAAACTGCATCACAGCAGCCAGTGTCGCCAGCGTCAAACCGACAATCATGCCGAGATACGGCACGAAAACCAGAATGCCCGCAACCAGCCCGATCGGCAACGCAAACTCCAATCCCGCCAGCCAAAGGCCGGTAATGTAACAAATGCTCATCAGTACGATGACGGACAATTGCCCGCGCAGGAATTCCGCGAGAATCTGGTCAGTTTCCCGGGCTAATAGGGAAATCTGCTTGTGCCAGTAGCGCGGGATCATTTCATCGATCAGCTTGATCAGCATGTCCCAATCGCGTAGCAGATAAAACAACACCACCGGCACCAGCAACATATTGACCAGAAATTCCACGATGGCCATGCCGCCGCTGGTCAACGAAGGCAGCACTTTCGCCGCCACCCCGCCGGCGCTTTGCCAGTGTTCCGATATCGCTTGTTTCAGCACATTCATGTCCGGTTGCAGGCTGATATTAAACCGAGCCTCCAGCCACGGAATCACGTTGGTCCGCAGCACTTCGAGATAAACCGGCATTTTGTTCAGCATCCGTCTGGCTTCTTCCTCAAACAACGGCACCATGATCAAAATCAGCGCCGCGAACATGCCAAGCAGCAAGAGCATCACCAAAATCGTGCCTGCGGTACGCGAGATATTTCTGCCCGCCATGCGCGTCACCATCGGATTGCAAATATATGCAATGACCGCAGCGAGCAAGAAGGGCGTCAGAATCGGACTCAGCAGGTACAGCACCCCGCCCGACACGCAAGCCAGCGCCAGCCACCAGAAATAATGTAATTCGTCGGAATGTTCGGTATTCATGCGGATTCTAGCCTTGCCCGGCCTTTGATTTCAGCGCATGGCTGGCCAGATTCTTGCCAAGCTCCCAAATGGAACCCGGCACTTGATGGGTATCGGCGATTGTCTTGGTAAACGCGCTGATAATGCGGTCGCAATCTTTTTGTGTCAGGATCAGCGGCGGTAGCAGTTTGACCACATTCATGCCATGCCCCGCCACTTGCGTCAGAATTCTGTGTTCCTTGAACAACGGAATCGTGATCATCTGGCAGAACAGTCCTTTGTTGGCTGCTTCCAGCATCATCCAAGCGGCTTTTAACGAGAAGCTGTCGGGCGATTTGAATTCCACCGCGATCATCGATCCTTTGCCGCGCGCTTCTTTCAGAAATTCAAACTGCCCGGTTAAGGCATTCAATCGTGCGATCACATCCGCGCCAACCTTCGCGCTGTTCTCGACCAGTTTTTCACTTTTGATCACTTCCAGACTGGCCAATCCCGCCGCCATCGCCATATTATTTTTGGAGAATGTCGAGCCATGCACCACCGCGCGGTCCATGCGGTTAAACACGCTATCCATAATCGGCTGCGTCATCGCCACCGCACCCACCGGCACAAACCCGCCGGACAGCGCCTTGGCCATGCAAATCATGTCAGGCTTCACGCCCCAATGCTCAACCGCCCAGAATTTACCGGTACGTCCCAAGCCGGTCTGGATTTCATCCGCGACAAACAAGGTGCCGTATTTCTTGCACATGCGTTCGACTTCGGGCAGATAGTTATCGTCCGGGATATTCACGCCTTTGCCTTGGATCGGCTCGACCACGAACGCCGCGACATTACGGCTGCTGAGCGCTTGCTCCAAGGCAGCCAGATTGTTGAATGGCACCGAACCGCAATCTTGCAGCAACGGCCCGAAGCCATCCTTGAAAATCTGCTCGCCGTTCAGCGACAACGCCCCCATCGTCAAGCCATGGTACGCATGATCGCAGCAAATGATACGGTTGCGCTTGGTGAAGTAACGCGCGAACTTGATCGCCGCTTCGACGGCCTCGGTGCCGGAGTTGCAAAAGAACGCCCGTTCCAGATTATCCGGTGTCGTGGTCAAAATCTCCTTGGCCAGCAGACCGCTCAAAATCGACACGTCCATCTGCACCAAATCGGGCATTTCAAGCGACAACACTTCTTTTAGCGCATTGACGATCACCGGATGGTTGCGGCCGAAGGCATACACCCCGAAACCGCTCAGCAAATCGAGATATTCGTTTCCCTGCTCGTCGTACAAATACTGCCCGATCGCGCGCTCATAATTGCGGTCGTAGCCGATTGTCTTCAGCACCCTGACCATTTGCGCATTCAGGTAACGATCGTGCAGATCAAATTTGTCGGTGCGATGTTGCGATAACAAATGAGCGATACTGAAAGACATGAACTACCCCGGTGTTGGAAAACCAGCCAGCAACGCTGGAAAAATGATTAATTGACTCCACCCAGAAAAACTACTGCAAAACCGTATTACAACAACAAAAATTAGCGCAGATCATACCATTCTTGCACATATTTTTGCTGTTAAAAACAAGAGGGGATTTGAATGAGGGAAAAATTCCAAGATACAGAACCGATGGATTTGAATGCGAGTGATGCAATCATTCGGGAAACAACTTTTCCGAATAAAATTTCATTCTTCCGGAAAGCCGCAATAAACCCAAATAACAAAGATATGCCTGTATCCCACGCAAAGTGCTGATGGATAGCTTTTTAAGCCAAGCACTCCCAAATTTAGAAATGGTTGAGCGGCATGCTTGTGGATTTTTTACATTGAGGGCAGGTACGATTTCATACCGGATTTGAATTTTGCCGCAGCTACGCGGGGAAACATAAAAAAATAGAGCATTTCTTGATGCAAATGCTCTATTTCAAATTAATGATTACCGCTTACTGCTTACGAGAACCATTCCAAAGTAAGCAGCATAAACAGAATAAATATGATTGCAAAATAAGCATTTCCTAATCTTTCCAAGATTCTCTCCTCATTGATAGTCAGTTAAAAACATGTAATGAGGCAACCAGGAATCACAAAAGTTCACAAAATATTCACAAAAAAATTACAAAAAATTCACGAAACCAATTTTAAATACTGAAACTAATTACTTTACATTTTCCAGAACAAAGAATAAATCATTGACTACAAGTCTCTTACTTTGAAATTCTTAAACCAATTATTTAAACAAATCGCTATCGACAAATTCCGCTTTGACCAGCGACCAGAAGTCGTCGGCGAGGCCATCTTCGATATACGCATACGGCAGCCAGCCATAGCCGCCGTCGCCCCAATCCGTTCCCCAGGAATTACGAATCAACAATGCGCCCTTGGTGGAACCGATTTTTTTCTGGTCGTCATACCCGACCGCAAGCACCGCGTGCCCGCCATCCAAGGTATCGCCACCGGTGGGATAAGGGATTTCCCCTTTGCCATCGCCGGATCGCGGCATCGAACTGTAAACCGAGAAACCGAACATCGCGGGAAGCTGCCCAGCGAGACTGGTTTTTACGTTCTTCAGCACGGTGGCTGTGGGTGTATTGGGTGGATCAAGCCGGTAATAATTGATCGCCTGATAATTCTGCGCGTACGAAAAGCAGAAATTGGAAGGGTCATCGTTGAACTTGGCGACATCGTAAGGCCAATATTTTTCCGGCGGAACACCGAACAGCACCAGCGCTTTCATGGTGTCTCGCAAATATGCGCCATCGTCACCGGTGAATCCCAGCAGTTGCCGGGTGACTTTGTATAAAAACAGCCGCGATGCATCGACGTGTTTTCCAAAAGCGCGACGCTCGAAGTATTCCACCATGCCGACGCCCGCATGGGCTGTACAGGAACCGAGCTGCCCCTGGTCTTCGACCGGCGAGCAGTATTTACGCAGATCGACCGAAGCCGGTAAAGTCTTCGCGGCTTTTTTCAACGCTGACGATTTTGCCAGAACTTTTGCAACCGCTGATGTCGATTGCGTGTGATCCCGCATATCGGGCAGGTCTCTATGCCAGCCCAGTCCACGACCGTGAATTGTTTTCATATTCCACCTCCAATTAAAGTACGTTGATCAACCTACTCTTACCACACTGTATACTGATAGAACTTCTTTTACTTCAACTGCTTCTTGAGTATAAGTCAAACCGGTGGAATAGCAACAAAATACAGAGCCAATCCAAACAATCCCCAGGAAAACCATAGCCGGACGGAGATTTTTATCTGCGCGCATCATGCGCATCGCTCATTTGCGGTAAAATCCCATTTTGCCGGTAGCATTCATTTTAACCGCATGGGAATCCAACTTGACCTCATCCAAATCTGATCATCCGAACACAACGCCATTATCCTACCGGGATGCCGGTGTCGACATCGACGCGGGCGACCGTCTGGTTGAAAATATCAAGCCATTGGCCAAGCGCACCCTGCGGCCGGAGGTACTTACCGGCATTGGCGGTTTTGGCGCATTGTTTGAGATTTCCAAGAAATACCAAAACCCGGTGCTGGTTTCCGGTACCGATGGCGTGGGCACCAAGCTGAAGCTGGCGTTCCAGCTCAACCGGCATGACACCATCGGCATTGATCTGGTGGCGATGAGTGTCAACGATATTCTGGTGCAAGGCGCGGAGCCGCTGTTTTTCCTGGATTATTTCGCCTGCGGGAAATTACAGGTGGAAACGGCGACAGCAGTGATCAGCGGTATCGCGCGCGGTTGCGAACTGGCCGGTTGCGCGCTGATCGGCGGGGAAACGGCGGAAATGCCGGGCATGTACCCGCACGATGAATACGATCTGGCCGGGTTCGCCGTGGGTGCGGTGGAAAAAGAGCGGATTATCAGCGGCGCGGCGATACAAGCGGGCGATATCGTGTTGGGTGTTGCCTCCAGCGGCGCACATTCCAACGGTTATTCGCTGATCCGCAAGATTATCGAGCATAGTCACGCCGACTTGTCCGGAGATTTTCACGGCCAGCCCCTCGCCGATGTCATCATGGCGCCGACACGCATTTACGTCAAACCGTTGCTGGCGCTGATCAATCAACTGCCGGTCAAGGGTCTGGCGCATATCACCGGCGGCGGCCTAGTGGAAAATGTACCGCGCATTTTACCCGGTCAGCTTGCGGCGGTTTTACACCGCGATGCGTGGGAAATGCCGCCATTGTTCCGCTGGTTGCAACAACAGGGCAATGTCGCCGATCATGAAATGGCGCGCGTATTCAATTGCGGTATCGGCATGGTGATCGTTGTCGCCCCCGAGCATGCCGAAACCGCGCTGAGCAGTTTGCATGCGGCGGGAGAAACCGCATGGCGGATTGGAGAAATCAAGCCGCGTACGGCTAATCAGCCAGCCACCGTACTCGTATAAACTCCTATTCCGGCAACTGCATCATATGAAATCTCTGGTCATTCTGATCTCCGGCCGCGGCAGTAATATGCAGGCGTTGCTGGAAGCGAAATTGCAGGTGGATCGTATTACAGTGATCAGTAACAATCTCCATGCGAGCGGGCTGGAAATTGCGCGGCAGCTGGGTGTGGAAACTTTGATTCTGGATCACCGCGATTTTCCGGACCGTCAGACATTCGACGCGGCATTGGCGGAGAAAATTGACACGTGTCAGCCAAAACTGATTGCACTGGCCGGCTTCATGCGTATACTTAGCGATCGCTTTGTACAACGTTACCAAGGGCGGTTAATGAATATTCACCCTTCCTTACTCCCTGCTTTTCCAGGATTAGGAACACACGCGCGGGCGCTGCAAGAAGGCATCAGGATTCATGGTTGCACGGTGCATTTTGTCACGCCACAGCTTGATCACGGTCCGATTGTGATTCAAGCTGCTGTCCCAGTATTACCGGGAGATAGCGAAGAAACCTTGGCTACCCGGGTTTTACAGCAAGAGCACCGCATTTATCCGCAGGCTGTCCGCTGGTTCATGGAAGACCGGATCCGCCTGAACGGAAACCAGGTTGAAGTAACCGGCGCCACTGTCAGTGAAGTTGCGCTCTTTTCACCAGGATTGCCGGAATGAAATGTGCGGCATTGCTTTTTCTGCTGGGATTGCTCAGTTTCCCGGTCATGGCGACGGATTTGCCGTCGCGCATCGAAATTAAATATGCGGTGACGACTGATATCGGCGAAGGGGAAATCGATGAAGTGATGGAGATCAAGCACGTCGATGGCAAGGCGCATTATTCGATCAACAGCGAAGCGCAAGCCATCGGCATGTATAAACTCATCGAACCGAATAGCATCATGCGCCATAGCGAAGGCATCGTCACCAAAAATGGTTTACGGCCAGTGCGCGCTTATGAAAAACGCGGTAAGAAACAACCCAGCGTCGCTGAATTTGACTGGCATAACCATATCATCACACTGAATCATCAAGGTCATCATGTCAAAGAAAAATTGCCGGATGGCACGGTGGATCGTCTCAGTTTGTCGTACAACTTTATGTTTACCGAGCTGCCGAAACACCATGTTGACCGGTACGTTACCAATGGCCACAACCTGCAGTTAACACGCTATACCCTATCGAAAGAAACCCTCAATACACCGATTGGGAAAATGGAGACAATGGTATTAACCCGGCAGGAAGAAAAACACTCCAAGCTTAAAAGGAAAATATGGCTCGCGCTGAACAATCACATGCTACCCGTGCGTATTGTTTCGGTCGAGGATAATGGCAGGGAAATCGATAAAATAGTGACCGAAGTTAATATCAGCTATAAACCGGATCATTAATTCATTTGCTACGCTGATAGCTTACACACTGGAAATCAATGCATTTAATACCTCCTCAATTAGACGCGGCCATCGTCGCCATGCGTACCGTACTGCCGCTGGAATATCCCGCCGATGCCATCATGCGCCGCTTTTTCCGGGAAAATCCCATGCTTGGCGGGCAAGACCGGGCATTCATCGCGGAAACTGTTTTTGGCATTTTACGCCACCGTTTTTTTCTTGAAAGCCTGACAAACGGCATAACGCCACGCGCTTTGGTGCTCGCTTATCTGGCTAAATTTCAAGGCATGAACTTACGTGAATTGTCACCGCTGATCAGCGAAACGGAAAGCAAATGGCTGGCGGAAATCAAAGGCAGCAAACCGGATACGTTACCGCTGGCAATCCAGGCGGAATTTCCTGCATGGGTGGTGGAAAAATTGCAGCACAGCATGCCGGATAGCGATATTCTTGATTTGGGGCTTTCCTTACAACAACCGGCGCCGCTCGATCTGCGGGTGAATACTATTCTCGCCAAGCGCGCTGAGGTACTTGAAACATTGGCGCAGGAAGGCATCGAAGCACAAGCAACGCCTTATTCCCCTTGCGGTATCCGCCTCATTGGCAAGCCCGCGATCAATCGCCATGCGCTCTTCTTATCGGGAAAAATAGAAGTACAGGACGAAGGCAGCCAGTTGCTCGGCTACTTACTGGCGCCGAAGCGAGGCGAAATGGTTGTCGATTTCTGCGCCGGTGCTGGCGGGAAATCGCTGCTACTGGGCGCTTTGATGAATTCAAAAGGACGTCTTTATGCGTTTGACGTTTCGGAAAAAAGATTGAGTAATCTGAAACCCCGCTTCAAGCGCTCCGGCTTGTCGAACTTGCATACGCAGCGCATTTCGGATGAGAATGACAGCAAGATCAAGAGATTGTCGGGAAAAATAGATCGCGTTTTGGTCGACGCGCCCTGCAGCGGTCTCGGTACCTTGCGGCGCAACCCGGATCTAAAATGGCGCCAATCCGCACAGAGCATCGAAGAATTGAAGGCAAAACAAGCGGCCATTCTGTCCGCCGCTGCCGGTTTGCTTAAACCCGGCGGCCGCCTGGTTTATGCGACATGCAGCTTCCTTCCGGAAGAAAATCAGGCCGTTATTGGCGATTTTCTTGCCACACATCCGCAATTTACTTTATTGAATTGTTCGGAATTGCTATCGCAGCAGAAAATACCGCTCAATACCGGGGAATTCTTACAACTATCTCCACGGCTGCATCAGACCGATGGCTTTTTTGCAGCGGCTTTAATGCGTGCGGAAACAGCGGAAACAGATAGTAAACCGGAACCCGTCAGTGAAGCTGAGACGGTCTGATTGTTAGTTCTGCTGCTGCGCTAACGTTATTTTTTCCTTCAGCAGTTCTATCAATGCAGCAAAACCATCCCGTTGCAACACGGCACGATATTCGCCGCGTTTTATGGCAAGGTCGCTCACGCCGTCAAACAGGATATTGGCGATCCGCCAGTGTCCTTCCGCCTGATGTAACACGTAATCGAAATTTACCGTACCACCGTCGGATTTTGTCAGCTGGCTGCGCACCAGGGTTTGATCGCGCGGCAAGGCGCGTTGCTCGATGATCTTAAACTGTTCTCCCTCGTATTGGGTAAACCGGCTGGCGTATGTGGCAATACTCAATTGGCGGAAAGTGCTTACAATCAGGTCTTGCTGCGTTTTGTCCAATTGCGACCAGTAAGTTGCACCGAGTATGGTCTTGATGATCAGATCGATGTCATGCGACTGGTCAATGACCGGCTCGAGAAATTTATAGCGTCCTTCATACCCCAGCTTCTCACCTTCACGCATGACTTGGAGCAGAGAAGATTGCAATTGGCCGATAACTTGTTCCGGATTGTCCGGACCAGCGCCAGATGCGCTTAATACCGGAGATACAGATAACAGCAGCGCCAGCATCAGGCATCCTGCCAGCAACAATTTAATAGTTTGTTTTACTTTCATAATGACGATCTTTCCAACGAGCACGCTCCCCGCGCCAGTAGCGCAGTGCCGATGTCCAGGTCATGGCAAGATACAATGTGCCGATTGCGGGCAATGCCAGCCCCCAGAGCGGAGAACGATGATAATAAGTTAAAGTTGGCGCATAGGTAAAAAACATAGCTATCCATGCCAATGCGCTCACTGTATAGGCTTCCATTGATGACAGCAAAAATGCAAACGGTGCGGCCCAAAACATCGAAGTCATTAACACCGTGCAGACGATGAGCAAATTCAGCGAGTATTTTAATTGCGTGAAAGCAGTACGAGCGACCATTTCCCAAATCGGCTGCAATGCATGATAACCGCGATGACTCCGCGCCGCATGACTGAGTCCGATATAAGTACGCAAACCCGCGCGTTTGATATGCGCCGCTAAAGTGCAATCATCGATCAGCGCATTATGCAGATTGGCAAACGCCCCGGTTAAGCGCAATGCTTGTGTTTCCACCAGAATACATCCGCCCGCTGCTGCTGCAATGCGGGATTGCGGTTTATTCGCCAAACCGAAAGGATACAACAGCTTAAAGAAAAATATAAATGCGGGCATCAGTAAGCGCTCGATGAAGTTCACCATTGGCGGCTCAGCCATCAATGATACCAATGCCAGATTCTCAGCGCGTGCTTTGCGCTGCAACTCAGGAACAATCCCTGGGGTCAGTTCGATATCCGCATCCAGTAATAGAGTGTAGGGAGTTTTAACTTCCCGCAATCCTTGCTCCAGCGCCCATAATTTACCGCTCCACCCCGCAGGCGGCGCGGTACCGGATAATACCTGCGCACCGCTGCGCCTTGTTTGTTCAGCGGTATCGTCGCTGGATTGATCATCGATCACAATGATACGCACATTGACGCCCTGTGCTCTAACACCATTGAGTGTGTGCCCGATGTAAGGACCTTCGTTGCGCGCCGGAATCAGTACGGTAATATCGCCCAATTCTTCACCGGATTGGAATAATGCTGGCGTTTCTATCTTCTCGCGCGTGCTCCAGGGGCGCCACGGGAGCAATGCCAGTGCTACCCAGCATATAGCGCCGAAAATAGAGGCGTATAAAACTAATTCCACCATTATTCCGGGCAGATTCTAAAAACCGGTCTCAGTACCTGCATCTGTTATTTGTTAATCAGCGTGACCGTTATATCTGAAAGCTTCTTGGATGCTTTGCTTTCTTCAGTTGCCCACTTAGGCGTAGGCTCAGCAACCATAGGACCGGTCGTTCTGGGTCCTCTCATCGCTGCTACCATCGCTTTCCATGGCCGTTGCAGGGTATCTTCCACCGCAGTCGCTTCATATCCGCAGTGAGCCATGCATTGTGCGCATTTTGGATTATTTGCCGTGCCGTATTTTTCCCACGGCGTATCGTCGAGAAGCTCTTTGAAGGTTTTTGCATAACCTTCGTCAGACAACAAATAGCATGGTTTCTGCCAACCGAATACATTGCGTGTCGGATTTCCCCACGGCGTGCACTCATAATCCTGATTTCCGGCCAGGTAATCCAGATACAGCGCGGAATGATTCAATCTCCATTTGCGCTTTAATTTTTTACCCAATTCAAAAATGCCGCGGAATAATACTTTGGTATCCTGGCTTTTAATGAAAACATCCTGTTGCGGGGCTTTCTCATAGCTGAATCCCGGCGCAATTGTGGCGGCTTCAACACCCAGTTCCATGGCATAGTCGAGAAACTCAGCAACATCCTCCGGTGTTTCGCCTTGGAATAGCGTGCAATTAACAGTCACTCTGAAACCTTTATCCAATGCCAGCTTGATCGCCTCAACCGCACGATCAAAAACACCATCCTGGCAAACTGAAGCATCATGCCGTTCCTTCATGCCATCCAAATGAATGGAGAAAGTCAGATAAGGCGACGGTGTATAGTCATCGATCCGTTTCTTTAATAACAGTGCGTTTGTACACAGATAAACATACTTCTTCCGTTTAATAATGCCCGCGACAATTTGCGGCATTTCTTTATGAAGTAACGGTTCACCACCCGGGATTGACACCATGGGCGCGCCACATTCATCGACTGCCTCCATGCACTCTTCATACGAAAGACGTTGATCGAGCACATCTTCCGGATGCGCAATTTTTCCGCACCCGGCGCATGCCAGATTACAGCGGAATAAAGGCTCCAGCATCAGTACCAGAGGATATTTTTTAACCCCTTTTAACTTCTGTTTGATTAGATAAGTGCCAACCGCAATCTGTTGACGTAAAGGAACTCCCATGAGCAAAACCTCCAAAAGTACTTCAAAAGCAAATTAATGACTAATGCTACTGAACGAAATTTAACAAAACCAATCGCGTAATTAACGCAAATCTATCCGGAAAATGCTGACATACATGCAATCAGTTTGCGCCATTTGGCGAAACTCAACTTATGCTGTGGAATTTAAAAACTAAAGTAGATATTCACAACCAATGACTATGGATATTGTTCAGCATCTTTAGATCTATAATTACCTGAATAAACTCTGAAACCGGATTTGAAATTTAACTATAGAACATGGTTGCTCGTATAGCAAATATTTTTAAATCAACCGGAAAACTAAGAACTGGCTTCAATAATATTACAACGCAGAATAAATTGCCTGATTATTGAAAATTACCCAGCCGATAAAAATACACCAAGGACCATGATCCTTGGTGTATAAAATCTCATGCTGTAATTTGCTGCTTAGAAATCAACACCCAACGCGCGTAACGTTCTTTTGGTGATTTTACCGGTTGGAATGTTATTTTGTTTTTGGAAGCTTTCGATAGCTGCCACTGTTTTAGCACCACTGACACCATCTGCCGGACCAGGATTAAACCCTGCATTTGCAAGTGCTTGCTGTATTTTCCGCATAATTACCGGAGTCACTTTCACCACATCATTACCATCATCCACTGATTGTGCGGCGGCTGCGCTTGGCTGAGCTTCCTGAGTCGAAGCTGCTGATTCTATGCTCTGTATACTTTGCACTTCTTCAATTTTAGCTGCGGGTTCAGCTGGAGCTGGGGCCGGAGCAGGTGTTGCGGCTGGTGCTGCTGGAGCAGGAGCTGCTGCCGGAGCAGCCGCTGCAGCAGGTGCTGCCGCTGCATCTTTGTTATCTTTAGGAATTGGTTTCTTTTCAAAAATTGGTTTACAGCCAAACAATAATCCCAATGATAACAAAAGAATAGTATAAGCCACTAACTTACTGATCTTACTAGATTTCATTGCTACCCTCCATAGTGAAAATGTATATGTGAAACGTCATTAAATTTGCATCAAGTACATACTTCAATGACAAACTTGTTTAACTTCAGCGCCTTATTTTATTAGTCCTTAAACTTACCACAACATGTTTTTTATTTATTATTACGCGGACTAACTTATTATGTTGCGATGTGAACTATCACACTTTTCGGCACATAACGCAATCCGAATACACTATTTAGTGATGAGCTTAACTTTTATGGTGATTGGAGGCGCGATTCCCACTCCTATATTTCACATCACTGGCGCTTGCCGAAAACCTGCTAAGAAACCATTGATTGCCAAATCATCAAGGCCAGGGAGAAGCGGCGTTGTCAACTTACAATACACACAAGCAGACTGCTATCAGCGCATTGGGATATTTATCACCAAATCATTTCTCCAGCTTATATTCTATCGTAGCGAACGGAGTCAATATGACTGGCTTATCCTGCGCTTCCTTGTTAAACGATGGCAACACTGTCTCAAAAAATGGCGTGATCGAGTTTGTGGACCCACTGGTATGCACAAACCCTCGATTACGAACCATTTTCTTCAATCTAAAAGTAGATACCGTAGAATTAAAATTAAAGATCAGCGTATTTGTAAAAGGGAAAATAAAACTGGTCGTGAATGACGAAAATGGATTTCTTCTAGCGCTTAAGTCGGTATAGAGTGAACTGGTGACAATTATCAGCTCTTCCCCATCAAAATAACCGGTCGCATCGATTGAGTCTAAGGGTTGAGGCAAGCCATCGATTTCAGGAATGCCGGAATAGCCGATAGCCGTCGCTTTATCAATACATACCGTACGATCGTTACTGACGAAGCGAGGAATGCCGCCAGTCAGCTTTAAACGGTATATTCCGTCTCCGGAGTCCTCAATGACTTCAAATCTGCTCTGGACGGGCGTGCCGTTATTCGGCGCCGGATCTTCCGTATTGACGGCATTCAGGCATTCAAACCCTTGGTACACAATGCTGATTGCGTATACATTGTTATGGGTGAAGCAAGAAAAAAATACGAATACCAATCCTTGCAACATTCTCATGGCGGCACCTCCAGAAAAAGACCGTATCAGATCTCGTTACGTATCGGCAAAATCAGTATTCAGCAGGAATTCTTTTCTATTTTGTTCAGTTAAACAACTGGTACAACATAACATCGCGGAACTTAGCAATGTCAGTTTATTTCTTTAAATAATTTTGTAAAAGTATCGCCCACATGCTGGATCTGATCGCGAGTATGCGCCGCGTTCACGCTGCATCGTACCAGCGATTTACCTTCCGGTGCCGCGGGCGGCAAAATCAAATTCACATAAATATTATGCTCAAGCAGTCTTTGCCACAGCAATAGGGCTTGTTGCGGCGTGTCCACAACCGCTGCGATAACCGGGCCAGGATCCGGACCAAGCTCATAACCGGCTTCCTTGAGGGCAGAATATAGCTGTGTGCAGTTATTCCACAATTGTTTCCGCAGATGACTTCCGTTACGCAATAATTCTAGTGCTGCACGGGTTGAAGCAATCGTTGCAGGGGACGGTGATGCGGTAAAGATATAGGGGTGACTGATATAGCGCAATTGCTCGAGCTGCGGATGATTGCTCACACAAAATCCACCGATACTGCACAAGCTTTTACTGAAGGTTCCGGTAATAAAATCAACTTCTTGCAACAACCCTGTTTTTTCCACCAAGCCTTGGCCTGTTTCACCCAAAACGCCCAGTGAGTGCGCTTCATCAAGCAGCAATAGACAACCATACTGATTCTTTAATCTGACAATTTCTGCCAAAGGCGCCTGATCGCCCAGCATGCTATAAATTCCCTCAGCAATAATCAGCGTAGTTTCAATGCGATTACCCAGCCGGCGCAGGCGTTTCTCCATGTCAGCCGTATCATTGTGCTTGAAGCGAATGATATCGGCCCCGCTGAGAATACAGCCATCATAAATACTCGCATGGGAATCGCCATCGATTAATACCGTATCCCCCGGCCCGACCAAACCCGAAATCGTACCCAAATTCGCTTGATAGCCTGTTGTAAAAACGATGCTGGAACTGCATTGATAAAAATCGGCGAATTCCCTTTCCAAAGCACGATGGCCGAAATAGCTGCCATTCGCCATTCTCGACCCCGTAGTGCCGGTACCTTCCTTATCAATAGCATCGTGCGCGGCCTGGATACACTCCGGAGCAAAAGTCAAACCCAGATAATTATTAGTACCCAACAAGAGTACGCGGCGATCTCCAATCCTGGCTTCTGTCGCAGAATATACTTCTTCGATCGGAATGCCAAAAGCTCCCACACCATTAGGCAGAAGCGCTATTCTTGCAGCTGCGGCTGCATCAATTTTCTCAAGTAAATTCATTATGACGCTGTTTTAATTTTATAGACCAAGTCGACCAATTCACGGACAGTTTGCACATCTGTTAACGCGTTGATCGGAATTGAAACATCAAAAGTGTCTTCAATTTCCATGATCAGATTAAGAAGTTTGATTGAGTCAATGGATAATTGGCTTATTAGATTGGTCTCGGGAGTAATTTGCGCATTGGAATTGGTTAAACTACTAAGGCGATCACAGAGCAATTGCATGATCTCATCGTAATTACTTTCAGTCATAGATTAAATTCAGCGTGGTTAAATTTGAAGTTAGATTACTTCAGATAATACATCTTGTAAACGAATACTCGGCCGCCACGCGGGAAGTGCATGGATTAACGGGGTATTATCACATACCCAGTCAGGATGTTGTAGCTCATTCACTTTTCCCGGGGTCAGCATGGGGGAATACCGGAGCAATCGAGCAAACCAAAGGTTCGTTGAAGCTATGCTCCGAATCAGCATATTGGGTACCGTAATACAATGCACCGGACGCTTCCATACCCGTTGCGCCATCTCAGCCAAACCCTGATAGCTGTATCCTCCCGGTGTACCGTCGTCCAGCTCAAAAATTCCATTGCGGTTATTCTCGGAGGCTAACCAGGCTTCCACAGCGGAAACCAAATCATAGACATGAATTAACCCGACCCGATTGTTGAGTTTTCCGACAACCGGAAATATTCCACGATGCATTGCTTGGAAAAGCGGCTTTAACTCTTTATCGCCGGGACCATAAACAGCCGTCGGCCGGAATATTGTCCACCGTAATGACTCTGAGTCTGTAACGAGCGTTTGCTCAGACAAGTATTTACTTTGTGCATACCAGGATAGTTCCGGTTGCCGTGCAGCTAGAGATGAGATTAATAAAAACCGAGGAGATTGTTTCTTTTGAGCAATAGCACGTAAAAGATTCTGGGTGCCCGTGATATTGATATGTGAAAATTCACGAAAAGAGCTGCCCCTTACTGTTGCAGCGCAGTGAATAACAAACGCTGCATCATCGACTAAATGATGCAGCGCTGTCAGATTATCTAAGTCACCTTGAACCCATTGAATGGATTCATCACTTGAAGATCGATTTGTCCGGGTGAGCGCACGAACATTCCATCCGCTCTGAATCAGTTTTTTTACTAATACACTACCAATAAAGCCAGTAGCACCGGTTACGGCTACTATTCTGGTACGCGCGTTATCTATCACCCGATTCTACAAAAGACAATTGCCCCGTCAAGTTTGTCCTCTGTATGTAACCTTGTCTTGCTGCGAAACGTGACAGTTTTCCAGAAGAGGTACGCGGCAAAGTATGCGGCGGAACCAATTCCACAACGCAATTAACTCCAAATGCCATATAAACAAGCTGTTGCAGTCTGGTTGTCAATGACTGACGCTCTGCGACAGAAGTGAGCCTACATTCAATAACCAGCACGATAGTTGTGGTGCCATCCTCATCATTTACTCCGAATGCAGATGCTTCGCGCGATCTGACTTCCGGTTGTTGTTCCGCTAATTCTTCTATATCTTGCGCACGAATATTCCGACCATTCACAATGATGACATCGGTACGGCGCCCAGTAATGTACAAATCACCTTCAAACAGAAAGCCGATATCACCGGTATCCAACCAATTACCAGACTTCAGTGCTTTATTAGTTTCTTCCGGATTATTGTAATAGCCGGTCATGACGCTATCGCCCTGCACTAGCACACTACCAACCATCATTTCTGATAATTGCTGACCATCTTCATCGACTATCTTGACGATATGACCAGGTAACGGTTGTCCGCAGTTCACAAACTCATTTTGCTTACGCCCATCAGCTTGCAATCTAACAGCCATTCTTTTATCAATCAGTGCCTTACTATCAACCTGTATGCTTTTGCATCCTTCACCAATCTTTGAAAAAGTAACTGCAAGAGTTGACTCTGCAAGACCATAGCAAGGCAGAAAAGCATTCCCATCAAAACCTGCTGATGCAAATTTTTCCGCAAAATTTCTCAAAGTTTCAGGCCGGATCATTTCAGCTCCAATGCCAGCAGCTCGCCAAGAACTCAAATCCAGTTCTTTAAGATCCGATTCCCTTACCCGAAGAGTACAAAGCTTAAGCCCAAAAGGCTGACTAAAAGCTACGGTACAACGGTTACGGCTGATTAAGCGCAACCACTGCAAGGGTCTAATAGCAAAATCCCGCGTCGCCAAATAGTCTACAGAAATTTGTGTAACCATTGGCGCCAGAACCAAGCCAACCAATCCCATATCATGATAAAAAGGCAACCACGATGCCGATCGATCATCGGGTTTTATTTCCAAACCATTGCGAACTATACCTTGCAAGTTACACATCAAAGCCCGCTCAGTAATAATTACACCTCTAGGTGTACGCGTACTACCTGAGGTAAATTGCAAGTAAGCGGTTTCATCCGGATGATTGGGTTGTAACTCGACATCCAGCTCCGGCAATTCACTTAGTTTTCCCGGAGTACCCGCCCACTGTATGTGAGTGACTCCTACAACGGCTTCTTCCAGAAAACCAAAATAATCAATATTTGCCAGCGCTATACTCGCTTGACTACTCTCAAGCATACCTCTCAATTGCTGAACGTATATTGCATGACTGCCAAGATTAACTGGGATCGGCATCGCGAATGGAACTAATCCGGCATAGCGGCATGCGAAAAACAATTCGACAAACTCAGGCGAAGTATCGGCAACGATTGCCACTCGGCTGCCACGAGGCAGATTAAAACCCGACAAACGCCGAGCCAATGTACGGGCGTTATGCCGAAGCGCACTGTAAGGCAAAATCGAACGCAAGTTGCCTCTTGCGTCATAAAAGTTATACCCCGTTACCCCTTCCGCTGCGTACTCTAATGCACTCGTTAAAGTATTAAAACCGGCCAATTGCTGCGATAGCGTATTGAGCGTCGGCGTCGGCATTAACTGTAATTCGCTTGAAGGTTGAAAATCAAACGCTTGCGTTAACGGAGCGTTCAACTTGGTTATTGTCGAACTCAAGATCTTCCCCTCGAAGTAATAGTACTTGTCATCTCGCTTTGACTAGCAAGAAATTCTGGTTGAGCGTGCCAACTCTGATCATTAATCTTAAATAATGCACTTTTTGCTGGCTGGAAAATTTTCATTCAAACGCTTACCGCTGACATTGCTTAATGAATATAAGTGTGTCATATTTGACCAATCCGCAGCTTATATAAGGTGCTTTTCCCTGTCAAGGCAATATTAAGCTGGTGTTGCACCAAAACAACAACCGGTTTAATCACCAATTTTCAGCACATCAAATAGTTTCCGGATTATAACGGATAACACCTTTTGCAGATGTTTTTACAGAAGAAAATGACCATGGTACAGAGCTTCAGTGAAGCCTGGATTGAGTAAAATCCCTCAATTTACTGACGCGCTAAAACAAACTCCTTTTAGCGCTTTGATCGATAGGAAGATGAACCGTTTACTGCCGTTTTAGGTAACAAATCATCTGATTGCTGCTTTTTCAGAACAGAAGCAATCCGGTTACGGGAGTGTTCCGCAGCGGCAATCTCGGCTCGAATCCGTGCAGTTGCAGCCGCAGTTGCTTCCTTATCCGCCTGGGAACGCACAAATAGCGCTTCTTTCGCCATGACCTCAACAGCCTCCCTTGCCGTCGCCGCTTCCAGGGCTTTTGATTCCAATGCAATACGTTCCTGCAGGGCAACTAGCGCAGCGGATTCTTTTCTGGCTTTTTCCAACGCGATTCTCGTTGCGTTTTTTTCCGCCTCGAGCTGCGCTCTGGCTTTATTCGTTGCGATAATTTTCGCTTGCGCTCTGGTAATTGCCAGTCCTGTAATTTTTTGCTCAATTTCAAGGCGTTCAGCCACTGCCCGTTTTGCATCGGTTATCGTTCTCGTGCGTATTTCCGCATCTTCCTGCAAACGTTGCTCCAAATCCGCTTTAGTGTTTGCTTCCTCAGCCGCAAGCATATCCATCTGCGCCTTCGCCTCCTCTGCGGCTCTCAATCGCAATTCGGCTGACAATCTGCTTTTTGCTGCATTCCTGGCGGCTTTCTCAGCTTCGGCGCGAGCTTCAGCTTCCTTCGTTGCCTCTTCGTCCGCTTTGATCCGTTTCTGATATTCTCTCGCCGCAGCGGCTTCCGCTTTCTTTTTCTCGCTGGCCATCGCTTTAGCTTCTTTCTCAGCACGCAAAGCCGTTTCCGCTGCAGCGAGCGCCTCAGCTTCAATTCGCACCCGCTGATTGGCTTCTTCCAGCAACTCGGACTCCGCAGCCAAGCGAGCTTTTACCGCATCGGCGGCGGCATGTTCTTTTGCCAGGATCGATTCAGCCATTTCAGCAGCCACTTTATCCGCATCGGCCCTATCACGTGCCGCTATGGCGGCTTGCGCGTCCAATTCAGCTCTTTCTCCGGCTTGCTCGGCTGCAATGGCTTCGGCTTCGGCTTTCTCCAGCGCGGCTTGTACCGCGGCAGTTTCCGCTCTTAACCTATCTTCCTCTCTCTCTTTCGCTTTTCTTTCTTCAAACAAACGGCGGTCGGCTTGCGCCAGCGCTTGCGTTTCCAGTTGCAAGCGGGTCTGCACATCTTCCATGGCCTGCTTCTCAAGCTCCTCGCGCGCTTTAGCCAATGCCGCTACTTTTTGCGCTTCCTGAATCCTTGCATGTTCCAGCGCTGCCGCAGCGGTTTCCGCTTCAATCGCGGCCTGCGCAGCAAGTCGCGCTTCCTCCGCCGCCTTGCTTCGATTCAGCGCAGCTTCCGCAGCCTCGCTTTCCTTTGATGCCGTGGCATGCGCTTGATCCAAAGCGGCTGCTTCTTCCTCAACGCGCCGCTGCATTTTTTCCACAATCGAAGCTTCCGCTCTGATTTTGGCTTCCAGTAAAGCACTCAACGCTTTTTCGGCTTTGATTTTTTCTTCCGCCAGCAGTCTGCCTTTCAGCTCCAGTTCCCGGCGCGCATTGGCTTCTCTGATAGCCATGGTTTCCAGCTTGGCCCTAGCCCGAGCTTGATCGGTAGCAATCGCTTCAGCTTGAATCCGGGTTTCAGCCGCAATTCTGGCATTAGCTTCGGCTCTCGCCCGCGCTTCAGCAGCCACTTTTGCAATATTTTCCGCTTCAATCCGCTTATGAGCCTCTTTGATGGCCTGATCCTCCGCGCTCAACCGGTTACGGTAAGCGGAATCAAGCAACTGCTTGATCTCATCGGCCGATGCAAATTGCTGACTGGAATCAGCCGCGTGATCGGGCTGTGACTCATCATCAGACGCGGCAACCTCGTCACCGGGTTGAGATTCCGGTGATGTCGACAGCTTGCGCAACGAACTGAATAAACGCGACTTAAATGTCATAAATGATTAACCGAACCAGCAATTATTGGAACACGCTCATAGTAATAATCAGCAGCTTTTCTTGATATATAGATACTCACTTTAGCAGCTTTGAATAAATTGCTTGCATTGAAAAAGAAGGGAAAAATTGTCTGTTTATACGCCGAGATGCAGAAAGTCAGTTTATTTAATAATCTACAGCGTATTACTGTTGTCAAAATTGGATAAACAGCTATGGCATATTGATTTTATTGACATTTAGAATCCCCATCATCAGATTCAAGCCGTCTTGCACCAAATGTTCCAGAATCGGCGCATAAAAAGGCATGCTCAGCGCCATCACAAGCAGACCGATGGACAGTGTCAAGGGAAAACCCACCGCAAAAATATTCAACTGCGGCGCCACGCGTGTCAGGATACCCAAAGCCAAGTTAGTGATCAGTAATGCAGTGAGAACGGGCAGCGACAATTGCAGGCCGGATTTAAAAATTTCACCACCCCAGTTGGCAAGCGTCGTAAATGTCGCATTCGTCATTCCTTCCAGCCCAATCGGCAGGGTGCTGAAGCTCTGCGAAATCAATGTGATCATTATCAGATGCCCGTCGATGGCAAGAAATGCCAAACTGGCAATCACCCCCAGGAAGCGGCCTACAATATCGATCTGGCCGGAATTTTGCGGATCGAAGAAAACTGCGAAACCCAACCCCATTTGCAAACCGATCAATTCGCCCGCCATTTCCACCGCCACAAAAACAATCCGCATGACCAAACCCATGGCAATGCCGATCAATACTTGCTGCAATAAAATGGCGAAACCGACGCCTGAAGCGGGATCAATCTGCGGCAATGACTTTTCCACCAGCGGCATAACCAGCACAGTAATCATCACTGCCAGCCCCAATTTGACCCGTACCGGAACACTCGGGTTGCCCAAAAGGGGAGCGGTTGCCACCAATGCCAGAATTCTGCTGAGTGGCCAAATAAATGCTCCCAGCAATGTGTTTAATTCGGCAGTCGTGATACTGATCATGGCAATCGATCACTCATTGACCGGATCGGCGCAACCGGTTTCTGGCACACACAGTAACTAACGAAGATTTTTTCAAGATCAACCGACCGCCAGCCAAGGAATGCTGGTAAAAAGGCGCTGCATATAATCGGTCATGAGGGTAATCATCCAAGGTCCGGCCAATACGATAACCAAAAACATAACCAGCAATTTCGGTATGAATGACAAAGTCATTTCATTGATCTGCGTCGCCGCTTGGAAGATGCTCACCAGCAAACCAGTTGCCAGCGCCGACAGCAACAGCGGCGCAGAAATCATGAAGGTGATTTCAAGCGCCTGGCGGCCGATTGTCATTGCACTTTCTGGAGTCATAATGAATTTCCTTTCAGGTATAGAAGCTTTGTGTCAGCGAGCCGATAATTAAATGCCAGCCGTCGACCAGAACAAAAAGCATTAATTTGAACGGCAGTGAAATAATCATCGGCGACAGCATCATCATACCCATCGCCATCAACACGCTTGACACCACCAGATCGATGATCAGGAAGGGAATGAAGATAACGAAACCGATCTGAAATGCGGTTTTCAACTCGCTGGTGATATACGCGGGCACCAGTATTTTCAGCGGCACCTTGTCGCGGCTTTCAATTTCTTCACTGCCGGAGATCTGCACAAACAAGGCCAAATCGGTTTCCCGGGTTTGATGCAGCATGAATTCTTTCAGCGGCACGCTGGCTTTATCGGCCGCTTCCATGATATTGATTTTGTCTTGCGAAAACGGCAAATACGCTTCGTTGTATACCCGGTCTATAACCGGCGACATGACAAAAAAGGTCAGAAACAACGCCAAACCCAGCAACACCTGGTTAGGAGGAGAGGATTGCGTGCCCAGGGCCAACCTGAGCAACGACAAGACAATGATAATCCGCGTGAAACTCGACATCATTAATACCACCGCCGGTAAAAACGTCAGCGAGGTCAGCAGGATCAGCGTTTGCAGACTGAGCGAATAAGTCGCGCTTCCATCCACGTTCGGTGAGCTGGTGAATGCGGGAAAACCGGACTTCTGCGCGAAAGCAGGCACGGCGATCAAACCGGTCAATAACAGCATGGCCCGCAATGCGTTACGCATGTTCAAGTTACGCACGCTACGCTCAAGCACCATTCCGAATCCATGCCATGGAAACAAGGAACGAGTGACGGACACACATCGGTTATGCATTTTCTTTTTCCATACTCTGATTAAGCTGCGTGGCGAATGTCTCCACCGGAGGATGATCCGGCTTCGTGCCGGGCGCATCGGATGCCGGTTTGGTCATGGTGTGAAGCTTATTGACACGGCCGGGCGCCACACCGAGCACTAGCCAGGTCTGATCGATTTCGACCACTACCACCCGTTCTCTCTGCCCCACTCCGGCAGCTGCGACAACTTTGACAACGCCCGATGCCGCTGTGGGTATCAATGAGAAGCGCTTGAGCAGCCACGTGCCTCCCACGATCACGGCCAATACCAGCAATAACGCGCCGATCATTTGCACCGTGCTTTCAGTGGATATCACCGGAGCAGGCGGCACATAACTGGTTTTCCCGGTTTCCGCAAGGGCGGAAAATGACAGGGTCAGCAGCAAGAACATTCCATAGCGAATTAACATAGCTGCACTCTAGCGGTTAAGTTTGCGAATACGTTCACTGGGCGTGATGATGTCGGTCAGGCGGATACCGAATTTATCGTTCACCACCACGACCTCACCTTGCGCGATCAGGCACCCGTTGACCAGTACATCCATCGGTTCGCCGGCCATGCCGTCCAATTCCACCACCGAGCCCTGAGCAAGTTGCAGCAAATTCTTGATGGCAATCTTGGTGCGGCCCAGTTCAACCGTCATCTGCACGGGAATATCGAGAATCAAGTCGATATCATGACGGGTATTATTCGCTACACCGTCTTTTGAGAATTCCTGAAAAACCGATGCGGATGCCGTCTGCGCACCCATGATGGGGGTGCCATGTTTCTCCGCGCCAGCCGGTGAACCTTGATCGGATGCTGCTTGTTCCGCCATCGCAGCAGCCCAATCGTCCACTTCCGTTTCTTGTCCTGCGGAATCATTGTGCGCAGACGCCGTCTGTTCCGCCATCGCAGCAGCCCAGTCGTCGGTCCCGGTTTGATCGTTTGCTGTAGTCTCAGACATTTCACTGCTCTCCAATAAATTATTCAGACTCGGACGGCGCAATCATATTGTTGACTCTCAACGCATAACGCCCATTCATGGTGCCGTAGCGGCAATCCATAACCGGCACTCCGTCGATATGCGCGGTAATGGACTTAGGAATCTCCAGCGGGACGATATCCCCGGCTTGCATGCTGAGAATCTGTTCAAAAGTCACTTTTGTCTGTCCGAGATTAGCAACCAACTCCACTTCCGCCCCTTGTACTTGTTGTGACAACAACTTGATCCAACGTTTGTCGACTTCCAGGTGATCGCCTTGCAGCGCGCTATACAAAGTATCGCGGATGGGCTCAATCATCGAATAGGGAATACAGACATGGAATTCACCGCCTTGGTTACCCATATCGATATCGAAAGTGACGGTCACGACGACTTCGTTCGGTGTTGCGATCGTGGCAAACTGCGGATTCACTTCCGAACGGATGTATTCAAACTTAACCGGATACACCGATTTCCACGATTTTTCATAATCTTCAAATACCACTTCGAGCAAACGATGAATAATGCGTTGCTCCGTCTGGGTAAAATCTCTTCCTTCCACGCGCGTGTGGTATCTGCCGTCGCCGCCAAACAAGTTATCTACAATCAGGAAAATCAAATTGGGATCGAAAACAAACAACGCCGTACCGCGCAATGGTTTCATATGCACCATGTTGAGGTTGGTCGGCACCACCAAGTTACGCACGAATTCGCTAAACTTGATTACTTTGACCGGACCGACGGCAATATCCACTGTGCGGCGCATGAAATTGAACAAGCCAATGCGGAAGAAACGCGCAAAACGTTCATTGATAATCTCGTAGGTCGGCATCCGGCCACGAACAATGCGTTCCTGCGTTGCGAGGTTATAAGGCCGGACCCCGCCACGATCCTCTTCCTCCTGCACTTCATCGCTCTCGCCCGTGGCGCCTTTGAGAAGTGCATCGACCTCGTCTTGTGAAAGAAAATCTTCAGCCATGAATGATTACTGGATCACAAATGATGTGAACAACACTTCCCGCACATCTTCTTGCAGATCTTCCGAACCCAGCGATTGCTTGATTTCTTCAACGATCTGCTGGCTCAATAATTGTTTCCCTTGAATGCCCGCAATGTCGGTTGCCTTTTTGCTGGAAAGCAGCATCAGAATCCGGTTGCGGATATCGGGCATTTGTTTGGTAATTTCTTGCACGACCTCGGTTTCGCGGACCTTGACTGTTAATCCGACCTGGAGATATTGACTGTTGTCTTCCGGTTGCAAATTAACCGTAAAAATATCCAGCTCCATAAACTTAGTAGGCTTAGCTTTTGGTTTTTCCGGTTCGGCTTCTTCGCCGCCCGACATCTTCATGAAGTACCATGTGCCACCGGCGCCCGCACCGATCGCAATGGTTGCTATCAAGATGATAATGATCAATCCCTTCTTGCTTTTTTTACCTTCTGCAGCTGGTGCTTCCATCGCTTTTGCCATTTTGCGCAACTCCTCATTGAATGAAATCCATTATGGGCGAGATGACCATAAAGCGATGTCACAAATAACAATGAAATAATGTCGCTATTTTCAGCTAGGAAAGCTGGCGTGGGATTCAGCGCATCTGCACTGATTTTGGGGTTGAAAAAAAAGGAATTTTGATAAATCTGAAGCAGGCGGTTAATTGCTGCTTGAATTGCAGGGAAACCGGAATCCGGGTCAATCGATCAAGATCAGGGACATCGGTCACGCCAATACAAGACTGAGAGCGTGACCGATAACGCATACGGGATTGTCACTGTGTAAAAACCAACTGACCGGACCGATGATCACGCATAGGTATTAACCAGGCCTTGATGTCTGACCGGCACGGCAGCCGCTTGAATTTGGCTGGTCACTTCCTGCCGCAGGCCACTCATACTGCCCGTGTCTTTTCCAGCATACTGCGCTTGTTGCTGTTTATTTTCCTGTTGAAATGAATCAGCGCCAACCATGACATTGCCGAGTTGAATCCCATTCTCCGCCATCATCTCCCGCAGTCTCGGCAAAGCTTCCTGAATCGCGTCGCGTACCGCTGCGTGAGGCGATACGAATTGCGCGGTCGCTTGATCTTGCGTAATACTCAACATCACATCAACCGGTCCGAGATGAGCCGGGTTCAGACGGATCTCAGCAACCTGGTGTTGCTGCGTTGTCAACCAGACAACTTTTTGCGCAAATTCACCGCCCCATCTGTGCTGACCTACGGGTGCATCGACTTTGACATCCGGTGAAACCGCAGTCTGAGCAGTTGCAGCTGTGGTGCTATTTAAGCCGAGTGATGGTGTTGTGATGGACTCTTCCTGGATTTTAAATGTCGGTGCTGCAGTATCGAGTTGAATATCTTCCTTCATTTCTGAAGCGGGTAAAAATTTGCCGTAAGCGGCAGAATCTGCCGTTCCGAAATATTGCCAATAGTTATTGGGCAACGAAGCCTGGTTGCCCGCAACTGAATTTGCCTGGCTTTGGCCTTGCTGCAGTAATTGATTAACAACCGGAATCACAGCATGGGCAATTTGTTCACCTTCCTCAGGCAATGCTGTATTGACCGGTGACGAAGTTACGCCTTGCGGCAGCGCGGATGCCGCCATCATCGCATCCGGATTGACTACGGTTCCCATGGCCTGTAACGACGGCGTCGTTTTAAATGCTGTTGTCGCATCAGTCAACAAGCTTTGGATAAAACTGTTAGTACCCTCCGTGGGAGCATCCGCAGCGGAATCCGTATCCTTATCTTTTTCAGGAATTGCGTTATCCGAACGCTCTTGAGCGGCAGCATTCGTTGCATCATTCTGCTTATTCTGCTTATCCTGCTTTTCTGTTGCTTCCGATACTTGACGATCAAGGACTTTACCGAAGTCTTCCGTCACCGCATCGTTAGTGTTAGTCCCTGATGAGCCAGCACCTATCAGCGCTGCTGTGCTTTCACCCGACGATTTGATTTGAGGTGCAGCCGATATGTTTAACATAGGTTTATGGTCTCGTACGATTAATTTATGCTATGAATAAGCAATATCTATACCAATCCAGCTATTGCTATGGTTGTAATCAACTTTCCCTGACAGAAGCATTACGATGAAAGGAATTCAGAGCGAATTCATCCAGTATCTTTTGCTCTTGTTTTATTTGTTTTTGATTCTCAGCACTTTGTTGACGCTGGGATAAGGTATCGAAGGATTTTAATTTACGCTGGCAGGATAAAAATTCATCGTTGCCGGCTTTTCTTTTATTTTGCGCATGTAAAACCGCTTGACGCTGTTCCGTGATGGCCGCATCCAGCTTATCCATGAATGCAATAAAATTAAGCCACTCGATATGATCAATCCCCGTTGTGGTGAAATTCTGAAAATGCGATTGATAACTATGGCGGTATTGCAATAGCAAATTTAATTTCTTTTCCGCTTCCTGCTGTTGAAAATTTAACTTTCCCAAATGCTTTGCGGAAGCATCCGTTTGTTGCTGCGCCAATTCCAGCAGTAGTTTCAGCGATGACGTTGTTGGCATGATCATTTATCCTTGGTTAGCGGATTCCTTCGCTCTCGAACAATTTGGATAGTGTTGCAAGGCTATCGGCAAAGTTTTCGTGTTGAAACATATTTTGCAGTAAAAATTTCTCCAACGATGGGTAAAGCCGGATAGCCCGGTCCAGCTCCGGATCAGTACCCGCGACATAAGCGCCAACGCTGATCAAGTCATGACTGCGCTGATAGCGTGAATAGAGACTTTTGAACAACCGCGCCAGATTGGTCTGCTGCTGAGGCACCACGCTGGTCATGACACGGCTGATCGAAGCTTCGATATCGATGGCGGGATAGTGTCCCGACTCAGCCAGTCTTCGCGACAGAACGATATGACCGTCCAGAATGGCACGTGCGCTATCGGCGATCGGATCGTTCTGATCGTCTCCCTCAGCCAGCACAGTATAAAAGGCCGTGATCGAACCGCTATTCTGGTTGCCATTACCGGCCCGCTCCACCAATTGCGGTAACTTGGCAAATACCGATGGCGGATAGCCTTTGGTTGCCGGAGGTTCGCCGATGGCCAGAGCGATTTCACGCTGCGCCATGGCATAGCGTGTCAAGGAGTCCATAATGAGCAGCACATGTTTACCGCTATCGCGAAAATATTCGGCAATGGCCGTCGCATAGGCTGCGCCTTGCAGGCGTAGCAACGGCGAGGTATCGGCAGGCGCAGCAACCACCACGGAACGCGCAAGCCCCTCTTCTCCCAGAATGTTTTCGATAAATTCCTTAACCTCGCGCCCCCGTTCACCGATCAGGCCGACCACGATGACATCGGCCGTGGTATAACGCGCCATCATGCCCAGCAATACGCTCTTACCCACACCGCTACCGGCAAACAATCCCATCCGTTGACCTCGGCCAACCGTCAGCAATGTGTTAATCGCTCGCACGCCAACATCCAGCGGTTCACTCACTGGCACTCGTTCCAATGGATTATAGGGCCGGCTATAAAGCGGTACGCTGTGTTCCGCGCGAGTAGGTCCGAGACGATCCAACGGTTCGCCGACACCGTTCAGCACACGCCCCAACAGTTCGGGGCCGACCGAAATATGTTTGGCGCGGTCGGCCGCGCGCCGGCGCGGATGCTGAGGGGTACCCAGACGAGGCAATTCACCCATGAGCTCGGCGGGAACCACTTTCGCACCGGGTGACAAGCCATACACATCACTGGATGGCATGAGAAACAAGCGTTCTCCGGAAAATCCCACAACCTCGGCTGATACGCTATGACCATTCGAAAGGAAAATATTGCAGCTGCTCCCGACGGCCAATTTCAACCCGACTGCTTCCATGACCAATCCGGAAACGCGCGTAATGGTTCCGCTTAATAAGAATGGGCTCGAGGGGTGAATCAGTTGCGTGCAGTTCTTCAGAAAACCACCCCATTGCTCATGGCGCGACATATTAATTTTTCCTATCGAGCCAGGCATCTTGCTGCCCGATGGCTGACAATACCCGCTGCCAGCGTACCTCCAGACTTCCGTTGACTTCGCTGCCATTGGCTTCAATACGGCAACCGCCCCGGGATAATTGTTCGTCCTCACGGATGCTCCAATGATCCTGCTCCAGTTGGCCGCTCAAATGCGCAAGCACCAATTTGGCATCCTCCGGGTGTAAGAAAAGACGGGGATTCTGCACGCTGTTAGGCAAGTTGCGGATGGCTTCCTGCACGATCGGTATGATCAGCTCGGGCTGTAATTTCAATGCTTCCGTTACTATTTTTTTTGCCAGCGCAAGCGCCAATTCCAGCAGATCATCCGCCACACGCTGATCCATGTCATGAAGATCCTGATCCAGCTTGTGCAGTAGCGCTTGAATATGCGCCACTTCCGTTTTAACTTCAGCTTCCGCTATTTTTCTGCCTTCTGCATACCCTGCCGCATGGCCTTCTTGCACACCTGCCGCATACCCTTTATCCTTGGCGTTTTGAAAAACTGCGGCAACTTCTTCGGCAGGCAGCGGAGCCTGCAGCTCATCTTCCGGCTGTACGCCCGAATCAGCGTCAATCTCCCCGGCTTCTTGCGGCATATCCGCCGTTTCAAAGGAATCCATTTCCCAGCGTTGATAAGCACTGAGCTTTTCTTTGGGAACAAAGTCACTTGCAATCATCGATATACCTGCATTTCAGTAATAAACAGACCGGGCTATTGCGCATTGATCAAATGAAACCATCGTCACCTTTTCCACCCAATACAATCTGCCCATCGTCAGCCAATTGGCGCACAATTTTGAGAATTTCTTTTTGTTCGGCTTCGACTTCGGACACGCGCACCGGACCTTTGCTCTCAAGATCTTCGCGCAGGGCTTCAGCGGCACGCTGCGACATATTCTTGAAAACTTTCTTACGCAGTTCTTCCTGCGCGCCTTTCAAGGCAACAATCAGGGATTCCGACTGAACTTCGCGCAGCAGCAATTGAATACCGTGATCATCGATATCGATCAGATTATCGAATACAAACATCTCATCCATGATTTTTTGCGCCAGCTCTTCGTCATATTGTTTGACATTCTCAATGACACTGGCTTCCTGCGCAGTCGGCACAAAGTTGAGAATTTCCGCAGCAGCCCGGACGCCGCCCATCGCCGCTTTGCGGATGTTATTGCTGCCCGATAACAATTTTGTCAGCACGTCATTGAGTTCGCGCAGCGCATCGGGCTGGATACTGTCGAGTGTAGCAATGCGTAGCAACGTATCGTTGCGCAGCCGCTCGCTGAACAAACTTAGAATCTCGCTCGCCTGATCCCGTTCCAGATGAACCAGGATAGTGGCGATGATCTGCGGATGTTCATTCTTAATCAGCTCCGCCACCGAGGGCGCATCCATCCACTTCAATCCTTCAATCCCGCTGGTATCGCCGCCTTGCAAAATGCGATCAATCAGATTGGCCGCTTTTTCATCGCCCAGCGCACTGGTCAGAACTTTCCGGATATAATCCGCCGAGCCTTGCCCCAACGTGGTTCTTCCTTCCGCTTCATTGCAAAATTCCGTTACGATCCCTTCGATCTCGGAACGTGTTATGTTTTGCAGGGTGGACATCGTTTCGCCCAACTTTTGCACTTCCTTGGGGCCCAGCAGCTTAATCACGGATGCCGCTTCTTGCTCGCCCAAGGTCATCAGCAAAATCGCACTTTTTTTGATTCCATCATCATCCATTTTTACCCATCCAATCTTTCACCACATTAGCGACAATAGCAGGTTCATCCAAGGCCAATTGCTTGGCGCGCTTGAGATTCTCATCGAAAATCGATTTCTGAATCGCTTGAATGGCCGCTTCATCGACTTGCCCCGGCAATTGACCTACTGCTGCGCTGCCATCGCTTAATTGCCCTTGCTCCGCTGGCGGCGGAAGAGCAGCTGGGGGCGTCAAGCTTTTCAGGAACGGCTTGAGTATCTTTAACAAGAAAAATAAAACCACAGCCGCGATCAATAATTGCTTGCCGATATCCTTGGCCAGCATGATCACATCGGGATCTTTCCAGAGTGGGACATCCAGCACCATGTCGCCCGTGTGCGTAAATAAATTGTTGGTTACCGTGAGTGAATCACCGCGTTTCTCGTTATAACCCATGGCTTCGCGCACGAGATTGTTGATTTCCTTGATTTCATCGGCCGTTAGCGGTTCATTCGTGACTTCACCGTTTTCATCCACTTTCTTGCGGTAATTCACCACGACTGCCGCGGATAAGCGCTTGATATTGCCTGTCGATTGCTGGACATGCTGCACGGTTTTGTCGACTTCGTAATTGGTCGTCGATTCTTTCTTCTTGTCCGTCGGCACGGCCGCTTTATCGCCGCCTTCCTTGTTCTCCCCGCCCGCTTCAATGGGCGCAGAGGCTGGCTCGGGCGGACGATTGGACAATGCGCCGGGAATTCCGCCATCCACTTTTGAACCGGTCGAAGTCGCTTCAAGCGTTTGCTGGCTGCGAATTGCAGCTGCTTCAGACTCGGTATTATTCGGCCGGTAAATTTCTTCGGCGCGCTCAACGCGGGAGAAATCCACATCGGCAGTCACTTGGGCACGCACATTGGCAGCACCGGTAATCGGCGTCAAAATGGCTTCGATGCGGCGGATATAATTTTCCTCAAGCTCCTGGATATACTCCAATTGCTTCGCGTCAAACCTGGAATCTTGCTTGTCGTTCTGTGTACTGAGCAGATTGCCGTGCTGATCCACCACCGTCACATTTTTTACCGGCAAATTGGGCACGCTGCTGGACATCAAATGCACAATCGCGCTGACTTGTTCAACACTCAGCACCCTGCCCGGATGTAAATTGAGCAGTACCGAGACACTCGGCTGCTGTTTTTCCCGTGAAAACACGGATGGCTTGGCGATTGCCAAATGCACGCGCGCGCTTTGCACTGCGGCGATGGATTGAACCGAACGCGCCAATTCACCCTCCAGCGCGCGCTGGTAGTTAACCTGTTCAAGGAATTGACTGGCGCCGAATTTTTGATTTTCCATTAGCTCGAATCCCGCCAGACCGCCTTTTGGTAGTCCCTGACCCGCCAAGCGCAGCCGCGCTTCATGCACTTGCTTCTCGGGCACCAGAATAGCGCCGCCGCTTTCGGAAAACTTGTACGGCACGTTCATTTGCTGCAAAGCGCCGATAATGGCAGCGCCATCCTGATCCGGCACATTGTTGTAGAGCACGCGATACTCCGGTGTCTGACTCCACATCAAAGCACCTACCAGCAACGCGATAACAGCCGCCGCCGAGAGAATCAATCCAAGCTTTTTTTGATTGGATAACTGGCTAAACTGGCCCAAACTCATTGCTGAGGCGGGTGTTGTTGTATTGGATTCACTCGGTACTGTGGCCACGCGCTATTCTCCTGCTCAAGTTTCAAGCCATTGATCAATGGTCGCTTTACTGTCAATGACAAACTTAAAATTTCTTTTCACAATTAATTAACTGACTGTTACCCAATCAGAATCACCAGGCATAGGATTTGCAAAGCCGCTGTTTAACTTATCAATCGCCATGCCGTAACAACATCAACCCCATTCACTGCGAATGGATTTCTATTGATGCGATGATTATCTATAAACTTATAAAATCTGAATGCTTAAATAGAATAGGTTTGCTTGCCTTATTCGCAACATGATCGGAACAGGTAGCGGTGGTAAGCTACTGACCATCCCCAACAACCGTCATTGAAACCCGTGCAAACCAAAACCGTCAGTGAAATTAAAGCGATACCAGCGGACCAGGAACAGCTCAAGCTGGCGTTTGCAGCCTTTAACGAGGCATCGGAACAGCTGTCCGGCGTCTATCAGGGGTTACAACATCAGGTCGCGCAACTGACGCGCGAATTGGCGCTTGCTAACGGTGAATTGCACAAGCAGTTAATCGCGAAAGAAAACCTGTCGCAGCAGTTAAGTCTGTTATTAAATGCCTTACCGGGGGGAGTGATCGCGCTCGATGCGCAAGAACGTATCGAGCAAGTCAATCCGGCTGCTATCGCCATTCTTGGCGAATCGCTGGTCGGATCGAACTGGCAACGCGTCGTTCAGGAGCGCTTAGCGCCTACCGCGATCACCAACGAATGGCTGCTGGAACGGCAGCAAGCGATGGAACAACGGCGCATCCGTATCGAGAGCAGCGCCACCGATTTGGCGGGCAGACAGATTTTGCTGATCAATGACATCACCGAAGCGTATGCCATGCAGGAACAGATCCGGCGTAATCAGCGCCTGACTTCGATGGGCGAAATGGCGGCTAATCTTGCGCACCAGCTGCGCACGCCGCTTTCGACCGCATTACTGTATGCCAACCATTTGGGAAGTGATGCACTAACGCCCTTCGAGCGGCACACATTCGCAACCAAAACCATTGAGCGGCTGCATCATCTGGAGCGTTTGACCAAGGACATGCTGCGTTTTGTCAAAGGCGAAGCCAGACGGCGCGAAAATGTCGTGATCAGCGATTTGCTGGCCGAGCTGCGCCAAGTGGTCGAGCCTCACATCGTGCAGAAAAATTTGCAATTCGTAGTCCATGATCAGAGCGCAATGGCAGCGATGATTACGGATCGTCAGGCGTTATGCGGCGCGATGATCAATCTGCTGGAAAACGCCATGCAAGTCTCGTCTCCGGGTGGACGGATCATTCTGACCAGCCGGCTGGAAGAAAGCCATATCATCCTGAGTGTTCATGACGATGGGCCGGGCATCGACGCGGCGCTGCAAGAAAGATTGTTCGAACCCTTCTTCACCACGCGCGCGGAAGGTACGGGACTGGGTTTAGCCATCGTCCGCGGTGTCATCGAGTCCATGGGCGGTGACGTGAAAATCCATTCATCGCCGGGCGAGGGAAGCGAATTTATGATACGGCTGCCAAGAAATAGAGGAGAGAAATCATGAAAGCACTGCCCATTCTGGTGGTGGAAGACGATCAGGATTTGCTGGAAGCGATCTGCACCACGATGAAATTGGCCGGTTACCCGGCATTGGCCGCTTCAAACGGCAATACTGCCATGGCTATTCTGCAAGAATCCCAGGTGGGCATGGTCGTCAGCGATGTGCAAATGCAACCGGTGGACGGCTTTACATTATTAAAAAGAATCAAGGTATTCAACCCGGAATTGCCGGTATTGCTGATGACGGCTTACGGCGATGTGGAAAAAGCGGTCGCCGCGATGCAGACAGGCGCATGCGATTATTTGTTGAAGCCGTTCGATCCGGACAATTTACTGGCGCATATCAAGCGCTACGCCTTATCCGAACCGGAACAGGATGACAACGTCGTCGCCAAGGATCCACGCACACGGGCACTGCTATCCCTGGCCAAGCGCGTGGCGCAATCACCGGCAACCGTCATGCTGACGGGTGAAAGCGGCTGCGGCAAGGAAGTTATCGCGCGTTTTATTCATCAACATTCACAGCGCGCGGCAAAACCTTTTGTCGCGATCAATTGCGCGGCGATTCCGGAGAATCTGCTGGAAGCGACTCTATTCGGTTATGAAAAAGGCGCTTTTACCGGCGCGGCACAGGCTCAGCCCGGAAAGTTTGAGCAAGCACAAGGCGGCACCTTGCTGCTGGATGAAATTTCCGAAATGCCGCTGGAACTGCAAGTCAAATTGCTACGCGTCCTGCAGGAAAGAGAAGTGGAGCGTGTCGGCGGGCATAAAACGATCAAATTGGACATCCGTGTTCTGGCGACTTCTAATCGCGATATGATGGCGATGGTCAAAAGCGGCCGGTTCCGTGAGGATCTGTATTACCGCCTCAATGTGTTTCCCATCGAGATCCCATCGCTGCGGCAGCGGCCGTTGGATATCGAACCTCTGGCGCAGCGCGTGCTTGCGGAAGCAACGGCAGGTTCGGCGCAACCGCCCTGCACAATGACGCAAGCCGCAATCGGCACACTCACGCACTATCCCTGGCCGGGCAATGTCAGAGAATTGGAAAATGTCATGCAACGCGCCATGATTCTGGCAACGGATAACATCATTGACACCGAGCATCTCCATTTGCCGCACGCGGATCCCATCCAGGTTGCGGAAGTTATTCAGCAGGAATCATCTTCGGAAGATATGAAAACGCTCGAACGCAAACATATTCTGGAAACTTTGGCAGCCGTTAATGGTTCCCGCAAACTGGCCGTAAAGAAGCTGGGGATTTCCGAGCGGACACTACGGTATAAATTGCAACAATACCGCATGTCGGGCTAATTAAAACCTCAGCTTTGACCGATAGAGCTGACTAAGATCATTTGAATTTTATGATTTTTTACGCGATACTTAAAAAACTTTATGTTGGAGTGAATCATGGACAAGACCGGAATTGATAACATTTTGCAGCAGCTGCAAGCGACATCGGCGCTGGCTTCCGGTGTAAAAAAACTATCGGGCGCGGATGAAGTTGCGGGTGTTGATTTCAGCGAGAAACTAAAAGCGGCTGTCGATCAAGTCAATCATGCGCAAAAAAGTGCAGATAAGCTCAGTGAACAATTTGTCAGCGATCAATCGAATGTCGACTTGCATGAAGTGATGATCTCGTTACAAAAAGCCAACGTATCTTTCCAATCCATGGTTCAAGTCCGTAACAAGCTGGTGACCGCCTATCAGGAAATCATGAACATGCAGGTTTAAGTCGGATTGACCCTGGCCTGATTTTCCTCAATCGCATTTATTCATTCCTCCATCGCCATTTCCAGTTCCAGCCAGTTTTCTTCAAGTTCAGCCACTTTTTTCTCCAGTGCCGCATGAAGGGCGCTGAGCCTGTCAATTTCATCGCGCGGGCAGTTCGTATACGTCGCCGGATCCGCTAAACGGCCGTTCGCTTCGGCTAATTCCCTTTGCGCAATCGCCAAAGCCGCTTCAAGTTTGGCTTGTTTGGACAGCAATGCTTTTTTGTTCGGTTTCGCTGCTGGTTTAGGCTGGATTTTCTGCGAAGCTGGCTTTGATTCCGCAGCCTCACTAGAGCGACGCGCTTCTATCCAGTTTTTGTAATCCTCCAGATCACCATCAAGCAGCTGTGCTTTGCCATCCGCCACCAGCCACAATTCATCCGCCACCGCACGCACCAGGCTGCGATCGTGCGAAACCAGCACCACAGCGCCGCTATAGGTTTCCAGCGCGAACGTGAGCGCATCGCGCATATCCAGATCCAAGTGATTGGTCGGTTCATCCAATAACAGCAAATGCGGTTTTTGCCAGGCCAATAAAGCCAGCGCCAGACGGCTTTTTTCACCTCCGGAAAAACTCGCGACCGGGCGATCTTCACCCTCTCCGCCAAGCCCGAATCGCCCCAGAAATTTCCGCAAATCCAGTTCGGTTTGCGTCGGCGCCAGTTTCTGCATATGCTGCAAAGGCGTCGCCTTACCGTCGAGATTTTCCAGCTGATGCTGCGCAAAGTAACCGATACGGATATTCTGCGCCCACTCCAATGAACCGGTTGCCGGTTGAATTTCTCCGGTCAGCAGTTTGATCAATGTCGACTTTCCCGCACCGTTCGGTCCCAGCAATGCAATCCGCGCACCCGCCTGCAGAATCAGATGAACATGCTGAAACAGCGGGTGATCGCCGTAACCGAAACTCATGTCCTGTACGCGCAGCAACACATCGGGACTGCGCTCCGGTGCTTCGATCTGCAAGTCGTAGTGGCCATCTTCCACAGCCAGCGGCGCCAGTCGCGTCAAACGTTCCAGCGCCTTGATGCGGCTTTGCGCTTGTTTGGCCTTGGTGGCCTTGGCGCGGAAGCGCCGCACAAAATCCTCCATGTGCGCAATTTGTCTTTGTTGTTGCTGCAAAGCCTGGCTATGTTGCAGTAGACGCTCGGCGCGCGCGCGCTCGAAATCATCATAATTACCGCTATAACTGTCGATTTTCCGGTCGTTGATATGCGCGATGCGATTGACGCACGCATTCAAAAACTCGCGATCATGCGATACCACGATCAAACTGCCCGGATAACGCGCCAGATACTGCTCAAGCCAGAGAATCGCTTCCAGATCCAGGTGATTGGTCGGTTCATCGAGCAACAGCAAATCGGCACGGTGCATCAAGGCGCGCGCCAGATTCAAGCGCATCCGCCAGCCGCCCGAGAAATGATCAACCGGTTGTTCCAGCGCGGCGTTGGCAAAACCCAATCCGCTCAATAGCTGCGCCGCCCGCGCACGCGCGGTATAGCCGTCAATGGCTTCATAGCGCTGTTGCGCTTCAAACCAAGCGGTGTCGTGCTCAGCCTGAGCCAGAATCTTGTCCAGCCGGTGCAACTCCACATCACCATCCAGTACAAACTCAATGGCAGACTGCGCCGAATTCGCGATCTCCTGCTCAACGAACGCAACGGTTTTGCCCGATTGCAAGCTGACTTCGCCGTTATCCGGCTTGATCACCGCCCGGATCAAGCGGAACAAAGTGGATTTCCCGCACCCGTTCTTACCAACCAAACCCACACGCTGATTGGCAAAAATCTGCAAATGGCAATTTTCCAGCAGCGGAGTCCCGCCTTGCAGGTAAGTCAAAGACTGAATATTCAGCATAACATTGTAAAAATTTCAGAACACCCGATTGAACAGCTTAAGAGAGGAAAGCAAACTTGCGAATGCCGGTTGTATCCATTATCCGTTTATGCAAAGCACACCGCGGCCAATGTTAACATGCCATGCAATACATAGCCGGTTGTTATAGGAAAAAAGAAAACACTTATAACCGGATGATACATAATACATAATTAAAGTGTTAAATTATTAGGCAGCGTGAGAATTCTCTTTAGCGCCCATCAAGTTAATGATCGAAAATAAATCTTATACACAATGTTATCCACAAAAAATGTGGATAAATCAAAATTGCTCAGGGTAAATAAGATGATACCTCAAGAGGCGGAGCACATTCCTGGTGGAATAAGAAACCGGCTGGCTTCCGGTCTCCGGGATTTAGCGCATTTTGCCCGGCTGGTTTGTCAGTCTAAATAGATCGTAACCGGCATGCCATTGATTAACCGGTTTTTCACGTTCCCGACAAATTCCAATTGCGCCAATATGGCAAAACGGACCGTTTCCAGCGGATTAATTTCAGCCGTCGTAGACTTCTGCATCACGCCGGGCACGGAAACTATTTTTGCTTTGGCTTTTTCCCCGTTAGGAAATTTGACCGTAACCATCTGCCCCACGACGGCATAGTCCTGGTATTTGGGCGGAATAAATGCATCGATATGCACTTTCTCGAGAAATATGATCTCAAGCAAGGCTTGGCCACGGCCCAGAAACTCTCCGGGTTGCGTGAACATTTCTGTCACCATGCCGCTGCCCGATGGCGCAAAAAGGCTTAACTGCAGGACTTGATCCTGAACCTTATCAAATTCAAGTTGCAGCTGATTGATCCGGTTAGACAGCATGCGTATTTCCGGAGACTGGCCCTGTTCCTGGCTATACATCCGGTCACGTTCCTGGCGTTCCGACTTCTCCAGCGCCACCAGATTTTCCAGCGCCGAGTTTAATTGACTCCGCGCCAGCGCAATTTCAGCTTGTGTTGCAGCGCCCTGCTTGTAAAGGGTCTCATACTGACGCAAGCGTTGAGATGCGAAATGCTTCTGTTCGTGCGCGAATTTCAGCAACTGCGCCGAACTTGTTCTGGAATCGCCGGCTTGCAACAACATCTTGTGCTTTTCCTGTTTCAGCCCGTCCAGTTCCACCTGCAAGCGGTCACGGCTATCCAGCAATGCGCTATTCGCCAGCGCAGCCAACGGCGCGCCTTCGGAAACGGTCTGCAGCGGCTCGACAAAAAGCTTCTCAACATAGCCATCCACAGCGGTACGTACGGTAAAACTGGGCACCCGGATGCGGCCATTGGCCTCAATGCTGATCGTGTCCCACACTATCGTCCCCAGCAAATACACCACCGGGAGACTGGAAATGGCAATGATCAAATACCAGCGCCACGGCTTGCTGGTCCGCTTGGCGGCACTATATTGCACACGTAATCCCCGGTCGATATCCAGAGCTTTATTTTCTGGTTGATTAAAGCGTATTTTCATGAAGATAGCTTACCAAATCTTGCCATGATTGAATAACTAGCCCGGTAAAATTAGGGGCCCGAAGTTGATCCTGCAATTGTTTCATTGCATGGATAAAAATGGATTGCGGCTTATGCGCATAACTATTCTCCGGACCCAATTCTGATTCCAGGCTTTGCGCCAGACTGAATGACAGATCCGGATATTGGTTCATGGCCGACTTGAGCGCGGTAACGATATTCGTCAGATTCATCGCGTAATACATGACAGTAATCTCTTTGATCCCTTTCGCTTTGAGTTCGCAGGGCACGCAAATATCAAATGATGCGGCTTTGGTCAGATAGCGCGGATGAATACTGGCGCCTACCGGCCACGGAGAAACAGCCGATACTTGGCGCACCGTTTCGATCAATTCTTCCAGACGCGCCTTGCCAGGCAAGTCCGATTCCAGTTGATCCGGCTCGATATCCAGATGCAGGCCATCGAAATTGATGTTGCTCAATTTCTTGACGATCATGAGCAGCTTCTCGCGCTGCTCCGGCAGAATCCAATCGGGATCGCCCAGCAGCAATTCAACTTTTTTCCCGCGCCGCTGCGCTTCGGTTAGAAATTTCTTAAGCGGCGCAGGATTTGCGGCAAATTTTGCAATCTGCTGCTGATCCAAAGAAATCAGGAAACGGTCGATCTCGATGGTTTGATTCTTCTCCCATAAACCGGGTTGCGCGCTCAATTTGTCAAAGTTCCAGACATACACGGCCACGCGCCCGGACGACGCTGCTGCATTACCGGTGGCAGAGAAACTGGTGCGCTTCGGCGCAGCCTTGGTCTTTTCTCCGTTGACAAGAAACGATGCCGCTTGGTGCAGCGGATCGGCCAAGTGGCTTAAATTGATTTCCGGGTGAATATCCCGGCCTTTTCCCTCCAGCAGCGTAATGAATTGCCGCAACCGGATGTGCAGCTTCCATTGTTCCGATTCCGTTTCGACGTTCTCGATAGCCACCCGGTAATAGGTATTAACCGCTTGAAAATATTTCTCGATCACATCGCCATCCAGAATCTTCAGGCGTAAATGTCTTTCACGGATCAATTCACGCGCCGCTTCAAGGCGCGTATGCTGAAACTTGATTTGCTGCGCGAGCTGCTGATAACTGCTGAGCAAAGCGCGGAATTCGTGTTGCAGTTCCTGATCGCGATGCGTGTAGTCCGCCCGCAGACTGATCAACAGACTGTTCAAGCGCGACTCTTCATTCTTCCGCACACTCATAATTTCGATCGGCATACGGAAATTAAAACCGACTGCGCCGCCATAGCCCATCTGCATGGATTCAGGCGACGGATGCGGAATGGCCGGACCGCCAAAAGCGGTGGCGTTGACATCCGAATCAATGCCACGCCAGTTTTCGGTCTCTTTGGTCTTTTGAATATTTTCTATGCGCGCTTGCAGTATTTTCAGATCCAGTTGCTCGATATCGATCGGCGCATTACTGTCGATCGCATATAAAACCGGCTTTACCGGCTCGAATGGCCGTATTTCCGAATTCGTCAAATACCCCAGTCTGATCAATGCTTGATCGCGGTTATTGCTGAATTCGATTTGCGATCGTTCCGCGCGGTCAAAAGCGGAAAGAAACTCGAGATAATCCGACGTGAATAACAAGCCCGCTTCGCGCCGTTTATGCAGTATGGAAATCACGCCGTCGTCACGCAAACGCAAGTAGGCTTCGGTCAAAGCCAGCATTTTCCGCACGCTCCAATACGCCGCGTAGTTTTCTTCCATAAAAAGCCGCGCCAGCCGTTTACTCCAGTCCAGACGGACATCTTCAATTTTTACTTGCGTTGCGGCGTCATCGATCGCCCGTTGCTGTCTCTCCGCGCTGCCTAACAAGGGATAACGCACTCCGATGCGGCCGATTGGATCGAAGAAATGTCCGAAAGGCTCTCTGGCAAAAGGGCTTTTTTGATAACCCGCCGATATCCCGCCAAATACTTCCCAGCCTTTCTGCGCTTCCTGCACGTGTAAATTCGAGCGTTGCGCCTCTAAATCGGCCTTCGCCTTCAAAACCGTTGCGGCTTGCTCCAGATGCGTATAAAACTCGGTCAGCATTTTAACCTCAGCGGCTGCATTGGCTGTCAGCATCAGAAGCAACATCAGTAGCGGGAAAAAGCGCACTTTTACTGTTTTCCCTTTTTAAGCACCCACAAAGGCGCCATCGCGGAATCCAAGTGCCCTTTGTTCAGTATCTGGTTTGAGATTGCAACAATGCTCCAGACCCGCGAAACAAACTGGAACAGCGGGTAAATAGGCAGGATCAAAGCCGCTTCGCAGTCCTCCCATTTTCTGTCTGAGACGAGCACAAGATAAAAAATGTATTGCAGGGTAATCAAGCTTAAATAGAACAAATAGACCAGCACCATGCTTAGAAAAAAAGTGAGCATGGGCAGCTTTACCGCCATGTAGATGGTATAAATCACGATGGAAAAAGGCATGACGATCTGAAACAAAATGCCGTACCAGAGCAGAAATATAAAATTGCTCCATCCCATGGTCGCTGCGGAAATACCGTACTTGTGTTTATTCGAGTAGATATACCAAAGATCGCCATCCCAGCGGAGGCGTTGCTTGAAAAAATCCTTGAAACTCTCCGGCGCATCGGTATGCGAAACCGCGCCGGGTTCAAACTCAATTCTCAGATGCGGATAACGCTGATGGTATTGCTTAATACGCAGTGTCATATCAAGATCTTCGGCGGTTCCGGTATTCCATCCGCCTATTTTCTGAATGAAGGATTTTCTAAAAATACCGAACGCGCCGGGAACGTTGTTAATGACATTCAGCTTCGCAAACCCTAGCTTCCCTACCTGCATGGTCAACATATATTCCAGACTCTGCAACCGGGTGATAATCGCTTTTCTGGCGTTACGCACGCGCATCGGTCCCGTCACCGCGACGATATCAGGATTGCGAAAGTGAGAAGCAGCGGAATTGACCATTTGATTATCGAACGATGTATCACCATCCAAAGCGAAAAAAATCTCACCTTGCGCCCGGTTAAGTCCGGCATTCAGTGATGAGACCCTGCCGCCGCGTTGAATTTTCGGAATGACGACCAATGAGCGCTTGGGATATCTTGCAACCACCGGCACGAGTTCTTTCAATGCCTGATAAGTAGCCAGATTTTTCTGCACGCCATCGACCATCGCAATGATTTCAATATGCCCCGGATAGAGCTGTTCCAGTAACGAAATCACCGTACTCTGCACCGCCTTTCCTTCGGCGTAGCAGGTAATTGCACACGTCACACGCGGATAATAAGGGAGCGACACCGGCGCTTCCACCGACTTCTTAAACAGATAGCGGAAAACGCTCATCCAATTGACAAAATACAGCGGTAATTCAAAAAATAATACGAATGGAATCAGCATGAAGACGTATTCGATATCCTGGAAGCGCGACGTTGCGATAAGAAAAAAGCTCCAGGCTTGATTCAGACTTTCCATGAACTACAACAACTCGCCCGCAAGACGCGCCAACAGGAGCGGAGCACTTTCCTTCTCAGGTATATTCTGCGAGGAGACACCGATAAAACGAAAATCCAGCTTATGCTCACTTTCTTCCAGCAGTACATTCATACTACTTTCGATACGTTTTTGAAAACCGCGCAACCCTTGTTCATCGGTATTCGGTAACAGCAGCCACAGCATATTCTCGGAAGTTCGCGTGGAAAGATCCGGGGTCCGGAGCAGGCTTCTCAATCGTTGCGCAAAGGCTTCGAGCATTTGCAGCAGACGCGCATGGTTAAAAAGTTCGACCAGATCCGGCAGATTGGCGAAGTAGATCCCGAACAAACTGAAATGCACATGGGGATAACGCCGGGACGTGACCATTTGCCAGTCAAGATCGTGCATGAATAACTCACGGGAAATAAAATCCAGCTGATCAAATCCCGAGGACAAGTCGAATACTTCCCCCCGGAAAGCAACCGTTCGTCCTTTATCGCTCAAGCGCCAGCTGTGTACTTCATTCAAGATGAGTTCGCCCGGCTTCATCTCTTTTTCACACATCGCGCAGCGGACTTGCACATCGCCTTCTACAAACGAATGACTGCAAGAATGGCAACGGTAATTCTCGATCGGCCGGTCATAGTCGCTGCCGATATGCCGCAAATGTGTATGACATTTGGGACAAACCAGCGTGCCGCTATGCATGAATTTATCCTGCACATCGACACAACCGCAGGTAAAACAATGCAGGGAAGCTTGCAGCTTGATATCGATCGACTGGCAATTCGGGCATATATCAATAAAGCTCAAGTGCGCCGAGCGGCAATAGGCACATTCGCGCTGCCGGTCGAGCATCGTCAAAGCTTCGATTATTTTGTTATTAGCGAGATTGCGCAGCCACTCGAAAGAATCGGATCTGTCCTGACTCAACGCTTCCAACAGAGGATAGCGATAAAAACGCGGATTTTTCCACTCATGGTGCGGCTGAAGAATGAAATCAGGGCGTAGCCACAGGTATTTTATTAACCGCCCTTGGTGGGTGATATAGGTCTCGTTGCCCTTGAGCGACTTCAGCAGGTTTTCAACTTGATTAACCGCTTCCAGTAAAACCGCCGGCTGTGGCAATTGGCCATCAAGCAACAAGTTATCAGATGCTGCAACCGGGTCCGCTGCAAAACACAGTGACGCAAAAACTTCGTCGTCTCGGCGTATCTTGCCAAGAATCGATGCAGTATATTGTTTATCATTTCCCGCGATGATAAACGCGGAAGGAATGATTTTATTTTTCTCCCAATCCGAGAAATCACTGAAATGGCGAATTTCAAAAAGATCCTTATACGGATCCAATAAACCGGTCTTCTCTTGGGAGAAAAATATAAGCATCGCTAACTTAAAATAATCTTAAATCAATTATGTCATTTATTACGCATCGGATATCAAACCAGCTCTAAGAAAATCATCGTCTTAGAAACATCACCTAGTGTGTCTTCTTACCATTATACTCATATTTTCCTACATCGATATCTCGAATAAAGCAAAAAATCGGCTTTATATCGACGTATTGAACGAAAAACTCCATCCCAGAAAATTCTCTATCGATTCAATCCACCATATTTTTTATTCGATCATTTAAACAATCCACAAACGGAATCAATTATGGATCCCATTTGATTCAATCAGCATGCAGCATGAAAATCAGTAATAACTTGATGATCATTAGTCCATAATCAATGTATAAAATAAGTGAGCAAACCGATGGAAATCTTTTGAAATCGATGAGTTAAATTTCCAAATACATGAATTACTCACAAAGTTATCCACAATATTTGCAACCCGATAAATCTACCAAAAGATATATTCTTCTTTCTAAAGCCGTTTCCGGATATACCGATAAATCAATCGCGCAGGGTTTAATAAACGATGCGCTGTGATTTTTCGCACAGTTGGTGAGTTCAAGCTCTATTACTATTTATTTGCTCTGCGCCGGTTAGAAATAATGAATCACATACCCTAAGTACTTTAACAACCTAATGTGTAAGAATTTCTAGCGTTGTTTACAGTATTCAGGAGAATACTGTAGATGAACATACACAAACGTACCCGATT
>NZ_QRBZ01000030.1 GCF_009833085.1 Nitrosomonas oligotropha | reverse complement strand
ATTATTTTTAACAACACTTTTTCGATAAGAAAATACACTTCTTCGCTTCTCTACCGTCCCTTATTCGATATTTTTAACAAATTGGGTTAGAATTTCTTACAGCTACGGGTGCGAATGGGTAATACACGCTACGAGGCTGATTATGTTTATGTATAAGCTGGATCCAATAGAGAATTCATTTTCGGAAAGAAATTGAATCGCCGATTTGCCCAGCAAATAAATGTAAGCATAAAGCACGTTGTTATTGACAGCGCAATGAAATAGATCAGCTAATCACGGTCTATTTCCATGATGCATGGCTTAATTCTTCCGTCACAATAGCATTGTCGAAATTGACAGAGTTCTATTTTCAAAGACACAATCCGCTATACTTAAAACTTATCATTACTTTATTGGTTAAATTATGAGTGAATATCTTTTTACTTCTGAGTCTGTTTCTGAAGGGCATCCTGACAAAGTTGCCGATCAGATTTCTGATGCTGTATTGGATGCAATTCTGAGTCAAGATCCTAACGCGCGGGTTGCGTGCGAAACGTTATGCAGTACCGGGTTGATTGTATTATCAGGCGAAATAACGACCCATGCATCGGTTGATTACAATATCATTGCGCGTGAAACGGTCAAGAATATCGGTTATACCAGTTCAAATATCGGCTTCGATTCGACCACATGCGCCGTATTGACCGCATTTAACAAACAATCGCCGGATATCGCCCAAGGTGTGAATCGTTCCAAAGAAGAAGAAATGGAGCAAGGAGCGGGCGATCAGGGTCTCATGTTTGGTTACGCTTGCGATGAAACACCACAATTAATGCCGATGCCTATTTTTTATGCGCATCGTTTGGTTGAACGGCAAGCCGAATTGAGAAAAAAAGGCCAATTACCTTGGTTGCGCCCCGATGCCAAATCACAAGTTTCGGTGCGTTATCTAAACGGTAAACCGCAGCAAATCGAAACGGTGGTGATTTCCACGCAGCATGATCCGGATATTTCCCATTCCGATTTAAGCGAAGCGGTTATTGAAGAAGTCATTAAACCGGTATTGCCCGCTTCGATGATCAGTAGCCGTATTCAATATTTGGTGAACCCCACCGGGCGTTTTGTGGTAGGTGGTCCGATGGGCGATTGCGGCTTGACCGGGCGCAAAATCATTGTCGATAGCTACGGTGGTGCAGCGCATCATGGCGGCGGCGCTTTTTCCGGTAAAGATCCATCCAAGGTAGATCGATCCGCGACCTATGCCGGACGTTATGTAGCTAAAAATATCGTGGCCGCAGGGATTGCCAGTAAATGCGAAGTGCAGGTTGCTTATGCCATTGGTGTTGCACGTCCTGTTTCATTGATGGTCAATACATTCGGTACGGGTAAAATTGCCGATGAAAAAATTGTTCAACTCATCGAAAAGCATTTTGATTTACGTCCTCGCGGTATCATACATGCGCTTAACCTGTTACGTCCTATCTATGCCAAAACAGCTGCTTATGGGCATTTTGGACGTGAACTTCCAGAGTTTACCTGGGAAGCTACGAATAAGGCCGCACAATTACGTGCTGATGCCGGTCTCTAAATTTTCTGTAATCTTTGCCGACATCAATAACCTTTAATTGGTTTTCCCCTATGGTGAGGAGCGCTGCAGCGGCTGGTTCCGTGAGGCTCAGCATAGGCGGGTATTTGTCACAACGGCGCTCGTTCATAAATTGAGGAGATGATTATTATGAACGCTGTGCTTAATTCCGATGGTAGTTTCTTTACCGACTATAAAGTTGCCGATATTGCATTGGCGGAATGGGGACGTAAAGAAATTGCGATCGCTGAAACGGAAATGCCGGGTTTAATGGCATTACGTAAAGAATATGCGAGCCAGAAACCACTGGCAGGCGCCAGGGTTGCCGGTTCTTTGCATATGACGATCCAAACGGCGGTGTTGATCGAGACACTGGTCGCGCTCGGTGCCGAAGTGCGCTGGGCTTCCTGCAATATTTTTTCTACTCAGGATCACGCGGCTGCTGCGATTGCTGCCAGAAATATTCCGGTATTCGCCTATAAGGGTGAATCGCTGGAAGATTACTGGGAATACGCGCACAAGATTTTTGAATGGACGGCTGCCGGTCAATCGGTCGGCGCCAACATGATTCTGGATGATGGCGGAGATGCAACATTATTGTTGATTCTGGGCACGAAAGCCGAAAAAAATCCTGCGATTATTGCGAATCCGGGCAACGAGGAAGAAACTGCATTATTTGCATCGATCAAAAAGAAATTGGCAACCGAACCCAATTGGTATTCAACCAATCTGGCTAGGATACGCGGTGTAACCGAGGAAACCACGACTGGGGTGCATCGTTTATATGAAATGCAAAAAAATGGCGAACTGCCGTTTCCCGCTTTCAACGTGAATGACTCCGTCACAAAGTCAAAGTTTGATAATTTGTACGGTTGCAGGGAATCACTGGTAGATGGCATCAAGCGTGCCACGGACGTCATGATTGCCGGAAAGATCGCTGTGGTTTGCGGATATGGCGATGTCGGCAAAGGTTGTGCGCAATCATTGCGAGGTTTGGGAGCAACTGTCTGGATCACTGAAATTGATCCGATTTGCGCGCTGCAAGCGGCGATGGAAGGGTATCGCGTAGTGACGATGGACGATGCGTGCAGTCAAGCGGATATCTTTGTTACCGCAACCGGTAATCTGCGCGTCATTACGCATGATCACATGCTGAAAATGAAGGATCAGGCGATCATTTGCAATATTGGCCACTTTGATTCGGAAATTGATATCGCATCCATTCAAAAATACCAATGGGAAAATATCAAACCGCAAGTGGATCATGTCATATTCCCGACCGGACGCCGCATTATCGTTCTGGCGCAAGGCAGGTTGGTGAATCTGGGATGTGCGACCGGCCACCCATCTTTTGTGATGTCGAGCTCGTTTACCAATCAAGTATTGGCGCAGATGGAGCTATGGCAGAACGGCGCAAATTATCAGAAAAATGTTTATGTATTACCTAAACACCTGGATGAAAAAGTGGCGCGTTTGCACATCGGTAAATTGGGTGTGAAACTCACTGAATTGACCGATGAACAGGCTAACTACCTGGGATTGAGCAAAAACGGTCCATTCAAACCTGAAATGTACCGGTATTAATCGTTTTTCTTTTTTCTGGAAGAACTGGCGTAAGTGTTTGTATCCGCTTTGCTGGTTCTTCCAGTCAGAAAATACTGATTAATATTTGCGTGGCTACGACAGCAGTCGTACTAATTCCGTATCCATAGAGCTTGCAAAAATGGAATCACAAAAAAAATTTCCTCCTACGTTTAGCTTTGAACTTTTTCCACCGCAAACCCCCGAGGGTGTTGAGAAACTCCGGTTGACACGCCAGCAGCTGGCGCGATTCAATCCCAAGTTCTTTTCGGTAACCTTCGGTGCAGGCGGTTCGACGCGCGAGCGGACGCTCGAGACCGTGCTGGAAATCCAAGCGGAAGGTCATGTGGTTGCGCCGCACTTATCGTGCATCGGCTCAACGCAGCAGAACATTCGCGCCATTCTGGAAAAGTATTATGAAGCGGGAATCCGTCATATTGTCGCATTGCGCGGTGATTTGCCTTCAGGGATGGCACAAGCCGGCGAATTTCGTTACGCCAGCGAACTGGTGGCTTTTATACGGCAGGAATACGGATCTTCTTTCCATATCGAAGTGGCGGCTTACCCGGAATACCATCCGCAGGCGCGGTCTGCGCAAGCGGATTTTGACAATTTCAAACGTAAAATTGAAACAGGCGCTAGTTCGGCGATTACGCAATATTTCTATAATGCCGATGCTTACTTTCACTTTGTCGAGCTATGCGAGTCAGCCGGTTTGAATATTCCTGTTGTTCCCGGCATCATGCCGATCAATAAATTCTCGCAACTGGTGAGATTCTCGGACACCTGCGGCGCTGAAATTCCGCGCTGGATCCGTAAAAAACTCGAGAGCTATGGAGATGACAGCGAATCGATTCAAGCTTTTGGATTGGATGTTGTCACCGGCTTATGTGAACAGTTATTGCAAGCCGGTGCGCCGGGATTGCATTTTTATACGTTGAACTCCGCCAACTTGACATCCGCTATTTGGCAACGCCTTAATCTTCACGCGCACTAACAATCAACCCGTAGCAGTGCTTTGTTTTATCAGCTATTCCGCATTAGTAGAACAGCATATCCACGAAATCTCCCGATGCGGATTCATGGCGGAAAAGCCGCGAAACCGGAATGATCTTTTTCCTGATTCCCTCAGCCAGTATATAATGCGCATCAATATTCTGATTAAAATAAAAAAGCATGAGGTTTTGAAATGACAAAGAAGAAAGCTGCTTCTGATAAGACTACTGAGGAGTTAGCGGTTGCAGATAAGACAGGTCCGGATGTTTCAATCATGGAAGCCTGTATCGCGCATGCCAAAGAAGTCAAGGCTACGCAACTTGAGCTTATTAAGAGCAAGGGTTATGACTTTGCGCCTGAATTCAAAGACATGACCATTCAACTGTATTTGTTTGGTGTCATGTGGAAGTTCGCGGAAAACTTGGGAAGCGCTGACGATGCGCGTGAATTGGCGTTCGCGGCTTTGGCGGAATTTTTCGTGCAAGAGCGCATGCCCAAGCAGAAAATCGCCAAGCGTATTGAGTTTCTCAGGAAAATGTCCAAGATTGAAGAAGATCACAATGCATTGGCGGTCGCCATCGGTTATGAATCTGAGCCCGGTGATAACAGTCTGGCGGAAGTATTCGATCATTACGTGGATGATACGCAAGTATCCGGCGCGTTCTGGCGCTTGTATGACCGCGGTAGAAAAATCATGCTGTATGGCGGCTTATTGATAGCTTTCTTAGTGATCTGGTTTGTTACCTTATTTATGCCGGGAAATACCACAATTGCGATACTTGCGTCCGGCCTTATTGCTGCGGCGCTGTTTGTCATTCCGGTATTTTTGATCGGTATTTTCATCTATCGCACAAAGATCAAAAAAGCAAAACAAGCGAGTTAGCACTACTCGCGGAATCAAGGTGTTCTAATTGTTCGGTATATAGCAAATTCACGTGGATTGATCAACCGGCTGCTGGTGTAAAAATGAGTGCTCAGATTATCGATGGTAAGAAATTGGCCGAATTGGTGCGGACTGAATGGAGCGCGCGTGCGGAAAAGCTGACTCAATCAGGTGTCAAGCCAGGGTTGGCAGTCATTATCGTTGGCGATAATGCGGCATCCAGTCTCTATGTCAGGAATAAAGTCAAAGCGTGCAGCGAAATCGGTATTTATTCCGAAGTGCATAACTTTCCGCAGCATGCCCATCAAGATGAAGTATTGCAGTGTATTCAAGCGCTCAATCAGAATCCGCACATCCATGGTATTCTGGTTCAACTGCCGTTGCCGGCGCATTTTGAGAATAACCGCGTCATCGCATCCATCGCCGTTGAAAAAGATGTCGATGGTTTTCATCTGTATAACGTCGGCGCATTGGTTACCGGTAATACCATTTTTTCTCCTTGTACACCGTACGGCGTGATGGTAATGCTGGAAAGAAACCGGATTCCGATTGAAGGACAGCATGCGGTCGTGATCGGGCGCAGTAACATTGTAGGTAAGCCAATGGCGTTCATGTTGCTGGAGCAAGGCGCTACGGTGACCATCTGCACTTCAAAAACACGTAATTTGCAGCAATTTACCAAGAATGCGGATATTCTGGTTGTGGCGACCGGAAAACCGCGCATGGTTACTGCGGAGATGGTAAAGCCCGGTGCTGTTGTCATTGATGTCGGTATCAACCGATTGCCGGATGGGAAGCTCTGCGGTGATGTCGATTACGACACCGTCAAGGAAGTAGCGGGTTTTATTACACCCGTTCCGGGAGGTGTCGGGCCTATGACCATCACCATGCTGCTATGTAATACCATACTGGCGGCGGAACGGACCCAGGCCGGTCTTAAAATCGGGTAAGCAAGTTAAAAAACTTAAATGAGCGTGCATGCACATGGAACAGCAACCGGACATTGATCCGCAGGAAACACAGGAATGGCTGGATGCGCTGGATTCCGTCATCGCAAATGCCGGTGGTGAACGTGCTCATTTTCTGCTGGAAAAACTGATCGAAAAGGCGCGCCGTTCCGGGGCTTACTTGCCTTATAGCGCAAAGACTGCATATATCAACACCATACCGCCTGGTAAAGAAGAGCATTTGCCGGGCAATACAGCAATTGAACACCGGATTCGCTCGTATGTCCGCTGGAATGCGATGGCGATGGTGTTGCGCGCCAACAAAAATACCAATGTCGGCGGACACATCGCCAGTTTTGCCTCGGCCGCGACGCTTTACGACGTGGGTTACAATCATTTCTGGCATGCGCCGTGTGAAACGCACGGCGGCGATTTGGTTTACGTGCAGGGGCACTCTTCCCCTGGTGCTTATGCCTATGCGTTTTTATCCGGCGAATTAAGCCAGGAGCAACTGGATAATTTCCGCCAGGAAACCGGTGGAAATGGTTTGTCTTCGTATCCGCATCCATGGCTGATGCCTGATTTCTGGCAGTTTCCCACCGTTTCCATGGGGCTTGGACCGTTAATGGCGATTTATCAGGCGCGCTTCATGAAATACCTGGGCAGTCGCGGGTTGGTCAATACCGACGGCCGTAAAATCTGGGCTTTCATGGGCGACGGCGAGATGGATGAACCTGAGTCGCTCGGCGCTATTCCATTGGCATCGCGCGAGAAATTGGATAATTTGATTTTTGTCGTCAATTGCAATCTGCAACGTCTGGATGGGCCGGTGCGCGGTAACGGCAAAGTCATCCAGGAACTGGAAGGCGCTTTTCGCGGCGCCGGTTGGAATGTCATCAAGGTGATCTGGGGGTCGTATTGGGATCCATTATTAGCTAAAGATACCAAGGGTTTATTGCAAAAACGCATGATGGAGTGCGTCGATGGCGAATACCAGAACTTCAAGGCCAGAGACGGTGCGTATGTGCGTGAGCACTTCTTCGGCAAATACCCGGAATTGCTGGAAATGGTCGCCAATATGTCGGACGACGATATCTGGCGGTTGAATCGTGGCGGGCATGATCCTTATAAAGTCTACGCGGCGTATGCGGCTGCGGCCAAACATACCGGGCAACCGACCGTCATTCTGGCCAAAACGATCAAAGGGTATGGCATGGGCGAAGCCGGTGAGGCGCAGAATATTACCCATCAACAGAAAAAAATGGGAACGACTTCGTTAAAAGCGTTCCGCAATCGTTTTGGTTTGGATATTCCCGACGACAAGATCGACGAAATCCCTTATTTGACGTTTGCCGAGGATTCGCCGGAATTCATCTATATGCGCGAGCGGCGCAAGGCGTTGGGCGGCACTTTTCACCGCCGTAAAACGCGCGCGGAAGCATTGCAGGTGCCACCGTTGTCCGCTTTTCAAGCGCTGTTGAAGGCCAGCGGCGAAGGGCACGAATCGTCGACCACGATGGCGTTTGTGCGCATCTTGAATATTCTGGTGAAAGACAAGCAAATCGGCCGGCATATCGTACCGATTGTCGCGGATGAATCGCGTACGTTTGGCATGGAGGGAATGTTCCGGCAATTGGGTATCTGGTCTTCGAGCGGTCAATTGTATACACCGCAGGATGCGGATCAGCTGATGTATTACAAGGAAGACAAGCATGGGCAAATTTTGCAGGAAGGTATCTGCGAAGCGGGCGCCATGTCATCCTGGATCGCCGCAGCGACAGCCTATAGCACGCATGGGATCCAAATGATCCCGTTTTTTATTTTTTATTCCATGTTCGGGTTTCAGCGTATCGGTGATTTGGCGTGGGCCGCCGGTGACATGCGTTGCCGCGGTTTTTTACTGGGCGGAACGGCAGGGCGTACGACATTGAATGGCGAGGGGTTACAGCACGAGGACGGGCACAGTCATGTCGTTGCTTCGACGATTCCCAACTGTGTAGCGTACGATCCGGCATTTGCGTATGAGCTAGCTGTGATTATCCAGGATGGACTGCGCCGGATGTATCAGGAACAGGAAGATATCTATTATTACATCACGGTGATGAATGAAAACTACACTCACCCCGAGATGCCGGCCGGTGCCGAAAAAGACATTTTAAAAGGCATGTATTTATTCAGTGCAGCGGATGCGAATGCTGAAACGCTGCGTGTGCAATTGCTCGGCGCCGGGACAATCCTGCGCGAAGTGATTGCCGCTGCGGAAATACTGAAACAAGACTATGCCGTGCACGCCGATGTCTGGAGTGTGACCAGTTTCAATGAATTAAGACGCGAGGCCCTGGCTGTCACCCGCTGGAATATGCTGCATCCGCAACAACCGGCAAAAGAATCGCACGTGGAAAATTGTCTTAACGGCAGAAAAGGCCCCGTAGTGGCCGCGACGGATTATATGAAAATCTATGCGGATCAGATTCGTGAATTTGTGCCGGGCAGGTATCGCGTGTTAGGAACCGATGGTTTCGGCCGCTCGGATACGCGCCAGAAACTGCGCCATTTCTTTGAAGTGGACCGGTTCTATATTACCGTGGCGGCACTCAAGGCATTATCGGAAGAAGGAAAAATCACCCAGCAGCAAGTCACTCAAGCCATTGAGAAGTATGGTATCGATCCGGAAAAATCCAATCCGGCGACCAGCTAGACCGGTGATGGATCAACAACAATGAATGTGCGTCATTGCATTCTCCCATTCGAAGGTGTGTGAGGAAAGCGTGTGGCTGAATTAAAAAAAGTGCTCATTCCGGATATCGGCGACTTTAAAGAAGTGCCGGTTATCGAAGTGCTGGTTAAAGCGGGCGATAGGGTAAAGGCCGAAGATTCCCTGATCACGCTCGAATCCGACAAAGCGACGATTGAAATTCCAGCGCCTTATCCCGGTTTGGTGAAGGAAATATTGGTCAAAGCGGGTGACAAGGTATCGCAAGGCAGCACCGTGTTGACCCTGGAAGTTTCCGATGACAATCGAGCGGAAACACACTTTGATGTTGCTGAGACTGCCTCAGTTCAAAAGGAAATCGCACCGCAGCCGCAACACGACGCCAAACCGGTTGTAAACCAGCCACCGCAGAACCTGCCGCAAATCGTATCCACAGTGAGCAATGCTCCATCCAAAGCGCATGCCAGTCCGTCGATCCGCCGCTTTGCACGGGAACTCGGCGTCAATCTCGATTTGATTACCGGCAGCGGCCCCAAACACCGCATTCTCAAAGAGGATGTGCAGGCGTATGTAAAAGCCGAATTGTCAAAATCCCGTGGCGCCGGAACGGGTGCGGCATTGAATCTGCTGCCTTGGCCGCAGGTGAATTTTGCCAAGTTTGGTCCGGTTGAGCTAAAACCGTTAACGCGTATTAAACAAATTTCCGGCGCGAATTTACACCGCAACTGGGTGATGATTCCGCACGTGACGCAGTTTGACGAAGCGGATATCACCGATTTAGAAGCATTGCGGAAAGAATCCAACGATAGCGGTAAAGAAAATAGAGTCAAACTGACCTTACTGGCTTTCTTGATGAAAGCGTTAATCGCGCCTTTGAAGAAATTTCCCGAATTCAACGCGTCACTGGATAACGATAGCAATGGTGAAGCTAATCTAATCGTCAAGCATTATTACCATCTTGGCTTTGCCGTGGATACCGCCAATGGATTGGTGGTGCCGGTCATTAAGGATGTCGATCAGAAAGGAATCATCGTCATCGCCGAAGAATTGGCGAGATTGTCGGCACTGGCGCGCGATGGCAAGTTAAAACCCACTGACATGCAAGGCGCGAGCTTTACCATCTCCAGCCTGGGTGGTATTGGCGGGACAGCTTTTACACCCATCATCAATGCACCGGAAGTGGCCATTTTGGGTATTTCCAAGGCCAGTATCAAACCGGTTTATCGCGATCACCAATTTGTGCCCCGCTTAATGCTGCCTTTGTCGCTGTCCTATGACCATCGTGTCATCGATGGCGCAACGGCGGCCCGTTTCACGACGCATCTGTCGGAAGTGTTGACCGATATGCGTTTGGCGTTGCTATGATCCGTATCGTTAATTTCTTTATTCACAACCATGGCTGTTACCGATAAGTTTCCTCTGATTGGCATTTATGGCGGGACATTTGATCCTATCCATTACGGACATTTACGCGTCGCTGAAGAACTGCTGGATATCGCCGGTTTAAAGCGCATGATTTTTGTTCCTTCGGGCGCGCCCCGGTTACGTACTGCGCCCACGGCATCGAGAGGGCATCGCACAGCCATGGTGCGGCTGGCCATCCAGGATAACAACCGGTTTTCGCTCGATGAACGGGAAATCAACCGGCCCGGAGTCAGCACAACGGTGCAATCGATGCGGGAATACCGGCGCGAGTTGGGAGATAACACCGCGCTTTGCTTCGTATTGGGAATCGATGCCTTTGCTAAGATTAATCAATGGTCTGAATGGCATGAGTTATTCGATTTGTGTCATTTCATCGTGGTTACCCGGCCAGGCTTTGTTGCCATCCAGGAAGATCAGAATTTGCCCGACGAGGTGCGGAAGGTGTTGTCTTCCCGCTGCGTCAACGATGTCAGCGACTTGGAATCGCAATCCTGCGGTTTTATTTATATGGCGCAAACATCGCTGCTGGAAATATCGGCTTCACAAATACGGCTGTTGATCGGCGCCGGGAAAAGCATACGCTACCTGCTGCCCGATAACGTTGCTGAGTATATTAAATTCAATCGTTTATACACTGGGAACCTATGAATTCAGAGAAACTGGTACCTGTCATTGTCGATGCTTTGGAGGAAATCAAAGCACACGATATTGATGTGCTCAATGTATCCAAAATCACTTCAATGTTTGGATATATCATTATCGCCAGTGCCGATTCGTCCCGTCAGACCAAAGCGCTGGCCCATAATGTGCAAGAAAAAGTTAAAGCCGCCGGGGGAAAGGTTTACAGCATGGAAGGGGAGCAGACCGGGGAGTGGTTGCTTGTTGATTTGGGCGATGTGATTGTGCATATCATGCTGCCCGCTGTACGCGAATATTACAATCTGAAAGCACTATGGTCTGAGCGCAATTAACGCGCTAAAGCACGATCAATCGATTTCTTCGAGTCATGAAATTTTTTATACTCGCGGTTGGAAACAAAATGCCGGATTGGGTAGAAGCAGGTTATGCCGAATATGCCAAACGCTTGCCGCATGAAATTAATGTCAACTTAATCGAGATTAAGCCGGAAAAGCGGGGTGGCGGAAAACCGGTCGAACAGCTTCTGCAAGCGGAAGCCCAACGGATTCGAGCCGTTTTACCGCCGCACTGCCACATTGTGGCTCTTGATGAACGGGGCCAGCAGTGGACAACAGTGCAATTCGCCAATGTGATCAACACATGGATGGCAGCAGGTGAAGCCATTGCATTCGTCATTGGCGGCGCCGATGGATTGCATGGTGATATCAAGCGAACCGCACATGAACTGATCGCATTGTCGAAGTTTACATTACCGCATGGTCTGGTTCGTGTGCTGCTGGCGGAACAGATCTATCGCGCCGTGTCGATTAACAAAAACCATCCTTACCATCGCGCATGAACTGGATCACGGCAATGTGAACGCGTGCTGCATGGTGATCAGGTTTTAAAATACAATGAACGAAATGATGAAATTCCGATTGAAAGCGATGGTTGACTGTAATGCTCACTGAGAACCAGATTTATCTTGCATCGAGAAGTCCCAGACGACGTGAATTGTTAAGGCAAATTGGGGTGAAGTTCAATTTATTGATGATGCGCGAAACACTAGGGCGCGCCATCGATATCGATGAACAGCCGCTGGCGGATGAAGCTCCGTCCGATTATATCTACCGGGTGGCGCGGGCCAAAGCGAATGCCGGCTGGAAGCGGATTATGCAACGCCACTTACCGGTTCTGCCGGTATTGGTGGCTGATACCATTGTGACAATTGACGGATGTATTCTCGGGAAACCAAAGAACAATGCACATGCCGAAGAAATGCTGAAAATCTTGTCAGGCCGCACGCACCAGGTTCTGACGGCGATCGGTGTCGGCGTGAAGGATGATGTGCAAATGCGGTTGTCGGCGTCAACGGTACGGTTTCGTGAAATCAGCGAACGGGAGATTCGTAGTTATTTAGCGAATAATAATGCGCTGGATAAGGCAGGCGCATATGCCATTCAAGGTATGGCGGCCGCCTTTATTGTTGAGATGTCAGGCAGTTATAGCGGTATTATGGGTTTGCCGCTCTATGAAACAGCGCAGTTGCTGGCAGAAGCCGGTATAGAAATTTTCCAATAAGATTGTTGCAGCACGATCTTAAGTCTGATTTGTTTGAGAGCTAATTGTATTGACTATGAGCAATGAGATTCTTGTTAATATCACGCCGCAAGAAACCCGGGTAGCAATCTTAGAGCAAGGAGTGACGCAGGAACTTCACATTGAACGGACAAGCGGCCGAGGCATTGTCGGGAATATCTATAACGGCCGTGTCAGCCGCGTTTTGCCGGGGATGCAATCGGCTTTTGTCGATATTGGTTTGGATCGCGCTGCTTTCTTACATGTGGCGGATATCCGTGATTCCAATCCGGAAGGCGATGCGGCCAAGCCCATTGAAAAACTGTTATACGAAGGGAACAGCATCCTGGTGCAGGTGATCAAGGACGCGATTGGCACCAAAGGCGCGCGGTTGTCCACGCAAATAAGCCTGGCGGGCCGTTTGCTGGTGTACCTGCCACAAGAATCTCATATCGGTATTTCTCAACGTATTGAAGGTGAACGCGAGTTGTTGCGCGAAAAGCTGCAGCAGATTTTACCGGCGGAAGAAAAAGGTGGATATATTATCCGCACCATGGCGGAAACTGCTGACGAGGCCGATTTGCGTGCCGATCTGGAGTATCTGCACCGCTTATGGCGCGACATTCAACAGAAGTCGGTGACGATCGCAGCGCCTGTTTTGCTTTATCAGGATCTGGATCTTAGTCACCGGGTATTGCGTGATTTTGTAGATGAAGATTCCACCCGGATTCTTGTGGATTCGCGGGAGAATTATCAACGGCTGATTCGCTTTGCACACAGTTACATGACTTACATCGCCGAACGTATCGTGCTGTATACAGGAGATCGTCCGTTATTCGATTTGTACGGTGTGGAAGAAGAAATCGAAAAGTCGTTGGCCAAACGTGTCAATCTAAAGTCCGGTGGATATTTGATCATCGATCAGACCGAAGCACTGACCACAATGGATGTCAATACTGGCGGATTTGTCGGTGTACGCAATTTTGACGACACTATTTTTAAAACCAACCTGGAAGCCGCTCAGGTCATTGCCAGACAGCTACGTCTGCGTAATCTCGGTGGCATTATCATTATCGATTTCATCGATATGGATTCCGAGGAACATAAGCAGGCTGTTCTGGCGGAATTCAACAAAGCACTATCCAAGGATCGCACGCGCATAACCGTCAATGGATTCAGTGCGCTGGGGTTGGTTGAAATGACACGCAAGCGAACCCGGGAAAGTCTTGCGCACGTGCTATGCGAAACCTGTTCGACTTGTCAGGGGCGGGGGGAAATCAGAACCGCGCAAACCATTTGTTACGAAATATTGCGTGAACTGCTGCGCGAGGCCAGACAATTTGAAGCCAATGAATTCCGTATTCTGGCATCACAGCAAGTCATCGATTTGTTCTTGGATGAAGAATCGCAAAGCTTAGCTCAACTCGGTGATTTCATTGCGAAACCGATCAGCTTGCAGGTCGAGGAATCGTATACGCAAGAGCAGTATGATGTGATACTAATGTAGCGGAGTGCGGTTTTTGCCATTACTTCGCAGTCTTGCTCCGGTATCAAAAATCGATTCAATCTGTAATTATTTCTGTATTATTATAATTTTTCAATAACTTGCAGTCTAATCCGTATATCAAGCGGATACTTAGAACGATATAAGTAAAATGTTGTGTCACTTATCTCCGTTTTACCCATAGCGATTTCTTATCACTTTTCCTACCTCGGCTTGTTGTAGCTATCCGTAAGCGGTTCAGCAGCCGATCTCTTTTTTTATATCTATTCTCTTCATTGAAAATAAGCTTTATTGGATTTTTATCGATTAGGTTTTTTAGAGTCGTCTAATTTATTGAATATGTTAAATTAAATTCAAATATAAAGCTATCTTGAGTGAATTTATGCGGAAACTAAATTAGGAAAAATCTAAAGCTTTTACTTATTTAATGTAAGTAATTTACTTAATCTAAGTAAGTTTTTTGTCTTTAAAAATACAATCCATTTGCTATTGAATTGTAATGAAATTATCTGCAACGATTGGCATTTTTTCCCATTAAATAATAATGGTTTTACTAATATACAAGGCAATCCCGGCGCGATACGATTTGCCTAAGCTTATTTTTTGAAGAATCGCTATCTCGAAAGCTGAGATAAAGAAGTTTTGTGATCTTGGAAGTATACGTTGCAGAAAAATGACGGATCGCAGGATGCCGGTTTATTTCAACGACGAAAAATTCTTCAACAAGCTGTTTGACTATGAAGATTAAATTTACTTTTAGTTGAACAAAAAGATTTTATAAAGTTTATCACTAACAGTTTACGAGAGAGGTATTTTTATGGCAACACGGTCAGATGATGAATCGATAGTCTCGCAGCAAAAGAAAGTAGAGACTGTTAAAAAAGAGGGCTCAGCTGCTTTTCAGTCGCAGTATGTTTTTCGTGATACTGCTGCGGGTTTAATCACTGGCGCAATGGCGATTCCATTAACGATTGGTATTGCAATTATGTCGAATTATCCGATCAAAGTAGGCTTGGCTACAGTAGCCTTTGCTTCCTTGATTGGATGGATAAATGCCTGGTTCAAGCCGGGCAATTTTATTGGATCACCGGGTATTGCGGCCGGGTTGGCCCCAGTGTTGGCGATGGGTGTGGCTGCTTTTGGTATTCAGAATATGGCATTCTGTATATGTATGACTGCCATTATGCAAGCCATTATTTGGAAATTTAATTGGCAACGCTATTTGCTGGTTGCGGTTCCGGTATATCTGGTTGAAGGCTTACTGGCTGGTGTCGGATTGAAGATTTTGCTGAAATTCTCGGAATTTACCTACGAGATACCTGCTGAACTGGTAACAGAAGATTTCTGGAATGAAGCACGCATTCAGATGGCGGCGATTTCAGCTGGCGGTCTTGGTCTGTTTCTACTCCTATTTGCTAAGTTTAAAGATACACAACCGGCAGTTCCGTATTTTGCGATTATCATCGGTGGTGTGATCTTGGCGCAGTTTATGACTGTCCCCATGATTTCTGTAGAAGATATTGAGCTGCAATTGAAATTGCCATTACCGAGTGAAGACACAACAGTTTTGATGCTGGCTTATATGATATTTTTCTGCGCCATGCTGGCAATCGTGGATGTGATTGAACAGGTGATGAGTAATGCGGCCATCGAGAAAATTGACCCGTTAAAACGTAAAACCAATAGTAATAATAGTTTGCTTGCAATCTGGATTGCTAATTTAGGTTCGAGTTTCTTCGGTGGTATGACGAATTTGGATGGCTTAGCTAAGAGCACGACCAATAAGCTTGCTGGCGCGATGACCAAATTCTCGGTCTTGGTTATTGGTTCCGTGGTGTGCTTCTTTACGTTCAATACGCATTACCTCGACTATTTACCGAAATTTGCTTTGGCGGCCATCATGTTGTTTACCGGTTATAAGATGATTGCCGGGTTGGTACACGTCACACATTATGGTCCTTATGCGCTGATATTGGCTTTCTTGACAGCGGGCTTGGTTTATAAAGTAGGTATTTTTGAAGGTCTGTTGGTTGCAATGGTGATCCATGGTGTAGTGCACTATCTGGTTTATACCAAACACGAGAATATGCCTGGGAAATCAGTTATCAAACGTTATTTCGATAGCCTGAGAAAAGATAATAGTAATTTGCAGTAAACATGTTGAATGTATGACTTTTTGTAAACTGTTAGTCATTCATAAGTAAATGAATCAAAGCATTACCGTAAAAACGTATTGAAATACATTAAGGAGAATTTGTCATGTTTAAAAAATTATTAGTCTCTGTAATTAAACAGTATTTTGTTTATTTGAAAAAAATGCACAGCAATAATCTGCAAGACAAATTGCCGTCGCATAATTTGTCGTAATCCGATGGTGTTTAAGAACTAAAAGTATTATTACTTGGTTAACAAACCCAGCAGGAATTCATTAAGAGAATAGTGTATGTACAAAAGAATTATGGTGGCAGTCGATGGTAGCGAGATAGCTCAGCAAGCGTTAGCGGAAGGAATCAATATTGCTAACACTTATAACGCAACTTTGTGCATTGTTCATTGCATCGGTGGTGAAAATGACACCGATAAGAACAAAGGCAATGAAATTCTTGAGAAAGCTAAATCCGACACTGATGTTTTAAGTGTCGAAACACGCCTCCTCAATGCCGAAGCTGAATATGGATTAAATGGTATCGCCGATGCTATTGCTGCCGCTGTTTATGACTGGAAAGCGGATCTGATCGTAGTGGGAACGTCCAATCGTCGTGGATTGGAACGTTTCTATGTAGGTTCCGTTGCCGAGCAGTTGGTTGCTAAAGTCGACTCTTCAATATTATTGGTACGCTCAAAATAAAACAGGAAATTAAATCTGTATGTTTATTTTGGAGTGATAGGTAGCGCGCCTAACGAGAGTCGATGAAGTAAGCGCAGAATCTTCTAAACAATTATTTTTATTACAAAGGAAATTATCATGTCAACAAAACAGATATTTACTATTGCAATTATCGCTATAGGAGCTAGCCTGCTATCGATGTTTGAACTAACCCAGTATATCTTTAACTGGATTATTACCGATGGCCAATTGGGATTAGCTTTTTTTGTCGCTTACATCGTGATCGCTTTAAAATTCGGAAAGACGGCAAGCAAAAAGAAATACGTCAATGGGTATGAAACATCTTTAAACAGAAATTAAGTTTTTTATCGTAATTTTATTTTACGGGCTTTTAACTTACATTTTGATTTAAACAATATATTTTGCCTCATCTTTAAGTATTTACAATCCCTATTTATTGTAAATGTACCGCTTAACCCAAGCACTCTTAAGAAAATATTTCTTAAGAATGTCACAATGATCCTGGAGGTCATGGGCGTGTTGAATTGGGTTCTATGTTTAAATTTCTGCAGTTATTTTTTCTTTATTATTCGATTTGAGATGTGCACTAGAAATATCTCAAAAAATGAATTGCCACCCTTCAAGAAACATCACACTTCAGCTTTGAGAAAATTGAAAGCCCCGCTGTAATCAGCGGGGTTATTTTTGAATCATGCGCGTTGATTATTTCAACTGGATTATTGGTTTTATTACTATTTCTTACTGATACAAGTGGCAGAACGGCCAAACGGAACGCTCATCGCATGATTTATTTTTAGCCGCAGGGCTCTTGAGAGAAGCAGGTATTGTCTTTGTCCAGACTTCTTCCCGGAAATGCTTCATAGCATTTGAATTATTACTGTTGCTGAGAGATCCAGCGTGTGGCGTAGCGAATCAAATCGGCGCCATCTTTCAGGTTTAATTTCGATCGGATATTAAAGCGGTGTGTGTCGATGGTTTTAATGCTGCGGCACAGCATCTGAGAAATTTCGTGACTATTATGCCCTTGTCCTATTAAGTGCAAAACTTCCAGTTCACTAGACGTCAGCGTATTAATGAGATGCTCTGGTTCAGAGCTTTTCATGACCATTCGTTTTAAAAGCTTTTTGTGCATCTGTTTGCTGAGATAAACATTGCCTTTTAAAACCTCACGGATAGCTTCAAGCAGTACTTCACCCGGTTCGTGTTTCATGACATAACCCAGGGCACCGGAACGAAGTGCGCGTTCAGCATAAACCGATTCATCATGCATGGATATAAAAAGCACCGGTAAATCCGGAACCAATGCATGGATACTCTTGATGACTTCAAGTCCCGATACCGTTTTGAGTGTTACATCCAATAAAATAATATCGATCGAATTATTTTTCTTGAGTATTTCCATTGCCTCAGCGCCATCACCCGCTTCAGCAAATACTTCCATATCCGGTTCCATATTGATGAGCATTGCAAGGCCATGCCGTAACATGGCATGATCATCAACGAGCATTACTTTTGCTTTCATTATCGACATTCTTAGTTAATTGTGTTTTTAAACGAACTTCCGTGCCGCCTTCTTTGCGGGCTAAAATTTCCATCTTCGCGCCCAATTGCTTCGCACGGTATTGCATGATTTTAATGCCCATTCCCGGCGTCGACGGATGATTGATATCAATTCCAGTAAAGCCACACCCATCATCACAGATTGATAAGCGAAGCGTTTTTTCATCCGATGTTAAGGTAATGGTTATATGCTGCGCCTTACCATGCCGGATGGCATTATTTGCAGCTTCCTGCGTAATTCGGTACAAATTGAGCGCTACGCTATTGTCATTGATTATACTAATGTTATGCCACGAGAAATTACAGTCGATATTATACGTTGTTGAGATTCTGGTGGCCAAGGTTTGTAATGCTTGAATCAAGCCATTGGCTTCCAATTCAAATGGCAGTAATCCTTGTGCAAGCTGCTTGATATGAATCACCGCAGTTTGTGTTTGTGAAGCAATCGAGGCTGCCAATGCGGTCAAATTTTCATTTCCGATCGTCGACGCGGAAATTTTCTTTTCGAGTACTCTGGCCTGATAACCAATCGCAGCGATTTGTTGTCCGACATTATCGTGTAATTCCTGTCCGATTGTATGCGCCTGCTCTTCAGCCACGGATACCAATGCTTGCTCTAATCTTCTAAGTTCAAGCCAGCTGCCTAAATCATTGGCGATGGCATTAACAAGCTTCTGTTCTTCCGGCAACCGGAATGGTTTGTTTTCAGAGTAAAAAATAATTAAATGCCCGCATTCTTTTCCATTGACACGGATTTTCGATTGCAAAGCAGATTTATTTTCATCCATTTTATGAGGGGGCTCAACGTCGGAATCGTTAGTATCTATTTTGCTAATAGACTGAAGTTGGTTGGTATGACTGGAATCCTCATGGAGAGAAGTGAAATTTTTGCCATTGATATCGATAACAGCAGTAGCAATTTCCGGATACTGCAAAGCAGGTATTAGGTATTTGAATATGCTGAAGCAAACATCTTCCAGCGAAAGCTCCATTCCCATACTACGGCGGATTTCATACAGGCATGTGATTTCTTTAAGGCGTGCGTGCAATAGCTCGTCAACTTGTTTTCGTTCAAGCCATAGCGCCAAATCACTTGTAATCGCATTAATAAGCCTTTGTTCTTCTATGACTAAGAAAGGTTTTTTTTCAGGGTAAAGAACACTTAATTGGCCATGATTCTCACCATTAATACAGATATCCGAGGTTAATTCATGTGTGGAATCCTCAGCCTGAAGCGAGGAAGAAATACGCTTTCCATCCAATTCAATCGTAATCGATGTATGTTCCGGATGCTGCATTGCGGGAATTAAAAACTTAATGATATTCTGGCAGACTGCTTCTATCGATAACTCCAATCCGATACTGCGGCGAATTTCATAAAGACACGTGATTTCTTTTAAGCGTTCCCGTAACTCACTTTCTTTGCGGCTTAATTCAATGGAAAATTGCTCAGCTGTTTCTTTGGCTTTCCGGGCTTCTCTTTCCGATTTGATAAGCTTGCGTACAAACCAGTTTAATAACAATATTTCAGCGATAATCAGTGCCGCAAGATAAATGCTGATATCTTGCAGCTTTTCAGTAACCGGTTTAAATAATTCTTCTTCATCCAGCTTGAGAATCATGTTAAGACCGATGGAATCCAAAGAAGCATAGGTTTCTATGACGGGTACCTGGCGATAATCCATGGTGGCGGCAACACCGCTTTTCCTGTAAATCGTCAGAAATTTGGATGGTACACTTTCATTCGGAAGTAGATGCTTGAATTGGACGCCATTTATCTGGCTCATCAGACATGCCACTTCATATTTTCCTTCCTCCGGTTTTGCGCACAAAACGAATTCACCGGTTTCACCGATCGATCTCATACCTATGAATCGCTTCGTGAGCTGCGGCAATATAACTTGTGTTGTGATACTGCCAATGCGGTGTTTATCTTGATCGAGCACATCATTCGTGGTGTGAAGAATGAGTTGTTTATCCCATATGAGGAATGTATCTTTGTTTAACCGGAGCGCTTCTTTACTTTTGGAGAATTCACCTACCTGTGACAGCGTTTTACCGTGCATATCGTGAACGATGGCTGCTGAGAAGCCCGCTTCGGGCAGCGAGTTAACATTTCGCATCAGATCGTGTAACGCACTGAGATTGCCTGGTTCGGCGGTGAGTTGCTGCATCGATTGAACAATAAAAGGGCGCAGCGATAGTGCGCGAGCATCCGCCAAGCCTTTTTCAATTTGAGACTCCAGCAAAAATGACTTCCCCTGCAAGGCGACAGCCAATCCTCTACCCAGCACCGACTCGATCTCCTGTCGCATGGCAGTGTATACGGTAATGCCCGTCGTCAGCGTAAGTCCCAGCAATAATAAACCACCTATAATGCTGATTTTTCGATCATCGCGCGTAAAAAACAAATCACTCTCCTTTATTGCAATTCCCGGATCTGAGATTCGATAAAGTATATTGGAAATGAAGAGATCTGATTAAAATTTCGCCGGTCAGGTTTGATGTTTTTGATAAAGTTATCGGGAATCGCAGAATAACTCGCTAAATGATCTACGGTGCCATAGGTATCCTCAATGCGTTATAATCAGCAGTCTATTCCATCGATCGATAAAATAATGCTACAAGGTATCAATCTCGCGTGTGTTCGCGGTGATCGCGAGCTTTTTAGAGATGTCAATTTTTCACTTGAGGCGGGTGGCCTGATGCAAGTGCGCGGTCCCAATGGCAGCGGTAAGACCAGTTTATTACGCATGCTGTGCGGGTTGTCCAACCCCGCCGCCGGTGAGATTCGCTGGAGCGGGACTTCGATTCGCGCGCTGGATGGCGAATATTATGGTGCAATGACTTATATCGGGCATTTAAGCGGCACGAAAGATGATTTAACGGTAATTGAGAATTTGCGTATTTCAAGCGCGTTAGCGGGTTTTGACATCGGCGTTGATCAAGCGAAAGACGCGCTCGGACATATTGGTTTACGGGGCAGGGAAGCATTGCCGGTAAAGGTATTATCGCAAGGCCAGCGGCGCCGTGTTGCATTGGCCCGTTTGCTGGTATGTAAAACCCCTTTGTGGATTCTGGATGAACCCTTGGTTGCATTGGATGTGGCAGCAGTTAAATTGATTCAGGAGCTGCTCGAACAGCATTTGCGGGAAGGCGGTATGGTGGTCATGACGACACACCAAGAGATTGATATTACAGCAACATCAACAACGCAATTGCATCTGGCCTGATATGTTTATGTGGATAATTAAACGTGATCTTTTACTGGCGGTGCGGCGTCAAGCCGATGTGCTGACTACGCTGTTTTTTTTCATTATCGTGGTGAGCCTGTTTCCACTTAGCGTCGGGCCGGAAATGAATATGCTGCGTACCATGGCGCCGGGTGTGGTATGGGTTGCGGCATTATTGGCTTCGATGTTGTCGCTGGGCCGGATGTTTTCTAATGATTATTTGGATGGCACGTTGGAGCAAATGCTGCTGTCGCCGCAGTCGCTATCGCTGTTAGTGCTGGGAAAAGCCGCTGCGCATTGGCTGGTAACCGGTGTGCCGCTGGTATTGATGGCGCCGGTTCTGGGTATTCAATATGACTTGCCGGGGGAAGCATTGCTTGTTTTAACTGCGGCTTTATTACTCGGTACCCCGGTGCTGAGTTTAATAGGCGCTATTGGCGCGGCACTGACTTTAGGGCTGCGCGGTGGTGGTGTATTGGTTTCGTTACTGGTGCTGCCACTCTATATTCCAGTGTTGATTTTTGGCGCGGGTGCGGTGGAAGCGAATATGTCCGGAATGGAATTTGATGCGCACTTGTCCTTAATTGGTGCATTTCTTTTAGTGTCTGTTGTTTTCGCACCCTGGGCAGCTGCTTCAGCCTTGCGTGTTTCACTGGAGTAGAACAAACGCTGGCAGTAGTGAAGTTGATTTAACTCGCAGAAGATAATTTCAGCAAGTTTTTGCATTATCTGTGCAAATTTTTCTGCAAGATCACTCAAGATATCGAAATCACTTCTTGAAAGTCAATTCTGGATTTTGTCATTTTCGTATCGATTTGGTATAGAATTGGCGGCTAAAAATTTAGGGCTGAATCGGGACTGAAATTTAACGTGAAGAATTATAAAATTTAAATATGGCTATTAATTGGTTCAAATATTCTTCTCCAGCCAGTTTTTATTCACTGGCGGGGAAAATGATTCCGATATTCGTTTTTGCTGCGGTAGCACTTTTAGGCGCGGGACTGTATGTCGGTTTTTTTGTTGCGCCTACGGATTTTCAGCAAGGTGAAGCTTACCGGATTATTTTCATTCATGTCCCCGCAGCGTGGATGTCGATGTTTCTGTATGTCGTGATGGCGTTCTGGGCGGGCATTGGCTTGGCGTTTAATACCCGGCTTTCCTCCATGTTTGCAACAGCCATTGCTCCAACTGGTGCGATGTTTACCTTTATAGCGCTTTGGACGGGTGCATTATGGGGCAAACCGATGTGGGGAACCTGGTGGGTATGGGATGCCCGGCTGACTTCCGAATTAATCCTGTTTTTTCTCTATATCGGTTTCATGTCATTGCAAGCAGCCATTGATGACCCGCGTCGCGCAGATAAAGCGGGTGCGATTATTGCCTTGGTTGGCGTGGTGAATGTTCCGATCATTTATTTCTCAGTGCAATGGTGGAATACCTTGCATCAAGGCGCATCCGTCAGTGTCAATCAAGCACCCGCGATGGCGAGCACCATGCTGACAGGCATGCTGATTATGGTATTTGCAAGCTGGATGTATTCCATTGCAGTAATATTGAAGCGTACGCGCGTGATCATTCTGGAACGCGAGAGCCATACAGCATGGGTGGCTGAGTTACATAAGAACGGAGCGATATGATGATTTGGTCAAGCTGGTCGGAGTTTTTTTCAATGGGTGGGTATGGACTTTATGTGTGGGGTTCATACGTTGTGACGCTGATTTGTATCGTGGGTGAGATTTTATTAATTTCAAGACGCCACCGAACTTTGGAAAAACAATACAGTCTCATTTACGGCATCAATAAAGAAGAGATAAAAAATGAAACCACGTCATAAAAAACTTGTAGTGATAGTGTCCGGCGTTGCGGCATTAGGCGTTGCCGCCGTACTCGTATTAAATGCATTTCAAAGTAATCTGGTTTTCTTCTTCAGCCCATCTCAAGTCGTCGCAAAAGAAGCTCCGATTGGAAAAAGTTTCCGGATTGGCGGATTAGTTGAAGAGGGCAGTGTTAAACGTGATGACAGCACGACGACGGTTCGCTTTTCGGTAACGGATACCGCCCAAGCAATACCGGTTGTGTATACCGGCATACTGCCTGATTTATTCAGAGAAGGTAAGGGTGTTGTTGCGCAAGGGAAAATATCCTCGGATGGCATTTTTGTAGCGGATGAAGTGCTGGCCAAGCACGATGAAAACTATATGCCGCCGGAAGCAGCCGAGGCTTTGGAACAAGCTGCCAAAGCACAGAAGGCATCCTTAACACAGTAAATTTTTCCCGGTTTTTCTGATGTAGCCTGAGCATATCATTTCCAAATTCTTAATAACCATTCATTTGTAAGAAAAAATCATGATCCCAGAAATTGGTAATTTTTCTTTAATTCTTGCCTTATTATTAGCCACTATCCAAGGAACACTGCCGATTATCGGTGCGGCTCGCGGTATTCCCTCGTGGATTGCACTCGCAAGACCGGTGGTACAAGGACAATTCGTGTTCGTACTGATTGCATTCGTGTGTTTGGCTTACTCCTTTGTCAGCAGTGACTTCTCAGTCATGAATGTGGCGAAGAACTCAAATACGGAGTTGCCTTTTCATTTCCGCTTGGCGGCAACCTGGGGCTCGCATGAGGGTTCTTTATTATTATGGGTTTTGATGCTGGCGGGCTGGTCAGTTGCGGTCAGTGTCTTTAGCAAGCAATTACCGGATGATATCGTTGCCCGGGTTCTCGGGGTTTTAGGATTGGTCAGCATCGGTTTTCTGGTGTTTATGTTATTCACTTCGAATCCATTCGATCGCCTGTTACCTGCCGCATTTGAAGGGAGCGATTTAAATCCGCTGCTGCAGGATGCCGGTATGGTGATACATCCACCGATGTTGTATATGGGATATGTGGGATTTTCTGTCGCTTTTGCTTTTGCTATCGCGGCATTGTTAAGCGGAAGACTGGATGCTACTTGGGCGCGTTGGTCGCGTCCATGGACGATTGTCGCATGGGTGTTTTTGACCTGTGGAATCATGCTCGGTAGCTGGTGGGCTTATTATGAACTGGGCTGGGGCGGCTGGTGGTTCTGGGATCCGGTCGAGAATGCGTCATTTATGCCGTGGCTGGTCGGTACGGCTTTGGTTCACTCACTGGCGGTGACCGAGAAACGCGGTAGTTTCAAAAGCTGGACGGTTTTGCTGGCGATTTGCGCATTTGCTTTAAGTTTATTAGGTACGTTCTTGGTACGTTCAGGTGTTTTAACTTCGGTACATGCGTTTGCAACCGATCCTGCACGCGGTGTATTTATCCTTGCTTTTCTGGTTATCGTGATTAGCAGTTCACTGTTATTGTTCGCATGGCGTGCGCCCAAGGTGGGTTTGGGTGGCAAATTCGATCTGCTTTCGCGCGAATCCATGCTGTTAGCAAACAATATCTTGTTACTGGTTGCAGCGGCAAGCGTTTTACTGGGAACACTCTATCCATTGATTATCGATGCATTGGGGCTGGGCAAATTGTCGGTAGGCCCTCCTTATTTTGAGGCGATTTTTGTGCCTGTGATGACCCCGGCAATTTTTCTGATCGGCGTTGGTCCCATTTCACGCTGGAAGCAAATGAGTTTGCCGACATTGGCGATCCGCTTGCGCTGGGCGTTTGCCGTAAGTGTGGTTTCTGCTTTGATCGCACCTTATTATATGGGTGAATGGAAACCGATGATTAGCTTCGGTTTATTGTTGGCCTTCTGGATCATAGTCTGCGCATTCGTTAATTTAAAACACCGTATCAGTAATAGCGGCGAAGGCAATTTATTCGTCAAGTTAGCCAGACAATCCAGAAGTTATTACGGTATGCACTGTGCACATATCGGCGTGGCTGTATTCATTATTGGCGTTACTATGGTGAACGGTTACGAAACCGAAAAAGATGTGCGTATGGAGGTTGGCAGCAAAGTAACCGTCGGTGGCTATACTTTTCAGTTTAACGGCACCCGTAATGATGTAGGACCGAATTATAAAGCTGTGATCGGCGATATTGCTGTTATTAAGGATGAACAATTTGTCCGTAATATGTATCCGGAAAAGCGCACTTATAACGCATCCGGTATGGCGATGACGGAAGCAGCGATCGATACCGGCTTTTTACGCGATCTTTATGTGGCTTTAGGTGAACCGTTGACTAATGGCGCCTGGGTGGTTCGCGTTTATCATAAGCCCTTTGTCGATTGGATTTGGTTAGGGTGTCTATTAATGGCTATCGGTGGTATTACCTCAATTACTGATCGCCGCTATCGACTGAAAATTACCAAAAAAGGCGCTGCCACAGTTGAAGAAAAAGAACCGGAAAGTCCAGTAGCAGAATCTCCAGTGGCTGTTGCGCCATCCGTGAATAAAGTTGAATTGGCAACGGAAACAACCAAAGTATGATGCGCTATTTAATTCCACTATTTGCTTTTATGGTGCTGGCAGCATTTTTGCTGGTCGGCCTGACATTGAATCCGCGGCAAGTGCCTTCGCCGTTGATAGACAAGCCGGCACCGAAATTCCAGTTAAATCATTTGCACCAACCCGAACAGATAATGTCTTCAGACGAAAATCTGGGTAAGGTTTGGATGTTAAATGTATGGGCATCGTGGTGTGTTGCGTGCCGTGATGAACATCCTCTGTTAGTACAATTGGCAAGAACTGGGATTGTTCCAATCTATGGACTCAATTACAAAGATGAACGTACTACTGCTTTGCAATGGCTAAAACGCTACGGTGATCCTTACGCCATTAGTATCGTCGATTCTGACGGCAAGGTTGGAATCGATTACGGTGTTTATGGTGTTCCTGAGACTTATGTGATTGATAAAAAGGGTATCATCCGGCATAAACAAATTGGACCTGTCACGGTAGATTCGCTTGAAAAAACCATTATTCCACTCATCAAAGAACTGCAGCAACAAGCATAAACAGATTGTACGAATCACATAAATAAAGGTTGGTTTTGTCATGCTACGTCAATTTAATGGTGTAATGAAAGCCGCAGTGCTTGTTTTTGTTTTATTTCTACTGGCTCCATTAACCGGGTGGTCGAAAGAAGCAGTACCGGTTGCGGAAAATCCCGAGATCGAAAAAAGGATGCTGTTGCTGACGGAAAATTTGCGTTGCCTGGTTTGTCAAAATGAGACCATTGCGGATTCCCGTGCGGATTTTTCAAACGATATCAGACGTGAAATTCGCGAGCAGATAAAAGCCAATAAAACCGATCAGGAAATTGTCCAATTTCTGGTAGATCGATATGGAGATTTTGTGCTTTATGATCCGCCCATCAAACCTACTACATTCCTGTTATGGTTTGGTCCGGTCATTTTGTTTGTGGTTGGATTGGGTTCACTGATTGTTTATTTAAGACGCCGACGTATACAAATAGAGGATGTATCGCTTTCACAAGCACAGCTTGAAGAAGCGGAAGCGTTACTGAATGAAGATAAAAAAGGTAAAAACGTATGACGGCTTTTTGGGTTATTTCTGGGATTTTTATTGTCACCGCACTGTTGTTCATTATCCCAACATTGCTGCGGAGTAGGGACAATCAGTTAAAAAATTTAGAGCACGATGCAGTCAATATTACCGTGTATCGCGATCAAATTGCCGAACTTGATCGCGACTTGGAGAACGATATTCTCAGCCGGGAACAGTACGACAGAAGTAAGCAGGAGCTGCAACAGCGGATGCTGCAGGATGTGACTGAGCGCGATAAACTGGTAATAGGGAAAAATAAGAAAATCCGCAATGTCGTACTGTCGACTTTTATTGCATTGACGCTGCCATTGGCGGCTATCAGTTTGTATCTTGTGATCGGCGATACGCGCGGTTTGCTGCCGCAAGCGCAACTTGCCAGTGCGACCCAGCAAATGAATCGCGATGGTGGAGGCGCTCCGGCAGGCCATGATAATTTCTCATCCGTATTGGATAATTTGATTGCGCGGCTGAATAACAATCCGGAAGACATCGAAGGCTGGATTATGCTCGGTCGTACCTATGCAATCATGGGACGGTACGCGGAAGCCGGCAGTACCTATGCCAAGCTGGTGGAGCTGATTCCCGACAGTCCGCAGATATTGAGCGATTATGCCGATGTTCTGGCAATGAAGAATCAAGGCAATTTGTCGGGTAAACCGGCCGAATTGATTTACGAAGCATTACGCATTGATCCTAAATATCCTAAAGCGTTGGCTTTAGCGGGCACGGCTGAATTCGAACAAGAAAGATATGCACAAGCAGCGGAATATTGGGAAAAATTGCTGGAAGGAATTCCTGCGGATTCCCCACTAGCCCAATCAGTGAAAGAAAGTATCGCCGAAGCTAAATTACTTGCTTCAGGCGGCAAGCCCGCAGCGCCGGAACAAGCGGTTAAAGTTGCGGAATCGAAACAAGAAGCCAGCACACAGCCCGTGGAAAAAGCCATGAGCTCGGATTCACCTGCGGCAACATCGCTTTCAGTGTCCGGTCAGGTATCGATTAGCAGTGATCTGGTAGCGAAAATCTCGGCGAATGACACTTTGTTCATATACGCTCGAGCCAAATCGGGGCCGAAAATGCCACTGGCTATCTTGCGGTTGAAAGCCAGCGATCTTCCGGCAACATTCACGCTGACGGATGATATGGCGATGACGCCAACCATGAAAATGTCGAGCTTTCCGGAAGTCGTGATCGAAGCCAGAGTATCGAAGTCCGGGCAGGCATTCACTGCCAGCGGAGATCTGCAAGGATTCAGCGAACCCGTTAAATTGGGCCACAATAATATATCGATCGTCATCAATAAACAGGTTCCATAAAAAATGTTAGCGATTAATCACCCGGTTGAAGATTTTGTTCTACCTTCGACTGACAATAAAGAATTCTCGTTGTCAGCTCATAGAGGAAAACATGTGATTATTTATTTTTACCCCAAAGACGATACGCCGGGATGTACCTTGGAGGGTCAGGATTTTCGTGATCGCTGGCATGAGTTTACTGAGAAAAATTGTATCGTTGCGGGTGTTTCACGGGATAGCGTTAAGTCGCATCAGAATTTTAAAGAAAAAATGCAGTTTCCCTTTGAATTATTAAGCGATGAAGACGAAAAAGTCTGCAATTTGTTTGATGTCATGAAAATGAAAAACATGTACGGCAAGCAAGTTCGCGGCATCGAACGCAGTACATTTGTCATCGATGCGCAAGGGATTTTAAGAAAAGAGTGGCGCGGCGTGAAAGTGCCGGGTCACGTTCAAGAAGTTCTGGATTTCGCCACTACACTCAATCAGTAGCCGTTTTGGTTAATGATAAAAGCTGTTATCACTTTCACTTCCTTTTCGATTCCTAAATAGTTGTTCTGCGCCACGAAGTAGTTATATGATTTGCCAGGATCACATTTGATGAAAATGGCAAGGCATAAATGACTTACTTATTCAATAATCCGGCGCAATTTGCCGACGAACTGGTCGAAGGCTTTGCCGCCGTGCACCGGAATACAATACAACGTGTCAATGGTGGCGTAATTCGCCGACATAAAGCCAAACCGGGACAGGCCGTCATGATCATCGGCGGCGGATCGGGTCATTACCCCGCTTTTGGCGGGTTTGTCGGTCAAGGATTGGCGCACGGTGCTGCGTTAGGAAATGTTTTTGCCGCACCCTCGGCACAGCAAATCTGCCAAGTGGCGCAAGCGGTGAATGCAGGCGGTGGCATTCTGTTTTGCTACGCCAATTACGCTGGTGACGTACTCAATTTCGAGCAAGCGCAAGCACAGCTTCGTGCGCAAGGTATCGATGTGCGTTCGGTGGTGGTGGCCGATGACATCGCATCGGCCGCGGTTGCTGAGCAACATAAACGCCGCGGCATTGCCGGTACTTTACCGGTATTCAAAGCCGCCGCTGTTGCCGCCGATGCGGGCAAGCCGCTTGATGACGTGGTTCGCATTGCCACAGCAGCCAAAGAGCGTGTGCGTTCGTTGGGTGTCGCCTTTTCCGGTTGCACCCTGCCGGGCGCTAATAAGCCGTTGTTCAAAGTTGCCAGTGGAAAAATGGAAGTCGGTATGGGCATCCACGGCGAACCCGGTTTGTATCGCATCGATGCGCCTTCTGCCGATGGCTTGGCGGAAATGCTGGTGGAGAAATTGCTCGCCGAAATTCCGCCGCCGATTAATAGTCCTGCCGGTGCGCGCGTGAGTGTGATCCTGAACGGTTTGGGTGCGGTTAAGTACGAAGAATTGTTTGTTATTTACCGCAAAATTGATCAATTGCTATCCCAGTACGGACTGATCATCGTCGAGCCGGTGGTGGATGAGTTGATTACCAGCTTCGATATGGCCGGCGTTTCACTGACGTTATTCTGGCTTAACGATGAACTTGAGCAGACCTGGATTGCAGCAGCGGATACACCCGCGTTTCATCGCGGCACTATCATGCCAGCAGAGCAATCCGAAGAAAATATCGCCGTAGCCATTCAACCTATCCAAGATCAGCAGCCGTTAAGAACCGGTTCCATTGATTCACGAGCTGCTGCAAAAGTCGTGGTAGCCGCACTTGAAGCGGCCCGGGATGCGATTGCACTGCAACAGGAAGCGCTTGGCCGTTTGGATGCCATTGCGGGAGACGGCGATCACGGCATCGGCATGCAGCGCGGACTTACCGCAGCTGTTGAAACCGCCAAAGCGGCATTGGATGCTCAAACCGGCGCAGGCACAATGCTGACGGTAGCCGGCGATGCCTGGTCCGATCGCGCGGGCGGCACATCCGGGATGTTGTGGGGTGTCATTCTACGTAACCTTGGCAATGCCATTGGCGATGAAGTCAAACCGGACGCCGTAACGCTTGCAACGGGCGTAACAGCTGCATTGGAAGCGGTCATCAGTTTGGGTAAAGCGCAATTGAACGACAAAACCTTGGTCGACGTGCTGTATCCATTCTCCGCAGCCCTGACTCAAAGCGCCACACAAGGTCTTTCAATCACCGAAGCCTGGACAGCGGCTGCGGAAATTGCCGGACAATCCGCCGAAGCGACCAAAAATCTCACCCCCAAAATAGGCCGTGCGCGTCCGCACGCGGGAAAAAGTATCGGCACACCGGATCCGGGCGCTGTTTCGATGGCGTTGATTATTGGTGCGGTGGGTAAAATTATTAGAAAACATTGCGCTTGATGTGCAGGTATCAAAAAAATGATGATCGATTTTTCACACACCTGATAATAGAACTAAACTGTAGGATGGATAAGTGAAACGCCATCCACCGAAATCATTCATGATGAACTATGACTAATGGTGGATGACGCTACGCTTATCACACCCTACTTGCTACTACTTGCCATGCTGAAACTGATTGTTAACCCACAAAAGGTATATCTGAAGCTGTTACATCCGCTTTAATACCATGCTGATTGATAAGCATTTTGACAGCATTGATTCTTCTGTTTTTTTCTTGCGTGTTTTTGGTAGGACCAACGATGATACGTTTGATTGGCAGAGTTTTATTGGGTATTGATGTTACTCCATCAAATAGATCGATATAAGGTACCAACGCTCCAGCGCGGGAAAAATATTTTCTTGAAATTTCATTTAAAGTAATTCCTTCCGCTTTCATATCTTCATCAAATTTTTCATGGTGCAGGGGATAAGGTAAAGCAATAACACGAACTTCACTCTCTTCTCTGAACCCCCAATGCTTATACCTACATGCACAATGCATTAGCGAAAAATAAATTTTATCTAAATTTTTCTCTCTTCCACTTAAATGAGCATCGAAGAAATTCTTAATGACAATTAAATCTTCTTCAAATTCTTCAATAAACTTAAAATCAGAATCGGACGAATAAACCACATCTGCAAAGAATGCATACATGCTATTTTTCATTTTCTTGCCAACATCTTTTAGCAATTCAAAAAATTGTTTAGTATCGAAAACTATCGCATAGCCATCTTCACGTCCATATCCGCGCCACTGGCTTAATAAACCGTGCTTTGCGACTTGAACACAAACTTCTTTTTCTAGTCCTGATGTTGTGCAAAATGAAGCAATATAAGGCTCTGCGAGAGCATCTTTAAGAAGAATTTTTTCATTCACATTACGGGTTTCTTGGATAAATGAATCAACTACTTTTTTTCTACCGCCTTTTCGATCAATATCGGATTGTTTAATGGAACCTTTCTCAAGCAATTTATCAAGATATTGATTGACGTTAGTTCGCAAGATAGCAGGTAAGCGGTGCTTTAAGAAATGTCTTATTTCCTCAGAGTCATTCAGGTATGCATAATGCGTAGCCCAAATGCTTTGGCTTTCGACAATACCAATTAAACCTTTGGCATTGGTGTAATGAAAAAGCTCAGGATGATCCTCTGCGAGACTATTTGTCATGTATTGGAATATATTGTGAATTTGACATACACCAATTTTATATCAAGTCTCCCAATAAGTTACAGTAAGCACAGTCTATCTCGTCAACCCCGCATACAATACCGGCAATTTCTCCGGCAGCTGTTCCACATGATCGACCACCAGATAATTGCATTCGCTGAAAATGCGTGAAACATGCTGATCGGCGCGCGGGTCAAGGTTTATGCAGTAGGTCAGAATGCCGGAGCGGCCGACTTCCTTCACTGCCTTTTTGGTGTCGTGGCGCAGCGCAGGTATTGGAGGGCTGTGTACGTCGACATCCGCCGGTTCGCCGTTGGTAATCAACAGCAGCAGTTTTTTCGCCGATTTAGGTGTTACTCCATTGACCTATCGTGCCTATCGTTATTCCCGCGAAGACGGGAATCTATAATGTATATAGATGTGCACGATTAACAGGATTGCTGCGCTTTCAGGCGTCGGTGCACTCTATCGTGCTAATGCCAAGCAGACTTGCAACGCATTATTGCTTGATCAGGGTAAGTTTTTTTGCTCCGGAAAAAGTTGATGCGACGCTATTCACTTGCTCAATTGTTAATGTGCTGCCAATTTGCTGTGTTCTGACGGTCGCTCCTGCCGAGCTTATTTCCGTGCCGTAAGAATAGGTCAGCGAGCTTTGTGTTTCAAAATTGCTGCCTTCTCTTGAAAAACCTGAACTGATAATACTATTGTTAGCTGCAGGGCCAGTTTGCCAGCTGTATGAAGTGACACCCGCCGGACAGCCGGTTCCGCTGGACGTAATGGTCAGTAGGTAAGTGCGGCGGCCATCCGCACCGATCGACGGGGCTTCTAGTGAGAAAAAGCAAGGCAGTGCCGCGGCTGGTGCGCCTGAGACAATGCCGGCATATGTACCAGGCAAGAAATTCATTGTGCTGACGGAAGTCGGAGCAACAGGGCCGGTCGACGGTGTCGCTGAAATAAGCTTTGCCCCGAACGAGCCATCAGCTAACGTACTGAAATCCATTTCTACATCGTAGTAAACGGTGGTTCCCGCGGATTGCACCGGAATGTTTGTTGCACGAATCAAGCGGCCGGCGCCGGAAAGCACTGATTCTGCAAAATCGACCGTTAAGTTTGTTCCGGGTATTTCTTCAGGGCCTGCATGGGTTTTCGATATACCCGCGGAAAGTATCAATGCAAATATGACGGATGAGTAAATTTTATTATTTTTCATTGTTGTCTCACTTCTTATATAAGATAGGGTACGTTATTGTTTTTAATTTAAAAGCCGCTACGGGCGATTTAAATATTCCTAATCGTACCATTAATGCGCCGCATGAATGTTTAAAACCTGCTAACGCCTTACCGTGTTAAGCCCGCATACAACACCGGCAGTTTTTCCGGCAACCGCTCCACATGATCCACCACCAGATAATTGCGTTCGCCAAAAATGCGCGAGACGTATTGGTCTGCGCGCGGATCCAGACTCATACAATAGGTGAGGATGCCGGAGCGGCCGGCTTCTTCCACCGCTTTTTTGGTGTCGTGACGCAGGTATTGCGGGTCGCGCACATCAACGTCGGCCGGTTCGCCGTCGGTGATGACGAGCAGCAGTTTTTTCGCCGATTTTTGCAATTTCAGGTAATGCGTGGCGTGGCGCATCGCGGCACCCATGCGGGTTGAAAGTTGTCCTGTCATGCCGGCGAGCCGGGCTTTCGGGGTTTCGTCGTAGGGTTGATCGAAATCCTTGAAGCGGAAATATTCGACATCGTGCCGTCCATCCGAACAGAAGCCGTGAATGGCAAACGGGTCGCCGATTTTATTGATGGCGTTGGCAAGCAATACCGTCGCTTGGCGCGTCAGGTCGAGCACCGAGTAATCATGCCCAGCGACTTTCTCGTTGGTCGATTCGGATAAATCGAGCAATACCAGCACCGAGATGTCGCGCACTTTGCGCACCGAGCGCATCATGATGCGTGGATCGGGTTGCATGCCCATGCGGATGTCGATCATTGAACGGATCGCGGCGTTGATGTCGATTTCATCGCCGTCTTCCAGTTTGCGGATACGGCGCGTGCCTTGCGGTTGCATGGCGTCCAACAGGAACTTCATGCGCGCGATTTCGCGTTTGTACTGGTTGGCGATGTCGTCGATGCATTGCATGTCGCCCATTTTGGCGCGTTTTTCCTGCACCGTCGCCCAATCCGGGCGTTCCAGTTGAATCTGGTAATCCCATTCGGAATAGTGATAGGGTGCCGAGACCGGCTCCTTGCCTTCCATATCGTTGTACGATACACCCATGTCTTCATACGGGAAGAATTCGGTGCCCATGACCCAGATTTCTTCGGCGTCATCACCGGCGGTTTCCACGTCGAGTTCGTTGGCGAATTCCATCACATTGACGTATTTGCGTATTTGTTTCGGCGCATCGTATCCGGCGGACAGCGATTTGTTGAAGTCGAATTCCTCGAATTCCCAGAAATACCGGTTGTCGTCGCGGTACGGCGCGGTGAGCACGTCGGTACGTGGGTTGTAGGGAATTTTTTTGTCCATGAAACTGTGTGCGAGCTGCACGCCGATGTCCCACGAAGTTTTGTGGCTATTGAGCTTATCGTGCGCGGCTTTGAACAGTTTGCGGCCTTCCGCGATCCACGGATCCTTGTCTTTGTAATCCGGGTCGAGCAGGGCGCGTGCCAGACGGTTCAGATAATCGCCCATGGTGGCGTTCATGTCCGGGTTTGCGTCGTGCAACACCGACCAAGTTTTGCGCAGTCCTGGAAAACGGCGGATCGATAATTCTTCGATGCGCGCGTCTTCAATAACGGAAATCACCGCCATTTGCAGCGGATTCAAACTTTCCGCGGAAATCGGCTCCTTGGTTTCGACCAGATGCGCGGCGGCATGGGCGGCAGCGGCGCGGTAGACTTCGGTAGCGGAAATATCGCCGAAGCTATCGTAAGCATCGGGCAGGTGAATAAAATAGTTTTCGATGAACGGTTTGTAGCCTTCGCGTGTTTCAAAGTCGCCGGAAGTCGGTTTCATAAAGAAATCACGTGCCCACAAGGCGCGTAGATACATATTGATACGCCGTTGCACATCAACGAACAGCGTGCCTTTGCGTTCTTTCTGCAATACCGCGAGCGATTCCTTCGATTCGAGTCCGAAATAACGAATTTGCTCTTCGTAGTCGGTGCGATGCGCGTGCGCGCCCCACATGGCCCAGCGGCGCAGGCCGCCGAGGGTCAGCTGGCCGAATAGAATATCCAGTTTGTTAAGCATGGGACGCATGCCGCGCGGTGCCTGGGCGATCAACGTATTCAGGAATTGCAGGTAATTCTGGAACAACTGTGTATCGCCCAAACGCTTGGCGGCAGTCGGGGCAGTGGCTAACACCAATTCAATGACAGCGCCCGAAGTTCTTGAGGCGAGCGAAAGCACGGTGGTCGCCAGATCACTGATAATATCTTCACCAATTTCTTTAGCGACTAATGGGATTTCGTCGATCCAGCAATCCACTAAGCTGCGCCCGCGCCCTAATCCGCGAATCGCCGATGCACCTTTCAGATAATTATCCAATCCACGCGCTGAAAAAGTTTTAACCACTTCGGGCCAAGCATGATTGAGTAGCTCAATCGATTCCGGCTCCAGATCCTCGAGCAATTCTTTGTAATCGTCCAGATTGATACTCATGGCAGCACCTATTTACGTTTCAGAACAGTCAACCTATTTGCTGATAGCAGTTTTTAATTAAAAAACGTGCTGACAGCCGCATCCAGCGCATCGCGCATATCCGGATCGTCAGTGATCGGACGCACCAAAGCTACGCGGCAAGCCGCATGCGCATCGACTTTCTTGGCGATCAGGCTGCCGGCGTAGATCAGCATACGGGTTGAAATCCCTTCATCCAGGCCATGTCCCTTGAGGTTACGCGCGCGTTCCGCGATCGATACCAGTTTTTCGGCGATGTCGACGGCTACACCGGATTCGTGGGCAACGATTTCGCTTTCGATGTCATGACTTGGGTAATTGAAATCGAGCGCACCGAAACGCTGTTTGGTCGATTGCTTCAAATCCTTCATCAAACTTTGATAGCCGGGGTTGTATGAAATGACGATCTGAAAATCCTCGTGCGCTTGAATCAATTCGCCTTTTTTCTCCAGCGGCAATACGCGGCGGTTATCGGTCAACGGGTGAATCACCACGGTGGTGTCCTGGCGTGCTTCTACAACTTCATCCAGATAGCAGATCGCGCCATAACGTGCGGCAACGGCGAGCGGGCCGTCTTGCCAGCGCGTGCCGTTGGCGTCCAGCAGAAAACGGCCGACCAGATCGGACGCGGTCATGTCTTCGTTACAAGCAACGGTGATCAGTGGTTTTTTCAGTTTCCATGCCATGTATTCGACAAAGCGCGTTTTGCCGCAGCCGGTCGGGCCTTTCAGCATCATCGGCATGCGTACCGAATAGGCGGCTTCATAGAGTTTTACTTCATCTGCAACGGAATGGTAATAAGGTTCTTTTTTAATACGATACTGGTCGATGATATCGCTCATGACAAACTCCTGTGAGAACTATCTTTATCGAAAATTTGCACAATAAATTCCGGTGAAAAAAAACCCCCTGCCCTAATAAGGGTGAAGGGGGTCTTGCGGGTTCGAACCCCGTTGTTACTTAAACAGTCTTGCCGCGGTATATCACCATGGCTGTGCCTTGGGATTGGTTAAAGTTGTTGTAACCAATCAAACGGACGTGATTGTTCGGATTCGCTTTATGACAAGCGGCGGCTTCTGCCAGCACGCGTTCTACATCAGTTTCACCAAACATAGGCAGTTTCCACATATACCAGTAGGAATCCATAACATACTCAGGTTCGGTATGTTCGATCGCTGGGTTCCAGCCTTTGCTGATTAAATATTGCACTTGTTTCTTGATATCCTTGTCGGCCATTGCAGGCAGATAGGAAAATGTTTCAAATTTACGGCTTGCTGGATCACTAACACGTGATTTGTAATCAATTACTTCGCTCATTATTTTTCCTTAACTTTAGTGAGATGAAGGAGAAAAGCAGCATTTAATCATCAGCCTTTCTCCTTGGCTATAGAGTGCTTACTTGTGGGCTATGTCCAGTTTATCAACGGTATCAAACTCGAACTTGATCTCTTTCCATGTTTCCATGGCGATTTTCAGTTCTGGACTGCTTTTCGCTGCCTTGGTCAAGATCGCTTTGCCTTCTTTCTCGATTTCAACGCCTTGGTTACGCGCTTCAACGCAAGCTTCCAATGCCACACGGTTAGCAGCGGCGCCAGCAGCGTTACCCCATGGATGGCCTAAAGTACCACCACCGAATTGCAAGCAAGCATCGTCACCGAAGATTGCGACCAGTGCTGGCATATGCCAAACGTGAATACCACCGGAAGCTACAGGGAATACGCCTGGCATAGAACCCCAATCTTGATCGAAGAACAGGCCGCGGCTGCGGTCTTCTTTGATGAATTTGTCGCGCATGGTATCGATCCAGCCCAGTGTTGCTGCACGATCGCCTTCCAGTTTACCTACCACGGTACCGGAGTGCAGGTGATCACCACCCGACAAACGCAGCACTTTGGTTAAAACGCGGAAATGAATACCATGGTGCGGGTTACGGTCGAGCACGGCGTGCATTGCACGATGGATGTGCAGCAACATTCCGTTGTTGCGGCACCAGTTGGCCAGTCCCGTATTAGCTGTTAAACCACCGGTCAAGTAGTCATGCATAATGATCGGCGCGCCTAATTCTTTAGCGAACTCTGCACGTTTGTACATTTCTTCCGGGGTTGGTGCTGTCACGTTCAGGTAGTGACCTTTACGTTCTCCGGTTTCGCGTTCAGCTTTTTGGCAAGCTTCCACTACGAATTGGAAACGATCGCGCCAACGCATGAACGGCTGGCTGTTAACGTTTTCATCGTCCTTGGTCAGATCCAGACCGCCGCGCAGACATTCGTATACAGCACGGCCATAATTTTTAGCAGACAGACCCAGCTTAGGCTTAATGGTGCAACCTAACAATGCGCGGCCATATTTGTTCAAGCGATCGCGTTCTACTTGAATACCGGTTGGAGGTCCGCCGCAGGTTTTGACGTAGGCAATCGGGAAGCGGACATCTTCCAGACGCAGTGCGCGCAATGCTTTAAAACCAAACACGTTACCAACCAGCGAGGTCAATACGTTGACTACAGAACCTTCTTCGAAAAGATCGATCGGGTAAGCTACGAAAGCATAGAAGCAGGTGTCATCGCCAGGTACGTCTTCAATCTTATAAGCACGTCCTTTGTAGTAATCCAGATCGGTCAACAGATCTGTCCATACTGTGGTCCAGGTACCTGTGGAAGATTCTGCCGCTACTGCTGCAGCAACTTCTTCACGTGGCACGCCGGGTTGTGGTGTAATTTTGAAACATGCCAAAAGATCGGTATCCAGTGGCGTGTAATCAGGGGTCCAGTAAGTTTGGCGATATTCTTTTACACCAGCGTTATATATTTTTACGGCCATAATTTTTCTCCAGTTAAATTCCACTCAACTTCGGCCAACAGTACAGACAGAAACGAGAGGAGATTGCGTTACAAACAACAAACATGACTACTCAAATCTATGGAACGCACTATAGCGCTATTTATCCATAAGAACAAATCAGTAATTTTGATGTTTATAATAAGGTTATACTTATAATAAACTTACTGAGCTGACATATGCTGCATCTTACTTTGCGACAACTAAAGGTATTTGAATCGGTTGCCCGGCATTTGAGTTATTCGCGCGCCGCTGAGGAACTACATCTGACTCAACCCGCTGTTTCCATGCAAATTAAACAACTGGAAGACAACATCAGTTTACCGCTTTTTGAGCACTTGGGTAAACGAATTTATCTGACCGAGGCAGGGCGCGAGCTGTATCAATACAGCCGGGCAATTTCGCAGCAATTGACCGACATGGAAGTGGCGCTGGACGAATTGAAAGGCATGGAACGCGGGAAGTTGAATATCTCGGTGGTAACCACTGCCAATTATTTCGCGCCGCATTTATTGGCGAAGTTCTGTCAGCGCTTTCGCGGTGTGACCGTCAGTTTGAATGTTTCCAACCGGGAAACCGTCCTAAAACAATTGACCGATAACTTGATCGACCTTGCGATTATGGGGCAACCGCCCGAGAATCTCGATATCGATAGCGAATCTTTCATGGAGAACCCGCTGGTGGTTGTGGCTCCGCCAAGTCATCCATTATGCCAGGAGCACAATATTCCGGTTAAGCGCCTAGCCAACGAGACTTTTCTCGTGCGTGAATCGGGCTCGGGAACGCGCAGCGCTATGGAACGGTTTTTTGCCGCGCATAAAATCAACATTAATAAAGGGATGGAAACGGATACCACGGAAGCGATCAAACAAGCCGTTCAAGCGGGTATGGGATTGGGCATCATGTCGCAGCATACCGCAGAATTGGAGCTGGAGACCGGCCGCTTAAAAATCCTTGAAGTGCAAGGTTTTCCGATTATCCGCTATTGGCATGTCGTAAATAGGAAAAATAAGCGCTTATCGAGTGTCGCCAATGCTTTCAGGGAATTTTTATTGAAAGAGGCAGCTAAATTGCTGGACGAATCGAAGAATTAATATTGTGGTTGATAAGGGTTAATTTCTAGCTTACTATGCAATGTAAGAATATGATTACATTCTTAAGTTGAGATATTCAATGTCAGATCTTAATCGCTGCGATGAAAAACAGTCAGACAACATTAATTCAACCGAATGGAATGTTTATCTGGAATGCGGAGTGGTTGCCCTGATCATTTTATTGATCGATTTTGCGACTCCGCTCGGTATTGCCAACGGTATTCTTTACGTCATTGTTGTGCTGATTTCTTTAAGATCCCCCGAGAAACGCTTTACCCTCATCATCGCTTTCATCTGTACAGTATTGGTTGGCATCGGTTATTTAGGATCGCCGCCCAGTGAAATTCCGCTCTATCAAGTTTTTACCAATCGTTTTCTGGCATTGTTTGTGATTTGGCTAACCGCAATATTAGCGCTGAAACAGCGGGATAAAACGGCGGCATTGCATCAAGCGCGATTAAAGTATCTGCAATCGGTTAAAGAGATCGAAATGCGGGAAGAAAAATTAAGAGTGCTGAAAGCGACGATGCGCACGGTGCAGGACATCACCGGTAATTTTCTCAACAATTTGTATTTCTTTAAACTGGAAATCGAAAAAAATAACACCTTGACTCCCGAGTCTGCCGTCAAACTGGATGAACTTATTCACGATACATCGCAACGTTTAAGTAAATTGGGTGATTTGGAAGAGGTCCGCGAAAAGAAAATGGCGGGCGACATGATCGGTATCGAATACGAGCATTCTTTAAAAAATGAAGCTACAATACAGCGCGTCGAGCCGAATGAAAATATAACAAAGGAAAAATAATGACGGGGCAAGGATCGGGTGGAAATGTCGTTGCGGCTGTATGCAGCTTTTTTATACCGGGATTGGGACAATTGGTTCAAGGGCGCGTGCTCCCGGCGCTGCTGTTTTTTTTGATCACCGCTGTCGGCTATTTTTTCTGGGTACTGATCATTCCTGCCGTCATTGCCGGGATTTTTCATCTGTGGTCTATCATCGATGCCGCGCGTTTTACCGTAACTGCTTAATACACTTATCGTTCTCATTTTTCAGGCCTCCCGCTTCGCTGCTGTGCAGAACGCTTACACTTCCATTTGATTCTTAATCCATGTCCACACCAAAACAAACTTCACATAAAGTTGGCTTTATTTGTAAGAAATCTCAGGG
>NZ_QRBZ01000029.1 GCF_009833085.1 Nitrosomonas oligotropha | reverse complement strand
TTCCAATATATTGGAAATATGGCTCGCTGTCAAAGATTTTAAAATTAATCTCTACAAGGGCGGATTCAAAAACCAACTGTAACCGTTAATGTTTAATAATGATTTTCGCGGGTTCCGGAACCCGAGTGATTTTCCAGGTCGCGTATTCAGATTCCACCAAACAGCGGTAACTTACCGGTGTACGGTTAGCAAGAATCGATTGAGTTGAAACAAACCGCAGCGAGATCACTGCACAGCTGAAAGAAATGATGATGACTGAACGATATCAGTCTGATGGAATTAAAAACCGGCATTCCGATATCACGGAATGCCGGTTTCTTTTTTAAAACAGTCTACGCAATCAGCAATCAGACTGCGGTAGCTTGCTTGCGGCGATAGCCGGCAAAACCGAGTATACCGAGACCTGCCAACAACATGGCGTAGGTTTCAGGTTCAGGAACGGGAACGAGGTTGGCGGCAACATCATGTCCAACAATGCCCATCGTGCCCGAGTATGTGAAAACCTCACTAGGAGAAAAACGGACAGATGCGGTGATCACGGTGCCAGCCAATTCGGCTACGATTGCGCCGTAACCGCCGTTACTGGCAACGTCCGGATCCCAGGAAAATGTGAATACATTCAATGGGTCGAAACCGGTGAAGTCAAAACCGAATACGGTTGAGCCCACCGCGCCAAATAATGACGATGTGCCATTGGCTTCCGGATCATAGGCAAAAGTTCCACCGCCCGAACCACCGAATACCAGCGATTCACCCAGTATGCAACTTCCGCCATCGATACAATGTGTACCGGACAGATCGAACGTGAGTTTCTCGATTTGACCGCTGGTGCCGTCAAAAGCAGCGGTATTGATGCTGAAAGAACCTAACGGGCCAGGGTTGGTTACGGTAATCGAGCCTGCTGGCGATGCATAGCTAACGCCGCTCAATAACACGGAGAACCCGAGCGCGGCGGCAACTTGCGTAGCGCTTTTCATGAATTTCATTATTTTTCTCCCAAAATTAAAAATGACCGGATGATACTTTTAAAACATTTCCTGCACGCTGGCATCTCATGCTCGCGGCAGTAATCGATGCCGATTGGCATCAGCGAGTTTTACTCGCGCAAAATCCCCTCTTGCATGCAGGAATTTTCTCACACGATTTTACCGTTTTTTTGGTTATTCTAGTGCCGATTTTGTACTAATTTCGGGTACCCCTAAGCGCATCGGTAATCTGATTGAAGGGTTTGTTCCGGAAAAAGTTTTCGATATTGCCCGCCAGTTGATCCAGCAGCCGCTGGCGCGATTCGCGGCTGGCCCAGGCGATGTGCGGCGTGACGATCAAATTCGGCGGCAGCTCGCGCAGAATCTGGTTATCCGGTCCGGGTGGCTCACCCTGGATCACGTCGATGGCCGCTCCGGCAATCTGTCCGTTCGATAAGCTCGATAACAAATCGGTTTCGTTGATCAATCCACCGCGCGCGGTGTTGATCAGATACGCCGACGGTTTCATCAGCTCAAATTCGCGGCGGCTGATCAACTGCTGCGTATCCGGCGACAGCGGACAATGCAGCGTGATGAAATCTGCCTGCCGCAATACCTCATCGAATGCGATTCTGCCCGGACGTGGCGGCTTCCCTTTATGCTCCGCGATCAGCACTTGCATGCCGAATGCCTGTGCGACGTGCGCCACCGCATGCCCGAGCTCGCCGTGGCCAATGATGCCGAGCGTTTTGCCGGACAATTCCATGACCGGATAATCGAGCGGACAGAAAAATTGGCTTTGCTGCCAGCCGCCGCGCTTCACCAGCGCCTGATAGTCAATGAAATGACGCGCCTGATTCAGCATCAGCATGAACACATGCTGCACCACCGACGGCGTGGCGTAACCGCGCACGTTGCACACCGGGATGTTGCGCGCAGCGGCGGCTTCCAGGTCGACATTGTTGTACCCGGTCGCTGCCACGCAAATCAGTTTCAACTGCTGCGCCGCGTCAATCGCCGCGCGGCCGATAAACACCTTGTTGCTGACGATCACCTCAGCCGCGCGGATTCTTTCCGGCACCTCCGCCTCGGTGGAATCGTGATGATACTGCCACGGCGATACCGCCCGCTCCAGCGCCGCGCAATCCATATCGCCACGGGTAACGGAACCAAAATCCAGAAAAACTGCGCGCATACCTTGCTCCCAAAATGAGCGGAAATCATATCACAAGCCATCCTTTGGACGTTCCCGCAGCGATCACGTAGAATCGGGCGGATCAATATGGAATATTAAACCGGAGAACGCATGGCCCTAGCCTGGAATGAAATCAAAGACCGCGCGCTGGCGTTTTCCAGAGAATGGGCCAATGCCGAATCGGAAGATGCAGAAGCCAAGCACTTCTGGGTCGAATTTTTCGATGTCTTCGGCATCAGTCCGCGGCGCATCGGCAGTTTTGAACAAAAGGTCAAAAAACTCGATGGCCGCGGCTACATCGACTGGCTGTGGAAAGGCAATCTGCTGATCGAGCACAAATCGCGCGGCAAGGATTTGGATCGCGCTTATCAGCAAGCCATCGACTATTTCCCCGGACTGAAAGAGCACGAACTGCCGCGTTTCGTGCTGGTCAGCGACTTTGCCCGCTTCCGCCTGTACGACATGGTGGAAGGCACGCAGACCGGGTTTCTGCTCAAGGAGCTGTACAAAAACGTCAAGCTGTTTTGGTTCATCGCCGGTTACCAGCCGCAGAAAATTTCACCGGAAAGCCCGGTCAACGCCAAGGCGGTGCAGCGCATGGCAAAGCTGCACGACCAATTGAAACAGATCGGTTATGGCAAGGCCAAGCCGCGCGACTTGGAAGTGTATCTGGTGCGCCTGCTGTTTTGCCTGTTCGCCGAGGACACCGGCATTTTCGAGCGCACCCAGTTCACCGAATTCATTGGGCAGCAAACGCGCGAAGACGGCAGCGACCTGGCGTCGCAACTGGCGCAATTGTTCGACATTCTGAACACACCGGAACACGCGCGGCTGAAAAACCTCGACGACACGCTGGCCCGGTTTCCGTACGTCAACGGAAAATTGTTTGAAGAGCGCCTGCCGTTCGCCAGCTTCGACCGCGACATGCGCGCCGCGCTGCTGGTTTGCTGCGCGCTCGACTGGAGCGGCATTTCCCCGGCGATTTTCGGCTCGCTGTTCCAGAACATCATGGACGAAACGCCGAACGCGCGGCGCAACCTCGGCGCGCACTACACCACCGAGGAAAACATCCTCAAGCTGATCCGTCCGCTATTCCTCGACGAACTGCACGCCGAATTTGAAAAAATCCGCCAGACCGTCAAGGGCCGGACGCAAAACCTGCAAGCGTTTCACAGCAAACTCGCCGGTCTCAAATTTTTAGACCCGGCGTGCGGCTGCGGCAATTTCCTGGTGATCGCGTACCGCGAACTGCGCCGCCTCGAATTGGAAGTACTGCGCACACTCCATGGTGGCGGGCAGTTAGTGCTCGATATATCGAATATTGTCCGGGTCAATGTCGACCAATTCCACGGCATCGAAATCGAAGAATTCCCGATGCAAATCGCGCAAGTCGCGCTGTGGCTCACCGACCACCAGATGAACGCGCAAGTGTCGGAAGAATTCGGCCAAAACTTCACCCGCCTGCCGCTGACCAAATCCGCGCACATCGTGCACGGCAACGCGCTGCGGCTGGATTGGAATACAGTGATTGCGGCGGAGCAATGCCATTACGTGATGGGCAATCCGCCGTTCATTGGCGCAAAATTCATGAACGATGCGCAACGCGCCGATGTCACCGCGATTTTTCACGATACCAAAAATGCCGGATTGCTCGATTACGTCAGCTGCTGGTACCGCAAAGCTACCGATTACATCACCGCTCATCCGGCGATCCGGGTGGCATTCGTATCGACCAACTCGATCACGCAAGGCGAACAAACCGGCGTGCTATGGCCGGATTTGCTGCGGCGCGGCGTACACCTGCATTTTGCCCACCGCACCTTCCAATGGAGCAGCGAAGCCAGCGGTAAAGCCGCCGTGCATTGCGTCATCATCGGTTTTGCTTTGTACGAAGCAATGCACAAAATCATTTTTGAATACGTGAATATCCAAGGCGAACCGCATGCGATTTCTGCCAAAAATATCAATCCTTATTTAGTGGACGCGTCGAACGTCATCGCAGAAGGTCGAATGCAACCACTTTCAGCACCATATCCATTGGTTAATGGCAGCATTCCTGCCGATGGTGGTCATTTGATTCTCGAGTGTAATGAAAAAGATGCTTTGTTAGCTTCGGAGCCCGCTGCGGAAAAATGGCTACGTCCATATTTAGGTGCGGAAGGCTTTATTCACAATCAATATCGTTACTGTTTGTGGCTACTGGATTGTCCACCTAACGAATTACGGGCTATGCTGTCAGTAATGCAACGAATAGAAGCTGTGCGTGGATACCGCTTAGAGAGTACAAAGGAAGCTACCCGTAAGAAAGCAGCTACTCCAACTCGATTTACTGAAAATCGACAACCGTTGAATGGTACTTACTTGGCCTTACCACGCACTTCATCAGAAAACCGCTTTTACATACCCATTGGTTTCTTATCATCGGATGTAATTGCCGCGAACGATTTACAAATTGTACCCAATGCTGGTTTGTATGAATTCGGCATCCTAACCAGCATAATGCACATGGCTTGGGTGAAAACCACATCGGGTCGACTGAAAAGTGATTATCGTTACTCTGCAAAATTTACTTACAACAACTTCCCGTGGCCGGAGCCCACCGATTCGCAACGTCAAGCCATCGAAACCGCCGCACAGGCCGTGCTCGACGCCCGCGCGCAGTTTCCCGATGCCACGCTGGCCGATTTGTACGATCCGCTGAGTATGCCGCCGGAGCTAGTGCGCGCGCATCAACGGCTGGATCGCGCCGTCGATGCCGCGTATGGCAAAAAATCATTTGCATCGGAAGCCGAGCGCGTGGCGTTTTTGTTCGAGCGCTATCAGGCGATTACCAGCTTGCTACCCGCCGCGTCCATCAAAAAATCCGCAAAGCAGCAGCCGGGGTAAAACGGACCGGATTATTTAGCGATGGTGATGCTCGGCACGCCGACGCGCGGGATATCGGTGACGGTCATTTGGAACAGCAGAAATAATAATTGGAACGCGTCGCGGTTCCAGCGTGCGTAAGGTCCCGTGGTATTCACCGCGTAGTAGCGGCCATCCCAGCGAATGGAGAGATCGGCAGCCTGGGGGCGCCAATCGGAAACAGTGAATTCCATCGTCAGATCGGGATTTTCGTTGGCGAGAATCGGTGGCGTTCTGGGGTCTTTCTCAACGTGATAGCCGAGTTCATCACCGAGCGCTTTACCGAGAAAACCGAGTATCGAATGAAAGCTTCTGAGGCGGAACACGCCGCTCATCGGCCACTCTCCGGCATAATGCCCGGCGCGGATATCGAATGCGATGTCGCTGCTGTTGCCGTCCTCTACTTGCCGACGCAGACTTTCTCGTTCTGCGTCGGATAAGATATTAGGGTCGTAGTTGGTGATCAGAATCGGCCCGGCGATGTGTTTGCGCAGTGTATAGGTATGGTCCTGCGGGTTGTAGTGGACGATAAATTCCTTTTGCAGCGACTGAAAACCTTCCGCCGTGATGGCATTGGCCGGGATATTCCAGGTGTTGATCAACGCCAAAGGTTCGGCGTACAGCTGGTTGTGATCCTGAATCGACGATAAATGCAGCACCACGCGGCGGAACATTTCATAACCGGCATTATCCCCCGGACTGTTGCGATACACGCCATTATGCTGCTCCGCACCCATCAGACGCACTTCCTGCGCCATCATGCGCAGCAGCAGGTCGACATCGAAGCGTTGGCGCAGCAGCAACGTCAGTTTGTTTTGCGGAAACGGTGTCAGCAGGCGCTTGGTAAATTCTTCCCCCTCGATCGGCACGATGCTGATGGTCGGGCTTTCCGCCATGCCGCCGCCGAAAACCGGCGATATCACGGCACCAGCCAGTCCGCCCGGCGATGGCGTGGCGCCTGCACTCGCCTGAAAATTGAAAGTTGCGGCGATGTTGGAAACACCGGTGAAATGAATCGGCTGGCGGTAATGCGCACGCACGATATTGATCAACAACTGCTGTGAAACCGCATCGGTGACCGCTTCATCGTACGCCAGCACGGCGCGGTTCAAGGCCATCGGAGACAGACACCCCGCGAGAGTAATCAGGATAAACAAGCACAGCAATAATCGCGGCAAACGGTTTTGCTGAGCTGGATGCGTATTTTTATAATCCACCAATCATTCTCACTATCCTAAAACAGGCCTTTTCGATATAGCGCGCACAAATCCATTGTCAGCGCGACACTACAGTGAATCATAACACCCAGCCAGATACTTTTGCTCTTTAAGCTCAGGAATCCTAAAACGACGCCTGCGATAATCGCCGCGATCGTTTCCGGCATCGGTTTGCCGAAATGAATCATGCAATACGGAATCACCATGACGAAAATGGCGTAAAACCCGAATCTATGCTTGGTGCCATGCAGAATAAAACCGCGGAAGAAGAATTCCAATGCGAGAAATTGCAGGAAATACACGATTTCCCATATAAAGAAATTGGGAAACAGGCTTTCATTTTTGGCTACCGTGTAAAACGGGTAACGCGCAAGAAAGCTCTCGCTCCCGGAAAAATAAAATACTAGCGGCACCATGACCGCCAGCATGCCGAGATACAGCGGATAACCTTTACCGGCGTTCTTTAACTGCAATCCGTAATCCGTCAGACTTTCCTTGAATACCAGCAGAATAATGCACGCCGGGAAAACGAAGTAAAAGAAAATAACTACCGATGCCCAGTAAATTAACTGATGCAATTGTGCGTTGGCATGATGCTGCAGGAGATTATCCGCTGCTTGCGCCAATCCGGTCAGATTCAAATCCCGCAGAATACCGGTCAAATAGTACGCATCGCCCAGATAACGCGTGCAAGTGAGGGAGAAAGCGACGATCAGGCATATCAACACCACTTTCACATCGAGCTGACTGATGTTTTCCTGCAATGACCGTAACGAACTGGCTTCCGACTTCAGAAATACAAAAGAAAAAAGTTTTTTATTGATCATCTTTTATCTATAAACCAAGCGGACGAACCGGAAATACTGTTAAAAGCGTTCCCTGGCTTAGTTTCCCAATGAAACCGGCTAGTAATATTCCGGCCTGGCGAGGCTTTCAAAACACGTATATTGGCCCAGGAAAGCCAAATCGACTTTGCCGATCGGGCCGTTACGCTGTTTGCCGATGATGATCTCGGCGATGCCTTTGTCGGGTGAATCGGGGTTATACACTTCGTCGCGGTAAATGAACAAAATCACGTCGGCGTCTTGCTCGATTGCGCCGGATTCGCGCAAATCCGACATCACCGGGCGTTTGTTGGGACGTTGCTCCAAGCTGCGGTTCAGCTGTGATAAGGCGATCACCGGCACTTTCAGTTCCTTCGCCAGCCCCTTCAATGCGCGCGATATTTCGGAAATTTCCGTGGCGCGGTTTTCCCCTTGGCCGGTGGACGACATCAGTTGCAAATAATCGACCACGATCAAACCGAGCTCGCCGTACTGGCGGTACAGCCTTCTGGCGCGTGCTCTGAGTTCCAAGGCATTCAGCGCGGCGGTTTCGTCGATGAAAATCGGTGCTTCGTTGAGTTTTCCCAAGGCGTGCGTAAGTTTGGGCCAATCTTCGTCATCCAGCCGTCCGGTGCGCACTTTGTGCTGATCGAGCTTGCCAACCGATCCCAGCATCCGCATGGCCAGCTGCGCGCCGCCCATTTCCATACTGAATACCGCGACCGGCTTGTTTAATTCCAGCGCGACATACTCGGCAATGTTCAGGGAAAATGCGGTTTTTCCCATTGAGGGACGGCCCGCGACGATGACCAGATCGCCCGGTTGAAACCCCGATGTTTTTTGGTCGAGATCGTGAAAACCGGATGCGATGCCGGTGACATTGCTGGGATTATCCTGGCTGTACAGCAGCTCGATTCTTTCCACCACTTGTTTCAGCAGCGGCTGGATGTCGATGAATCCTTCCTTGCCGCGCGCGCCTTCCTCGGCGATTTCAAACACCTTGGCTTCCGCTTCGTCGAGCAAGTCCGCCGCGGAACGTCCCGCCGGGTTGTAAGCGGAATCGGTGATCTGCACCCCGATTTGCGCCAGGTAGCGCATGATGGAGCGTTCCCGGACAATTTCGGCGTAGCGCTTGATATTCGCCGCCGATGGCGTGTTTTGCACGATGGTGCCGATGTACGCGAGACCGCCGACGGTTTGCAGCTCCGCCGATGTTTCCAGGGATTCCGCCACGGTAATCACATCCGCCGGTTTGTTATGCTCGATCAGCTTACAAATGTGGTGATAAATCAGGCGGTGATCGTGGCGGTAAAAATCGCTGTCGGTGATGATGTCGGCGACTTTTTCCCAGGCGTTATTGTCCAGCATGAGTCCGCCCAGCACCGACTGCTCGCTTTCTATCGAATGCGGCGGTGTTTTATAGGGATCGAGAAACTGCTCTTGATGAAGACTGATCGGTGATTGTGCCATAGGATCCGGAAACACCATTGAAGGAGTATTGATTTTATCACTTGCTGACCGGCAAATGAAAAAGGACTATCGAAATAGTCCTTTTAAAAACGTAACCACCTGAAAACAGGCTATTACATCGCTGCTTCACCCAATACCGATACGGTGATATTGGCGGTCACATCGCTGTTCAGCGCAATAGCCAGCGGATAATCGCCCACCTGTTTCAATTGACCATTCGGCATGCGGATCATGGCGCGTTCCACGGTAAAACCGAGTGCGGCAAGCGCTTCGGCGATATTGGCATTGGTTACCGAGCCGAACAATTTTCCATCGCTACCGGCTTTTTGCGTAATTTGCACCAGCAATCCTTCGAGTTTCACAGCAACCGCTTGCGCTGCCGCCAGAACGGCTGCTTGTTTTTTCTCCAGTTCTGCACGTTTCGATTGGAACTCCGCAATAGCCTGTTCGGTTGCACGTCTTGCTTTGCCTTGCGGAATCAGATAATTCCGTGCAAAACCGCTTTTGACGTTCACAACATCACCCAATTGCCCTAAATTCGTAATTTTTTCCATCAAAATAATTTGCATTGTAATTACTCCTTAGTGACGATCGGTGTAAGGCAATAGTGCCAGAAAACGCGCATGATCTATGGCAGTGCTCAACTGACGCTGGTAGAAGGAAGTCGTGCCGGTAATACGCGCCGGGATGATCTTGCCATTTTCACTGATAAAATCCTTCAGGATTTCAATGTCTTTATAGTCCACATGCTTGATGCCTTCCGCGGTGAAACGGCAAAACTTTTTGCGTTTGAATAACGGGCGGTTGGCTTTCTTTTCTCTTTCTTTATCTTTGCTGTCTTTGCGTCTGCTGGTAAAACGTGTCATGTTAATTCCTGTTATCTGATTAAATAAGTTCGATATGTTCCGCGTGCAATACCAATTGTTGGCTCATGTGACTCTTTCTATTGAGAAATCCGCTCAGTTTAACCATGCTATCAAGCTTAAACCCGGCGATCGTCAGAGCTAATTGGCCCAATGCAACAACCAGAATATCCAATATTATTTGCCGAACTACACCAGCTTCCTTTTGCTTCGACACATGATTGATCGTAAATTCAATCACGGCCACACCAGCCGGTGTGTAGCGTAAAACGCCCAGTTTGACAATTTTTCCACAAATAATGGTGCGATTACATTCCAATTGCAATGTGTTTACGCAGGAGTGCTGGCTTCATCCGGCACTTCATCGGTTTCCAGTTCCTCAGCCACTACTTCGGCTGTACTCAAACCTGCGGCGCGCGATCTTTCCTCTTGACGCATCATCGCCGATGGTTCCGTGATAGGACCGTCGACCTTAATGGTTAAATGGCGCAGCACGGCGTCGCTGAATTTGAATGCATGATCCAAGTCATCCAGCGCTTCTTGATTGCATTCGATATTCATCAACACATAATGCGCTTTGTGAACTTTCTGAATCAGATAGGCAAGCTGACGGCGCCCCCAATCTTCCACGCGATGAACCTTGCCATCTTTTGCGGTTACAATGCCGCGGTAGCGTTCGATCATTGCAGGTACTTGTTCACTTTGATCAGGATGAACAATAAAAACGATTTCGTAATGTCGCATAATTTCCTTTTGGGTAAAGTCTCCCACGACTTTCATGTGGTGAGACAAGGTTGAAAAGCCGGTAATTTTACTGAATTATTAAGGCAATATCAATTACTGTTCAAATAATTGCGATTCTGTTATTCGCCTCACGGCTGAACTGGTAAAATTCACGTGCTGCGCGCAGGAATTCATCCTTTGCTATAATCTCTTCCGTCACAATTAAACGATAGTAAGTACAAACAAAGAGTTAAAACCGATGCTGCTGATGATAGACAACTACGATTCCTTTACCTATAACTTGGTGCAGTATTTCTCCGAGCTGGGTGAAAAGGTTGCGGTATACCGGAACGACGAGATCACGCTGGACAAAATCGCGCAATTGAACCCCGAGCGGATCGTCATTTCTCCCGGGCCATGCACGCCCAATGAAGCGGGGGTATCGCTGGCGGTGATCAATCAGTTCAGTCAAAACATTCCGGTACTGGGTGTCTGCCTGGGACATCAAAGCATCGGTCAGGCGTTTGGCGGACGGGTGGTTCATGCCAAGCAACTGATGCACGGCAAAACATCGCCGATTTTTCATCACGACACCGGCGTTTTCCGCGGTTTGCCCAATCCATTCACCGCCACCCGTTATCATTCCCTGGTGGTTGAGCGCGCAACGCTGCCGGATTGCCTTGAAATCACAGCATGGACCGAGGACGGTGAAATCATGGGCATCCGTCACAAAACACTTGCCATCGAGGGCATTCAATTCCATCCCGAATCCATCTTGAGCGAGCATGGGCACCAAATGCTCGAAAACTTTCTCCACCGGCAATAAGCCCGCTCGACCAAAGGTGATTGAATGACACCACAAGAAGCACTCCAGCGCATTACTGCGCATCAGGAAATAATGCACGATGACATGGTTTCCTTGATGCGTCAGATCATGCAAGGAGACATTCCGCCCGTTCTCATTGCCGCGATCATCACCGGTCTGCGGGTAAAAAAAGAAACGGTCGGGGAAATCACCGCAGCAGCGCAAGTCATGCGTGAATTTGCCAGCAAAGTCGCCGTTGCCGATCACACGCATTTAGTGGATACCTGCGGCACGGGTGGAGATTCCTTGCATACATTCAATATTTCCACGGCATCGGCTTTTGTCGCCGCAGCGGCAGGCGCGTGCGTCGCCAAACATGGCGGCCGGTCGGTTTCAAGCAAATCAGGCAGCGCGGATGTGCTGGAAGCACTCGGTGTCAATCTCAACCAAACACCGCAACAGGTGGCGCAAAGTGTCAGTGAAACCGGCGTCGGTTTCATGTTTGCGCCCAACTACCATGCGGCGATGAAACATGCCGCTCCGGTCCGGCGTGAACTCGGTATCAAAACCTTATTCAACATCCTCGGCCCGTTAATCAACCCCGCCAGCGCAAAGCGGCAAGTTTTGGGTGTGTTCAATGAAGATCTGGTCAAAACCTTGGCGCTTGTACTGCAGCGGCTGGGTAGCGAACATGTGCTGATCGTGCACGGCAGCGATGGATTGGATGAAATCACCATCACGGGCGAAACAAGCATTGGTGAGTTGAAAAACGGTCAAGTCACGGTTTATACCGTCAGACCGGAAGATTTCAATTTAAAAACGTCAGCAATCGAAGCTATCCAGGTTACCGATAGCGCCGACGCCAAAACAATGTTGCTTTCGGTACTGGAAAATACCGCCGGACCGGCGCGCGATATCGTGCTGATGAATGCCGGCGCGGCGATATATGCCGCCGGTGTGGCAGACACGCTCGAACAGGGAATCAAAGCCGCGCTACGCGCCATCGAAAGCGGCGCTGCGTTAAAGAAACTCCATGACCTGGTGGAATTCACCCACAGAAATTCTGTATAAGATCACAATGTCCGACATTCTAAAAAAAATCCTCACTGTCAAGAAACAAGAGATCAGCGCTGCCAAGGGATTGAAACCTTATGCGATACTAAGTCAGGAAGCCCAATCCGCAGCGCCACCGCGCGATTTTCTGGCAGCCATCACGAGCAAAATTGAAGCGGGACAACCGGCTGTCATTGCCGAAATCAAACAAGCCAGTCCCAGCAAGGGAGTATTGCGTGGCCGTTCCACCAGCGGAAATACGCCGTCGTTTGAGTTTATCCCGGCGGAGATAGCGCAAACGTATGCGCAGCATGGCGCAGCGTGTTTATCGGTATTGACGGATCGACAATTTTTTATGGGAAGTCCCGATTACCTGCAAGCCGCGCGCGCCGCATGCCCACTGCCGGTTTTGCGCAAGGATTTTATCCTGGATGAATACCAGATCGCCGAAGCGCGTGCTATGGGCGCCGATTGTATTTTATTGATCGTGAGTGCTTTCATCATAGAGTCTGGCGCTGAATCCAATAATGCTACCGATAATCCCCTGCACCAAATGGCTGCACTTGAGAAATTGTCGCACTCGCTGGGCATGTCGGTCTTGGTCGAAGTGCACGATGCGGCTGAATTGCAACTGGCGTTGCAGCTGACCACCCCGCTCATTGGCATCAACAACCGCAATTTGCGGACTTTTGAAACTTCCCTCGATACAACGCTGGAGTTACTTGATCGAATTCCATCCGGGCGGATTGTGATTACCGAAAGCGGCATCCATACCGCAGCAGACGTTGCACGCATGCGATCGCATCACGTCAATGCCTTTCTCGTCGGTGAAGCTTTCATGCGCGCTGAAGATCCCGGTATTGAATTAGCACGATTATTTTTCTAATCCTTGCTGTCGCTGCCAGTACGCCAGCGTCACAAGAGGCTCGCTGTTCCAGTCGACATTGAGAAAGGATAGTGCATTGTTTCCTCAAGATTTATCCACGGGTGTCGTAGAAAATTCCTGACGTATCTCATTCAGGAGTTGAAAATGCTACAACAACATCAAAGAAAATTATCGGACTGGGTTAATTTTCTTACAACAGCTGAAATTCCTGTTCTCAAACAGACAGCCCGCAACCTTGCCATTCTCCAACAGGACGAGCAACATCTCAACGCGCGCAGTTTCGCTCATGTCGTGAAAAACGACCCACTGATGACCGTTAAGCTGTTGCGGTATATGCAGCAGCATAAACACCGGACTCAAGAACATGATGTAATGGAAGTCGAGCAAATCATTTTGATGCTCGGCTTGGAAGCAACGCTGAACAAGATACCCGCTAAGCCTTTGGTTGAAGATATCTTGGGGCGCAACAATATGAGTGCGCTGGTCTATTTACTAAAAACCACTCACCGCGCCAATATCGCTTCCACCTACGCTTTTGACTGGGCGGTCCGCCTGCACGATTTACATTTTGCGGAAATCCGTCTGGCTGCGTTACTGCACGATATCGCCGAAATGCTCATGTGGTGCTTTTCTCCCACGGAAATGCTAAAAATAAAACAGTTACAGAAACAAAACAAAGCACTCCGCAGCACCGCCGCACAAGAAAAAGTGCTCGGCTTTTCTTTGTACCAACTCCAGCTGGAACTCGTAATCAAATGGAAATTACCAGAATTACTGATCGCCTTGATGGACGACAATAATTCAAACTTACAAAGAGTACGTAATGTGGTCTTGGCAGTAAATTTAGCCCGTCATTCCGCCAATGGATGGGATGACGCTGCTTTACCGGACGACTATGAAGATATTGCCAAACTTCTGCACCTGCAAGCAGGCGACATCATGACCATCGTTGGTGCCAGTAAACATTCTGAAGATGCGAGCCATCTCGCATGAACCCATTTAAATAGGGTAATTGGTGCCGACACCAAGAATCGAACTCGGGACCTTCTGATTACAAATACTAAAGTCCATATATACCCACTGATTAATTAACATTAATGTAAATATATAGAACAATATGTTATGATTAATGTCATATTAACGGGGTTACATAGAAATTAACCATATTTCACCTTTACTGTAACCCCGGTGTAACCCCAGTGAGGTTAATATGGAAAACAGAATCAATTTCACCAAAGCAGTTATTGACGCATTGCCTATACCTGAATCCGGCAAGCGCAACACCTATCACGATATAAAAACTTCCGGCTTGCAGCTTCGCGTCACTTCCACTGGCGTAAAAACCTTCAGCGTATACAGGCGCATCAAACATGGCGATCCTGAGCGTATAACGCTAGGCCGTTATCCCGACATGACCATAGAACAGGCAAGACGGGAAGCCGTAAGAATCGCCTCCGATATTGCAGAAGGCAAAAACCCCGCCGAGGTCAAACGCGGTCATAAAGCGGAATTAACTTTTTCTGATTTATTTGGCGATTACATGGAACGACACTCCAAGCCAAAGAAAAAAACATGGGCAGAAGATCAAGCACAATTCAGGTTGTACCTTGAAAAGCCATTAGGTAATAAGAAGCTATCAACCATTGACCGTAAAAGTATTGCACATATACATAGCAGCATTACAAAAGCGGGTTATGCGCCCACTGCAAACCGAGTAAAAGCGTTGCTTTCCAGCGTTTTCGGATGGGCAATCACAGTAGGATTATGTGAATCGAATCCAGTTATCGGGATTAAATCTAACAAGGAAAATCAGCGTGACCGTTTCCTGCAATCCGATGAACTGCCAAGATTCTTTGAATCACTTGCAGGAGAACCCAATTCAACGATTAGGGATTACATACTGATTAGCCTTTTAACCGGTGCAAGGCGTAGTAATGTTTTATCTATGCGCTGGCAGGACATCAGCTTAGAACGAGCAGAATGGCGCATTCCCATGACAAAGAACGGAACACCGCAAACGGTAGCACTGTCACCCGAAGCCATAGAGATATTGCAGAACAGAAAACCATCAGATGATGCTGTATTTGTTTTTCCCGGTTCTGGCCGAGCCGGTCATTTAATGGAACCCAAGAAAGGCTGGAAACGAATCCTAGAGCGTGCTGGAATCGGCAATCTCCGCATTCATGATCTAAGGCGGACGTTGGGAAGTTGGCAAGCTAAAACCGGTGCATCACTAGCGATTATCGGAAAATCACTCAATCACAAGAGCCAGAACACAACCGCAATTTATGCACGGCTTGACCTTGATCCGGTAAGAGATTCGATCAACAAGGCAACCGGCGCAATGCTGGCGGCAGCAGGAGTGAAACAGTCTGCCAATGTCGCGAAGATAAAAGGAACGAAATGAGTAGAAAGCGGCTTGGAGACGAGTTAGATGAGCTTTTAGCTGAGCTTACTCCGCGCAAGAAAAGGGAAGAAGCTGGGACTAGCTATCAGGAATCTTTAAATAATCCGGACTCATTGGCGTACAGATTAAACAAATATGTAGAGCAATTAAGTGATGAAGAGCGTCGGAAAATATTTGCTGGAATATACGAAATTGCTTTCGATGCATACGAAGAAGAATACCTTGCTGGCGATCTCAATGCACTGATGAAATGCATCAGCTTTTGTTGCACCGAAAAACTGGTTTTACCAAACTGGGCAGCAAAAGCATTTCATGAAGGATATACAAAAATCAGTAATCGTGAAGCTAAAAGTTGGGATGTGGTTTTTGGCAAGCCCAATAAAGGCAGACACAAAGCAAAACGTAGTGAAGAAGAGAATATAAAAATATACCTGTATATACGCGAACAAGTCAGCAAGGGAAGCCCCATCGACGAAGGGTTATTTTCAGATGCAGCCGAGCAATTCGATGGTTATTCAACAGAAATGAAGAAAATTTATTACCATGTCTTGAAACATGGGTGTTTGCGGTGGAAAAAATCGATGTTGGAAGGAACTCGAATCACACATGCGGCTTTAGAGCTTTTAGACCTAAGTCCATGGCAAAAAGAACACGAAAAAAATTAAATAATCAGAAAACAAGACCCCGTCTCATTTTCCGCGAAATTTTAAAAATTCGCGCATATTCAATACAAAAAGCATAAAACATAATTCCAATTAATCCCGGTTTCTGGGTAT
>NZ_QRBZ01000028.1 GCF_009833085.1 Nitrosomonas oligotropha | reverse complement strand
TTAGAAATTCATTCGCCATTTGGCTGGCATTCGGATTGACTGAATTAGAAGTCGTAATTGCTGCTTGCTCTTGAGACATGGCGTATGATCCTGATTAATAAGTTATTTTGGCATAAAAATATCAACTACCTAACTGGTCTATACCATTTCTTGCTGGCATGCCAACACAAGTGCAGTAGTGTCCAGAATAAGCGCAACCTTACCATCGCCCATAATTGTCGCGCCAGAAACACCCTGTACTCTGCGATAATTACTTTCCAAGCTTTTAATCACAACCTGATGCTGTCCGATTAAATCATCCACAAACAATGCCGCTTTGTGTCCCTCGGCTTCAAGGATCACCAGAATTCCTTCATGAACTGCGGTCACATTCGGATGCAAGTTAAAAATTTCATGTAGTGCGATTACAGGTAAATATTCACCGCGAACCTGCACTACGCGTCCATGACCACTGACTGTCTTGATATCTGTAGCTGTCGGTTGCATCGATTCAATAATGTAATTGAGCGGCACAATAAACATTTGATCCCCGACCGCCACTGACAATCCATCAAGAATTGCCAGAGTTAATGGTAATCGGATAGATATGCGTGTCCCCACACCAAGTGCCGACTCAATATCAATGCGCCCGCCCATGCTTTGAATATTACGTTTCACAACATCCATCCCGACACCACGGCCAGATACATCGGTAACTATATCCGCGGTAGAAAAGCCAGCTTCGAAAATCAGCAACCAAACTTCCTGGTCAGACATGCCATCGCTGACTGGCAAACCACGTTCTTTGGCTTTGGCGAGAATTTTTCCTCGATTCAAACCGGCGCCGTCATCGCTGACTTCTATCACAATGCTACCGCCCTGGTGGAAAGCACGTAATGTAATCGTGCCTTGCGCAGGCTTGCCCGCCGCAATACGCTTCTCGGCTACTTCTATGCCATGATCAAGACTATTTCTCACCAAGTGAGTTAACGGGTCAGCGATCTTCTCGATCAGACCTTTATCGAGTTCAGTATTTTCACCGACAGTTTTCAGTTCAACGCGTTTATTTAATTTCGCTGCCAGATCTCGCACAACACGCGGGTATCTGCTGAATACAAAGCTAATCGGCATCATCCGGATTGACATCACAGACTCCTGCAGATCCCGCGTATTCCTTTCTAATTGACTCATGCCACTCAGCAATTTCTCAAAAATCACAGGATCAAGCTGCGACGCTGTTTGCGCTAGCATTGCCTGGGTAATCACCAACTCACCCACGAGGTTGATCATCTGATCAACTTTTTCTATGCTGACTCGTATCGATGAGGTTTCACTGGCGGAAGCAGAGGCCGACGCACTTACCTTACTGGAAGGCTTATTCGTTATGTTCTGCGCTTCATTCTTATTGCTATGGGTGTTTTGCTGAGGCGTTGAACTCAGCTGTGACTCTGAGTCATCGACATCTTTGGGTGCCGCTGGAGCTCCAGGGAAAAAACCATAACCAGGGGCAGGCGGCATATTTGCTATTGAAAGTTCATCGTCACCGGAAAATGATACTGCAGCAGAGTCTTCATCACTAGAATAAGGCTCCGCAACTTCTGTAGTATCTGCAACACACTGGGTTACAACCTCGATCTTTAAGTTTGCCGGATCAACAACAAAGGCCAACGTTTCCCAGACATCCTCTTCACTACTGGCAGTCGTAAGTTTCAGTTTATGTTCTTTTCCGACTGCTGAGGCTTCATTCTCAAAACTGCCTAAGCGCTTCAAATTAGCAAATAAGTTTTCAACCGCCGCATCACTCATCCCGGAACTGGAAAACTCTACGCGATAAGTCAGTTTCGCGACATCATTCCCTGATACAGCTTCACTAATCGCATTATTAGATGGTCTCCCACTATCGGTCTCTACTGGGATAGCTTCTACTCCAGCGCCAAAATCCGCTACGGCTTCAGAAGGTGCTGTAACTTGTGTTTCATCACTCAGTTTTTTCAACTCCTCGCAAACTTCCGCTGCAACTGCGGGATCTGCTTCGCCTTCTCCACGATGACCTGCTAGTTGGGCCTTAATGACATCACCGGCTCTCAAAAATGCATCCACCATTTCACTCCGAACCGCAAGCTCCCCTTTGCGTAATCTATCCAGCAATGTCTCCAACATATGCGTCATCTCCGTCATATCTGTAAAACCAAAAGTACCAGCTCCACCCTTGATAGAATGCGCTGCACGAAATATAGCGTTCAAATCTTCCAAATCTGGCGAATTTACATCAAGCCTCAGCAGGCATGCCTCCATATCCGCAAGCAATTCTGAGGATTCTTCAAAAAATATTTCATAAAACTGTTCGAGATCTGTACTCATAGATAACCTGTTTCACGTTGAGTTGTTAGGCCAACACCCTTAAGAAGCGAGAAAATAGAAGCAGTAAATATTTAATTTTACAAATAAATATGCTATCAGCAACCCATTAATCCGTCTGGGAATATAAATATCTAACCAATTACTTTACCGATTACTTCCAGTAATCTTTTCGGATCGAATGGTTTTACCAGCCAACCAGTAGCACCTGCCGCTCTGCCTTTTGCTTTAATTTCATCACCGGACTCGGTCGTTAGGATCAAGATAGGAATATTTTTGTAGTGTGCCAATTTGCGGAGCAGCTCCAGTAATTTAAGCCCATCCATGCGTGGCATATTGATATCAGTTAGTACCAAATTAACCTGATGATAATTAGCTTTATCTAACGCATCTTGACCATCGACTGCTTGAATGACTTCATATCCGGCGCCTTTCAGCGTAAAAGCAACCATCTGCCGGATGGAAGCAGAATCATCCACTGCAAGTATTGTCTTAGCCATTTATCTCACTCCTATTGCTAATATTGTTAATTTGTCTGATAAAAACATGCACACTAAAACAGCTCAATATCACCCATCTGCATACCTTGCTGCACAACCGGCTTTCTCTTGCTTTTAGTTCTTGCCATATTCACTGCTTTAGAAATCCCTTCATGTAGTGTGTCTAACGTATTTTTACCTGCATTTTCTTTCCAGCTTCCTTGTCGCTCAATGCGTTGCAGTTCAATATTCAATGCTTCCACTTGCCGCGTAGTATGTGCAAGCAATTGCGTTACCAGATCACCGAACTGTAATGAAGTAACAGCCATTTCTAGTTCCTGCTCGATCTTGTCAGCAATAACCATCTGTTTTTCCAACAACTCCAGAATAGGTTTACTTCCTTCAGGGGCAGCCATTTTTTCAATCGCCAAAACCATATCATGATGTGATTTGGTCAAATTACTGATATAGCCAAAATTAATAACCAAATTATTAACCGCATCACTTACAAGCCGGTCGACCTGATTTAATTCTCCCTTGATACTCATAAAGTATTCGTCAGCTTCAGCATTACATAACACACCGTCCTGCTCTATCAACGCTGATTGATGTGTTACTTGGCTATCAGATTTGCCCTCAGCCGCTTGCAGCTCAGCCATAACTTTCTCCTCGTCGCTCATCTTGATCGAAGCTATTAAACTGCCATTCAACTCAGCAAATCCGCTACTTACTATTCTCTGTTTGCTTATAGTCCCAGCTCACAGAAACTAATAAAGCTGTCTCGATAAGTACCTATCAAAGGTTTTCACTAAATCACAAAATTATTTACACTCAACAGGTTAACGACATTAATTCGAATAACTTTAGTATCTGAGAAATAAAAAACTATGCTATGTGCTGACCAGAAATCAGCAGTGAATGCTTTTACTTCGATAGAAAATACTTCATATTAATTAGCTGCTTCACCAATCCGGTTTGCCCATTCAATTGCTTGTATCTCGATATCAGCTAGTTCGCTCAAGCTTAAAAAACCCAACGCCGACAGAATCGATTGAATTGCAGCAACCTCACCTTTTTCATTGGCTTCAATGAGTTTCAATTCCTGACCTAAACGCCCTTCCCGGGTCAATAATGCCTGACTCATGTCATCCGGGATCCCCAGCTTGTCAATGATTTGTTGCATTTCAATACCCAGCAGCACATCCAGCAGCGATAGTATTCCCACCATGAATGCTCTTTCCTGATGATTTTTGTCATGAGGACGTTCCGCCGTTGCGATTAACTCCATTAATTTCCCGCGCGCTGCTGCTGTTTGCATTAATGCATTCGACATACTATCGTCGGATTGATTAGCGGTATAAAGCAACAGCTGTATCCATCTTTGCAGTTGCTTACGCCCTAAGATCATGATTGCATGTTTGATGGAATTGATTTTTTGAGGCAATCCGCTTGAAACTGAATTTACCATGCGCATCAGGTTGTAGCTCAAACCTGGCTGATGCTTAAACTCCCGCTCGAGCTCTTCGATATCACTGTCACCCATGACCAATGTCAGTAGCTTCAACAATGAAAGTTTGCCTGGATCGGCGCGTTTTACCGCCATCACTTCAGGCTTTGCGAAATAATAGCCTTGGAACATCTGGAAGCCCAATTGCATACAATATTTCTCTTGTTCCCGGCTTTCCACTTTCAGCGCCAGAAGCAATACCGGCCAGCGGTTTAATTCGGTAACCAACTTTGTGAGCGCATCCTGCTCAAGTGCGAGTACATCTACTTTCACCACACTCACCACAGGCAGCAATTGCTCCACTTTGTTATTCATTTCAACAATATTGTCCAACGCAAACTGATAGCCTTTTTGCTTCAGCTCGTTACAGCGCTGCATGAATTCTGGTGTTACCGTTGCTGTTTCTTTTATTTCCAATACGACATGCTTACTAGGCAATAAACTGATAATGTCACTCATCACCAACTCAGGATTAGCGTTAATAAAACCACGCTGCTTCCCCAATACATTCTGAATTCCTAACTGACAATAAGCGTTGATAATGACATTCGCTGATGCGGATAAATCATCTGTAATTCTGACCGACTCTTCAGTTCCTTCTTGTCTAAACAGTAACTCAAATGCCACAAGATTTTGATTACGATCTAGAATTGGCTGCCGCCCAAGAAAAAAACCTTCCATTTATTCCCTCGCGTTAATTTATCTTTTTTGTTTAAAAGTTTTAACTCATCGGCTGCGTTACACGTTTCTTAAGTATTTTTTATTATTCATACGCACTGTTGGTCAGAGTCCCGGCTTGGCCACAACAAAACTCACATTCATGAGAATTTTGTCTGAGTTCGTCAGATCAATGCAGGAATAGCGCGATTTTTTCCTGTGCGTTTCGCTTGATAAAGCGCTTTATCCGCTCGGCTTATGACTGAATTTTGATGCTCGCCGAACGAACGTAGCGCGACACCGGCACTAAACGTTATCGGCAATATTTGGTTATCCGCTTGAATTGAGTAATTCTTAGTCAAGTTATTTTGTATCCGCTGAATAACAGTCAGCGCATCTTGCATCTCAACATCGGGCAACAAGATGACAAATTCTTCTCCGCCAAAACGCGCCACAATATCGGAAGGCCGAAGTGTTTCTTTGGCTACGGTAACAAAATTAATCAGAACACTATCGCCGTATTGATGACCAAGGTTGTCGTTGATTTGTTTGAAGTTATCCAGATCAACCAAAACAACCCCCAGTGATTGCGCATTCCGGTCTGCCCGGGCTGCTTCGCGCTTAAAAATATCTTCTAAACCACGGCGATTAAATGCACCGGTCATCTGATCCGTCTGCACAAGCCCTCTTAACTGCTCCAGCTCACTCTTCAGAGATTCAATCTTTTGTTCCGCGCGTTTTACTTGTTCCTGCGCGGTAAAAACTTCATCACTAAATCTCAGCCCCCGGGTTTCTGATAACACAATGTCGAGAATCCCGATGATCTCATCAGCGTTATTTGTTTTACGAATCTGTTCGGCATATCGTTCTACTTGCTTGTAATAGTCCTCAGAATCAATCATAGGTTTCTGCTCACTTTTAATAGCATTTGTTGATTTAACCAATCTCAGCATTCTTTTTTGTTTAGTAGCTTCTTGCATGGCTATCCTCCTCAATGGACATCATTAAGTGCCAGACTACGCCAGTTCGGGAGGTAATTCGTTGGATTGCGAAGGAGAACCCATTCCGGTATAGACTGCCATGTCAACAACGTTAACAGAGCGGTTCGCGAATGGATTGAATGAATAAAAAGGGAAATCGGTGCTATTTACCGACAGAAAGCATAAATACTTTAACTAACAGAATATTACAAAACTAATCAGCGATGATGATTTGATTCTTACCACCTTTTTTTGCACGATATAAAGCTTCATCGGCTCGCTTGAAAACACTTTCCTGAGATTCGTCCGCTTGTAACTGTGCGACACCAGCGCTAAAAGTTATGAGTAAGCGCTTATTCTCGTGCAGGAAGAACTTCTTGGTTAAGTTGCGCCGGATTCTGGATAGAATCTGAACCGCCTCTTCAAGACTAGTGTTCGGCAGCAAAATCACGAACTCTTCACCGCCATAGCGTGATACGACATCTTCGGGACGTGTCGTATCCTTAACGGACTCAACCAGATAAACCAGGGCATCATCCCCCACTTTGTGACCATGCGTGTCATTCAGCAGTTTGAAATTATCAATATCGAGCAACGCAAAACACAATGGCGTCTTATGGCGTATTGAACGGGAAGTCTCCCGCTCAAAAGCATTATCCAAGCCACGCCGGTTCAGTATTCCGGTCAAATGGTCTTCATGAACTTTTTCACCCATTTCCTGCAACTCGGTTTCGAGTTGATTGATTTTATCCTGCGCCAGACTCACTTCGGCACGCGCCGCCAGAAAATCATTACGGTAGTTGAGCGCGCTTTTTTGCATCTGCTTGGTTTCTTCCATGATCTGCACCAGCAGTTGATTCAGCTCTTTTATATCATCCGTTTTGCTGATTATCTCGGAATATTGTTCAAGCTTTTCCTGATACTCGCCCGTCGTATCGCTGAGTTCTTCAATATTGGTGATCAGTGAAGTCACCATCTTCTTCAGTGTCAGCTTGGCTTCACTCAAGTTACGCCGGATAATTTCCTGCCGCTGAGTGATTTCTTCCAGATAATGCTCTGCTTGCTCGATGACCTGAAAATCCAGCGGTCTGGATATCGTTTCGCGTAGTTTATTGATCTGCGCGCCGACCCATTGGTCTTCGGCCAGCAATTCACCCGTACTCTTCATCAGCATATTGAGCAGTTTGAGCAATCCTTGCTGCAATTTCCGGCCACTCTCACCATGCTTATCAAACCGCCGGCAGAATTGCTTGAACTCCGCGGAAAACTGCTCCATTTCCGCCATCTCTTCAATCTTGCGGACTTGACGAGCCAGCGCTTTGGCTTCATCCTCCAGCGCAGTATCATCTACTTTTGCGGCAACCACTTGTTCTAGCACTTGAGCCAGCAGCTCCAGCAACTGATCAGTGAAATGACTGACTGAATGGTTGGACTCCACGGCGACTTGCTTGGGTTTCGCGGCTTCCTGATCCGCGCCGGTTTGTGCAATCGCATCTTCAACTTCAATCGCAGCACTTGACTCTTGAGCCGCAGCAGCCAAAGCGCCCCACGAATCGATCAGCGCCTTCAGCTTATTGTGCAACTGTTTTGAATCTTTCGAAAACTTGGTCAGAACCCGGTTCACCCCTTCTTTTTTCTTCGCGGTTGTCAACGTGCCATGCTTGCTTTCCAGTTGTCTCAACAGCGTCTCTATTGTTTCTCCCCAGCCTGGAACGGTACCAATAGTTGTATTCTCGGTTGACGGTTCGAGACTTGCTGCACCGGCAATTGCTGAATTGGTATTTTCTTCCGGATTACCTGAAATCTGGTTATACAATTTATGATAATTGTCAGGGGTCGGCGGAATTCTAAGCGTTGCAAGCTGCCGCAGCGTTTCACGCGCTATGATGGTTGGGTTGGAGTCTTTTAGTTGCTTCATAAAATTGGCCAGAATTTATTACTGTATTAGCAGCAGTTCATAGAGTTCAAAAGTATCGGCCAAGCCGCACAAATCTTAATCATGGTCCGATGAGAAAACCGGAAAAATGGATTAAAAATTAACTTCCCGCGACAACAATGAAAAATCAGTCGACCAATCTATTTTTAATCGCATAGCGTATGAGCTCGGAATTATTAGTTAGCTTGAGTTTTTCCAGCAAACGGGCTCGATACACGCTAACTGTCTTGGGGCTCAGGAACATCTCGGCCGATATCTCCGACAATGTCTTGCCTGCAGCAATAAAACACAAAGTTTGATATTCCCGGTCGGATAATGTGGTGTGAAGGGGTTTATCGACATCCGTGTTGATAATATTCGCGAGTTCTTGCGCCACCACCGGGCTCACGTACTTATCACCGGCGGCTACTTGGCGGATTGCCACTACCAATTGAGCGGGTGCGCTTTGTTTATTGAGATAACCGGATGCGCCCGCTTTCAGTGCGCGAATCGCAAATTCGTGTTCGTTATGCATACTGAGCATGAGAACGGCCAGGCTTGGCCTGTCTTTCTTGATTTGCTTCAAAATTTCAATACCGTTTCTGTCCGGTAAGGAAATATCCAGTAGCATGACATCGAAATCCTGCTGTCGTGCAATTTTGATTGCTTGGAATCCCGTCTCTGCTTCACCGGTTACTTTGATGTCATCGGTTTCGCTCAGTATCTGCTTCAGACCTTGACGAACAATTGCATGATCATCAGCAATCATCACACTTATCATGAATACCTCCGGCTCCTAGAGCCGAGAAACCTTCTTTTTCTTCTTCATTGCTTCCAGCTGCACCGGCCGTTCCAATTCACTCTCCAGCCCATTCACATGTCCAGGCTGGTTTTCCGGGTTACCTGTCGGTATGAGGATAGTCACTTTCGTTCCTTTCCCCATGTCTCCAGATATATGAAAATTGCCCTTCAATTGCTGACAACGTTCGCGCATGCCTCGTATTCCGAATGAATCCTGCTTTTCCATATCGATATTGGTAATACCACGGCCATTATCGATCACTTCAAGCAAAACCAATCCTTCTAACTCGATGAGCTTCACTTGTATACGGGTAGCATTGGCATGCTTGGAAATATTCGTCAGCGTTTCCTGGAAAACACGGAAAATCGCTATCGCCAAATCCGAGTCTAGCGATATTTCCTCATCTTCACACGAAACTTTACAGGCAATGCCGTTCCGGTCACTGAATTCTTTTGCTTGCCATTGAACAGCCGCCACGATGCCGCAATCCAGAATACCCGGACGCAAATCAAGAGAAATCCGCCGGGTGCTATCAATCACCCGATCGACAAGCGATTCGACCGATTTTGCTTTCTGTTGATAGAATTCCTGCGTTCTGGCCGTTGAGTCCATACAGGGAAACAACTCGCATTTAATGGCGGTTAATGTGCCACCGATATCGTCATGAATTTCGCGTGCAATTCGCGCACGCTCTTGTTCCTTGACTCTTTGCAAATAAGACGATAACTCCGCCAATTGTTCCCGGGAGCGCGCGATTTCTCTTTCCGCCAGCTTATTGCGCGTAATGTTGATCATGATGCCATCCCAGAGTGTTGCATTATCCGCCACTCTTCTGGGTGTCGCCCGCAGGCTGATCCATTTGATATCACTATCACCTTTCACCTGAATACAGCCTTCCCAGTTCCAGGTTGATAGCTGCTCCGCAGAGGTAATCATTAACTGCTGATAAGTTTTTTTGTCTTCCTGCAAGATCAATTCCGGAAACAGCTCCGGTCTATCCATCAGCATCTGGGGCGGCAATCCCAATAATGTCTCACTGGCATCGCTTACATATGGAAAGCTTGCTTGATGATTACCCGATAATAAAAATTGAAACACCACGCCGGGAAGATTGGAGGTAATCACTTGAAAAAGTGCTTCGCTCTTTTGTAACGCAGTCTGTGTGGTGATGAAACGCTGATAATTTTCAACTTCATGCAAGCTGCGCCGGATTGCCGGTACCAATCGGGCCAGATTTGATTTCATCATGAAGTCATAAGCACCCAAGGCCATGATATGTTCGGCTGCTTCCTCGCCTACGTGACTGGATATGATAATCAGCGGGATATCGAGCGCTTTGCTCTTTATGACTTGCAAAACTTCCTGAGCACTCAGTCGAGGTAAATCGTAATCCGATAGCACCACATTCCAGTCCCGGGTCATCAGGGCATCGTGCAAAGCTTCAGCCGTACTGACACACAGGCAGTCGGTCTTAAAACCGCCTTGCGAAAGTATTTGCAACACCCGATCGATATCCTTCTCGGAATCTTCGACCATCAGTATGTTCAGTTTCTCTTCATTAATCATCTCAGCATATTACCGGTTGAAGTCGATATAGCATATAACTTCTCTTAACTTGTCAAATTAACCGACTGAATATATTCCCAATTTTACAAGATAATTTTACGAGAGAAAATCGTTTTATACCATGAATAGCTCATATTAACCAATCGATTGGACAAAAACCATGAAAGTAAAATCCTAAACTTTTCAAAATGATTTCCGATAACTGCATCAACGGTGGTTACACACCCTCTTGGATTGCAGGGCAGCCAACGTCGTAAATGGCAATTATGCCAAAACAAATAGTTATCAAAAAGGAGAACCCAAATGCCACAAATCATTAACTCTAATGTAGCCTCATTAAATGCACAACGTAATTTAAATACTTCACAAACCGCGCTAAATACATCATTGACACGTTTATCATCTGGTTTACGTATCAATAGCGCCAAAGACGATGCTGCAGGTTTGGCGATTTCGGAACGGATGACCTCACAAATTCGCGGCTTAAATCAGGCTGTACGTAATGCGAACGATGGCATCTCTCTGTCGCAAACCGCCGAAGGTGCATTGGGCGAAATCGGCAACAACTTGCAACGTATTCGCGAACTGGCAGTACAGTCCGCCAATGCAACCAATAGTGCCAGTGATCGCGCTTCACTACAAGCTGAAGCCGCTCAATTAAGTGCTGAGGTAACTCGTGTGGCCAGTCAGACTCAATTTAACGGCCTGAACTTGCTGGATGGCTCTTTCCTTAACCAAAGCTTCCAGGTTGGCGCCAATGCAAACCAAACCATTAATATTTCTTCGATCTCGGATGCACGCGCCACTGCATTAGGTAGCCATATACTGACTACCAATGGAACTGCTGTAAATACAACAACTGCGGCTGGCGCCGATAACTCAGGGGGTAATGGCGTTACAGTTGAAGCTGCCTTGGTGCTTTCCAATAACAAAGGAGCCACAGGCAATATTGGTTACGCAGTAGGATCTGACGCAAAAGCGATAGCTTCTGCCATTAACGCCTCTGCTTCCAGCATAGGTATTACGGCAACGGCCACCAATAGCGCGACATTAGGCAGTATTGCTTCCGCTGGTACAGTATCTTTCGCTTTAAACGGCAACACTGTATCCGCCACGGTTACTGACACCTCGGATCTAAGTGGTTTAGCTTCTGCTATCAATGGATTGCAATCGTTAACTGGTGTTACCGCTTCATTTGCATCCCCGACCAACAAATCAGTTATCACACTGACGACAGCTGATGGTAGAGACATAGGAATCCAGGACTTTAATAATACTGGCGCGACAAAAACAGCCAATGTAGTTGCTGGCGCAACCACAACCACATTAACAGGCGGTGCAGCAACCGATTCTACGATTGCTACGGGTACTGTTGAACTTGCTAGTGCTGGTGGTCAAATATCTGTCAGTGGTGGAAATGCTGATGTATTTGGTGCTACTTCCAGTTCTTTTAACTCTGTTGCCACGTTGGATATCTCTACCGGAACCAACGCACAGACAGCAATTAAAACATTGGATGAGGCTTTAAAAGCCATCAATAGCTCACGCGGTGATTTGGGTGCAATTCAGAATCGTTTCAGTTCGACCATCGCAAACCTGCAAACTGCGTCAGAAAATTTGTCTGCTTCTCGCAGCCGGATTCAAGATGCTGACTTTGCCGCAGAATCTGCCAACCTAACGCGCGGACAAATTCTGCAACAAGCTGGTGTAGCGATTCTGGCGCAAGCAAATTCACTACCCAATAACGTTTTATCACTATTACGTTAAACAGATCGTAACAGATGATATTTCGTATTAAATAAAGCTGACAGAACGCGGAATTCAAGAAATATTCCGCGTTTCTCTCAACTTTAAGGAGTTACAACATGACTATCAATCAAATAAATACTATCGGCGCACTTCCACCGACTTCGCCACCATTAGCGACATCTCGAAAATTATCCGTATCTAATGCGGATGTAGTTGCATCGCCAGTTTCAACCGCAGGTCTCAAAGTTGATAATAGCCTGAAATCCGAAGATCAAGTTAAACAAGCTGTTCAAAAAATTCAAGGCACCGTGGATAATCTGGCACACAACTTGCGATTCTCAATTGATGAGGATACTGGGAAAACAATTATTAAAGTAATGGATGTGCATACCGAAGAAGTCATCCGCCAGATTCCATCAGAAGAAGCTGTTGAAATAGCCCGCACCTTAGACAAAGTCCAAGGATTGCTATTCAACGGAAAAGCATAATTACAATCATATTGAATAGAGTTCAGAAATGCTTTCATCTCCAGGAATCGGATCAGGCTTAGATGTCAATGGCATAGTCAGTCAGTTAATGAAGGCGGAAAGCCAGCCACTTGCCGCTCTCGATGCCAAAGAAGCTAAACAGCAAACCCGGTTAACCGCTTTTGGTACCCTGAAGGGAGCATTATCGTCATTTCAAAGCAACCTTGTGGCACTGTCCGATCCGGCAAGATTTACCGCCGTAACGGCTAATTTTTCCGATACAACATTGGCCAGTGCAAGCGCATCATCATCAGCAGTCACAGGAAGTCATTCTGTAGAAATCCAAACACTCGCTCAAGCTCAAAAATTAAAATCGGCTAACTTTACAAACACCAGTACTACGGTCGGCAGCGGCACTTTAACGATACAATTTGGCACATACAATAGCGGTGCATTTACGCTCAATCCGGATAAAGCCGCACAGTCTATTGTCATTTCCCCAAGCAATTCATCGCTATCTGGCATTCGTGATGCAATTAATCAAGCCAATGCTGGAGTAACCGCCAGTATAGTCAATGATGGAACAGGCAATCGCTTAGTTGTTGCATCTCAAGATACTGGTTTAAGTAATGCTCTGAAAATAACTGCGACTGATACCGATGGGAACAACACTGATAATGCCGGACTCTCCCAGCTTGTTTATGATGCATCGACCGGTGGCACGACTAACCTGACTCAAACGATGGCTGCTAGCAATGCCACATTGGTTATCGATGGTATCTCAATCAGCAAAGCGTCAAACAATATCACGGATGCTATTGAGGGCGTCACATTAAATTTATTAAAGGCAAATCCTGGTACCACATCGACCTTAAATTTATCGCGAGATACAGCGGGTATCCAGAATGTTGTGTCATCATTTGTAAAATCCTTTAATGATTTAAATAAGACGATTGTTGATCTATCGAAATATGATGCAGCAACAAAGCAAGCATCAATTTTAACTGGGGATTCAACAGTTAGATCAATTCAATCACGAATACGTAGTGCAATTTCCGATCCATTGACTACTGCGGGTGGTGGTTTAAGCTTACTATCAGAAACCGGCATTTCCTTTCAGTCAGATGGAACACTTAAATTAGATTCAGCCAAGCTATCAAAGGCTCTAAATGATCCAACCAAAGATATCTCAACGCTATTTGCCTCTGTTGGAAAAACCAACGACAGCCTCGTCTCATTTACCAGCGCTAAGCCCGAAACGATCAATGGCAAATACGCACTGAATATCAGCCAAATTGCAACACAAGGTACCGCAATAGGCAGCACTGCAGCAGCATTAACCATCAATACGGGGATTAATGATTCGCTGAATCTCACTATCGATGGCGTTAATGCCAATATAACACTCGCAGCCGGTACTTATACAGCAACCTCTCTGGCAGCTGAGATTCAATCAAGAATTAATGGCACATCTGCAATTTCCTCTGCAGGAATCAAAGTAACAGTGAGTCAGTCTGCTGGAAATCTAGCTATTACCTCAGATCGTTATGGCTCTGCTTCAACCGTATCGATTACGGGTGGAAATGGCAAATCGGATTTATTCGGCGCACCCGTTGAAACTGCGGGAGTAAACGTAGCCGGCACGATAAATGGCATCACTGCAACAGGTTCTGGTCAAACTCTAACCGGTGCCGCTGATAGCAGCGGGCTCGTGCTCAAAATAACTGGAGGCAGCACAGGCGCGAGGGGAGATATAGATTTCGCGCATGGTTTTGCAGCGAAATTGAATAAATTGGTGGGAGGAATGCTGAACGGCCAACTCATTGACAGCCGCATTGATGGCATAAATTCGTCTATCAAAGATATAGGCACACAACGAGAAACTTTAACTCAGCGCCTTGCTGACACAGAAAAACGAATACGCGCTCAATTTACCGCATTGGATACAACCATTGCCAGCATGACTCAAACCAGCAATTTTTTACAACAGCAACTATCCAGATTGCCAAAATCAGAATAACCAACAACCAGTCTCGTCAATAAATAAAGGGGTACAAAATGTATACAGCCATGAATAGTGCGATATCCGCTTACCAACGCGTCGGTGTTGAAACAGGAATTGAATCGGCCGATCCGCACAAACTCATTTTGATGTTATTCGAAGGTGCGCAAGAAGCTTTGGCAAAAGCCAAAATGCACATGCACCACAATGAAATTGCCGAGAAAGGGCAAATGATCTCAAAAGCTATCATGATCATTGATCACGGTCTGAAAGCAAGCTTGGATATGAATGCCGGTGGTGATCTGGCGGTTAAGCTCCAAGCGCTTTATGACTACATGGCATATCGACTTTTGGTTGCCAATATCCAGAACAATCTTGAGATTGTCAACGAAGTTAGTAAGTTGCTATCCGAATTGCATGGCGCTTGGAAAGAAATTGGACAAACCGGTGAAACACAAACTGCAATCAAAGCAGTCGCAGTCTAGCTCACAATTCTGTAATAAAAATAAGGGTACAAAGATAAATGGATAGTGTACAAACATTGAAAACATATGATGCTATTTTAGCAACAACTGGAAAAATGCTGGCAGCAGCTCAAAATAGCGAGTGGGATCAATTAATACAATTGGAACAGGAATGCAGGCAGTTAACCGAAGTACTTATTAAAAACGATCAGGAACCCATATTAGATGAAGAACTACTTCAAAAGAAAGTAAAAATTATCCATCAAATATTGGCTGATGACGCGCAAATCAGAGCGATCACAGAACCATGGATGATGAAGCTGCAAGATATGCTCTACACGAATAGCCGTACACGCGATCTTCAACTCGCTTATCAACCCGTCAGCAATCTATAAATACACATTAGAAACAATATGTCACACTCAGAACTCTTCCAATTCATTATTTAGATTGAAGATGAGTTGTCGTGATTCCGACCATAATTAAAACAGATGTAGCGGCAATTTCAAATCAAATCAAGCCAACCGCTCCTGTTACGCCTGTAACGGGGATACTCGATTCACAAACCTCTCCCGCAGAGTTCATACAAGGTCAAAAGTATCAAGCGCTCGTTGAATCCCGCTTATTGAATGGTGATTCACGGGTATTGGTTGCAGGCAGGTCATTACAAATGCGCCTGCCTGAGAATTTTCAACCGGGTAACAAACTGCAGCTCGTTTTCATTTCAAATGAACCGAAGCTTGAGTTTCTAGCTCTGAACGATACACCGTCAGATAGTGAAGCAAATAATACATCCATAAGTACCACCGGACGTTTCTTGGGAGCGCTGATGCAAAGCATCCTAAGTCAAACATCTGCAAACGCACCGAATACCCCAACCACGCAATCACTCAGCAGCTCCGTCCCTATCCTGACCAGTACGCCAATAAATAGCACTGATTTACCCAGCTTATTACAAAAAGCAATTGTTCAAAGTGGTTTATTCTATGAATCACACCAAGCACAATGGGTTAATGGAAAAAATACACTTGAAAACTTGCAGCAAGAACCTCAAGGAAAATTAATGCTGGTAGCGGCTGATTTGTCTACTGCCAAAGCGGCTGTACAAGCTTCGGTAAGTCCTGAGATGCCGGTGCACGCCCAAGCAATCCCACTGGTGCAACAACAGCTGACCACTCTGGAAACCGGTCATCTGCTTTGGCGCGGAGAAGTCTGGCAAGGGCAGTCGATGGAATGGGATATTTATGAACAACCCGCGGACGAAAAGGCACAAGAAAATGAGCTCGATCAAGCCGCGCAATGGCGTACACAGCTTCGCTTATCGATGCCGCAGCTGGGTGATATTACCGCCAGCATTGCGCTGAATGCAAATGGCATCAGCATCAAGCTGAACGCTTCGCAACAAGAAACTGCCGGTTTATTGAAGGGCAATCAATTACCGCTCGCCACCGGCATGCAATCCGCAGGGTTAAATATTCGCTCGGTAGAGGTCGAGTATGATGGAAAATGAGTCTTATCTTACTGCGGTTGCACTCGCTTATCGCGAAGGGCAAGTTGCCCCTAAAGTAGTTGCCAAAGGCCGCGGTCTCATTGCCCAAGAGATTATTAAACGCGCCAAAGAAAGCGGAATCTATGTGCACGAATCGAGTGAATTGGTTGCGCTGCTCATGCAAGTCAACCTTGACGATCGAATTCCGCCCCAACTCTACCTCGCTGTCGCTGAATTATTAGCATGGCTTTACAAATTGGAGCAAGGCAAAGCGACCTCAACCGCAAATAGCCTGAATAAAAAGATTACACAGAAAATTCTGGAGAACTAATAATGTTGCATACATCCGATCAAATCACCGAAGAACCAACCGTCTTTGCGCCCACTCAATTTTCTCGAGAAGAAACGAGTGAGAATTTCCGCATCCATTCGGAAATCGATATTCTTTTCATTCTTCGCGGGATTATGCAAACAAATTCATTAATCACGCTCTATCCCGATTACGCCAGTGATTTTATTTTGACTTCAATCCTCGCAATCGATGCGAATAAAAAAGAAATGGTGATTGATTACGGCATTGATGACAAACATTGCCAAAAAGCACTGCATTCCAAAGCATTGGTCTTTGTAACCACGCAAAATAGAGTAAAAATAGAATTTATTTGCGATCAAATCAGAAAAATTCAGTATGACGGTAAAGATGCTTTTGCGATCAATATTCCTAAGTCACTGTTACGCATACAAAGAAGAAATCATTTCCGTATCACCACTCCCATCGCCAAACCGCTTAAATGCGTCATCCCAATTCCAGGAAATGACGCATCCGCAAAAGCTGAAGTGGCATTACTCGATATCAGCTGTGGCGGAATCGCCGTGATTGACCATCATCCAATCATTAATTTTGATCCCGGCATGATCTATAGCGATTGCGTAATCGCGCTTCCTGAAATCGGGACCATCACGGTCACCATTCAGGTAAAAAATACCTATGAAATCACGTTGCGTAACGGACAGAACTGTATGCGCGCAGGATGTCAGTTCATTGAGCTGGCAGCCAGCATGGAAGCGATGATCCAACGCTATATCATCAAACAGGAGCAGATCAGAAAAATCAAATAATCGCTCGGGAAACAACTTGTAACGCCGGAATACGTCAGTCAGTTTTGCTATAAATACCGGTCCAGCTGTCTTCCATACATGATAACGATTACCCCTATCAAGCAGATACCTACTCCAACCCAATCCGTTATTGCCGGGCGGATCGCATCGACTGCCCACAACCACATCAGCGCCACACAGATATAAACACCGCCATAGGCGGCATAAACACGGCCAGCCGCTTGCGGATGCAGTGTCAACAACCAAACAAATATCACCAAACTGACCGCTGCGGGAAAAAGCAACCAGAACGACTTACCCCCTTTTAAATAGAGGTACGGCAGATAACAGCCGATTATCTCAGCGAGTGCGGTAACGGCGAATAAGCCCAGTGTTTTCAGAATTTCCATCATTTGATTTTGCGGCTTTAGTATCGTGTATATTATGCCCTCATACTATCACTTAAGGATTCATCGCCATGACTCAAAACGCAATCTCATGCGATCTTCATGATTTTGTGGAGGTTGCTTGCATGTACGGCTACCGGCTGAGACTCATCTTAAAAAACGATCAAATCATCGAAGGAAAAGCCATCGATATTGTCAATTCACCCGAGAAAAATGAATGCTTGGTGATCGATAGCGATACGCGGCAGCAAATCGAATTAATCCGTCTCGCCAAAATGGAAGTGCTAACACCCAATGCCAAATTCAGCGAAGTTATTTTCCCGTAAATCTTGCCAAAGCGTAATCGCAACATAGCATTCATGATAGTTTCTTCCGGCCATCCGCTCCGGCGCATTTGAGTTCTCATGTCGTTTATAGCATCCCGGCTCATCCATTGGCATAACGATCACGGCCGTCACCACTTGCCTTGGCAACGGAATCGCGATCCTTATGCGATTTGGCTATCTGAAATCATGTTGCAGCAAACGCAAGTCAACACGGTCATTCCTTATTACGCCCGGTTTATGCAGACATTCCCAACCGTTGCCAGTCTGGCGCAAGCACCGCTCGATGCGGTATTGGCTTTGTGGAGCGGGCTTGGTTACTATTCCCGTGCACGCAACCTGCACCGGACGGCTCAGAGGATCATGCAAGATCATCAAGGACGATTCCCAGCCAGCCGGTTAGCCATTCAGCAACTGCCGGGAATCGGGCGGTCCACCGCCGCCGCTATCGCCGTTTTTGCTTTCGGCCAGCGCGAAGCGATCCTGGATGGCAATGTTAAGCGAATCTTGACGCGTTATTTCGGCATCAGCGGTTATCCGGGAGAAACCAAGGTTCAGAGCCTGCTGTGGGAAAAAGCGGAAGCATCACTGCCCGTTGACCACAGCGACGGCGCGATTGAAATCTATACTCAGGCGCTCATGGACTTGGGCGCTACAGTCTGCATACGCAAAACTCCGCGCTGTGAAGTCTGTCCTCTGCAATCGCAATGCGTTGCATTCCAGGAACAACGTGTGGATCAATTGCCGTCCGCCAAACCCCGTAAGGCGTTACCACAAAAAGAAACCGTATTTTTATTGCTGATGCGGCAGAAGAAATTGCTTTTGCAAAAAAGAGCTTCTTCCGGTATCTGGGGCGCATTATGGTGTCCGCCGGAAATCGAAACCGGTACCGATGCGGTTCATTATTGCCAGCATCAGCTCGGCATCAAGGTTCACTCGCCGCTTGAGCTACCTGTTCTGGATCATCAATTTACGCACTTCAAGCTGCGCATTCATCCGCGCTTGCTGCACGTTGTGTCGGACGCCGCGATTACAAAACCGGAATCGATCTGGATCAACCCGGCTGATGCGCTTGAGCAAGGTATTCCTGCGCCGGTCAGAAAGCTGTTACAACAAAACTTTGTGTCTGATCACCCAACTGCGGATATTTAGGTCAAGGATTATGGACAATTTACCGGAATGGAAAAAACAGCAGCGCAAGCAATTGATCGCGGCCCGTGAAGCCATACCGGCAGAAATCCACCAGCAATGGAGCCAGGCCATTACCGGCTTTCTCAAGCAAGGCTTACCGCAGCCGCAAAAAATGATCATCGGGATTTATTGGCCATTTCGCGGCGAATACGATCCGCGCCCGATCACTCAGTATTGTTTGCAACAGGGTGCCATCCTGGCTTTGCCAGAAATAACCGGTAAAAACGAGCCGCTTTGTTTCCGCGAATGGTCGCCCAACACACCGATGAAAAACGGCGCTTACGGTATCCCGGTTCCACTGGAAACTCCGATTGTCCGGTTGGATGCGTTGATTATACCGATGGTCGGGTTTGATCAACACGGCTACCGCTTAGGTTACGGCAGCGGTTATTTTGACCGCACCTTGGCTACTTACGAACGCCAGCCGCTGACCATCGGTGTGGCTTTTGAGCTGCAACGGCTCGACAGCATTTATCCGCAGGCACACGACATTTCGATGCATTATGTGGTAACCGAAGCAGGAATCTTTCGCACTAAGGATCATCAGTTAATGCCCGCTTCGATACTGCAAGATACTTCTGAGTAACAACCGGCAAATAAATCGAGCTTCAGTTATCCATTCCCCAGCGCGCGATCAGATCATGCTTGACGCCCAGGTGATCCAGAATGCGGGCCACGACGAAATCCACCAAATCCTGCACCGTTTGCGGATGATGATAAAAACCGGGATTGGCTGGCAAAATAACCGCACCGCTTCGCGCCAGTTTGAGCATATTTTCCAGATGAATGACGGAAAATGGCGTTTCTCTTGGAACGATGATGAGCGGCCGGTGTTCCTTTAACATGACATCGGCTGCGCGTTCGATCAAATTCTGACTCAAACCGGCGGCGACCGCAGCCATGGTACCCATGGTGCAAGGACAGATCACCATCGCATCGGCCGGGTTAGAACCGGAAGCAACCGGCGCAAACCATTCCTCGCGTCCGAACACCCGCAACTGCCCATCCGGCACCTGATACCGGTGGTTAAAGAAAGCTTCCGTTTCCTTGGCGCTGGAGGGCAGCGCCAGATTCATTTCCTGTTGCGCAACGATCTGCGCCACTTTGGAATACAGCAGGTAGACTTGTTTACCTTCCCGCAACAGCATTTCCAGCAAGCGAATACCGTACGGCATGCCCGATGCACCCGTCAACGCCAAGGTAATTGTTTGAGGATTGTTCATCACATCCGTGTTGACTTGGAGGTCACTCCCGGAAAGGCTGAGAAAAATAAATGCGCCAGAATCAATCCGCGCCGGGATTAATTCTTATCGGTTAATTCGTTATTCATCTCACGTTCATGGCGCTCAATGAATTCCTTCGTGCCATCGATGCCGCGCAATTGCAACACATAGTTCCGTACCGCCGCTTCCACCAGAACGGCCAGATTACGGCCAGCCGCGACGGGAATAACGACCTTGCGGATATCGACACTCATAATATTCTCGGTCAGATCGCTGATCGGCAGGCGCTCCAGCTGGCCTGAGCTGGATCCGCCGCTATTTTGCAAATGCACGATCAATTTCATGTTTTTGCGGCGCCGCACCGCCGTTTCACCGAAAATAGTGCGGATGTTCAGCATACCCAGACCGCGCACTTCCAGATAATCCCGCAGCATCGGCGGACAGCGGCCTTCCAATGTTTCCGGTGCGATACGCCGTAATTCCACCACATCATCCGCGACCAGACCATGGCCGCGGCTGATCAATTCCAGCGCCAATTCGCTTTTACCGACCCCGCTTTCGCCGGTGATCATCACGCCCATGCCGAGCACATCCAGAAGCACGCCATGCAAGCTGCACGACGGCGCCAGGGCGGTACTCAGATAGGTGCGGATCAGCCAGATCACTTCCAGACCGGGAAAAGGCGAATGCAGCAAGGGAATATTGTTTGCACTCGCCATATTAAAGATCGGCAATGGTACTTCGGCATTGTCCGCGACAATGATGCAGGCCAGATTAATCTGCGTGAGCTGATTGATTTTTTTCTCCAGCGAAGCGGCTTCCAGCTTGTTCAGATAATGAATCTCATCGCTGCTGATGACTTGAATCCAGTCGGGATGGATGAAATTCAAATGACCGATCATACCCTGACCCGATTGCGCGATTTCCTCATCGCTGAGCTCAATCGCGGCGCCGGCCTGACCGGTGATCCAGGTCAGTTTGAGTTTGTCTTTTTTATCCTCGAAAAGCTGTGCAATACTAATTCGCGACATTGGGTTCCCAGTCGGTAATGAGCTTGTGGATTCCGGCGGCATCCTTGCAATTCAGGATGCTCTCACGAAACTGCTTATCACTGAACATTTGCGCCAGCTCGCTTAGAATCTGCAAATGCTTGTCAGTGGCTTTTTCCGGAACCAGCAAAATACAGGCAATATTGACGGGCTGGCCATCCGGCGCGTCAAATGGTATCGCTTCCTTCATAGTCACCAGCGCAGCGATCGCTTCGCGCAATCCCTTGATCCGGCCATGCGGGATGGCAACACCTTGCCCTAATCCGGTTGAACCGAGTTTTTCACGCGCAAACAGGCTATCGAAAACCTGGCTGCGCGCAATTTGATTCGTATTTTCAAACAACAATCCGGCTTGTTCAAAGACACGTTTTTTGCTGCTGACATCCAGATCGACAATGACATTCGTCAATGGCAGCAATTGCGAAATTTGATTCATGGAAAATGGAATACTTTCTTCTAAATGATAATGCCGCAGATCATGCTGAAACCGCATGATGCCGCAGCATCTTATTGTTCAAGATCTTGATCTTTCAATGCGCCATGATTGCGCCGCTCAAGATTTTTTTCCTTGTGCTTGAGGATTTGCCGGTCCAGTTTGTCGACCAGGCTGTCGATCGATGCGTACATATCTTCGCTGTCGGTTTCGACAAAAATATCTTTACCGCGTATATGAACGTTAGCCTCGGCCTTCTGTTTCAGCTTTTCAACCGAGAGAATGACGCTGACGTCAATGACATGATCAAAATGACGGGTAATTTTACTGATCTTTGAAGTGACATAGTCACGCATAGCGTCCGTAATTTCGACATGGTTACCGGTAAGTTTAAGGTTCATTATCCTTCCTCTAATCTGATTAAAATGATTTGCGAAGATTAGCTGCCGGAATCTGTAACGATTCGCGATACTTCGCAATGGTTCGACGCGCAACAACAATACCCTGTTGCTCAAGAATACTTGAAATTTTATTATCGCTCAGCGGCTTCCTTGGATTTTCTTCCTGCACCAATTGTTTGATCAACGCACGAATCGCCGTGGCTGAACAAGCGCCGCCCGAATCCGTGGCAACATGGCTGCCAAAAAAATATTTGAGCTCAAAAATACCCCGCGGAGTATACATAAATTTTTGCGTCGTTACCCGTGATACTGTGGACTCATGCAGGCCCAAAGTTTCCGCAATCTCGCGCAGCACCAGCGGGCGCATCGCAATTGCACCGTGTTCAAAAAATTGCTGCTGCCGCTCCACGATGGCATTGGCTACTTTCAGAATGGTACTGAAGCGTTGTTGTATATTTTTTATTAACCATTTGGCCTCATTCAACTGACCGACTAATTGACGCGCGGAATGATGCTCCTGTTTGAGTATGTTAGCATAGAGATGGTTTATATTCAGGCGCGGAATCGCATTCGCATTAAGATGCGCCACCCATACCCCGCCTCTTTTCGTCACCGTAATATCGGGCACAATGTAGCGTTCGTTGTGAGAACAAAATTGCGCGCCCGGCTTAGGGTTCAAACTGGTAATCAGTTTGTTGACAGCACGCAGGCTTTCATCGTTACAAGCCAGCAGTTTTTTTATTTGACCGAAATCATGAGAAGCCAGAATGTCCAGATAATCCCGCACCACCTTGATCGCTTGGTCACGATGATCGGTGCTATCGGGCATCGCTTGTAGCTGCAATAACAGGCATTCCTGCAAATTGCGCGCGCCCACGCCCACGGGATCGAAATGCTGCAAACGTTGCAGCGCACACTGTAAATCATCGGAGCCGATGTTCAATTCCACGGGCAGCAGAGTCATCAACTCGTTTAAGTCCTGTAACAGATAACCATCATCGTCCAGACTGTCGATCAGCAGACCGATGATTATTTTTTCCCGCTCGGAAATCTGACTCAGGCAGGTTTGAAAATTCAAGTGTTCCCGCAAACTTAACGGCTTGTCAGGTATCTGCGGTCCATCCAGATCATCATCTTCAGGAGCAGCATAAGAGACCGCACTTTCCTGCTGCCACTCCGGATCGTGCTCAAAATCCTCTTCCTGCTCCGCTTTGACTTCGGCCGATTCGGCTTCTGCTGAGACATCATCGGAATCTGCTGATCCGGAAGCGGTTTCCGGGTGATCGGATGAGACGACCGCTGGCGGGGCGTTCCACTCTTCCCCCAGTTCCAGCAATGGGTTCTCTTGCACCATTCGCTCAATTTCTTGATTCAATTCAACGGTGGATAACTGCAACAGCCGGATAGATTGCTGCAATTGGGGAGTCAGTCTGAGTTGCTGCGATACCTTTAATTGGAGTGTCGGCTTCATAATCCTGAGAAAACAATAATCGCCAATCGATTCAGTTGCAGTCCACCCGGAATGCTATAGCCGGAAGTGTTCCCCCAAATAGACTTCTCTAACTTTTTCATTATTGATGATCTCTTCAGGTTTACCTTGGGCCAGCACGTGGCCTTCGCTGATGATATAAGCCCTGTCACAGATTCCTAAAGTCTCGCGCACATTATGATCGGTAATGAGAACACCGATCCCCCTTTCCTTTAGAAAGGAGATCACTTTCTGAATATCGATGACAGCTATCGGATCAACGCCGGCAAACGGTTCATCCAACAGAATAAACCGCGGCTGAGACGCCAATGCACGCGCTATTTCAACACGGCGGCGTTCACCTCCGGACAGACTGATTGCGGCATTATCGCGCAAATGACTGATGTGCAAATCGTGTAATAAGTCATCTAAATACCGCTGTTTCGTGTCTTCATCGAAAGGCTGCAATTCCAGGATCGCCAGAATATTTTCTTCAACGGTCAAACGCCGGAAAATGGAGGCTTCTTGCGGCAGGTAACTTAATCCAAGTTTTGCGCGCTGGTGAATCGCCATCTGACCTAAATCCTGATCGTTCAGATAAATTCCGCCGCCATCCAGCGGCACCAAGCCGACAATCATATAAAAGCAGGTCGTTTTACCGGCGCCATTGGGACCCAGTAAGCCGATCACCTCACCGCTGCCCAGTGAAAAAGACACATCCTGCACAACCGTGCGTGATTTATAGCGTTTCTTTAAATTACTCGCTCTTAACTCACTCATTTTATGAGATTCATTCCACTCTTTAATCGGAGATTTATTCTTCGGGTTTATTTTTAGGCTGGATGGTGATACGCACTCGCTTATCGGGGCCGCTTTCAACACCGCGCTCTTTGCTGCCGACAACCTTGAAAAACTCAGTGGTCATGTCATAGGAAATATAGTCGCCCTGCACTTCATCGGAGCCACGCTTCAGCCGCGCTTGCCGGAACAATTCGATTTTGTCCGCTTTACTATCGTATTCCGCCCGTTCGCTCCATCCCTCGACGTACTCATTCATACGATCGCGCTTTTGCCGGAAACTCACCAAGTCTCCCGTTGCGGTGGCATGCCGGAATCCTTGCGGATCCTCCTTCATCACCACTTTATTGGCCAATATGCGCATCGTTCCTTGCGTCAGCACGACATTTCCGGTGAATGTGCTGATCCGGCTGCCCTCCTTACGATTCACATCCTCCACCGTGGCATGATCCGCTTCCAGATGGATCGGTTTCTCACGATCGGCCCGCTCAGCCGCGGCCGGTTGGATAAAAAATAAACTAGCAAAACCAATAACGGACAGTATCTTCATATTTTATTCAATTACTTTTTATTGACAGCCTTCACATTGGAGAGGAGCTGCATCATCCCGGTGCGGTTATTGAACTCCAGTCCATTCGCATTGACCGTGGTTTTAAATCTTGAAATGGTTACGGCCTGATCCGACTTAATCAAGCTTTCGTCCGGAATAAGATGCAAGAAATTAGTCGCTAAAGTAATCTTGCTTTTATCATCATCCGCTCCTCTGATGGCCATCACATCTCCGGTTAAATAAATATCCTTACCTTTACTGATTATGACCGCCCGATCCGCAAACAAACGCATCAGCGGCTTTTCCGGCTCGGTGTTGATAAAATTGATTTGCTCCAGTTCCGTAACCTTATCATCGAGATAATGAAATAATTTTTGCGCGGTGAATTTACGCTGAATCGCATGCTCGTATTCCATCCGGATGCCGGATAAATTCTCCGCAATATAATCCGGATTGCGATATAAATCATCATCCTTCATTTGTTCCGGCGGCCGGGTCAGACGATCCAGCCAAAAGGTCAAAAAGATCAACAAGACCACGAGGATCAAAGGAGATCTGATATGTAGGCGAGCGCTCATCTGGAAATTTATTCGTTTTTTAATCGCGGTAATGTAGAACTGGCCGGATACTGCCGCTTAAAATTTTCACTTTTATGAATTATAACAGAACACTAATTCTCATTTTATGAATCGATCCCGGCTGTGGTCCTTTAAATTTCAGCTTGAATCTATATCTTAAAGTAGAGTAATGTGCATCATTCAATCAACAAATTGGGAAGAACAGGATCGCAATGCATCAAGAAGCCTTTGAATTTGAACAGTATGATCAACTGCAGGATGAAATATGCGCACAACGCATCGTCAGCGCCAAAAAAGCGCTGGGAAAGCGCGCCGTCATTCTGGCTCATCATTATCAACGCGCCGATGTATACCGGCACGCGGACTTGACCGGTGATTCCTTAAAGCTTTCCCATCTTGCCGCGCAAACGGACGCGGATTATTTGGTGTTCTGCGGCGTGCATTTTATGGCGGAAGTTGCGGATATGCTTTCCAGTCCGGCGCAAATCGCAATTCTGCCCGATATGGCGGCCGGCTGTTCCATGGCCGACATGGCCAATCTCGCCAATGTCGAGCGCGCCTGGCGCGAGCTTGCGGAAATACTGAATCCCGATGAAGCGATCACCCCCGTGACCTACATCAATTCCGCCGCCGACCTGAAAGCGTTCTGCGGAGAACATGAAGGCATCGTCTGCACTTCCAGCAATGCCGGTAAAGTTCTACAATGGTCGTTCAAACAACGCGAAAAAGTGCTGTTTTTCCCTGACCAGCATCTGGGCCGCTGGAGCGGGCATCAATTAGGCATTCCGTTAGATGAAATGGTGGTATGGAATTTTGACGAACCGATGGGCGGATTGACGCCCGAACAAATCAAGAAAGCCAAAATCCTGTTGTGGAAAGGCCATTGCTCGGTGCATCAAATGTTCCAGCCGCAGCATATTATCCGTTTCCGCAATCAGCACCCCGACGGTATTGTGATCTCGCACCCGGAATGCAGCTTTGAAGTGTGCAAGGCATCGGACTATGTCGGTTCGACGGAATACATCATCAAAACCATCGCAGCCGCGAAAAGCGGCACACGCTGGCTGGTTGGTACGGAATTGAATCTGGTCAGCCGGATCGCCGAGGAATTCAAAGCACAGGATAAAATCGTCCAATTCATGTCGCCGATGGTGTGTATGTGCTCGACCATGGCTCGGATCGATCCTCAGCATTTGGCCTGGGCACTGGAAAATCTGGTTAACGGCAATGCGGTCAATCAGATCAAAGTGCCTGAACATGAGGCCAAACTGGCAAAAGTGGCATTGGATAGAATGCTGAGCATCTCGTAATCGCACAGCATCAATCCGTGTCTGGAAATCCGCCAACCATTTGCCGCAACATGCCGGAACATTTCCACCGGCTGATTGATCTCGCACTCACGCCTATCGCACCGGTACAGCGCTTGTTTTCTCCATGAGAAATTTTCACTTTGTTGAGAACAATCACATCACTTTACTGCACAATGGCGCGGAGTATTTCCCGGAATTAGAAGCCGCAATCGACAAAGCGCACACTGAAATCCACCTGGAAACGTATATTTTTGAATACGACGCAATTGGCAGAAAAATCGCCGATGCTTTAAAACGTGCGGCTCAGCGTGGTGTAGCGGTGTTTTTGCTGCTCGATGGCTTCGGCTCGCAGGATTTCCCCCGGGAAGAAATACAGCGGATGCTGCAAGCGGGCATCAAAGTGCTCATATTCCGGCCGGAATTCATTTTCTCAAAGCCGCGCCGCTACCGGTTGCGCCGCATGCACCGCAAATTAGCCATCATTGATGCGCAAATCGCTTTCATCGGCGGAATCAATATCATCGACGACGAACATAACCCGGAAAATCTGACTCCGCGTTTCGATTATGCCGTCATTATCCGCGGCCCGTTACTGGTGCAAATTCATAAAGCTGCGCGGCATTTATGGCTGATCGTCGCCTGGGCGCATTTTAAAAAGCGCTGGGTGCACCCTGCCGCGATTAAACCATCCGGTGAACCATGCGGAAATCAAAAAGCCGCATTGCTGATACGCGATAATTGGCGGCATCGTCACGATATCGAGCATGCTTATTTGGATGCCATTAATCAGGCACAAAGCGAGATTATTATCGCCAATGCCTATTTTCTGCCGGGAAGAAAGTTCAGCAACGCGCTGAAAAATGCCGCACGGCGCGGTGTGCACGTCGAACTTTTACTGCAAGGTAAAATCGAATACCGCTTGCAGCATCATGCCACCCAGGCCCTGTACGAAAATCTCTTGGGAGCGGGAATTAAAATTTATGAATATAATCGCAGTTATTTGCACGCAAAAGTAGCGGTCATTGATCAGCATTGGGCCACAGTCGGCTCTTCCAATATCGATCCATTTAGTTTGCTGCTTGCGCGCGAGGCCAATGTCGTCATTGAAGATCACGAATTTGCCGCTACCTTAAGAACCAGTTTAAAGACGGCCATTGCGCAACAATCGATCCCTGTAACTGCGGCCAGCGAAAGTATTTTTTCATGGCGCAACTACATCGTGAATTGGCTGAGCTTTCATATCGTGCGAATGATGCAAGGCATATTGGGATATGACTGGCATGACAATACACCGTGATTCATTTCGCCGTACGATGGCACCTTGGCATGATCGCTTTGCCTTAACCGAGAATCGAAAGTTACGACAATGGAACCAACGCTATCCACACCGCAGTCCGGGTTGACCGCGGAGCAACAACAGCAAATTACTGCCGCAGCGGGGATATTATGCGCGGGCGGAACGGTTGCGTTTCCTACTGAAACCGTCTACGGTCTGGGTGCCGATGCCACCAATCCTTCCGCTATCCACAGGATATACCGGATAAAACAACGCCCCGCCGATCATCCGCTGATTGTCCACATCGGCGCTATTGCCCATTTGCATTATTGGGCGCAAGCAATACCCGAATCCGCCTGGAAGCTGGCGCAGCGCTTCTGGCCCGGGCCTTTGACACTCATCCTGCAGCGCAACCGGCGCATACCCGATTGCGTTACGGGGGGACAAGATACTGTCGGACTGCGCATACCGGCGCATCCCATCGCGTTGGCTCTACTGCAAGCATTAGGTCCTGAGAAAGCATTGGCCGCGCCTTCGGCCAACCGGTTCGGGCGCATCAGTCCGACCACAGCCGCGCACGTGCAGCAAGAATTAGGTTCGGAAGTCGATATGATCCTGGACGGCGGTGCGTGCGCAGTCGGTCTGGAAAGCACCATCATCAGTTTTCACGATGACTTACCGCAAATACTCAGGCCGGGAGGAATTGCGCTATCCGCGCTTGAAACTGTGCTGGCAGGTCCGGTTCTGCTGGCGCACAATGGCCAGCAAACCATCCGCACTTCCGGATCCTTACCCGCGCACTATGCCCCGGCAACGCCCTTGAGAATTTACCCCGCGGAGCAACTATGGCAACGTGCGCTGGCGCTGGCGGAACAAGATTTGCGCATACTGGTCATAACTTGGTCGCACAGCGCTCAGTCACGGCCCGCCTTGAGTCAATCCATCGAACAATTCGCCATGCCGTCCGATCCTGTGGCGTATGGTCAGCAACTGTATGCCAGATTAAGGCAGTTTGACCGGGCAGCATTTGATTATCTGCTCGTTGAGGCGCCGCCGGATCATCCGGGATGGTTAGCCGTCACGGATCGCCTACAACGCGCCAGCTATCACTGATTCAACTCTTACCATGATTAAAAAATGAATACAAATAATAAATTACAAGCTGTACTATTCGATGTTGACGGCACGCTTGCCGACACGGAGCAGGATGGTCATCGTCTGGCTTTCAATGCCGCCTTCAAACAATTCCACCTCGACTGGAATTGGGATATCGATCTTTATGGTGAGTTACTGCAAATTACCGGTGGCAAGGAGCGGATCCGCTATTTCATGGAGAGATACGCACCCGCCGGGCTCGACAAAAGTAATCTGACCGAATGGATAGCCAGTTTGCACAAGACCAAAACCAAGCACTTCGAGTCGTTGATGGAAACCGGCAATATCCCGTTACGCCCCGGTGTCGCCCGGCTGATTCACGAGCTGCGGCGGGAAAAAGTAAAGCTTGCGATCGCAACCACGACGACAATGGAAAATGTCACCGCGCTGCTTAAATCGACGCTGGGTGAAGAATCGATCGGCTGGTTTGATGTGATCGGCGCCGGCGATATCGTGCCGTTTAAAAAACCGGCGCCGGATATTTACCACTGGGTGCTCGATCAACTCAAACTAACCGCGCCGCAATGCATCGCTATAGAAGACTCGGAAAACGGTTTGAAATCAGCGCGGGCGGCAAATCTTTCCACCCTCATTACGGTCAGCGGTTATACCCGTTCACAAGATTTTAGCGGCGCGGCGACTGTTCTGTCCGATCTGGGCGAACCATCCCAGCCATTCACGCACATGGGCGGTATCACGCTTGAACGGGGATGGGTCGATTATAAAACACTCAATAGCCTGATCAGCCTTTAGTATCCCGGCTGCACAAATTGATCACTGTTGAGCATTGGCAACCTTTTCTTAACCAGCACGGAGGGTATTAGTATGAAACTCAGGAAAACCATAGCGATTACTGTAACCGGCGCTTTGTTTTACTTCGGTTCACCAGCCATTGCAGCGGACGCGCACCAGCATGCAACGGAAGCGATAAAACACGCGGAGGATGCGCAGATTCACGGCAAAGCGGGACATAGCAAAGCATTGCTGGATCACGCGCAAGAAAGCCTCACCCATGCCAAAGCCGCGGAAAAAGAGTCTGCTGGGGCACATCAACACATAACCGAATCGATCAAACATTTAGAAGAAGCGATCGCGCATGCGAAACAAGATCATGCGGAGGAAGCGACCAAACATACTGCCGAAGCGTTGAAACACCTGCGGCATTCTGTTGCTGAATAAAAAACAGCTGAGATAAAAAAGCGCATAACTCTAAAGGGTTATGCGCTTTTTTGTTATTCTGTCGAGCCGGTTTACTACCGGCTATTACGATTGGTTAGGTAAATATTGTAACGGATCAACCGGTTTGCCATGTTTACGGATTTCAAAATGGAGCTGAATCGTATCCGTATCGGTATTCCCCATTTCCGCGATTTTCTGTCCTTTCACCACGGCTTCACCTTCTTTGACCAGCAACTTACTGTTGTGCGCATAAGCACTGAGGAATGTATTGTCATGCTTGATAATGATCAGATTTCCATAGCCGCGCAGGCCATGACCGCTATAAACCACTTCGCCCGCCGCGGAAGCAAGCACCGGTTGCCCGGCTTGACCGGATATTTTCACTCCTTTGGAATTCTTGGAAAACGAAGATAATAATTTTCCTGTCGTCGGCCAGATCCAATCGGCAACCGAACTGCCCGCTTTATCGGACAGGGATGATTCAGGTTGAGGAGCGGCTTCAATTTTGGTATTTTTTTCCGCTACTGCGAGTGCAGGCGGTATTGCGGGCGAAGGGTTATTGGCCGGATATTGTAATCGCGCTACATTCTGCTCTGAAAAAGGCAGTTTAAGCGCTTTAGGACTGGTTTTTACCTTGCCGCTACTGACTGCGGGACTGCTTTCGGGCGGAACCGGAACAGCCCGGTCAACTGGGTTTTGCGCCGGTTCGAGCGTTACTGTTTCCGGTTGCTGTGGTAAGGCGAATAATGCCGGTTGCGAGCTTTTTGCCGGTATCGACAAATAAATTTTCTGCCCTGGTTTGATCGACTTCGGATCGGTAATATTATTCAATTCCGTTAATTTCTTGAAATCCACACCATGATTAAGCGCGATTCCGTATAGCGTATCGCCTTTCTGCACCGTATAGACTTGATTATCGGTATTGTTCGATTCGACCGGCTTTACAGGTTGCACCGCATCGCTTTTTGCGCGATCGACTACCTGGACGGGAGGCTGTGTCGTACTACACCCAATCAACAGAAGACTGGCGCCGCACAACAAATAAAAATCGCTAATGGGTAACTTTGACCGCTTCGGTAAAGAAAATATCGTAACCATATACTTGCAGATATCAATAGTGTTGATCAATTTGATCGTTGCATGATTTGCCATTTTATACCTCGCGCCGCTATTTTTTTATGACTCCTGCCAGTAAAGGTACAAAATTCACTTCTTCCAATACCGTTTCGGCAAAACCTTGCGAATTCCGTTCAACAATACATAAATGCTGCTTTTGGGTTCCCTTCGGGAAAACCATCCTGCCGCCGATTTCCAGTTGTTCCAGTAACGAAAGCGGCACATGCGTCGTCACTGCCGTCATGATAATACCATCAAAAGGCCCCGCTTCCGCAAGCCCAAGCAAACCATCCGCATGTTTTAAATAGATATTCCGGATCTGCAATTCTTGCAACCGGATACGCGTGCGTGTCAGCAACGGCCCGACCCGTTCTATCGAAAAAACTTTTTGTGCAATCTGCGCCAGCACGGCAGTCTGATAACCACAGCCGGTGCCAATTTCCAATACTTTGCCTAAATTTGAATTGGCGCGTAAAAGTTCGCTCATGCGCGCTACGATCCAAGGACTGGATATCGTCTGTCCGTAATTTATGGGTAAGGCAACATCTTCATACGCCCGGCTTGCCAAGGCTTCTTCAACGAAAATATGACGCGGAATGGTACTCATCGCGGATAAAACCACCTCATCCGCGATTCCCTGTGCGCGCAAACGTTCAATCATGCGCATGCGCGTACGCTGCGAGGTCATACCTATTCCAGAATGACGAACATTCACCAATCAGTACCTATAAAATTTCAACTCTCTCGACATAACAAGCCCCTAATTATTCAGCCAGCTTGTTATCAGATCCAGCTGATCATAACGGGTGAGATCTATCTGTAACGGCGTTACCGAAACCCGATGATGCTGAACAGCATAAAAATCCGTACCTTTCCCAGCGTCCTGCGCCGGACCTGCCGCGCCCACCCAATATACGGTTTCACCACGGGGATTTTGCGATTTAATGACGGGTTCCGCTTTGTGCCGCCGCCCCAAGCGGGTCACTTCGATTCCTTGCAATTGCTGATATTCGATATCCGGCACATTAATATTCAACAAAACGGGACTCTGAATTTCATTTTTTTTGAAACGCTCCACCATATCAACCGCAACACGTGCGGCGGCGGCATAGTTTCCCCTGGACGCATCGACCAGCGATACAGCCAATGAAGGAATCCCCAGTAAAAAACCTTCCGTGGCCGCAGCAACAGTGCCCGAATAAATCGTATCGTCACCCATGTTAGCGCCTTTATTGATCCCGGAAACAATCATGTCCGGCATAATGTCGAGCATGCCAGTGACTGCCAAATGAACACAGTCTGTCGGTGTGCCATTGACATAATAAAAACCGCTATGGGATTTACGCAGACTTAATGGACGATCCAGTGTCAGAGAATTACTGGAACCGCTTCGATCTCTTTCGGGTGCAACGACTATGATTTCTGCAATTTGTGAGAGTGATTCAGCAAGGCAGGCTAGACCGGGCGCAAAATATCCATCATCGTTACTGAGCAATATGCGCATTTTTATGTGGTTATGAAAATCACTGGATAATCAAACGAACATTCGTGCACAGTAAACTCAGCATCTATCATATTTAAGTCGAAGTCCAATCAAGTGGTCGGGGCGAGAGGATTTGAACCTCCGACCACTTGCACCCCATGCAAGTACGCTACCAGGCTGCGCTACGCCCCGAGCGGGCAATTATAGCAAACAATACACGTGAACTTTAGAAACTCTTACTGAGAAAATACACTTAGTATCACTCACGAACGCAATTGCGACACAATACTTTGAATTTCACGCCGGATATAACTTAAATCACCCATTGAAGGCTGCGGACTGGCAGTAATGTCTTCCAGTGGAATCAATTCGCTTTCAGTGTGTTCCAAACGGTTACGCGCGCCGCTGATTGTAAATCCTTGGTCGTACAGCAACTCTTTAATGCGCCGTATGAGCAATACTTCTTGATGCTGATAATAGCGGCGATTGCCACGGCGCTTTACGGGCTTTAACTGCGCAAATTCCTGTTCCCAATAGCGCAACACATGCGGTTTGACACCGCAAAGAACGCCCACTTCCCCGATAGTAAAATATCGTTTGGCAGGGATCGGCAGTGGTGTACTACTTACTTTTTTGTTTTCCATGATAATTTTTCTCAACCAAAGCTTTTAACTTCTGGCTTGCATGAAATGTGACGACACGACGGGCAGTAATCGGAATTTCTTCCCCTGTTTTTGGATTCCTTCCCGGACGCTGAGGTTTTGCACGTAATTGAAAATTACCGAATCCGGAAAGTTTTACTCCCTCACCATTTTGTAAAGCCGTACGTACTTCTTCATAAAAAGACTCGACCATATCCTTGGCCTCACGTTTATTAAGCCCTACATTTTCAAACAATAAATCTGCTAATTCAGCTTTTGTTAATGCCATACTTCACTCCAGTTAGTTATTAATTTTATAGCTATTAATTCATCTATATTAGAATTATTAAGCAGTAACACTTTTACTTTAAATAAAAAGAGATTAATAACTTATCTCATACAATCAGTTCTTGCGGAATCAATCCTAAACAATCAATACCGAATAAAATATCGCCGCGCAGGCGATAGAAATGCATCAATTGCGCAATGTAGCGGAAAATTTATTCTTCAATATTTCCACTATGCTTGCCACCGCAGAGTCAGCCTCTTCATCGGTCAATGTTTTCTCAGTATCTTGTAACAACACTCGGAATGCAAGACTTTTTTTGCTGTCTTCCATCCCCTTCCCGCGATAAATATCGAATAACGAAATGTCCGATACTATCGCCGGTTTTCCGGTATTTATGGCATCGAGCAGGGAATGCACACTCACATCATTATCGACGATAATTGCAATATCGCGCCGTACGGGCGGAAATTTAGAAATTTCTTTAACCGCTGGTAGCGCCTTAGGCATCAAACGGCCTGACTCCATCTCAAATAGCACGGTGTTTCTTTGTAATCCATATTGCTTCTGCCAGCGCGGATGCAATTCACCCAGCCATCCAATCGGCTGATCGTCCACCAAGATTTGCGCGGATTTCCCTGGATGCAATGCCGGATGAGAAAATTTTCTAAAATAGAGTGCCTTACCTTGGCACAAAGCTTCTATATCTGCTTTAACATCATAAAAATCGACACCTCTTGCCGGTATTCCCCACTGCTCCGGCGCTATATCGCCATAGCTCAATCCGGCAAGCTTTTCCACTTGTTTACAGTCGCTTTGATCATCCCTGATAAAACAACAACCGATCTCGAACAAACGCACTCTGGCTTGCTTCCGGTTCAAATTAAACTGCAAATTGGAAATCAAACCGCCTATCAAGCTACTCCGCATGACGCTCATTTGACTTGCAATCGGATTCTGTAACGCGATCGGCCTGCTGTTATTGACCAAGTCACGTTCCCAATCGGCATCGACGAAAGCATAATTAATCACCTCCTGATAATCGCGTGCTGTTAACGACCGTTTTATATCTATCGTGGCATATTTTGTTTCGGATGCCGGAAGCATCGCCATTCCACCATGCGGAAAATACACCGGAATCCGGTCATAACCATAAATCCGCGCCAGCTCCTCTATAAAATCCTCTTCAATTGCCAGATCGAAACGATAACTTGGCGGTGTCACATTAAAGACATCTTCGTTGGTCAAGAATTCAAACCGTAAGCGGTTAAAATAATCAATGACTTGCTGCTTGCCGATATCGATACCCAATACCCGTTTGATTCGCTCTACACGGACATAGACAGGCGGCCGTTGCGGCAGTTCATGCCTGATCTCAGTCACCGGCCCCGCCTTACCGCCACAAATCGCTTGTATCAGATGAGTTGCATATTCCAGCACATCTTTCGTGGCTGCAAAATCCACGCCACGCTCAAACCGATAAGCCGAATCCGAACTGAATCCCAATTGAAAAGATTTACCGCTGATCGTGTCCGGGCTAAAAAACGCGCTTTCCAGAAAAATATCCGTCGTGCCCTGGGTTACTCCGCTGTCCAGCCCGCCCATGATACCAGCCAGTGCCAGCGGCTTTTGTTCGTCGGCAATTAACAACATTCTGGCATCAAGGTCAATTTGATTACCATTCAGTAATTGCATTTTCTCATCCCGGCCTGCATACCGGACTTGGATGTTTCCCTTAATTTTCGCGAGATCAAAGGCATGCATAGGCTGTCCGGTTTCCAGCAATACATAGTTGGTAATATCGACGATGGGATTGATCGACCGCAATCCGCTGCGTTCCAGACGCTGAGTCAGCCATAATGGCGTCGGCGCATTGAGATCGATATCCCGCATAATCCGGCCGCAGTATAACGGGCACGCGCTGGAGGCTGTGACCTGCACAGCCAGGGTATCGCTTATTTCTCCCGAAACAGGTTTTTTCTCCTGCAACGAGAGTCCAGCGGATGTTATTGCCGCAACCTCGCGCGCCACGCCCAATACACCGAGACAATCCGCCCTGTTTGGTGTCAACTTCAAGGTAAAGACATGGTCATCAAGTTCATAATAACGGCGGAAATCCATGCCCACCGGCGCATCACCGGGAAGCAATAACAGTCCATCCGCAGCATCGCTGATGCCCAATTCCCTGGCCGAACATAACATACCGGCCGATTCGATACCGCGCAGCTTTGATTTTTTGATGGTAAAACCCGGCAAAGTTGCACCAATCAGTGCGCACGGGACTTTTACACCCGTGCTGACATTGGGTGCGCCGCACACAATTTGCAATACATCTTCCTCGGCTTTTCCAGTTTTGACTTTACACACTTTGAGCCGGTCGGCTTCCGGGTGCTTTTCGACGGCCAGCACTTCGGCCACAATAACCTTATCAAAGGTGGCCGCTACCGGTTCAATGCTCTCCACCTCGATGCCGGCCATCGTCAGTGCATGCGCAAGCTCGTCACTGGAAAGCGGTGGATTAACAAAACTGCGTAGCCAATTCTCGGAAAATTTCATAAAATTCAGTTGTTATTAACGATGATGAGAAATCAATCAGATTCAATTGAATTGTTTGAGAAAGCGCAAATCATTTTCAAAAAACAGCCGCAAATCATTTACACCGTATCTGAGCATTGTCAATCGCTCGACTCCCATGCCAAAGGCGAACCCAGTATATTGCTCGCTATCAATGGCTACATGTTTTAGTACATTGGGGTGAACCATTCCGCATCCCAGCACTTCCAGCCAGCCGGTATGACTGCAAACACGGCATCCTTTTCCATTGCACATAACGCAACCTATGTCCATCTCCGCCGAAGGCTCGGTAAATGGAAAAAAAGACGGACGGAAGCGCACGGGCAAATCATCTCGCTCAAAAAATTGCGCCATGAAATTTGCCAGAATACCTTTCAAGGCGGAAAAATTGGCATTCTCATCAATCCATAAACCTTCCACCTGGTGAAACATGGGGGTATGCGTCACATCAGAATCGCACCGGTAAACACGTCCGGGCGCGATCACTTTAATCGGCGGTTTGTTATTCTGCATGTAATGGATCTGTACTGGCGACGTATGCGTGCGCAGCAAATTGCCATTATCAATATAGAACGTGTCGTGCATTGCCCTTGCAGGATGATTTTCAGGGATATTCAGTGCGGTGAAATTATAGAAATCGGTTTCTATTTCCGGCCCCGAAACCACATCAAATCCGATCGAATGGAATAATGTTTCAATCCTCTGCAACGTTTTTGTCACCGGATGCAAACCACTGACTCCGCACCCTCTTCCCGGCAAGGTAATATCCAGAGCCTCTTCGGTTAATTTAGCTTCCAGTTCTTTTTCCTGAATTGCATGACGGCGGGATTTAAGTGTCGCTTCCAGCCGGTTCTTTGCTTCATTGATCTGGCTTCCCATTGCGGGACGTTCTTCAGCAGGCAGTTTACCCAGCCCTTTGAGTAACTCAGTCAGCACACCGCTTTTACCGAGATAACGCGCTTTAACATTTTCCAGCTCGGCAGGGTCTTCGATGTTATCCATCTGACTTATTGCTTCAGTGATAATTTCTTCCAGGTTTTTCATGTCAACAAGCGCATTAAGATTAAATAACAACCACCCTATCGTTCCACTTCACAAGAAAAAGGGAGGTTCAGGCTTTACCCGACCTCCCAATATCTATCGGTTTACATCCAATTATGGAGTAAGGCTCGCTTTTGCTTGTGCTGCAATTTTCTCAAAAGCGCTTTTATCGAATACAGCCAGGTCAGCCAGGACTTTCCGGTCGACTGCAATACTTGCTTTCTTAAGACCATTCATAAATACGCTGTATGACAAACCGCATTCACGGGCAGCCGCATTGATACGCGCAATCCATAATGCACGGAACTGTCTTTTACGTTGACGGCGGTCCCGGTAAGCATACTGGCCTGCCTTCATGACCGCTTGTTTGGCTATACGATAAACATTCTTACGACGTCCGCGATAACCTTTGGCTAAGTCTAAGATTTTCTTATGCCGCGCATGAGCGGTTACACCACGTTTAACTCTTGGCATTATCCTCTCCCTTTATGCGTACGGCATCATAGCGCGAACCGATGCTTCATTCGTGGCATGCACAGCAGCAGTACCTCGCAGTTGACGCTTATTTTTGGTTGTTTTCTTAGTCAGGATGTGGCGTTTAAAAGCTTGTGAGCGTTTGACACTCCCGCTCGCCCTAAACTTGAAGCGTTTTGCCGCTCCACTTTTAGTTTTCATTTTAGGCATAAATACTCCTCTTTGATATGAAACCAGGTGCTCTCATGCTTGAGAAACTTTACCAACCTGGAGATCACTTATGATGACACTTAACTACTCTACTGCGGATGAATCTTCCGCTGATACTTTTGCTTTATCGGCTTTGGTATCTTTCTTTTTGGGAGACAACACCATTACCATTTGCCGTCCTTCCATCTTAGGAAATTGCTCCACTATTGCAGACGCTTCCAGATCACCTTTGACACGTTCCAGCAGACGCATACCGAATTCCTGATGCGCCATTTCACGTCCGCGGAACCGCAATGTCACTTTAACTTTATCTCCTTCGTTCAAGAAGTTGATTAAGTTTCTAAGTTTTATATTGTAATCCCCTTCATCCGTATTCGGTCTGAATTTAATTTCTTTAATCTGAACTTGCTTTTGCTTGATTTTCGCATCGTGCTTCTTTTTACTTTCTTGATAACGAAACTTACCATAATCCATTAAGCGGCACACCGGCGGCTGCGCAGTGGGCGCTATTTCAACCAGATCGACCCCCGCTTCTTCCGCCAAGGCATTTGCTTCAGCAAGTGTCACAATACCGATCTGCTCCGCATTCACACCAATCAAACGAACTTCTTGCACATCGATTTCTTGATTGATGCGCACTGATTTTTCCTGAGCTATGGTAAATTCTCCAAGAGTAATTTATAAAGAAATTTATACTTTTGCAGATAGTTCTTCATTAAGACGCGCAACCAGTGTTTCTAGCGTCATCTGACCCAAATTATCACCTGCGCGGTTGCGCACTGCTACTGTATTCGTGCGCACCTCTTCATCCCCGACTATAATTTGATAGGGAAGCTTCTGCAAGCTATGCTCGCGGATTTTATAGGTTATCTTCTCATTTCTCAAGTCCAAGGTGACTCTAACGCCATGCCGCTCCAATTGTGCAGCTACTTCCTGAGCATAATCGGTTTGCGCACGGGAGATATTAAGCACGACAACCTGTTCGGGTGAAAGCCACAGAGGTAATGCACCCGCGTAATTTTCCAATAAGATGCCGATAAATCTTTCCATAGACCCCAGAATGGCCCTGTGCAGCATTACAGGTATCTGCCGGGAATTATCTTCCGCGACATATTCTGCACCCAAGCGATCCGGCATGGAAAAATCCAGTTGCAGTGTACCGCATTGCCAAATGCGTCCTATACAATCTTTTAACGAAAACTCAATTTTCGGACCGTAAAAAGCACCTTCGCCAGGCTGTAGCTCCCATTCGAGCTTCGCTTCAGTTAATGCCGCTTCCAGCGCTGCTTCCGATTTATCCCACTGCGCTTCCGATCCGACACGTTTCTGCGGCCGGGTTGAAAGTTTAACCATCAACCCCTTAAAGCCAAAATCGGCATAAACACCCTTCAGCAGATCGATAAACCTTACCACTTCATCTTGTATCTGATCTTCCGTGCAAAAAATATGCGCGTCGTCTTGAGTAAACGAACGCACTCGCATAATCCCGTGCAGCGCTCCTGATGCCTCATTGCGATGACAGGAACCAAATTCCGCCAGTCGCACCGGAAGTTCTCGATAGCTCCGCAAGCCTTGATTGAATATTTGCACATGACCGGGGCAATTCATCGGCTTGATAGCAAAATCGCGCTCGTCCGCATGAGTAGTAAACATATTCTCGCGAAAGTTTTCCCAATGACCTGATCGCACCCACAAATCCTTATCCAAAATTTGCGGCGTGCGAATTTCCTGATAGCCATTTTGCTTCAGTATATTTCGCATATATTGTTCAATCTGCTGCCACAACAGCCAACCTTTGGGGTGCCAGAACACCATACCAGGCGCTTCATCTTGCGTATGAAACAAATCAAGCTGTTTACCGATTTTGCGATGATCCCTCTTTTCCGCCTCTTCCAAGCGATGCAAGTAATCTTTCTGATCATCCTTATTGGTCCACGCGGTTCCATAAATGCGTTGCAGCATTTCATTATTGGAATCGCCACGCCAGTACGCACCGGCGACTTTCATCAGCTTAAATACTTTTATTTTTGATGTGGCCGGAACATGCGGTCCTCGGCACAAATCGGTAAAATTACCTTGGGAATAGAGTGACAGATCTTCATTGCCCGGTATCGATTCAATGATTTGCGCTTTGTAGTGCTCGCCCTGATCCTTGAAAAAATTGACCGCATCCGTGCGTTCCAGCACCTTCCGTTCTATCTTTAAATCGCGCTTGCTGATTTCCAGCATGCGTTTCTCGATGGCCAGCAGATCTTCCGGTGTAAATGGCCGTTTATAGGAAAAATCATAATAAAATCCATCCGCAATCACGGGACCAATAGTAACTTGTGCGTCAGGAAATAGTTCTTTTACCGCGTGCGCGAGTAAATGCGCGCATGAGTGCCGGATAATCTCCAGTCCCTCAGCATCTTTCTCCGTGATAATTGCTAGCTCACTATCATCTTTAATCTGACTATAAACATCGACCAGCTTTCCATTAACTTTTCCAGCAATAGCCGCTCGCGCAAGCCCCGGCCCAATGGATGAAGCCACGTCTAATATCGTTACTGGCTGATCAAAAATACGCTCAGATCCATCAGGTAAACGCACAACAGTCACAGAAATTCCTTCCAAGTAATCAGATAATTTATTAAGTATCGGGTCTTAATTGCTGCCATTCAAATCACTCAAAGTTTTTTTGGAGTAGCAAGCTATTTAATAACTGATGTTTTATACCAGCTATTCATTTTTTGCAATCCGTTTAGAATTTTTGGTGAAAAACCGATTGCTACCGCATCCACTAAACAATACCAGGCAGCGACACCGCTAGGTGGATTTCCTTGTGTCCAATTAAAAACCGGCTCTATGGATGCCCACTTCCATGTACCGGCTGCTGTTCCCACAATTTCGAGCCAGGTGCAAATGAAAAAAGCACCCAGATATACCATCGGCGATCGTCCTTTGAAAAGACAGATAACAAAAATACAAAACAAAAACGCACCAACCTGATCACCTTGCTCAGGAATACCGCTGATTCCCCACAACGACCATAGACCACCAGCTACGATTACAAAAACCGCCAACTTCTTGGCATTAATCAGGAAAAATCTCGAGCGTGAAAGGGCAACCGCTGTCAAATAAACCATGCCATGTCCGGGCGGCACGTAAAGCGGCACATTTCCAAACCGATAGGTGTAGCCTTCCATATAAATCGATGCAAAGTGTTCTCCGGCCGTTGCAAACGCCACAGCAACGACAACCTGCATTCTTACTTCTTTGTTCTCGCCGATCAGCAGTCCAAACAGAAAAATCCAGGCGATCACACCCAGCAAACTCTGCATTTCCTTACTTGCGCCACCGTCAATCACCAGACTGACTCCAACACAGAAGAAAGTAAAACCCGCAATAAAATAATCCCTATTCCGATGCGGATAATCAATATTTGGTTTTGGAAAATGATTCAACATCTTTTTAAAAAACCTTACTGTAATAAAAAGCCCGCCATAGGCGGGCTACTGAATTTCTATAAATATTACAGCATTTGCTTATACTTACCAATATATTATCTGCAAACGCTCTGATATGTCCTGCATATTTTATATTTACTTCAACGAAGCGTGAAGATAATTACTCTTCATCCTCATCTTCATCATCAGTCTGGGCTTCCGTGCTGCCAGCTGAACCGCCAGCAGATCCTTCACCCTCGTCTTCTTC
>NZ_QRBZ01000027.1 GCF_009833085.1 Nitrosomonas oligotropha | reverse complement strand
ATTATTTTTAACAACACTTTTTTATTCCTTTGCTTTCCTTAGCCGGTGTTTCTTACAGTTTGGATGAGATTCATGAATCAAATTAAGTGTCGGCTGTCGTGGTGCTGAAGTATAGAAATAATTCTGGGTGGGATTACGGCATCCGAACGCAATAAGATTAGCCGGGATACTATAAGCCGCTATCAATAGCACTTAATCAATCCAAAACTGTTATTGTTTCATCCTGTTTGATTTTCTGATCAAATACAGGAACAGGCTAAAAAACCCGGTTTGCAGCTCATGCAAGGAGGAACTGATGAAATTCACGTCGCTGACACAGCGTTTTGCTGTCTGGTTCACATTGGTCTCTTTGCTGCCTATATTAGTGATTGGCAATAGCCTGTTGCACACGTTTGAGAAGGAAATAAAAAAATCGGCTATCCGCAATGTATCTGCGATCGCGGATAAAAAGATCGAGCAGATCGACAGCTATTTGAAGGAACGCTTTCTTGATTCCAGCTTGGTGCGCGATTCCAGTACGACACACAAAGCGCTTATAGAATTTTCCAGAATTTTTGAACAAAGCGGGGTGGATTCAGACGATTATCGCGAATTGGACGCCAGTTATCGTGAAAATTTCAAACGCTTTGTTGAGGAAGCGAAATATTACGATATTTTTCTGATTTCCACTAAGGGCGATATCGTCTATACGCAAGCGCATGAATCTGATTTTGCAACTAACTTACTCACAGGTCCGTATCGCGATACGGGACTTGGTAAAGTCACGCGTTATGCGCTGGATAATTTAAAAAGCAGTATCTCCGACTTTGAGCGATATGCGCCATCCAGGGGCGCAATCGCTGCATTTGTTGCGACGCCGGTCATAATAAACGGTGAAATTAAAGGTGTATTAGCGTTGCAAATCTTTAGTGAACGCGTATTCGCAGTGATTGCGAATAATGTCGGGCTTAGCGAGAGTGGTGAAACGGTTGTGGTGCGCCTCGAAGACGCTCAGACTGCATTAGTCATGGCGCCGTTAAAATACGATTCCGCTGCTGCATTGGAACGCAGGATTTCTCTCAATATACCTTCTGCGGAAGCCATTCGAAATGCCCTGAATGGCGATTCTGGCGGGGCGCTGACGTTAGATTATCGCGGCAAGGAAGTGGTTGCCGCCTGGCGCTACTTGCCACTCATGAAATGGGGCATCGTGGTGCACATTGATGCTGAAGAAGCCTTTGCCTCAGTATATAAGGTACATTTTATCGGCTTGGTCATTCTGGTTCTAACATTACTTGCCGCGATATTGGGCGCTGTTCTGTTTAATCGCCGCGTTGTAGATCCTCTGAAGCATTTGAATCGCAGTGCCATGGAGATTTCAGCGGGAAACCTGCATCAACGTGTGGCGATTGAGGGCTGGGATGAAATGCGGCAATTGGCGAATACCTTCAACTTTATGGTGGAGCAGCTGAATGCCAGCGATCAGGAACGCAACAAAGCGGAAGGAAATCTGGTGCAGCTCAATCTGGAATTGGAGCACCGCGTTGCGGCGCGAACCGCGGATTTGCAGCGCGCCAATGCGGCTTTGGCGATCAAAGAGGAAGAAATGCGTTCGGTGGTCGAACACATGGTGGATTGCGTGGTGACCACCAATGAAATCGGCACGATTCTTTCCGCCAATCCGGTGATGGAAAAATTATTCGGTTACAGCCACGAGGAAATGATCGGCCAGAATATATCCATCATCGTGCCTGAACCAGATCGCAGCAAGCATATCGGCTATATGGAAAATTATTGCCGCACCGGGCATGGTCAGGAGTATGTCGGCCGTGCTTATTTATCCGGTTCGCATGGGATCGGTTTGGGCCGGGAAGTCGAAGGTGTGCGCAAGGACGGGGAGCGGATTGAATTGTATCTTGCGGTCAGTGAATATTTTGTCGGAGGGAAGCGGCATTTTACCGGTGTCATGCGCGATATCCGTGAACATGTGCACATTATGAAGGAACTCAGGCAAGCCCGGCTTGATGCGGAGCAAGCCAGTAAAGCCAAATCGGCGTTTCTGGCCGCCATGAGCCATGAAATCCGCACACCGATGAACGGCGTGATCGGTATGATCGACGTGCTCAGGCAGACCAGTTTGAGTGGTTATCAAATGGAAATGGCCAATCTGATCCGTGATTCCGCTTATGCCTTGCTGGCCATTATTGAAGACATTCTCGATTTTTCCAAAATCGAAGCGGGTAAGCTGGAAATCGAAAAAATACCGATGCCGCTGGCCAGCATCATCGAAAATGCATGCGGCATGCTGGCGCACTTGGCGCTGAGTAAGAAAGTCGAGCTGACGCTCTTCATCGATCCCGCGATCCCGGAAAATGTATTGGGCGATCCACTGCGTTTGCGTCAAGTGCTGGTGAATATCATCAATAACGCGATCAAGTTTTCCAGTAAACAGGAAAAACAAGGCAAGGTTTCGGTGCGGGTATTATTGACGGAATCGAATCCGGATCAGGTAGTGGTGACCTTCCAGGTAACCGATAATGGCATCGGCATGGATAAGGAAACGCAGGAAAAGCTTTTCAAATCTTTTTCCCAAGGCGATCCTTCCACCACACGGCGCTTTGGCGGGACCGGGCTTGGTTTGGCGATTTCCCATCACCTTGCGGAGCTGATGGATGCGGAAATAACCGTGCAAAGCGAGCCGCAACAAGGCTCCACCTTTATCATTCAGATGCCATTCAAACCGCTGCCGGCAGCTACCGTTGCCGATCACAAGATCGAAGATCTGGAGGGCATGAATTGCTTGATTCTGGGTGACAACGATAGTCTGAGCAATGATCTGGCTGTTTACTTAAAAAGCGCCGGTGCACAGGTTGAGCAAATAACGGATCTTGATCACGCCGATCAATTTATTCAGGGGCTTGCGCCGGGTTTATGGCTGGTTGTCATCGATGCCGGGCAGCATGTGCCGCTCATCAAGGAATTGCGCGCCGCGTTTAATGCTCGTGCGAAAAAAATAGCAGGCGCCGCGAAAACCGCACCGGAAACAGCGCAATCTTCCATCGAACCGCGTTTTGTCGTGATCAAGCGTGGCCGCCGCCGGCAAGCGCGCATCGAAGATATCGATATCATTACATTGGACGGCGATGTCATGTACCGTCAATCGTTACTGCGTGCAATGGCGATCGCCGCCGGCAAGGTGGAAATGAACACGGAAACCGCACCGGCTGTCAATTTACTGAAATCCGGACCGGTACCGATGCCGCGCGATGAAGCTTTGCGGCAGGGTAAGCTCATCCTGGTGGCGGAGGATAACGACATCAACCAGAAAGTCATCCGCCAGCAGCTCAACTTGCTCGGCTATGCTGCGGATATTGCCAACGATGGGCGTGAAGCGCTGAAACGATTGCAGAACTGCAATTACGCGTTGCTGCTGACCGATTTGCATATGCCCGAAATGGACGGCTTTGAATTGACGCAGGAAATACGTTCCCAGAATTCAACCTGGAAACACATACCGATTGTCGCGTTGACTGCTAATGCGTTGAAGGGCGAAAGGGAACATTGCCTGAATGCCGGTATGGACGATTATCTGAGCAAACCAGTGCAACTTGAGGATTTACGCCGGATTCTGGAGCAATATCTACCGGATGAAAAACCGGCAGCAGTGCAGTCTGTTATTTCCGTACTCACAGCTGCAACTGCAACTGCAACTGCAAACGCAGCGGTAGCGGCTGTGGTGCCGGTGGATGTGCAGGTGCTGGAAAAATTGGTCGGCGACGATCCGGCCATGATTCAGGAAATGCTGCTGGATTTTCGCGCCAGTGCGGAAAAAATCGCAATCGAACTGCACGCCGCCTATCAAGCAGGCCAGTTTGCTACAGCCGGATCATTGGCGCATAAACTGAAATCGTCTTCGCGTTCCGTGGGTGCGCTGGCGCTGGGTGAGCTCTGCGCGGCGATGGAGCAAGCGGGGAAAAATAACGATGCGGCGGAATTGGCCGTGCTGCTACCGCAGTTTGACGCGCAGCTGATAGAAGTCAAAGCCTATCTCGATGGGTTATGCTCGCAAAGCGGGAAAAATGCCTGACACTGTTTGACTAGGATGCCGGGAAATTATCCAATAACCCGGCGTGCACGCGGTTTTGCCATTCTTCCATCCAGCGGGGCAAGTCGTCGGCAAGCAGCGGCTCGGATATAAAATTCCCTTGCGCCATATCGCATCCGGTCTCGCGTAAAAGTTCCCAGTCGTTGCGATCCTCAACGCCTTCCGCGACGATGTCCATACCGAGCTGTTTGCCCATCGCCAAGCTGGCGTCGTAAATGGCGCGCAGCGTATCGTCGCTCCAGGCGCGGTGCACGAAGCCCTGATCGATCTTCAGTTCATTGAAGGGAATATCGCGTAGTTGCGCCAGGGATGAGTGCCCGGTGCCGAAATCGTCAATGGACAAATGAAACCGTTTGAGCCGCAGGCGGGTGAGAATTTCCAGTGGAATGCGCGCATCCGGCCCCATGACTTGGCTTTCGGTAATTTCGATGACGATTTTTTGCGGTGGCAGATTATTCTCGTTGACGAGATTGACCACCATGTCTTGAAAATGCAAAGAAGCGAGATTATCCATGGTGACATTGATGGACACGCGCAATGTGAGTCCGCTTTGATGCCATTTCCCTGCCTGAACGATCGCTTGCGTCAGCACCAAACGCGTCAGATCGTCGATCAAATTGTTGTCTTCCGCAATGTGAATAAACCGGTCCGGCATGATCACGCCATCTTGCGGGTGATGCCAGCGTACCAGCGTTTCCACGCCAATCACGTCACCGTTTTCAACCGATACTTTGGGCTGGTAATAATTCACCAGCTCCTGATGAGCAATGGCCGATTTAATATCGTCCGCGCTATAGGTTTTACGGCTGGGGGACAGTGGATTTAGTACATCCGCGGTCCATCCCAGCAGAATTTCCGCTAATTTAGCGGGATCGACCGGTTTATGCACATAGCCGAGCATCGGTATCTTGTGCGCATGCACCAGCCTTTCGGCGGTTTTTAACATCCGTTCATCTTCGCCACTGACCAGAACCAGCTTGCCGTGATATTGGCGATCCACCAGGTAGCGGACAAACTCAATGCCGTCCATATCCGGCATATTCAAATCAAGCAGGATCAAATCCGGGCGTGTATCCGCATGATCGATTTTTTTGAGCGCATCCGAACCATTGTCGCAGGTTGCGATAGCGGTATAACCGAGCTTGACCAGCATCCGCGACAGCAGCTTGAGCATGAAGGTGTCGTCATCAAGGATCAGTATCTTAATGTGAGATGCGCTATCCATATGGTTTTTTCAAATAGGAACGGATTGGAATGCCAAATATAATGATTCTCGGAATATCAGCGCATGATCATACACTGTGTACCGATAAAGAGGATAGCGATCGTCTTTTTCCGTTATGCAATGGGACGATAGCGATGGTTACCGGCCGGGAACCGGTAGGGTTGTAGGATTGCAAGCCAGTGATCGAAAGATGAAATCAATCATCGATCAGCACATGGCCGAAGAAAGCGAAAACACCGATCGCGATGCCGGTGACGAATTGTGCATGCACCAAATAGGAAAATTTCTTGAACTCGACCGGCGAATAGCGCAAAGTCAAAAACAAACCGAAAACCCCCTGCCAAAGTACCAGCGCCAATAAAGCCGGAAAGAAAAGAATATGGCTGTAACGCGAAAATCCCATCATCCCGATATGCAGCAAAATGACGGCAACCGCCGCGATGCCGAAATAAATATGCGTGCGGTTCAACCAGATCAATAAACGATTCAACTGCGATGATTCAAGCGGAGCGATATAGTCCGGGAGCAGACGCTGCGCCAATTTTCCCTGACCCAGCGCCAGTTTTAATAAGGTGCGACAATAAATAAATACCAGCAGCGCCAGCCCCGCTTTGCCAAACCCTTCACCGATTTCGGTGAGGAACGTTTCGCGTTCTTCCGGGATGGGATGAACCGAGTAGGCGTAAATAAAATGCGCCAATGAAATCAGCGAGATTGCTGCCGTATAGAGCAGAATGTTGCGGATATTTTTCAATGATTGTTGCATATTATCAGTCATTTGTTTACCGGATAACCCGTCACTTTTAGAATTTCCCAATTGAAATCATGAACACCGGCGACATCATCGGGCAAAGCCATCGATAGCGCGCCCTTGGATAGCGGTGGCAGATCCAGATCGATCTGATGCACCTTCGGATCATGCGACATGTTCGCATGCATGTGCATATGATGATGGTCATGTACCGGTGTCATGCTGACCACGAGTTGCGCGATATGGTAATGGTCGTTGCCGTTGTAGATCGTACCGCTGAAAATCCCCCAGCCGAATCCGGCATCGATTTTTAGCTTCTGAATGGCATCTTGCGGTAATTCAATCAGTTCCGTGTTCGGTGGCGGTTGGTCCGCTTGCGCGCTCGACGAAACAATCAGTAAAGTCAGTAATAATCCGGCGGACAGCCTGAAGAATTTTTCCCGTTTAACAGTGCGTATAGCCATTGGATCCCTTCAAATATTATGTGCGTGGTTGTATTAAGAACGGGAATTATGCCAAAAATGAAACAGCCTCGTGAGACTTTGCTCAGAGGCTGTTCAATGTAACCAGTGACCCATTTGCTGACTCTGCCAGAGCAGAGTTTATTTTAGTAGTGATGATGTAAGACTTAAACAGCTTGTTGTTTTCTGCGATTGGCCATGAATCCGATCAAACCCAGACCTGCTAACAACATCGCGTAGGTTTCCGGTTCAGGAACTACAGAAATAAACTGAAAATGGCCATCGGCTTGGCCTACTTCAAAAGCATCACCGGTATCACGACCGAAGGGATCTCCCCCTTGCAGCACGTAGTTGTCTAAGCTAACGCCGAAGGGATTGGTTTGGAAAACACCGGAATGTACGTCTTTGTCAAACACGGACAGCAAAACAGGCGCGTCACCATCGAATGAACCGTTCAGGTACATTTCAACACCGTTTTGTGTGCTGCCAGTGGGACCGTTATAACCGCCAAAATTACTCGATTCGCTGTTGACGGCAAAAACTGCCGATTGTTCGGGTAACAGTGTTAAAACATGCGAGTAGGAAAAATCAGTACCAGAACCGGAAACAGCATTCAGCCCAATGGTACCGGAGAAGGTTGAAGTTCCCCCGTTGGTGAAGATGACAAAACCGGTATCCGGGCTTGGACTGCCCATGTCAGCAAAATTGTAGACTCCGCTTGGGGTTGAGGAAGAGTAGAGTGTTACAATATTGATTTTATAGGACGCTGCCATTGCCAATGGTGTAGCAGTCAGCATAAATGCTGCGCTTGCAGCCATGATGGCTGAGACGGTCAGGGATTTTTTTATCATTTTTGATTCCTCAAATGGTTATTTAGAGACGACTGCCTGCCGCCGCAAGCAGAGTTGAATGGAAAACGATTCAAATTTTCCACCTTCATCATAGTGTGGAATTGTGTAATATTCAAGATAAATCATTTAAAATCAAAATGCTAATCTCACTTAGCAATGCGGCGAATGAACAGAAAGCCGGCATGGATAAATGGTCTAACCGGAGGAATTCATCTGGTTTTTCATTGCATTTGTGAGTAGGGAATGAAATTGAACAATGGAATGGCAATCAGATTTGCACGGAATCGAGCGGATCAAGGTTAAAAAACTACCGGTAAACCCACTCATTCAGCAACAGCCGCGCTTCAGCAATCACTTCCGACGCCACCATCCCTACCATTCCATGATGTTGCTGCACCCAGCGGTCCGCTGCGGCGCCATGCAGATAAACGGCCAGTAACAATGCGTGCCCGGGATTCAAACCTTGGGCGATCAACGCGCCCATCATTCCGGCTAAAACATCGCCGGTTCCGGCGGTGCTGAGCGCGGGATTGCCGCTGGTGTTCAGGTAGCGTGTTCCATCCGGGAAGCAGCAAATGCTGCCCGCACCTTTCAGCACGACATGGCAATTGAATTGCTGTCCGATTTGCAGCGCTGCATTCATGCGGTTTTGCTGCACGGCGGCGGTGCCGGTGTTCAGCAGGCGTGCCGCTTCGGCGGGATGGGGTGTCAGGATGGTGGCAGCATGGCGTTGACCGAGTGTCTTCGCCAGTGGTGAATGTTGTGCGATCAGATTGAGCGCATCGGCATCGATGATCAGTGTGCAATCACTGGTGAGCGCTTTCTCCAGCCACGGCAATGCTTCCGCCGATTGCCCCAGACCGGGGCCAACGATCAAGCAATTGAGCGGTGCTAGCGTGAACAATCCGGACGGCGCACGCAGCATCAGCTCCGGTTGGGAGAAATCAACCGGCGGCGCATTGTCTGCCAGCAAACCGAGATAGACACGCCCCGCGCCTAAGTGCAAGGCAGCGCGGCCTGCCAACAATGCCGCGCCGGTCATACCAGCTGAACCGCCAAGGATGGCAACGTTACCGAACGTGCCTTTATGGCTATTGGCGCGGCGGGCAGGCGGCAGTAACGATTGCGCAAGTTTCTGATTCAGCAGCCAAGTGCGCGGTTCGGGCGGTGCGGGCAGCTGAATATCCAAGTCGCGCAACACAATCGTTCCGCAGCATTCCGGCCCGGAATGGGTGTACAAGCCCGGTTTTAAACCAATAAAAGTGATCGTCAGCGTGGCGCGAATGGCGATGCCGTAAATGCAACCGTCGTCGCTACCCAGCCCGGATGGAATATCCAGTGCGACGATGGGAACCGCCATTGGATTGACGGTTTCAATCCAGTCGCGGTATTTTCCTTCAATCGGGCGATGTTGCGATTGATCCAGACCGATGCCGAATAAGCCGTCGACCACGATATCCCAGTTTCGGTCGCAATCCGGTATCTCGTCGTAAATGTCGCCACCAATATCGAACCAAGCGTGCAGGGCTTGTTTGGCATCCGGCGGAACACGGTTGCCGTCGCCGCCGAATACCACGGTGACGGCGTTGCCCCATTCCTGCAAATAACGCGCCACGACGAAGGCATCGCCGCCGTTGTTACCCGGCCCGGCCAGCACCAGGATTTGATGCCCCGGGCCTTTCAACAACTGATCGCGGATCACTTGTGCCGCCGCCAAACCTGCTTTTTCCATCAAGCGGGGCGGTTTGGGCAGCCTTGCCGATTGTTGTTCAATGTCGCGGATTTCAGCGGTGAGAAAAACCGGGTCGGCGGATATCATAGTTGTACGCGGATTGGATGATCAGCGATAAGTACATCTTCTCGTGTAAAATTGCAATCTTTAAATTACCGCCTTATTTCCTCTAATGCTCCAATTCTGTGGTGGACGTGCGCTTTCCCCGTTTCGTCTGGAAAAATTACGCAAGCAAATTAACACGCTGAATCTGCCGGTATCCGCGCTGAATAGCGAATACTGGCATTTCTGTTCGGTCACACGAAACCTGCAAGACGCTGAGCTGAACGCATTGCGCAAATTGCTCAACCACGATCAAACGCAGGAAAATGCGCGGCATCCCGGTGAATTCTTTCTGGTGTTGCCGCGCGCCGGCACGATTTCGCCGTGGTCGACCAAAGCCACCGATATCGCGCGGCACTGCGGATTGGCGGCGGTCGAGCGCATCGAACGCGGCATTGCCTATTACATTCAATGCGATGCGCCGCTCTCCGCCGAAGATAAAGCGCGTCTCAAGGCATTGCTGCACGATCGCATGACCGAAGCGGTGTTTTATTCGTTCGACGATGCGGCCAAACTATTCCAGCATTTTGCACCGCAACCGCTCAACACGGTTGACGTGATGGGCGGCGGCGCCGATGCGCTGCGGCAAGCGAACCAAACGATGGGGCTGGCGCTATCGGCGGATGAAATTGATTACTTGGCGTATCACTTTCAGCAAATGCAGCGCAATCCGACCGATGTCGAACTGATGATGTTCGCGCAGGCGAATTCCGAGCATTGCCGCCATAAGATATTCAACGCCGATTGGGTGATCGACGGCAAGCCACAGGATAAATCGCTGTTTGCGATGATTCGCAACACGCACCAAACCCACCCGCAAGGCACGCTGGTGGCGTACGCCGATAATGCCAGCGTGATCGAAGGCGCAACCATCCAGCGGTTTTATCCGGGCGGCGGGCAGGTTTATGGCTACGCCGAAGAAAAAACGCATGTATTGATGAAGGTCGAAACGCATAATCACCCGACCGCGATTTCACCGTTTCCCGGCGCGGCGACCGGTGTCGGCGGGGAAATCCGCGACGAAGGCGCGACCGGGCGCGGCGCAAAACCGAAAGCCGGGTTATGCGGTTTCTCGGTATCCAATCTGAACATTCCGGATTTCACGCAACCGTGGGAAGCCGGTCAAGGCGGGGATCCGTCAAGCTACGGCAAACCGGGGCGCATCGCTTCGGCGTTGCAAATCATGCTGGAAGGGCCGATTGGCGGCGCGGCGTTCAACAACGAATTCGGCCGCCCCAATCTGGCGGGTTATTTCCGCACCTTTGAAGAGCGTGTGGGCGGGGAAATGCGCGGTTATCACAAGCCGGTCATGCTGGCGGGGGGCGTCGGGCAGATTTCCGACCGCCATGTGCGCAAGGAAAAATTCCCGCCAGGCGCGCTGCTGATTCAATTGGGTGGCCCCGGCATGCTGATTGGTTTAGGCGGTGGCGCGGCATCCAGCATGGATACCGGCGCCAATACCGAAGCGCTGGATTTCGATTCGGTGCAACGAGGCAATCCGGAAATGCAGCGGCGCGCGCAGGAAGTGATCGACCGCTGCTGGCAATTGCAACGCAGCGGCAGCGAAAACCCGATTCTGTTCATTCATGATGTGGGAGCGGGGGGGTTATCCAATGCCTTCCCGGAATTGGTGCACGATTCCGGGCGCGGCGGGCGTTTCAACTTGCGCGCAGTGCCGTTCGAGGAAACCAGCATGTCGCCGATGCAAATCTGGAGCAACGAAGCGCAGGAGCGCTACGTGCTGGCGATCAAACCGGAGTCGCTGACGTTGTTTGAAAGCATCTGCGAGCGCGAACGCTGTCCGTTCGCCGTCGTTGGCGAGGCAACCGGCGACGAACAACTGGTGGTCGCCGATCCGCAATCGCCTACACCGCCGGTCGACATGCCGCTGCCGGTTTTGCTCGGCAAGCCACCCAAAATGACGCGCGATGTGGTGCATGGAGAACGAGTTCTTCCTGCGCTCGATTGGTCGGGTGTGACACTGACCGAAGCCGCGTACCGGGTTTTGCGCTTGCCCGCGGTCGCTGATAAGAGTTTTCTGATTACCATCGGCGACCGCAGTGTCGGTGGTTTGTCGGCGCGCGATCAAATGGTCGGTCCGTGGCAGATTCCGGTGGCCGATGTCGCGGTGACCAGCATGGGATACCAAACGGATCTGGGCGAAGCGTTTGCCATCGGCGAACGCACGCCGCTGGCGCTGATCGACCCCAAAGCCGCGGCGCGCATGGCGGTCGGTGAAGCGATTACCAATATCGCTGCCGCAGCGATCAATGACATTCAACATATCAAGTTGTCGGCCAACTGGATGGCGGCCGCCGGACATCCGGGCGAGGATGCCGGATTGTACGACGCGGTGCACACCGTCGGCATGGAATTGTGCCCGCAATTGGGCATCAGCATTCCGGTCGGGAAAGATTCGATGTCGATGAAAACCGCCTGGGACGAAGCGGGCGCGCGCAAGGAAGTCACAGCGCCGCTGTCGTTGATTATTTCGTCTTTTGCCACGGTGACGGATGTGCGTAAAACTTTGACGCCACAGTTGCGCACCGATTGCGGCGACAGCGAATTGATCCTGATCGATTTAGGGCGAGGGCAGAACCGCTTGGGCGGTTCGGCGCTGGCGCAGGTGTACAAACAAGTCGGCAATCATGCGCCGGATATCGACGGTGAAACCGGTGCGCAGCAATTGCGTAATTTTTTCAACGCGATTCAGCAGCTCAATGTAACGGACAGATTACTCGCGTATCACGATCGTTCCGACGGCGGCCTGTTTGTAACGCTGTGCGAAATGGCGTTTGCCGGGCATACGGGCATAACGGTGAATCTGGATCAATTGTGCTTCGATCCGCAGTACAGCGATCTCGACGGATCGGAATTGCGCCCGGAACAACTGGGAGGGCGTTTCCTGGAACGCATGCTTGCGGTGCTGTTTAATGAGGAATTGGGGGCGGTGATCCAAATTGCCGCCGCGCAACGTCAAGAGGTCATGCACGTGCTGGCCGATGCGGGGTTGCGCGATGCCAGTTTTATCATCGGACAATTGAACCGGTCGGACGAAATCCGTCTGATGCGCAATAACAAAGCGGTGCTGGCGGAGAAACGGGTGGATGTGCAACGCGCCTGGTCGGAAACCACCTATCAGATGCAAAAACTGCGCGACAATCCGGTCTGTGCGCAACAGGAATTCGACCGCATTCTCGATAGCGCCGATCCCGGTCTTCAGGTTGCGCTCCAATACGATGCCAGTAACGATATTGCCGCACCGTTCATCCAAACCGGCGTGCGTCCGCGCATGGCCATTCTGCGTGAGCAAGGCGTCAACGGGCATGTGGAAATGGCGGCGGCGTTCGATCGCGCCGGTTTTACCGCGATCGACGTGCACATGAGCGACATTATCGCAGGGCGTGTTTCCTTGAGCGATTTCAAAGGATTCGTTGCATGCGGCGGATTTTCTTACGGTGACGTGCTGGGTGCCGGCGAAGGCTGGGCCAAGTCGATTCTGTTCAACCCGCGCGCGCGCGATGAATTCGAAGCGTTTTTTCAGCGCGGCGACACCTTTGCGCTGGGCGTTTGCAATGGTTGTCAAATGATGAGCAACTTGCACGAAATCATTCCCGGCGCAGCTGCCTGGCCGCGGTTTAAACGCAATCTGTCGGAACAATTTGAAGCGCGCTTTGTCATGGTGGAAGTGCAGCCCGGTCCTTCGCTGTTTTTTGACGGCATGGCGGGCAGCCGGATGCCGGTTACGGTAGCGCACGGTGAAGGCAGGGTTGAGTTTTCTTCCGCTCAACCCGAGAGTGCCGCGGCTTTGGTGACATTGCGGTTTGTCGACAATCACGGGCAAGTCACCGAGCGCTATCCGTTCAATCCGAACGGCTCGCTGCATGGAATGACCGGTTTGACTACACCTGACGGGCGTTTCAATGTGCTGATGCCGCATCCGGAGCGGGTGTTCCGCGTGACGCAGCATTCCTGGCATCCCGATGCGCGCTCCGGTAAAGCGGAAGACGGTTCGTGGATGCGCTTGTTCCGCAATGCGCGTAAATGGGTAGGGTAAACGAGTCCGTTGTGATCAATTGAACCTTTAAAAGAATGAATAACATGACAAATTTCAAGATAACCCGACGCAACAGCTTTATGTGCCTGACCTTTTTGCTGCTGAGCCTGGCCATGCATCCTGCGGCTGCGGTGATTACCCCGGCAAAGAAGCCGGTGCCGAATAACTGCGTGCCGCTGGGGGATTGGATTGTTCCCGGATCCGGCAAAACCTCGCAACAGGAAGTCATCGCGCGCGCCGCCAAAGCCTCGGTGGTGCTGCTGGGTGAAACGCATGTCAACGCCGATCATCACCGCTGGCAATTGCAAACGCTGGTGGCTTTGCACGCGCAGCGCCCGAATATGGTGATCGGTTTTGAAATGTTTCCGCGCCGCGTGCAAGCCGCGCTGGATAAATGGATTGCCGGTGAGTTGAGCGAAAAAGAATTTCTGCGCGCGGCGGAATGGGATCAGGTGTGGAATACCGATGCCAACCTGTATTTGCCTCTGTTTCATTTTGCCCGTATGAATCGCATTCCGATGCTGGCGCTGAATATCGAAACCAGCCTGCGCCGCCAAGTGGCGGAAAAGGGTTTTTACGGTGTTCCGGTGGAAGAGCGCGAAGGCTTGACGCGCCCGGCGGAACCCAGTCAGGCGTACGTCGATTTTTTGCTGCCGATCTATAAACAGCACGACCGTAAACATAAAAATGAAACCACGCAGGACGATCCGGATTTCCGCCGCTTCATTGGCGGACAGCAATTGTGGGACCGCGCCATGGCGCAAATTCTGCAACAAGCCGTGACGCAATCCGGTGGCGCGGAGAAACCGCTGGTGGTCGGTGTCATGGGCACGGGTCACGTGCTACATGGTTTTGGCGTGCCGCATCAATTGCACGACTTGGGCATCAAATCCGTTGCCGGATTGCTGCCGTGGGATAGCGATAAATCCTGCAAGAATCTGGTTGCCGGGGTGGCCGATGCGGTATTCGGCGTGTTGCCGCATATTGCCGAATCTTTCCGGCCGCAGTTCCAGCGTCTCGGTATCCGCTATGAAATGGGCAGGGGCGGTGCGGTGATACTGCAAGTGGAAAAAAACAGCATTGCCGATGCCGCCAAGTTGCAGGATTCCGACGTGATTCTGGAAATGGCCGGTGTACCGGTTAAAGTGCTGGAAGACGTGACCGCCATCGTAAAACGCCAAGCGCCGGGAACCTGGCTGCCGCTCAAAATCAAACGAGACGAGCAGGAAATGCTGATCATCGCCAAATTTCCGGCATTGCAGCATTAATTCTTTTTAGATAGCTATGACTACTTTCACTTTCCTCAGAACTTGTTTTTTTCTGCTACTCACCGGCCTTGTTGCTCAACCTGCGTTTTCAGCGCCTGCGCCGATCAAACACAATGATGTCGAGTATGACATCACCGTGAAAATCGACCCGGTTAATCGCACGATTGAAGGGAAAAGCCTCATTACCGTCGATAACCCGAGAGAATTGCAATTGGTGCTGGGTGCCGGGTATGAAGTAATTCAGGCGGATTCTAATGACGGGCCGATGGGGGTTGGCCGCGAGCAAGCCAATCAACCGCATATTTGGAACATCCCGTTTCTTTTCAGACATCGAGTCCAATTTCTGATTCGCTGGAAAGGCGTACTGGCGCCGCTGGACACTTCGCTCGATCACCAGCAAACGCTGGGCAGGCCGATTGCTGTCAGCGGTGAAGCCGGTACTTTCCTGCCGGATAGCTCGGATTGGTATCCGCGCGTTGCCGGGCAGCTGGTGCGCTATAAAGTCAGTATCGAATTGCCGTCCGGCCAGAAAGGCTTGGTGGCGGGCCGTTTGATTGAAGAACAGGAATCGCCGCAAAACTACCAAGCGGTGTTTGAATTTTCCCAACCCGCCGAAGGAATCGATTTGATGGCGGGTCCGTATGCGATCGAAACGCAGACGCATCAAAATATCAATCGCAAGCCGATTCAATTACGCACCTACTTTCATCCGCAGATCAGCGGTTTGTCGAAGGATTATCTCGACGCCGTGAAACGCTATCTGGATCTGTATGAGTCCTCGATCGGCGAGTATCCCTATACGGAATTCAGCGTCGTATCGAGTCCCACACCGACCGGTTTCGGCATGCCGACGCTGACTTATCTCGGTGTCGATGTGCTGCAATTGCCGTTCATCCGCAATACTTCGCTCGGTCATGAAGTGCTGCACAACTGGTGGGGCAATGGCGTTTATCCGGATTACAAGACCGGCAACTGGTCCGAAGGATTGACCACGTTCATGGCCGATTATGCGTACAAAGAACAGGAAGGCGATGCCGCCGCGCGCGACATGCGCTTGAGCTGGCTGCGCGATTTCGCCGCGTTGCAGCCGGGGCAGGATGTGCCGCTGACGGCTTTTACCTCGCGCACGCATGGCGCGTCGAAGATTGTCGGTTACAACAAAGCCGCGATGTTCTTCTTCATGTTGCGCGATCATCTGGGTGAGATGATTTTTCAGCGCGGCATCCAGGGGCTATGGAAGGTGCAGCGCTTTAGAATGACATCTTGGCTGGATGTACAAAAAATGTTTGAATTCACTTCCGGGCAGTCGCTCGGGCCTTTCTTTACGCAATGGCTGAATCGCAGCGGTGCGCCCGCAATCGAACTGACTGAGGTGAGAAACGCGGTGACGGGTTCCGGGTATGAATTGTCGATTACGCTGAAACAATCCGAACCGGCGTATCAGCTACAAGTTCCGGTGGCAATCGAAACGCAGCAAGGCAGCACAATCCACCGTCTCGATGTGCAGCAAGCGCAGCAGACATTCACGCTGAAATTGACGGACAAACCGCTAACCGTTTCACTCGATCCCGATCTGCGTCTGTTCCGGCACTTGGCGCCCGGAGAAGCACCGCCGATTCTGCGCGAAGTGATGGTCAACGCCGCCACGCAGACGGTGTTATTGTCCGATCAACCTGAAGTCCGCAAAATTGCCGAGGCGCTTGCCAGTAAATTGCAAGACCGCAAGCTTGAAATAATCGCACCGGACGATCCGCTTTCCGCTGCACCGACGCTGGTAATCGGCTTGCAAGCGGAGATCGATGCCTGGCTCGCCGCCAAACAGCTGCCCGCCCGGCCGGATGAAACCGGTAAAAAAGGCACTGCACAAGTCTGGACATTGGCACGCGCTGATGGCGCATCGCTCGCCATCATCTCCGCGCAAGACGCCGCATCGCTCGAAGCGCTAATCCGCCCGCTGCCGCACTACGGACGGCAAAGTTATCTGGTGTTTGATGGGCGGCAAGCGATTGAGAAAGGGACTTGGCCGATGTTGGTGCAGAAGGTGGTTATTGAGTAATAGCTAATTGTAAGATAGTGAGAAGATTTATGTTTCGGGTGAATTACGATTCGGTATCTGACTCTGGTTTTTATTATTTCCATACATGAACCAAATTGGTTTTGATAAGAAATTCAGTTTGCTTGCTCAAGAAGCACATTTAGCAAAAAACACTCTTCTTTCTGGCTTTGATTTACTTATAAAAGCTAATTTCTTTCAAGACAAAGATGGTTATTTCTATTCCGCATTCTTCCATATCTCAATTGGGATGGAGAGAATTCTGAAGCTGGCTGTTGTTACGCATTACATGCTTTCCAACAACTATCTGACACCCACAGTCAAACAACTAAAGAGTCAATTCGGCCACGACATCAGAACTCTCTACAGCGAGTCTCTAAAGCTGATGCCGATATATCGGCATCCTAATGCACACACAGCTACAAGAACTGACAATGATGAAGCCCTGATTGATTTTTTTACTGAATATGGTGTTGGGTCACGCTACTTCAACCTGAATGAAGTCTGTGAAGCAAAGATGGATAGAAGCCCGTTAGACAAGTGGCCTCATCTTGCTAGCTCTATCTACGAAGAGTATACCCCTCATCAGATACGAGAGAAATCAGCTATGAATCTGATGTATAAGATGGACAAAGAAGGTCGCTTCAACGGATTTACTTCTCACCTTGATGAGTATGGTCATCCACTGATGGTGTTTGATTGCTTGTACCGCCAATATGTCATTGAAAAAAGCGCACCACTGATCATCTGGCGATTCGTTGAAATACTAAAGCCTATTCATTTCCTACTTGAAGCAATGGCCCACAAAGCTATTGCCTATGAAACAGAAAACAAGATTGCTTCAATGGTAATTCCACACTATGAAGAATTCTTTTACTTTTTACTGGCTGATAAATTTACCATTAAGAGACGGAAGAAATGGCTAAACACCTTCAATCGATAAAATAGATCTTCAAAGAAAGCACCACGAGAGCGCTTTTTTAATCATGATTTATCAAGTTCAAACACAAAGGGATTAGGTCTAGAATCAAGAAAAATAAAATCGGCTCATACAGCCAACAGAAAATCGGGAAGTATTCCCAATTGCATCAAACAACGGTTGTAGTTATTTTTTGGAAACGACACTGTTAAATTGATCGAAATTCAAATACCGGTAATTGTCGAGTAGCTTTAAATCAACAATTTGATTGATTTGTATAATTTTGTATATGCTCTAAGAAATGAAATATAAATAGGACAAAATTAGTATTTTCTTAGGACAAATGAATGATCAAGCCGGTTAGCTAAAAGTTAAACTTATAATTGTATGGAGGAAATTTTTCCATATGCATGTAAGTGATAAATAACGATTAGACACAGGGCTTTCCGGATATTGCCGGGATGTGGCGTGGATTAACTTATCCTGAGATCTATGCGGATCGATGGGTGCGCCCAATACCCTGTCTGATCAATCATATTTTTAAAAATTGGGAGTTAAAATGAAACTAAAAACAATTTTTTTATCGCTGGGATTTTTTGCAGCGACCGGTGCCGTGGCAGCGCCTGTGCAATGGGCTGGGAATGGTCATTGGTATGAACTGGTGTCTACTCCGTTGAGTTTTGGCGATGCGACCGCTGAAGCGGCAACACGTACGTATCTAGGCTTGGGTGGCCATCTGGTTACCGTTACATCGGCTGACGAGAATACCTTTGTTCATACGTTGACAGGTGGTGGTGCAACTTGGCTAGGCGCCAGCGATGTGGTCGTGGAAGGCGAATGGCGCTGGGTGAGCGGTCCGGAAGTAGGCCAGCTGCTGACATATACCAATTGGGGGCCGGGTGAGCCTAATAATTCCGGAAACGAGGATTTTGCGGTTTACAACAATCCATGGGGCGGTGGTTTGTGGAATGATCGTCCGGATGCAGGGATTGCCTATATTGTCGAATATAGTGTGCCGGTTCCTGAACCTGAGATTTATGCAATGTTGCTGGCGGGTCTGGGTATTATCGGTTTTGCCGGCCGCCGATTAAGAAATAGCTAATTTCTCTATCCGGTAAACAAAAACCTCGCTGCTAACGACAGCGGGGTTTTTTATTGTTTCATATTCTATGCGTCGTCAATAAGAAAGCCAGTGATAGCATTACAATCGACCGGTGATCAAATAAAATTCCCATAAGTACTTTATCGTGTAAGGACAAATTAATTCGCCATAGTTGACGATATATTGTATATTAATCGCATTAAGTCGACATAAATGACGAATATGATGATAAATAATCAACTGTCCGACGAGGCTATCCTGGCTGAATTGGGTGCACGTCTGGCGCAGCGTCGCGTCGCGCGGTTGTTATCACAAGCTGCCTTGGCGGCGGAAGCCGGAGTTTCGAAGCGCACGGTGGAGCGGGTTGAAGCCGGAGAGTCCGTGCAATGGGTGACGTTGATCCGTTTGTGCCGTGTCTTGGATTTGATGGATGGATTGGATCGATGGCTGCCGGAATCCGGCCCAAGTCCGATGGCATTATTAAAAGAAAAACAGACCGGAAAAGGGCGGCAACGGACGAGTAGCCGCCGTGCGACATCAACGATCAAAACTGGTGAGAAACCCTGGACGTGGGGGGAATCATCATCCTAAGCGATGACTTGAGATCATGAGCACGGTTGCTGAAGTGAAGCTGTGGGGGCGCACCATCGGTGCCGTGGCATTGGTGGATGGCGATACGGTAGCGAGCTTTGAATACGACAGTCAGTTTACCCGTAGCGGCATCGAGATTGCGCCGCTGACGATGCCGCTGGCCAGCACGGTGTATCGCTTTCCGGCGTTGGAATGGAATACCTTTCACGGCTTGCCCGGCTTATTGGCCGATTCGCTGCCGGACAAGTTCGGTAATGCTTTGATCGATGCCTGGCTCGCCACGCAAGGCCGTCAGCCGGATTCCTTCAATGCGGTGGAGCGGTTGTGTTACACCGGTAGCCGTGGCATGGGTGCTTTGGAATTTTTACCGGTAAAAGGCCCAAAGGCACGCACATCGCAGAAAATCCAAGTTGCGCAACTGGTCGAGCTGGCATCGGAAGTGCTCACTCATCGTCAACAGCTGGCGGAAACGTTTGGCGATGATGCGCAAAAAGCGGTTGCGCTCAAGCAGATCCTGCAGATCGGCACTTCCGCAGGCGGTGCGCGTGCCAAGGCGGTGATTGCCTGGAATCCTGTTACCCATGAAGTGCGCTCCGGCCAGGTGAAGGCACCGGAAGGATTTGGTTATTGGTTGCTGAAGTTTGACGGCGTCAGCGGCAATAAAGACAAAGAGTTGGAAGATCCCAAAGGCTATGGTGCGATTGAGTATGCCTATTACCGGATGGCGTGCGATGCCGGTATCCACATGAACGAATGCCGTTTGCTGGAAGAGAATGAACGCCGCCATTTCATGACCAAACGTTTCGATCGGCTCGAAAACGGTGACAAATTGCACATGCAGTCCCTGGGCGCCTTGGCGCATTACGATTACAATCTGGCGGGCGCCTACAGCTACGAACAAGCAGTGCAAGTAATCAAGCGGCTGCATTTGCCCATGCGTGACGTGGAGCAGCAATTCCGCCGTATGGTGTTCAACGTCATCGCCCGCAACCAGGACGATCATGTCAAAAACATCGCGTTCCTGATGGATAAGCAAGGCAATTGGTCATTGGCGCCCGCATTTGATGTCACCTACAGTTATCAACCCGCCGGGCGCTGGACTTCCTCGCACCAAATGACACTGAACGGCAAACGGGATGGATTCGAGCTGGCTGATTTTATCGCAGTTGAAAAAGTAGCCGGTTTGAAGCGCGGGCAAGCCAAAGCGATCCTGCATGATGTGCAGGAAGTGGTATTCCGCTGGCGTGACTTTGCCGATGCCGCGGGTGTGAGCCAGGATCATCGCGAGAGGATTTATACTGCGTTACGGCTGGAGCCGTTGTTTTGAAGTCTGGTCAGAATAAAACACGAAGCCAATCCGGCAGGGGGAATACAGCAGAATTCTCGATTGCGAGGTCGCGCAGCAAAAATTAGGTGGTTCTATTTTTGGCTCGCGACCTATCCCAATCAGCTATGATTGTTAAAGCTTATTTCTTGAGAAATAAGCTTTACTGGTGCGGCGAAGCGTAAGGCTCAGTAATAAAAAACCAACCAGTAACATCTCGACAGTTTTCGGTTCAGGTATCGTGCTGGTCATTGAGATCATATCGAGTGAGCCGCCGAGGCTGTCGCTTCTTCCAACCGCGCTGAAAGTCAGCAGTGCCTCACCGTCAAAGTTAAATAGCGCCGAATAATTTTGCCAGTTATGATCGCTTCCTCCACCGACACCGGTCAGAACGGTGACTGGAGCGGAGCCGTCCAATGTGAACGACAAATCGTTGGTGTCACTAGCGGTACCGGGGCGGGCCGAAAACCAGAAGCTGAGTTGATACAACCCAGGCGTGCCAATCAATAACTGGGAAATCGAACTGTTCGAATTCGTGTCTAATTCAATAAAATTTGAACCATCGAAAGCGGATCCGGCGACATTGTTGCGCAGCTCGATATCCGGAGCGCCGCTCCAGCCAAGCAAAGTTGAATAAAGATTCCATGAGCCATTGTCTTGCAAATCGGCTTCAAAACTGCCATTAGTGACAAGATCGACGGCTGCCGAAGCGTATATCGGGGCTACCAGTAGAATGCTCATTACAGATTTATAAAAATTTTTCATACAATCGTCCCTCAAAATTGAAAAATAGACCGTAAACAGCCTGTTGTTTACAACGATGCAATGAGGTAAAAGCTTTAGCGCGCCGGATCAAACGGTGCGCTAAAGCAGGCTGATATTCTGATTGAGGGGAGTTGCGTCCGGAACGGAGGGGTTTTATCAGCGCGAGTTACTGCATGAAGGAGTGCAGCTACCGTTTGATACGATGATGCTGTTCCCGGCGGGTGTCAAGTGTGCGAGGATGCACGCAAAAATTTTGGCAGCGGCAATCCGTACCAGCTGTTTACATACAAATATTGCCGGATTGGCGTTTTAATCATCAGCAACAGCAAGCCGATGGAATACAGGCACCAAACAGCTGCCCATTCGTTCATGTCATCAGTGGTCATATAAGCCAGCAGCGGTCCCGATATGAAATGGTACACCACCATTTTCCAGGAACCGTACAGCAGCGGCAGTACAAAAGCGGCATAGCCGTAGACATTTCCCATGAACACATTGCCGTTGGCGGGAATGGCCCAGGCGATATGCCAAGCGCCCGAAGTCGAGCAAATCTCTTTGCCGCAGAATGGCATGGTGTATCTCGCGCTGGTGAAAAATGTCATGTTGTAGTCTCTGTCGAAACAGTAAGTCATCCAATCGAATGGATAAATACGCATCATAAAGACTACCGCAGCGGCGGCGCATAAGGTATAAACCGCAGGCGCAATACGGCGGCGCAAACTGTCCGGAATGAAATGCATCGCGACCGCATTGACAAAAAACGGTTGGAAAGCGATATGCATGTAACCCAGAAACGTGGCAATCTGATTGCGCGGATCCGTACACTGATCGATTACCGTATAGGTATACGCTTGCAGCAATTCCATCAACGAAAAGTACGCAAGCGCGGCGCACAACACGCCAGATTCGCCTTTCCGGTAAAAATAGGCAGTACTGGTAAGACCCGCCACCGCGAGCACAGCAGATGCTTCACCACTCCAGCACATAGAACCTCTATAGAAAAATGAATATGCGCCAGGTTGGTTGACACAAGCTAACCGGAAGATTTCAGCGGCGTGTCAACAGTCTGTTCACTCGATAACCGCTGGCATGGAAAAAACTGGAAAATGGCAGGACAGGGATACAAAGGGCATTGCCATTGATTGTACACATTTGCCTATCAAATAGACAGCGCAATTCTCAGTGCTATACATGAGAATTGCTGTGAAGATATTATTGAAGATAAAGGGGAATTGCAGCAGGCTTTAAATTACTCAATCCCCTGCGATCTCAAGTAATCCTCATAATTACCTTTGAAATCGTTGATACCGTCCGGTGTCATTTCCAGAATTCGGGTAGCCAGCGAGGAAACGAATTCGCGGTCGTGGGAGATGAAAATCAGTGTGCCGTTATATTTCTCCAGCGCGCTGTTCAGCGATTCGATCGATTCCATGTCCAGGTGATTGGTCGGTTCGTCCATCAGCAACACGTTCGGTTTCTGCAAGAGCAGCTTGCCAAACAGCATGCGGCCTTGTTCGCCGCCGGAAATCACGCGGGTGGATTTTTTCACGTCGTCGCCGGAGAACAGTAACCGGCCCAGCGTGCCGCGGATCGTTTGATCGTCGTCGCTGCCTTGCCGCCATTGATCCATCCATTCGGTCAATGACAGTTCTTCCGCGAAATCGGCCGCATGGTCTTGGGGGAAATAGCCGGGGCGCGCTTTTTCCGCCCATTTGATCAAACCGGAATCGGGGATTAAATCGCCGTTCAGGCAACGCAGCAGCGTAGTTTTACCGATACCGTTCGGGCCGATGATGGCGACTTTCTCGCCCGCTTCGATGTCCAGGCTCAAGCCATCGAATAGCGGCTTGTCCATGCCGGGGAAGCTCTTGCTAATGGCTTGGATGGAAACGGCCAAGCGGTGCAATTTGTCTCTATCGTCGAACTCAAAGCGGATAAACGGATATTGGCGGCTGGACGGTTTGACATCCTCGAGTTTGATTTTTTCGATCTGCCGCGCACGGCTGGTGGCCTGCCGGGCTTTCGACGCGTTGGCGGAGAAACGGCTGACAAACGATTGCAAATCGGCGATCTGCGCTTTTTTCTTGGCGTTATTGGCCAGCATGCGCTCGCGCACCTGCGTCGAGGCGGTCATGTAATCGTCGTAGTTGCCGGGATAGATGCGTAGCTCGCCGTAATCCAGATCAGCCATGTGCGTGCACACGCTGTTCAAAAAATGCCGATCGTGCGAAATGATGATGATGGTGTTCTTACTGGCATTGATGACATCTTCCAGCCAGCGGATGGTATTGATATCGAGGTTATTGGTCGGCTCGTCCAGCAGCAGAATATCCGGGTTGGAAAACAACGCCTGCGCCAATAACACCCGCAGCTTGTAACCGGGAGCGATGGCGCTCATCAGTCCATGATGCTGGGAAGAGGGGATGCCGACGCCGAGCAACAACTCCCCGGCGCGCGCTTCCGCCGAATAACCGTCCAGCTCGGCAAACTCCGACTCCAGTCCGGCGGCGAGCATATAATCGTCCTCAGAGGCGTCGGGATTGGCGTAAATGGCATCGCGCTGCTGCTTGATGCGCCATAATTCCGCGTGTCCCATCATCACGGCATCAATGACCGGATACTCTTCAAATGCAAATTGATCCTGGCGCAGCTTACCTACCCGCTCGCCGCTGTCGACTGAGACATTCCCAGCCGTCGGCTCCAGATCTCCGCCGAGAATCTTCATGAACGTCGACTTACCGCAACCGTTCGCGCCGATCAACCCATAGCGGTTACCCCCGCCGAATTTAACGGAAACATTCTCGAATAGCGGCTTAGCGCCGAATTGCATGGTGATATTGGCAGTTGTGATCAAAACGGGTACCTGCGGATGATGGTTACAAGAAAGGGGCGCACATTCTAAACGTTTTTCAATGGAATTGCTGGGTTATGGTGGGGGGGTCACAGAATTGATTGTCAATTGCATGAAATAGCGGTTGGGGGGTATGCTGCGCGGGTATGGAATTTTGGGATGTGAATCTACAATCTTTCGGCAATGAAATTTAGAGTGATGACAGCCCTAAAAGAATGAGGAGATTGAATGAATGCTACAGGATTGGTTATTACGCTTGAGGTAATCATCATGTCATTTCGGATTTGAACAATGGAAGCCAGTGAATTAATTGCGAAGATATCGAGTTTCTTCATCCGTCATGCAAGGAAAGAAGAACATAAATCTCTTATTAGGTTTCGCACTGAAAGATTATTGAGGTGGCTTGCAGGAATTACTTTTGTAGTTTCCGCGTTTGGATTGTTAGTGGATGGAAAGGATTTTTTTGCTGTACAAGTTCCGAAATTCCAGTCATATGCTGGAAAAGCATTACTTCTCAAGTCTTCGTTTATTGAGCGAACTGCAAAAAGAATTTTAGAAAATGAATTTGGTTATGTGCTGCCTTGTATTGCGGAAGTTTTGCTTGTTGATTTGGATAATGACGGAAGCAAAACAGATCTCGTCATTGGTCTATATGAAGCAAGCTTGAAAGAGCGGCAGAAAGGATGCAGAGATCTTCAGAGTTATCCTGCGCAATATGCAATAGTTAAAGAAGTAAGATGGGATGGCTTTTGGCCAAGTTATGCATTAGTAAAGATGATAGCCCGAGAAACCCCAGGTATATTTAGTGTTGGTTCTGGCTTTCCTCTTAGCTTCTCAAGTATTGGAAATTTTTTAATTGCAAGCCCCTACGGAACTGATTTTGTTGGGTACCAGATATTTGGATATTTTGACGGCACAATATCTGATTTTGGTCAATATTGGGCTGCTGGTGGAATAAAGGAAGCAGATTATACCGAGGCGAGATTGTTGGAAAATAACAGTTTAATCATGAATTTGAAGGAAGGTATATACAGATTTGAATTCAACTCAAATGGCGAGCCATCTAAGCAATTAATGACTCCAGAAGCAATCGTGGAGGAAAACCAATCAACAGTTGTATTGCAACAAACTGACAATATTAATGAGAGTAAATGCCAATGGTCTGTAATGACAAATGGGGAATTAGTAGAGATTCAATATAAAGATACACCCATAGGTGGGATTCATTGTATAGGTGAAATCTATATTAGTTCCCTAAATAATATTGTTCCCCTTATGGGTTGTGACAGCGCAGAAATGACAAGACTACGCCAATTTCCATGGGGGTATCTACTCAATGAAAGCAAGGCAGATAATTATCTTTTGTGTGATTTAGATGGCGAAACAGGCGAGTATAGTTATTCTATTAAGGTTTCCAGATTTGAGAAATAGATACTCTAACCGCGAGCGCAGGGGGCCGTGGTGTCTCGATACAGCACTTTGCTTGTGATGAAGGTAATCCTTGTAGCCCGCGTAGGTCGAAGCTGAAAAAGCATTCTGCCGAATGAAAGTGTTTCACCACATCCGTATGATCCCGCCAAATAAGCGTGATGATGACATTGAATGATAGGTAGAGCCGGTTTTGATTTGACGAATCACCTTTCGTGCATCCATTCTACAAAGCTTGATCCCGACCACCGAATCAATCAGCGTTTCCCTAAACTCAAAGGAGCTATGACATGGCCAAGATTGCAAAGAACACGATCTGCCTCTGGTACGAGAACGATGCTGAGGGTGCTGCGCGATTTTACGCCGAAACATTTCCCGATTCGTCAGTCGGCGCGGTGCATCGCGCACCGGGGGATTATCCATCGGGTAAGGAAGGGGACATATTGACTGTCGAGTTCACCGTAATGGGCATTCCGTGCCTCGGACTTAATGGCGGGCCTGCGTTCAAGCACAGTGAAGCCTTTTCGTTTCAGGTTGCGACCGAAGACCAAAGTGAAACGGATCGGTATTGGAACGCGATCATCGGCAACGGTGGCCTGGAAAGCGAGTGCGGCTGGTGCAAGGACAAGTGGGGTATCTCTTGGCAGATTACGCCGGTTGCTCTGACGAAAGCATTCACCAGTCCTGACCGTGCAGCCTCCAAACGAGCATTCGATGCGATGATGACGATGAGAAAAATCGACATTGCCGCAATCGAAGCGGCATTCCGCGGTTGAGATGCGAGCGATCCGATAACCCGCATAAGGCGGGAGCTAAAAGCATTCCACCGAGTTTCACAATATGAGCGTAGTATTTACACCCATGAAAACCCCGAAAAGAATTGAGCCCTTGATCCAGGATGGCTTTATCGATGAAGTTATCCGTCAATTAATGAGCGGCAAGGAAGCTTCGGTTTATGTGGTTCGTTGTGGAGAAGAAATACGTTGCGCGAAGGTGTACAAAGAAGCCAGCAAACGCAGTTTTCGCCAAAGCACGGATTACACCGAAGGCCGCAAGGTGAAAAACAGCCGTCGCGCACGCGCCATGGAAAAGGGAACCCGGTACGGACGCAAAGCGCAGGAAGAATCCTGGCAAAGTGCCGAGGTGGATGCTCTGTACCGGCTCGCTGCTGCGGGGGTGCGTGTGCCGAAGCCGCATCACTTTCATGAGGGCGTATTGCTGATGGATCTGGTCATCGGCAGCAATGGCAACGCAGCCCCGCGGCTCAGCGAACTTGTACTGACTGCCGAGTTAGCGCGTGACTATCACCGCATACTGATTACGCAGGTGGTTCGCATGCTTTGCGCAGGAATTATCCACGGCGATCTGTCCGAATATAACGTGCTGGTAGACAGCAGCGGGCCTGTGATCATCGATTTGCCGCAAGCGATCGATGCAGCCGCCAATAACCAAGCGTGCAAAATGCTGCTGCGCGATGTCGAGAATTTGGCGGTTTATTTCGGTCAATTTGCGCCTGAATTGCTTACGACGAGTTATGGCATGGAGATATGGTCACTCTACCAAAGCGGGCAACTTCATCCGGAAAGCGTTTTGACCGGGCACTTTGAATGTGTTGAAAAACCAATCGACCTGCAAAGCGTTCTGCGTGAAATTGATGACACGCTGAAGGAAGAAGAAGCAAAGAAGCTGTATCGGGCATTACATGCCCATCAGTGATGCGCGGATTAATCGGCGTTTCCTTGGGTATAGGGAGCAATCCCCGCTTTCCTGCACGCCGGTCTCGATAGAATAGTACTCAAATACCGCGCCACATGGTGATAGGGCGAAAAATCAAATTCTCCGCCCAGCGCGTAGGACAAAACACCCGTCATATTGATATCCGCGACGGTAAATTTGCCGGCCACCAGGAAATCTTTACCGGCGAGATGGTTGTTCAATACCTCAAGCGGTTTCTTCAGTTTCTTTTCAGCCGCCTGGACGATGTCCGGATTTCTAACTTTCGCATCGAAAACCTTCCGGTGCAGAATAAGCTCCACACAGGCAGTTTCCATTTGAGTGACGGCAAAAAGACTCCATTTGTAGATCTGCGCTTCGTCTTCCAGCCGGTCCGCCCACAGGTTCCCCGCGCCGTATTTTCTCGCCAGATAAAAATTGATCGCCATCGCTTCGGTCAGCACCAGATCGCCATCGACCAGGGTGGGTACCTGTGCCAGCGGATTCAGCTTTAAATACTCGGGCGCATTTTTCTCTTTCTCGAAAGGGTTGATCCTGACATGCTGGAAATCCAGACCAAGCTCCGCCAGCGTGAGCAATACATATTTCGCCCGTGACCATTCAATGCCATATAAAGTAATCATGTTTTCACCTTGAAGCTTCCTTAGCGCTTGTAGTTGCATCGCGAGTCTATTATTGCAGTTTAGCGGGGTTGTTTGCGCTCCTGGCTTCGAAGATTCTAATCCGGTTACCGCTGCCAATCGCGGCATTATCGATCATTGGCTCAAGATTCCCGCTTAAAATCTTCATGAATGTCGATTTACATGGAGTATTGACGTTTGTAATCTGCGAATGATGGTTGCAATAAAAGGGTGTACCTTTTAAAGATTTCTGAGTGGAATAGTGTGAATTAATCGTAATGAGAATGGACTGAGCTTTTTTAATGAAAAATTGGAACATACAGGAAATTGCGCGAAATAGCTGTAAGTGATATTGTTGCTCTAGTTAAGAATTCATGAGTTTAAGTGTAATACTTATAGTGTTTTGTTTGTAAGAATCAAGATGTTTATAAATTAGCTGCAAACATTTGGATGTTTCATATTTTTTAAATTTAAATGGAGAGTAAGATGATTAAACCATGTTCTCATTTTTACAGCACTATTTTTGTCGCTCATTTAATAATGGCTGCGAGTGTCAGTGCCGCACCAGTATTATGGATCGATGATTCTTCTGGCAAATTAGGCAAAGTTGATGTCGCAACTGGTGCGGTGACCATGGTGGGGGACATGGGAATTACGATGACCGATATTGCTTTTGATCCTAGCGGAAATCTTTTCGGTATTTCATTTAGCAAACTTTACAGTATTAATCAAGTGTCTGCCGCTCCTACCCTTATTGGGGATTTAGGCACCAGTCTTAATTCATTGGTATTTAGTTCTACCGGTACACTTTATGGTGCGAATACGAGCCTCTATTCAATCGATACTTTAACTGGTCATGCATCTAACATTGGCAATGGTGGGGTAGCCTACGGCTCATCTGGTGACTTAGCCTTCGTCAAAGGTAATCTTTATCTCTCTAGCACTTCCCCGGTATCAGATAGTCTGATCCAAATCGATAAAGCCACAGGCGCTGGAACTAATATTGGTTCTATAGGGGTGAGAAATGTTTTCGGTATGGCGACGAATGATAATGCTCATCTCTATGGAGTCGCAGGAACAGGTATTTATTCTATTGACACATTAACTGGTCATGGTGATTTCTTGATCAACTATGGTGGACATGGTCTCGGAGCAGCCAATGGGACGGCATTCTTTTATGAATCAGTTTCCACAGTCCCCGAACCCGAATTCTATTTGATGTTACTGGCTGGACTTGGTTTGTTGGGCTACGTTGCTGTACGCCGTAATAAAAAAGAAGCATAACTTAGTTAATTTTTAAACGATCACTGTTGGGGTGTCATTAAGAATCCCAACAGTAAACCATCAAAAAATGCATCCCACCTTCACCGATTCGGATTCCGGCTCAACTTGTAACTGATCTGGTACTCCGCGCCTTCCGCTTCGATGATGATCGATGATTCCCTTGTATTTTCACCTTTCTTTAACGCGGGAATCGTGGCGGTGAAGGGGCCGTCGTCGTCATCGCCGTTATCCAGTTCGAACACGGTGATGTTGAGCCGGTCGTTGAACGCGGTGTTTTTCGGGTAATAGGAGTTGAGCATGCGCCGTTCGTCGTCGTCGAAGTCTTCGTCGGTGAAGTCGAGGAAATTGGTCGCCATATCGTCGGCAGTCATAGTGAGGTGGATTTCGTCCGCGCCGAGTCCGCTTTGGTCTTCGATGCTGTAGATTTCCAGGTGATTCAAGTAGGAAATACTGTAGCGATAGCCCGCCAGGAATTCATAGTCCGTGGTCTGGCTGCGTTCCAGCAGCATGTAAACATCCTTGATGTCGGCGGCGCGATCATAGTCGATCACGGTGAGCCGGTCTTCGTTGGTGACCTGCGCAAAAGGTGCCGGGGCATCAATACCTTCAAACAGGCTGAGGCGGATTTTCCGGGCAAAATCGTTTTGGATGTAAAACTGCACCGGATAAGGATTGCCGCTCAATAATTGTTCCGCCAGCGGTGCGCGGAACCAGCATTCGTCGTTTTTGCCATTTTTCTGGCCGACCGGCAAACGCGGGTCTTTGGGAATGTCATTCGGTTGCAGGCCGATGGCGAGGAAGCGGTTTTCCCCGGTGTGCTTGATGAAGGAAAAAGCGATGTTGCCGGTGAATTGATCGTCACTTTCAGCAGCTTTCAGGCGGATGAACATCGGCCGGTGCACGTCGACCTGATTGCCCGTTTCGGCAAGCTGGAATTCGTGTTGCAGACTGTTTAGCCAGTCGTGGTCGAGTCCTATGTCTGTCCATTTGACTTGGTTGAACGGGGCAATTTTTGTGGACATCGCGTTGTCGTAATAAAAAGCGGCTTCCAGATTGGGCGAGTAAGTGAAGGTGTACGTGCCCGGTTCATGGATATAAATCCACTGGAATACGCCCGGTGACGGTATTTTCAGATCGTTGGCGATGTTGACTTTGACCAGTGAATCCGGCGCTTGAAAATGCACAAAGCCGCTTTGCAGTTTGGCTTGATTGGGCGTGTTGTACTTAAATTGCCAATGCACTTGCGCCAGAATGCCTTTGTGGTCGCTTTGGATTCGTTCAAACGTCATATCCAGCGCGGAAAAATTCGACGGCAAAATCCGCATGTGCTGCGCGACCAGGCGGCGCGGCGTTTCGCCGATGGCATCGGTGCGCTGCTTCGGAAAGCAGATATAATCCAGCCGCTCTTTCAATCCCGCCGGTAAATGCTCGCCTTCTTTCAAATTGGTGTTGGTCAAGCCCGGATCGGTTTCCATGAAAGCGCCGGGCGGTGTCATCAACGTGCGCCAGCCGTCGATCAGTTGCCCGGTGAAAATCAGCTGGTTTTGCCTGAAGTTGATACCTTGCGAGGCATTGTTGTACGGGCCGCCGTTGTTGATGAAAACATTGGTCCATTCGCCGTGGCCTTCGGTGGAATAGGGCGGTGTGTCGCCACGGATATTCAAATCGCCGAGCACGATGACTTTATCCCAATTGCCGTTGTCTTCCGGCGCGCCGATGAGTTCGATCAACGCGCCTTCGATGACTTTCAGTTGGCGCAAGCGGATGGTGTGATGTTCGCCGACTTCCTCGTAAAACGCCTGCAAATGCGTCAAAGCGATAGTCACGACTTCAAAGTGCAAGCCGGTGCTGATCTGCACGATGGCCACGCCTTTTTCCGCCAGACCGTCATTACCGGCGCTCATCGGGTAAAAAAGACCGCTTTGATAGGGATAAAACCGGCTGCGGTTATTGGAAAAGTTGTTGTCCGACGGCGGCAATTCGCGCAACTCGAATTTGCTGAATATTGCCAGTCCACCATCGTCCAGATCGCCGCTGCCGCCGTTGAACGACACGATGTAATGCGGGTAGAGAGGCTTCAGTCCATTCTCCAGAATCTCTTTGGCATCTTCATTGTCCGCCTCGTTGAACACCATCACGTCGGGATGCTCGTCAAAAGCGAAATTGCCGGGATCGAGCGCTTTTACCACCGCTTCAGCGCGCCACTTGGCATCGCTATGCGGGCCTGCGGGCCAGGCTTGCGCCTGGATGTTCATGGTGAGGATTCGGATATTTCTCATGATGGGGTCGCTCTTAACGGTGGATAAGGAATCATGAGGGCCGCCGGGTGTTCAGGGGGTGATGGCCGTGCGTTGCGATCCGGCTTCCAGGAAGCTGCGCAAGTGCGGTAACAGCAGCGCTGGCTTTTCTTCTTGCACGGCGTGACCGACGCCACTCATGATGACAAGCTTTGAATTCGGTATGTTTTCATGCAGCCTTTTGCCGACGGCCAGCGGCACGATTTCATCTTCCCGGCTCCAGATGATCAGAGTGGGAATGGTGAGGTTCGCATAGTTTTCCGCGAATTGCTGCAAATCGGTTGGCAGCATTTGCCGTACCGACGTGAGCAGCGCGTATTTGGCGTCGGGTTTGCCGAGATCGGCGGCATAGTGGTCGATGGCTTCTTGCGGAATCAGATCATCGTTGAAATACACTATCTGCAAGAGATTTTTCACCTGAAAAGTATTGGGCACGGCATAAGTGATCAATGGCCCCAATACCGGGGTGGCGAGTATTTTTACGAAGCCGGGCAGTTCCTGCGGGTAGGCGACGCTGTCGATGAGTACCAGGCTTTTTTGCAGGCCCGGATTGGATGCCGACAAATAGATCGATACCGCCAATGCGACTCCGCCGCCATAGGAATGGCCGATGATATGAAGGTTCTTTAAATCGTTTTCGAGAATGAAGTTTCTCACCAGCCTGGCTTGTTCGTAAACGGAATACGCATCATCGCGCGGCTTCGGTGAATCGCCGAAGCCTTTCAAGTCGATAGTGATGACCCGGTTCTTTTGCGCCAGCGGTTCAATCACATGCCGCCAGCTATAACTGCTTGCGCCGAAGCCATGAATCAGCAATACCGGTTCACCGGCCCCGGTGCTGCGGGATGCCAGTTCCAGTGCGTTGGTTTTGTCCAGATTCCGGTATTGTGTCCAGCCGGGAATGTTTTTATCCATGACAGCACAGCCGCCGGAGGTTAAAACCGCCAGTAGCAGCGCGAGTGCCGGGAGGAGATTTTTTTTCATTTCAAGGCGTGGATCAGCATCACCAGATCGAATACCGCGCCGCCGCAAAATGAGAGCGCACCAAAAATAGGCAATACCGCAATGTAATTGCATGCGATCTTGAGCCGTTTGGCCTCGTCTTCATTTTCAATCTTCATGTGGCGTGGAATGGATAAGATGACATAGCTGATCAGGTAAAGAAAAATGATGTTTCCGATCGTAAGCGGCAGAAGATTGGTCAGATAGATTGCTACCGGCCCGAGCGATTGCTCGGGGCAATAACCGCACTTGTCGATCAATTCGAACAGCATGTCGCGTCTGGCGTTGATGAACTGAAAGAAACTCAATGTCGTATTGACGGCACCCCATAAAGCCGCCAACAAAACAATCGGAAGTCCCAATTTATCCATTTTATTGCTTTCCCTGATCATTCCTTGTTAAAGGTTATCACGGGGAGATTTAAAACGAAACGAATTGTTATCAACCGGGGAGAAAAGGAAGATCAGCGGCGGCGGGGCGTTGAGCCGCTGTGGTATTAAGCAGTAAGTTCAAGATGTGCGTTTGTCCGGTGCGTTGAGTCCCATCGCGGCGATCAGCATCCCGAGAACCGCCAGCCCCGCGACAACGGCGAATGCATGCAGATAGCTGCCGGTGATGTCCTTGATGCTGCCGGACAGTAGCGTTCCCAAAATAGCGCCGGCGCCGTAGGCGGTAAACATCAGTCCGTAATTTTGCGCATAGTGCAGTTTTCCAAAGAAAATGCCGGTGGCGGTGGGCGCCAGCGCCAGCCAGCCGCCCAGGCACATCCACAGTACGCAGAATGCCAGCAGATACAGCATGGCGTTGCCTTGTCCGAAAAAGAACAGCAGCAACGACGCGCTTAGGATCAAGGTAAACGAAACCATCGCGGTATGCTTAGGGCCGAGCTTATCGGTTAATGCGCCGAACAGCGGCCGCCCCAGTCCGTTGAATACCGCGAACAACGACACCGCAAGCGCTGCGGTGGGCGCATCCAGTTGCGCCACTTCGGTACCGAACGGCGATGCGATGCCGATGGCCATCAATCCGGCCAGGCAGCCGATCGTATACGTTGCCCATAGCGCATAAAAACGGGTGGTTTTTAACATGGCTTGACGGGTTAAATTCAAAGCGGGCGGTACCGGTGCGGCGGTCAGCGCGCCGCTTCCGGCAGGATTCCATGCGCCCGGCGGGAAACGTAATAACTGTGCCAGCAGGGCGATGACGATGGTGAATGCGATACCAAGGTACAGAAACGTATGCATGATCCCAATATCCGGTTGCAGAATCATCGCTTTCATCAGCGGCGCGATCAGCAATGCCGATACGCCGAAACCCATGACGGTCAATCCAATCGCCAGCCCGCTGTAGCGCGGAAACCATTTGACCACGACCGCAATCGGGCAGCCGTACACGATACCGACCCCGGCTCCGCCGATGACGCCGTATAGCAGTGTCAAAGTAGCGATATCCGTGGAAAAACTCGCCGCGATCCACCCGGTTCCCGCCAATAAACCGCCGAGTGTGGCTGTCATTCTCGGTCCCCAGCGCTCGATCAGATTACCCGCCAGCGGCATGGCAACGGCAAATACCGCCAGAAACACCATGAACGGATATCCGCTCTGGCTTGACGAAATCCCCCACAACGCTTCCAACGGTTTGCGGAAAACGCTGAAGGCATAAATCGATCCCAGGCACACATTGATCAATAACCCGATCGCCACAAATACCCAGCGGCCTTTTGCTGCTTCCATACCGAATAATTTCAAATAGTGCCGGGTCATTTCAGTTTTTTATCCATTTTTTGTTTTTAACCGTTGCTTTTTGCTGATCTTACCGGTTCTTGGGCTTCATTGTTCTGGATTGTTGATAGATTGGTTTGTGTCAAGTTGATTAACAAAACGGGATTTCCGAGCGTTTTGTAGTACATATGTACTGGTAGAAAATGACAAAAAAACTATATTGACTAAACTACTGCTATGTTTAAATCGCTAGAGGGTAATTCGCTGATTTTTTTAATAGATCGAATTTTATTCTTTGGTAAATCAGGATTGTATAAAAAATTACCCTCTGAAATATTTTTGCTTGTGGAGCTGCAATTTATTAGCAGAAAGATAAATAACGATTGCAGGCTTCAATAATGGCTTGTAGTTGATCAAGTTTTAACGTGGTACTCTAAGGAAATGCTGAACAAATCCCAAACTTTGGGATTTGTTCAGCATTTCCCTAAGTACATAAACAACATTTGATTTATTCAAAGGAAATTATCATGAAATATTCTTTTATTGCTGGCTCGAAAGGGAGAGTAGCACTCGCCTTGATAATGTTATGTGGTGCTTCTTCAGCGCTTGCACTTGATGCGCCGGCTTATTCCGTCACGGGATCGGGTTTTTTTGGTTCCGATAGACCGGTAACCGCGGGCTTCAAATTCACCGCCGAGTCAGCTAGCGACCTGAGCGCACTTGGCTATCACGATGAAGGTTTGGACGGGCTTTTCAATGCGCACGACGTAGGACTGTATGATTTGTTTGGTACATTGCTCGCTAGCGCGACCGTGCCCGGTGGCACGGCAGGGGATCTGATCGGAGAGTATCGGTACGTCTCTCTTAGCAGCCCATACACACTCACTGCGGGCACTGAATATGTATTGGCTGCCCATACCACGGCGGGCGACGGGTATCGTTTTGGTACTGTGCCACCAATCACACTTACGGTCGATCCATTGATTTCAATCGGCGATGATGCCGGTCGCTATGTCTATGGTCCAGGGTTAGCTTTCCCAACCGATTTTGCTGGCTATGATATCTATGCGACACCTAACATGCTGTTGTCGCCGGTTCCAGAACCGGAAACCTATGTACTGTTGTTAGCGGGATTGGGATTAATAGGCTTCTCATTGCGTAACAAGAAAGCTTAAAAATATTACTTTTAATAAAGCACCCTGCCGCAAGCAGCGGGTATTAACAGCGCTTTTCAATCTGCTGGTTTTTAACCAGCTTCTTCCGCCCCAAGGAGCGGGGAATTAAACCCACAGAGATTAAACGTATCCGGTTGAGTAATTTAAACCCCGCCTATATGGCGGGTTTTTATTGTTTACTAATGCAACTTACATTACACCGGCATTTTCAATGTTCTTTGGTCGAGATTCCGCAGAGCGATTCATTGCCTCCATAGCAAATTCCAACACCGGGGTTTGCTGGCTTATCAGACGGACTTGCAATGCATCCGTCAGGGCATTCAGGGGTGCGCCACCCTGGTAGCTGAAGCGGATGGAAACCTGGTCGCCTCTGGAAACTTTGATGGGTTCGGCTAACGGAAAGACGATGTATTGCGTGTGCCAATCGATGGTGCTGCACGTTGCCATATTGATGGCCAGTAAATTCTTGGTGATGAGCCGCAAGGCATTCAGTTGGCCGTCTTCGGTAATCAGAATTTCCCCGTCCCATTGGCAGGTTTGGCTATACGGTTCGGCATAAGCCAACAATTGGAATACTTCGGGATCTCCCAGACCCTTGCTGCGTTCCTGAGTAGCGTAAGGATTCTGGAATTGAATGGTTGGCGCGTAGAAACCTGCAAAATGAAAATCGTGTTGCATGGGTTGGATCGCTTGAATGCTCGCTTCCGGAATAAACGTAGGTAATGGTCCGCCAAATTTCTTCAAGTAGCGTTGTTTGAACGAGTCAATCACCGGCATTTGCTTTTCGCGGAGCAGACCGGTATGCAGCATTTCACAAATTACTACATCGACCGGTTCCGGCGGCAGGTAATGCATGGCATCGGCCTGAATCACTTCGACTTTGTCTCCGTTACTGTTTTGCGCCAGCAGATTGCGCGCGGCGCTGATCAGTTCCGGGTTGCGCTCGACACAATAAACTTTCTGTGCTTTTTGCGCGGCAAAGAACGATTGCACGCCGGTACCGCCTCCCAGCTCCAGGACTTTGTCGCCCGGCTTGACGGCTAGGTCGATCGCATCTTTAAACCCTTGCATGCGGGCAGTGTCGTTCAACATATTGTGGTGGTAGTGCAGAGGAATGAATTGGCCGAGTTCCAAGCTCTCAAATTTATTTTGCATAGGAATTCCTGATCGATAAGTGTTGCGGTTAATAATAACGTTGCTGTGCACGCTAAGAGCAACGATCATGCCAGCCCACAGCAATGCATATAGAGGCTGTGTTTGCGCTTTTATATTTGATTTTTGAGTGCAAGCAAGCGGCAAACCCGGCAAAAATTGCCGCGCCTGAAGATATTCACCACGTGGTATTTGCCGGGAATCCGGGAAGCGGAAGTGAACGTTTCAATGATCGTTGGTTTCTTTGTAGCTCAGGTGCGGGATGGACAGAATCGATCGCGCATTTTTACTAATTTAGAACACTTTTCCGCCGGTATTCTTAAGATAGGCGGTTCTATATCGCGTGATAGTATTGCCGATCCTACAGATCCGGAGATTATTGCCGAAGTATAGCCTTCGTTAAGAGTCCCAAGTCTGTTGACTGATAACGGCGTCCGGCGCTAAGCCTTCAAATTCAATTCTATGTATCGTTTCTCCTGTAAGTAAAATTCCTACAATCTGATGAGAAGATTACCTAACCTCGTTTAAGTCCATCTTCCATTTACTTCCACTGCCTCATAATTGAAAATCTCACCTGTGCGTTACGGTGTTTTAATTCAAATTTTTTTAATTAAAGAGGGCGATGAAATGGAAACCAATCAACTGCTAGACGAAATCAGAGATATCAATTTAAGTTATTTACTGCTGGCTAAACAGATGTTGCGGGATGACAGAGTAGCCGCCATGTATCGATTGGGAATTAATCAGGATATTGCTGATATACTGGAAAAACTGAGCTCGGCACAGCTGATCAAAATGGCGGCTTCCAATATGTTACTGTGCCGTTTCCGTTTTGATGATCGATTGATTGCCGATATGCTGTCCAACGATACCCGTGACCAATCCGTGACCAAATCGCATGCCGCGATTCTAATGGCAGGAAAACCGGCAGAAGCGATTGCATAGCGTTCGATAAACGAAAACAGGGAGCAAATCATGCGCAATCGAAGCATTATCACCGAAGCCAAGCAAATTCAGCTGGCGACAGAATTAATTGAATTGGGTGCCCGGTTACAGGTTCTGGAAATGAATACCGATCTGAGCCGTGAAAGACTGGTTAAGCTTTATAAAGAAATCAGAGGGGTATCGCCACCCAAAGGAATGCTGCCATATTCGGAGGATTGGTTCATGAGCTGGCAACCGAATATGCATTCCTCGCTATTTATCAACATTTATCATTTTGTAACAAAAAATACCGGGATTGACGGCATTGATGCGCTGATTAAGAGCTACCGGCTCTATTCCGAGCACATCAAGGTTCATCAACTGGAGAAAGTATTAAGCTTGACACGCGCATGGACCCTGGTGCGGTTTGTGGATAGCGGCGTATTGTGCATAGCGCCCTGTGTGAATTGTCACGGCAGTTTTGTCGTGCACTCACTGGAGATTCATTCCAATCATGTGTGCGGTCTATGTAATATTCCTTCGCGTGCTGGAAAAACGAAAAAAGCAGCGCTTGCTAATTTGCACTAGAAAAAATATAAACTTGCCAAGTCAATCCGGTTTATTTGAGCAGGTTTTTGATGCGACTGAGCGCTTGCTTTAAATTATCCATTGATGTGGCGAAAGACAAGCGCATGTAGCCGTCACATCCGAAAGCGGAACCGGGAACTACGGCGACCCCGGCTTTTTCCAACAGATATTCGCTAAATGCGATATCGTTTGGTGCACCGATCAGATTTTTTTTGTAGAGATCATCGATCGATTGGCGGGCATCCGCAAAGGCATAAAAAGCGCCATCCGAAGACAAGCAACGCACACCGTTGATTTGATTCAGCTGCTCGGTAACAAAAATATTGCGTTCCTTGAACGCCGCGATCATCGGATCCATACAGGATTGATCACCATTCAACGCCGCTTCAGCCGCTGCCTGTGAAATCGAACTGGGATTGGACGTGCTTTGCGATTGAATATTCTCCATTGCGGTAATAATGTGCGCAGGTCCGCCGCAATAGCCGATACGCCATCCCGTCATCGAATACGCCTTGGAAACGCCATTCAGAACCACGGTCTGAGCGAATAAATCCGGGCAGGCGTTGACGATATTGGTAAATTGCTGACCCGATAACAGAATATGTTCGTACATATCGTCCGTGGCGATCAGAATCTGCGGATGTTTGCGTAACACTTCCCCCAACGCTTTCAGTTCATCCAGCGTGTAAACCGCTCCGGACGGATTACTCGGGCTATTGATAACAAACATTTTGGTTTTCGGGGTAATCGCCGCTTCCAGTTGCGCCGCGGAAATCTTGAAATTCTGCTCGATGCCGGTATTGATGAAAACCGGCTTTCCTTCCGCGATTAACACAATATCCGGATAGGAAACCCAATACGGCGCCGGAATGATGACTTCGTCGCCGGGATTGATCACCGATAACGCCAGATTGAAAAAGCTCTGTTTGCCGCCGCAGGAAACCAGAATTTGTTTGGCATCGAACACGAAATTATTTTCCCGTTTGAACTTCGCCACAATGGCATTTTTCAGACCGGGTGTGCCGCCCACCGCCGTGTATTTGGTCTGGCCTTTATTGATCGCGGTAATGGCGGCATCCTTAATGTGCTGAGGGGTATCAAAATCGGGTTCGCCCGCTCCCAATCCAATGATGTCTTTACCTTCGGCTTTGAGTTTCGCAGCCCGGGCGGTGACGGCAAGAGTAGGAGATGGCTTGATGGTTTGAACGCGGTTAGAGAGTTCCACAAAAATCCTCGCACTAAAATAGATAGACCGGCATGTTAAAATGACACAAAGAAACAATTCAATGATGGAATTATACCTGTGATCGCAACCTTCCCCAATAGTCCGTACAAATTACATCAAGCGTTTGCCCCCGCAGGCGATCAGCCAGTTGCAATTGCGCAATTGGTCGAAGGCATAAACGACGGCTTGGCGTATCAAACCTTATTGGGCGTTACCGGATCCGGTAAAACGTATACGATTGCCAACATGATCGCGCGCTTGGGCCGTCCGGCCATTGTGATCGCCCCGAATAAAACGCTGGCGGCGCAGCTGTACGCGGAAATGCGCGAATTTTTCCCGGAAAATGCCATCGAGTATTTTGTCTCGTACTACGATTATTACCAGCCGGAAGCATATGTTCCGGCGCGCGATTTGTTTATCGAAAAAGATTCCAGCATCAACGAACATATCGAGCAAATGCGTTTGTCCGCGACCAAGTCGATGCTGGAACGCGATGACGCCATCATCGTGGCGACGGTGTCGTGCATCTACGGTATTGGCGATCCGGTGGATTATCACGGCATGATTCTGCACTTGCGCAGCGGCGAGAAAATTTCGCAGCGCGACATTATCAAGCGCCTGACCGAGATGCAATATGATCGCAACGAGCTGGAATTCAAGCGCGGTGTTTTTCGCGTGCGCGGCGATGTGGTCGATATTTTTCCGGCGGAAAGCCCGGAAGCGGCTTTGCGCGTGTCGTTGTTCGACGACGAAGTCGACAGCATGTCGCTGTTTGATCCGCTCACCGGCCGTATGCTGCAAAAACTGTCGCGCTTCACCGTCTATCCTTCCAGCCACTATGTTACGCCGCGCAGCACCACCTTGCGTGCGATGGAGACCATCAAAACCGAATTGCGCGAGCGGCTGGAATATTTCCATCAGGAGAACCGGCTGGTCGAAGCGCAACGCCTGGAGCAGCGCACGCGCTTCGATCTGGAAATGCTCAATGAATTGGGCTTCTGCAAAGGCATTGAAAACTATTCCCGTCATCTGTCCGGCAAAAATCCCGGCGAACCGCCGCCCACGCTGCTCGATTATTTGCCGCCGGATGCGCTGATGATTATCGATGAAAGCCATGTCACCGTGCCGCAAATCGGCGGGATGTACAAAGGGGACCGTTCGCGCAAGGAAAATCTGGTGAATTATGGTTTCCGCCTGCCGTCCGCATTGGATAACCGTCCGCTGCAGTTCGAGGAATTCGAGAAACGGATGCGGCAAACCGTGTTTGTCTCGGCAACCCCCGCCGATTATGAGAAGCAGCATAGCGGTCGGGTGGTGGAGCAGGTGGTGCGTCCGACCGGTCTGATTGATCCGGTCATTGAAGTGCGTCCGGTCGCCACGCAAGTGGACGATTTAATGTCGGAAGTTCATTTGCGTACCGCCAAGAACGAACGTGTGCTGGTCACCACGCTGACCAAACGCATGTCGGAGGATTTGACCGATTATTTTTCCGATCACCAAATCAAAGTGCGTTATCTGCATTCCGACATCGACACCGTCGAACGCGTGGAAATTATCCGTGACTTGCGCCTGGGGCAATTCGATGTGCTGGTTGGGATCAATCTGCTGCGCGAGGGTCTGGATATACCGGAAGTGTCACTGGTCGCGATACTGGATGCCGATAAGGAAGGTTTTTTGCGTTCGGAGCGATCATTGATTCAAACCATCGGCCGGGCGGCGCGCCATATCAATGGCACGGCGATTCTGTATGCCGATAGAATTACCAAATCGATGCGTGTTGCCATTGATGAGACCAACCGGCGGCGTCAGAAGCAGGTGCAGCATAATCTGCAAAATGGCATCACGCCGCGCTCGGTGCATAAACGTATTAAAGACCTGATCGACGGTGTCTATAATCATGAATCCGCGCAGCAGAATCTCAAGGCCGCGCAAGTGCAGGCGCGTTATGACGCCATGAATGAAGCGCAACTGGCCAAAGAGATTCAGCGGGTTGAGAAGAAAATGTTGAGTGCCGCCAAGAATCTGGAATTCGAGCAAGCGGCACAATACCGGGATGAACTGAAAAGCCTCAAGAACAAATTGTTGATCGGCTTTACCGATGTAGCCTAAGTGATTATTTCTTCACTTCGGTGGAGGAAACGAAAACGAGCGTGCCGAAAGTGCGGTTCAGCGTTTTGCTGGTGAAGTTGGTCATGACCATGTCCTGAACGAAACGAATGTGATCGCCCTTGTTCACTTTGGTCGTCGGCGCCGCGATCCAGAAGCGGTTGCCGCCATTCTCCAATTCCATATAGGTATAGCCGGTGGTATCGATGACATCTACAACGATTCCTTCGTTGTTCGCTATTTTTCCGCTGGGTGCATGCGGTGACTGAGAATCTTTCGGTTCATGGTGAAGAGCCATGACTTGGGTGGAACTGAATAACAAACATCCCATCAGGGCGATGAGAGATAAAGAAGAAAATTTCATAAGTGCTCCAAAGTGACTGTTTTGATGGGTGCGGTATCATACACCGCCAATTATTTTGTTCCAATAGCGGTTGATGCTGCGTAGGCTCTGTCCTGACGGACTTTTTCAAAGAAACAAATAGCCGCCGCGGCTGCGGCATTCAATGATTCGGTTTTGCCGGGCATGGGAATCACAATGTTTTCGTCCGCTGCCTGGATCATTTCCTTGGATAATCCCGCCCCTTCGTTACCGAATACAAAAGCGGTGGGGCCGACTAGAGAGATTTCAAAAAGATTCCGGTTGGCTTGTATCGAGGTGGCAATGACCGTTCCGGAAAATTGCTGTGCTATCTTTTGCAAATCACTGTCTTCATGGATGCGCAAAAAGAAGTGCGCGCCCATCGCGGCCCGGAGCGTTTTGGGCGACCAGGCATCGGCGCAGTGTTTGGACAAATAAACATCCTTGACGCTGGCGGCAGCGGCGGAACGTAGAATCGAACCGAGATTGCCGGGATCCTGGATGGTTTCCAGCAGAACGCTGAACATCTCCTTGCCGTTGCTGACATCTTTTTTCAATCCCGGAAGTGCAATCAGCGCGAGGATGCCGGACGGTGTTTTGACCGGGGATATCTCGCGAAATAAGAGATTGCTGACCACCGTCAGTTTGGGAGGAGTATGACCGAACAGAATGGTGAGAAAGTGCTCATTCTCGCTATCGTCAATATACGCCTGACTGACGATCAGATTTTCCGGAGCGCCCAGTACGGAACAATAGATCTGAATCAAATGGATGCCATCGAGCAGCGTTAAGCCGGTTTTCTTGCGATATTGCGACGATTCTTCCAGTCTGATCAGTTGCTTGATGAGCGGGTGGTCGCGTGACGTGATGACGGGCATGAGGTGCAATCGGCTATGAGAAATCAGTTCACGCTATGCGTCATTACCGGTGTTTGATATAGCGATACTCCGCCGATTTTGCGTGCGCCTGTAATCCTTCGCCGTGTGCCAGTATCGATGCGATTTTGCCGAGCTTTGCCGCACCTTGCTGCGATACTTGAATCAGACTGCTGCGTTTTTGAAAATCGTAAACACCGAGCGGCGACGAGAAGCGTGCAGTGCGTGAGGTCGGCAGCACGTGATTGGGACCGGCGCAATAATCGCCCAATGCTTCGCAAGCATTACGGCCGAGAAAAATAGCCCCAGCATGACGGATTTTATCGACCCATTTTTCCGGCTGCTCAACCGATAACTCCAGGTGCTCCGGTGCGATTTTGTTGGCAATCGCACAAGCTTCGTCGAGATCTTGCACCTGAATCAATGCGCCGCGATTTTCCAGTGAAGCGCGGATGACATTGTGGCGCGGCATTGCCGCTAATTGACGGTTAATGCTTTGTGCGACTTGATTGAGAAATTCCGCATCCGGCGACAACAAGATCGACTGCGCCAGCTCGTCGTGTTCCGCCTGGGAAAACAAATCCATCGCAATCCAGTCGGGATCGGTTTTTCCGTCGCAAATCACCAGGATTTCAGAAGGTCCGGCCACCATATCGATACCGACGATACCGAACACCCGGCGTTTGGCCGCTGCAACATAGGCATTGCCGGGGCCGACGATTTTGTCGACCGGCGGCACGGTTTCGGTGCCGTACGCCAATGCGCCGATCGCTTGCGCGCCGCCGATGGTGAAAACGCGATCCACTTTGCTAATGGCTGCGGCTGCTAGCACCATATCATTGCGTTCGCCATCCGGGGTGGGAACAACCATGATCAATTCTTGCACGCCAGCGACTTTGGCAGGGATCGCATTCATTAGCACTGACGACGGATACGAAGCTTTGCCGCCTGGCACATAAAGACCGGCACGATCCAGCGCGGTCACTTTCTGCCCCAATAAGGTGCCATCGGCATCGGTGTATTGCCAGGAACTGAGCGGTTGTTTCTCGTGATAACTGCGCACCCGTTCCGCCGCTTGTTGTAATGCAGTCCGTTCGGCATCCCCCAATGTTGCTAACGAGTGCTGCAATTGATCCTGCGTCAGCTCGAGGTCTTTGGCGGATTGAATGGCCAGCCGGTCGAAACGATTGGTGTATTCGATCAGCGCGGCATCCCTGCGGCTGCGGATATCGGCGAGGATGTTGGCAACCGTGACATCGACGGCATCATCCTGGGCATTTTCAAAAGCCAGGAGCTTGTCTAGATCGGAATTGAAATCGGAATCGGTGGAGTTGAATCGTTTTATTTGAATCATGGTATGAATGGGTTTCAGATGCGCACGGCGATCTATTGTTTCACCGCAGCGGAAAATGCATCCAGCACCGGCTGAATGGCATCCCGTTTCAGTTTCAGTGCAGCCTGATTGACAATCAACCGGGACGAAATCTGCATAATTTCTTCGACTGCGACAAGATTATTGGCTTTTAAGGTGTTGCCGCTGGATACGAGATCGACGATGGCATCGGCCAATCCGACTAAAGGCGCCAGTTCCATCGAGCCGTACAACTTGATCAGATCGACATGCACACCTTTTGTGGCAAAGTGCTCGCGCGCGGTTTGCACGTATTTGGTGGCAATGCGTAACCGTGCGCCTTGACGCACGGCGGAGTCGTAATCGAAGCCATTAGGAACAGCCACCATCATGCGGCAGCGCGCGATATTCAGATCCAGCGGTTGATACAATCCGGCGCCGCCATGTTCCTGCAACACATCTTTCCCGGCAATGCCCAGATCGGCCGCGCCGTATTGCACATAAGTCGGCACATCCGAGGCGCGTACGATAATCAGGCGGACATTGGCCCGGTTGGTGGATAGAATCAATTTGCGCGACGATTCCGGATCGTCCAGCGCAACGATACCCGCCGCTTTTAACAGCGGCGCCGTGTCTTCAAAAATTCGCCCTTTTGACAGGGCGATCGTGATATCAGTCATAAAGTCCGGAATTATCCGAGGTTAGCTTCCGCGAAGTCCCAATTGATTAATTTATCCAAAATCGCATTGGCATAATCGGCGCGGCGGTTTTGATAATCCAGGTAATAAGCGTGTTCCCATACGTCGATGGTCAGCAGGGGGCGGATATTTTTGGTGATCGGTGTTTCCGCGTTGCCGGTTTTAACAATCGCGATTTTACCGCCGTCCACAACCAGCCACGCCCAGCCGCTACCGAATTGTGTCAGCGCCGCTTGCGCGAATTCTTTTTTGCACGCTTCCAGACTACCGAATGAGGCTTCGATTTTTTGCTTCAGTGCTGCGGAAGGCTCGCCGCCGCCATTCGGTTTCAGGCTGTGCCAATAGAACATGTGGTTCCAGACTTGCGCGGCGTTATTGAAAATCGCGGCTTTATCGGCTTGCCCGGCGGATGCGCGGATAATATCCTCCAGCGATTTACCGGCCAGATCGCTATTCGCCAGCAGGTTATTCAAGTTATCGACATAGGTTTTGTGGTGCTTACCATAGTGAAAACTCAGCGTGTTGGCGCTGATGACCGGATCCAACGCAGTGTTTGCGTAGGGCAGGGGCGCCAGAATATATTGGGTACCGGCTTGAGCAGCTTGGGAAAAATTATCGACATTGATAGTGGACATATGGTTCTCCTTAGTGAGTTTATTGTAGTAATTCTTCAGCAAATCAAACATTTGATCACTTCCCTTATGGGGTATTGTTCGTTTCCGTGGTGAACGTGATTTTATTGTAGCCTGCCAAGCGCGCCGCTTCCATGACTGTAATCACCGATTGGTGCGTCGCTTTTGCATCCGCATTGATGATGATGAACGGATCCGGTTGATTCTTGGCCGCAGCCATTAAGGCATCGCGCAGACTTTCAATACTGGCGGATTTAATGGCTACCCGGTTGATGGTGTAATCGCCCAGCGCGCTTACCGTGATATCGATGTTGTTCGGTTTCTCGATATTTTTATCGACTTGTTCCGCACTGGTTTCCGGCAAACTGATTTCAAGCTCGGCAAATTTTGAATAGGTCGTCGTCACCACCAAAAAAATCAAAATCACCAATAACACATCGATCATCGGTATCAGATTGATTTCCGGATCGTTATTTTGTTTTCCGCGTTGAAAATTCATGCAAATGCCGGTTGTATTGATAGCTCGTAACGTTTTAAACGCAAATCAATGAAAAGCTCGCTGTTAAATCAGGTGAGTATAATACCAGTTGTGTTTTTTGTTGCAGCGATCGAAATAAATTACACGATTATTGCATAGACTTATAAAATAGCCAGCCGGGCTTTCAGGGTGTGATAGTACAACATTCTCTTGGATATTTAATTTTAATTTTTTGCCAGTTACAGTGAAATGATTAAACCATTAATCAGCGTAGTGATGGGAAGTAAAAGCGATTGGGATGTGATGCAGCATGCGGCTGCGATCCTGGATGAATTTCATATCGCCTACGAGGCCAAGGTGGTTTCGGCCCATCGCACGCCGGATTTACTGTTTCAGTTCGCCGAGGAAGCCAAGGCGCGCGGCATTCAATGCATTATCGCCGGTGCGGGCGGCGCGGCGCATCTGCCGGGCATGATTGCGGCAAAAACCACGCTGCCGGTGCTGGGTGTCCCGGTGAATTCCAGACATCTGCAAGGCTTGGATTCATTGCTGTCGATTGTGCAAATGCCGAAAGGCATACCGGTTGCCACGTTTGCCATCGGCGAAGCCGGGGCGGCGAATGCCGGGCTGTTTGCGGTGGCGCTACTGGCGGTGAATAACAGTGAATTGAGCGCGCAGCTAGACGAGTACAGGCGCAAACAAACCGAATCCGTACTTAACGCCGAGTTGCCGCAATAATGGCGATCATGCCGGGAGCTATGCTCGGTGTGCTGGGAGGCGGGCAGCTCGGGCGCATGTTCGTGCAAGCCGCGCAGCAAATGGGCTACCCAGTCACGGTGCTGGATCCGGATAGCGGCAGCCCGGCCGGTCGAGTTGCGGACGATTTCATCTGCGCCGGTTATGCCGATCAAGCGGCGCTGGAAAAACTCGGCAGCCAATGCGCGGCGATAACCACCGAATTTGAAAATATCCCCGCGAATTCGCTGCGAAAACTGGCCAAGTCCTGTGTCGTCAGCCCGGACGCATACAGCGTTTCGGTAGCACAAAACAGAATTGCAGAAAAACAATTTCTCGGTATCAATGGCTTTGCTGTCGCCCCGTTTGCGGTCATACAGCAGGCGGATGACTTTGCCGATCAGGATGCCGCGGAGTTGCTACCCGGTATTCTGAAAGTCAGTCAGTTCGGTTACGACGGCAAAGGTCAGATCAAGGTATCCAGCGACGCGGAATTACTGGCGGCGTATGAGCAGCTGAATCACGCCGTGTGCGTGCTGGAAAAATTCATGCCGCTGAAATGCGAGATTTCGGTGGTCGTGGCGCGCGGCGGTAATGGTGAAATGCAAACGTTTCCGGTCGCCGAGAATCAGCATGTCAACGGTATCCTGGATGTCAGCATCGTCCCGGCGAGAATTCCGCCGCAATTGGCCTCGCAAGCGCAAGAGATGGCCGGTCAGGTGGTTAAAAAACTGAATTATCAAGGCGTGTTGTGCGTGGAATTTTTTGTGTTACACGATGATACGCTGCTGATCAACGAAATCGCGCCGCGTCCGCACAACAGCGGGCATTATTCGATCGACGCCTGCGTCACGTCGCAATTCGAGCAGCAAGTGCGTACGCTGTGCGGTTTGCCGCTCGGCGCCACCACGCAGCACAGCGCCGCGGTGATGATTAATCTGCTTGGCGATGTGTGGCACAACGGTGAACCCGACTGGAATGTCGTGTTGCAACATCCATCGGCCAAGCTGCATCTTTACGGGAAAGCCGAAGCGCGCCCCGGGCGCAAGATGGGGCATTTCACCGTGCTGAGCACCGATACCTCCACCGCATTGCACGACGTGCTGTACATCAAAAAACAACTTGAACCTCATTGAAACGGAAACTTATGACCGGCACCTCCGCACTATTTGAAACCTCGATCAAAAGCCTGCCGTTTTTACATCGCGGCAAAGTCCGTGATATCTACGCCGTCGGCGATGACAAACTGCTGATCGTGCAGACCGACCGCCTGTCGGCGTTCGACGTGATCCTGCCGACTGCCGTGCCTGCCAAAGGAGAAATTCTCACCGCGTTGTCGCAATTCTGGTTCGACAAACTCGCGCATATCCTGCCGAACCACCTCACCGGCATCGCGCCGGAATCGGTCGTGGCCGAAAACGAGCGCGAGCAAGTGGAAGGCCGCGCGTTCGTGATCCGCCGCCTGAAGCCGCTGCCGATCGAAGCCATCGTGCGCGGCTACGTGGTCGGCTCCGGCTGGAAGGATTATCAGCAAACCGGGGCGATCTGCGGCATTCCGCTGCCTCCGGGATTGAAACTCGCGGATAAACTGCCGGGTGGTGCGATCTTCACCCCCTCGACCAAAGCCGCCGCCGGTGCGCACGATGAAAACATCGCTGTCGCCGAAGTGGAAAAACTGCTCGGCCGGGAATTGACCGCCAAAGTCAGCGCCAAAGCCATCCAGCTCTACTCCGAAGCCGCTGAGTATGCACTAGCGCGCGGCATCATCATCGCCGACACTAAATTCGAATTCGGTCTGGATGAAAAAGGCGAGTTATATTTGATCGACGAAGTCCTCACCCCCGACTCATCCCGCTTCTGGCCCGCCAGCCAATACCATCCCGGTCAAAACCCACCCAGCTTCGACAAACAATTCGTGCGCGACTGGCTGGAAACACAAGATTGGAACAAACAAGCTCCGGCACCTGCGCTACCGGACGATGTGTTACGACAGACTGTGGAGAAGTATCGGGAGGCGGTGCGGTTATTAGTAGATTAAATATTAGTTATGCCATTCTTTTTTGAACTGATCCTTCAGGTTTTCTTGCATTAGGTTTGGTTATTTAAAATCACTTTCCCAAAACTCAGGATAGCAAATTCTTATGAGTAGTAGCATTGAGCGGCTATTAGCAAAAGATATAAAAGGCAGTGTTGATTTTGCGCTAATTGCTATTCGAGAAGATGAGTTTGAAGCAGTATTGCATTATTTTCCCCCGACTGCAGAAGCGGAAGGTGAACATAGAACATATGAAATTTCAGATTTCCAAACTGCTGAGGGTTCAATTTATCGAGCCGCAATTTTGCGTAGCCTTGAGCAAGGTCACGCTGCTGCTCAAGCTGCTACGTCTGACGTGATTTCTGATCTTGATCCAGCTTGGATTGTGCTTGTTGGTATAGCTGGTGCTGTTCCGGAATTTGAGTTTTCTCTCGGTGACGTTGTATTGGCAACTCGCATGATTGACTTTAGTATTACTGCCGCTTTAGACGGTGGCACGAAAGAAACTGCCCACAGAGGTGCTCCTGTTCACAAAGCGGTTCAGGACTTTGTTAGCCGCCTACCCGCTTTTAAGTCGAGATTGGGGGATTGGAATCATCCTTCCAAGCTTGGAGTCTCTATTCCACTCGTTTCTATCGAGGAAGGACTGTCGCATATAACCGATGACAATTGGAAGGATAAATTGCGTCGTTCTCTGAAGCATCGCTTCGGGTTCAATGAAGGAAATACACCACGACAACCCATTGTAACAGCGGCTCCCATCGCATCAGGCAACATGTTAGTGAAAGATCATTCGCTTCTTCAAGATTGGCTGGAGAGTGCACGAGACCTGAAAGCGGTTGAGATGGAACTACCCGGTGTATTTGAAGCAGCCCGCAGCGTAAAAGGGGATAAACCTGTATTAGCGATACGCGGAATCAGCGATATTGTTGGTTTTAAACGCGATCCTGCTTGGACGGCATATGCCTGTAGAACAGCAGCTTCACTGGCAAGAGCTTTGCTAAATTTTGAGCCAATAATACCTCTCTCAAAACAACAATCCGAAGATATTTCTAGCGACATTGGCAATAAGTTGATCTCTGAGAGTGCGTTACTAGCAAATAAAGCGATTACTGAGCATCACAGTGATGATGCAAAGGCTGCGCTAGGTGTGATTCTCAGGCGTCGAGTATCGCCTGGCCAAGACACCCTGGCACAATTGCATGACCTTGCTCGCTCCCTTGATGATGGTGGAAAGTTTGCAGCAGTTCCCCCTTCCATAAAAACAGAAGTGTATGACTGGATTGTGCGCATTGCAGCTAGCAATGGACACCTTGCTGATGCGGAGCATGCTCTGGCAAAACTTCAAAAGCAGGGACAACCAGCATCGATCGCTGCACAAGCTTGGATGGAAGCTGCTCGCGGAGAGGTCGATTCCGCTCTTCGCATGCTTCGCTTAGATGATTCGTCAGCTGGAAGAAGTAACATTTTTGCGATTTTGCGGACGAAAAAAGGGGATACAGATGCACTTGCTTACCTAAATACACTTGAAAGCATCAATCCGGATTCGTTCACAGCAATTGGGTGGACCAATGTTCTGAGTTGTCTCGCAGTTAATGACAAGATAGAACAGGCAACAAATTTTTTATCAATTTTGCCGGATGAGATGTTCTTGGAGTGCACTATTCTCGGATATCTCCGTGGGATGTTATATGTTGCTAACTCTGTACCAGTGGAATTACGCAGAAGAGTAATTCATGAAGATTTTCTTGCGGCCAGCGATCATTTGCTCGAGGGTGATGAAGCGGAAATTTGGCGCAGTAGAGCTTATGAGGCTTTTGAGGCGTGTAGCCAAATTGCAAAGAATGCAGGTGATGAATCTCTCCTTGAGCGATCAAAGATTTGGCTTCGCTGGCTTAGAATTGTAGATCGTGCGCATAAGGAAGAAGAACTTGTTGCACTTAGCAACGACATGAATGATGGCAAAACAGCCGTGAAGTTGATGCCGCTGGCGCATGCATTTGGTGTCAATTTCGATGTGTCTGCACTGACTAAATACCTTGGTCGAGCTGAAATACTCGGTGGCCTCACACCTATAGATCTCAATGCGAAGGTATTACTGCTACAGCATCTCGAGAAATTTCAGGAACTTGCCTCATTCATTGTTGATAATTGGGACAGGCTTTTAGATGTCGAATCTCTTCCGATTCTCGGCGGAACTCTGATTCAGGCATATGTCCACGCGGGTGAATGTGGGCGTGCCGAAGAAGTACTTGAAGCGAAGAAAGCAGAGCTTTATCCCGATGATATTCAAAGATTTCGATTAATGATCCAACTTTGTCGAGGCGAAGATCCGACAAAGCAAGCTAAAGATAACTACGAAGCAACTAGGAAGTTAGAGGATCTTTCGAACCTCATCTTAAGTCTAGAAAAAGCACGGCGTTTGGCAGAACTTACTCCGTATGCTTTAGAGATGTTTGAACGAGAGCGGAATGTGGCAAATGCACTACGCTATGTAAAATGCTTGCGAAGTGTGATTTCTCAAGATGAAGATATTGTTGATTTCCTTGATTGCTGTAACGATCTGGTTAAGAAAGAGCCGGAACTGATGTCAGCACAAGCATGGGCTCTATTTCATCTCGGGGAGTTAAAAAAATCAGAAGAAATCAACAATCAGCTGTTAAACATACGAAATAACATCAACGACCTAAGTTTGGATATTTATTTAAGTGTTCGGACAGGTGAATGGGAGAAACTTCCAGCGATATTAAATCGAGAATGGAATAGACGAAATGAACTTCCTGTTGCATTGCTGCTTGATCTTGCGCGATTGACCGCATTTAGTGCGAGAGAGCGAGCTTTACAGCTTGTTAGAGAGTGCACTGAGCGGGAACCAAACAATCCGCGTTCGTTGCTTCAAGCTCACTCTGTAGCTATGGCTTTAGCGCAGGATGATATTGCGATGCCATTATTAAACAGAGCCAGACAATCTTCCAGAGAGGAGGATAACTTTATAAAAAGTTTATCGACCCGGGAGGTAGTTGAATTTATGCAAGATTCAGCGATTGGCTGGCGCAAGAAGAATGAACTATTTAGAAATGGAAGTATTCCGATTCATTGGGCAGCTCATATTTTCAATGTTCCACTTAGCAGATTGCTGATTGCTATCCCGCGCGAGAATAAAGCACAAGCGGATGCTCGAAGACGCCAACCTATTCCGATCAGAGCAGGAAACCGGCGTTCAATTAAGATGTCATCAGTAAAGCGATTAGCTCTCGATGTTACATCCATTTTTGTTCTGAATGAATTAGGCTTTCTTGGGCACCTGTTTGATGCTTTAGATGAAGCACTGCTGTCTCCAAGATTTATGGAGATGCTTTTTTTTGAAGAGGAAAAAGTTAAATTTCACCAGCCTTCGAGAATTAAAGCCGCAAAGCCTTTACTTGAACTTCAAAAGAAAGGACTTTTTATACTTGAAGAAACAAGTATTCCTTCAGATTTAGCTAATGAAGCGGGCGAGGAAGAAGCTGCTTTATTGAGTGCAGCAAAGCAATCTGGAGGTATATACATTCATTCGGGTAAGCTCTATCGGATGGACTCCTACATGGAAGAAGAGGCGCAATTGGGAGATTTTTCTGGAAACCTAGCCGATCTGGTAGTAGTAGCTCATGCACTCTATGATGAAGGACTTATCACAGAAACTAAACGAGATGCGTCATTGGAATATCTTGAATTGGTCAGCGCGGGTGGGATGTCAGGAGTAAAGCTTGCTCGAAGTGCACCTGTTTTCCTCGATAGGGTCTCAGCTGAATATTTCTTTAACACTGAGTTATTGGAAGTTCTGATTAATTCGGACAGGAAAGTATTCATCCATCCAGATGCACTCGATGAATGGCAAGCTCTGGTTGATACTGAACGGTATTCTGGAACTATGATCGAGACACTGGAGAATATTCGCAGGGTTATCCGGGGAAAAATGGCTGAAGGCAAAGTAAAGTTTCTTCGTGAGGGAAAAAGAAGCACTGACGAAGAACATTTTGGCATCTCTGCATTATCGCTGGTTGATTTGCTAGAAGACGTTAGTGGAATAGACGCGGCATGCATAGATGATCGTATGCTTAACTCGAAACCTATTCTTGAAGACAGATTTGGCAGGAAAGTTGATTTGCTTTGCTCACTGGATATTATTGATATGCTGGTGGAACGAGGGGCCGTGACAAAGATTGAGCATGAAGAAGCCATTCATACGATGAGGGAATGGAATTTTTCCACGCTGCCTGTGGATGCAAATGAGCTCCTGGAGCAGTTATTGAGAAACAAAGCAAGTGAGACCGGAATTCTCATGGAATCAGCAAAACTTCGAGTTATGCGGGAATATCTGGCAAGGCTTCATGCCTCAGATTTTCTATGCGCTGCATCGGACTTGGAATACTTAGACGAGCTATGGCAAATTGGTCAGAAGATCCTTAGAAATTTATGGAAAGATGAAAAGTCAACTGTGACCGATATTACTGCGAGAGCTAATTGGGTGGTCGATCATATTATTCCCGATATTGAGCTGGCATTGCGCTTTGCTCCAGACGGGAAAGAACGGATGGAAGATATAGCCCTAGCTAGAATGATGGCGACTGTGATGCCATTGGAAGTTCCGGATGGACTTAAGGTGAGCTATGCGGAGTGGCTGGAAAATAAAATCATTGCTCCTTATATTCCGGCATGTTCGAATTTGATTGATAAGGTAACGGAAGAAATTGCTGCATGGGCGATGGCGTGTGCAAAGGAGATTGCAAATGAAGCAGCGAATGAAACTGGAGAGCTTGGCAGCGAAGATGTTGATCAAGATGCTACCGAAGACGATAGTTCTAAAACTTCAAGAGGATGAGGAATTTTTTTCATTTGTACAGCCACGGTTCATTAGTTATAAAGGAATTGGTTCTTTCCATTATGAGGATATTCTGACCGCCTTAGAAGCGATTCAGGAACCGGGTGAACGAGTAAGCATTGTTGCAACAGATGGTAAAAATTTCTTTTTGATACACTCTCCAGAGGGTATTCGTATCGCCAGTGCTGATAATGATGATGGTCAACTATGCCGTGATTTGGCTTTTTTGTATCCAGATCAGGATATTCGTCTTGAAACTCTCAATAATGTCATAAATCAGTGTTGGCCTTCGCTACCATCCGCAAATTACTGGCAGAAAATTCTTGCAGATAGACCATTGAGTGAGAATGAACTCTTTCGAATGATATCAGATATTGGTGAAACTCCTGGGCGCTTTAAGACTACATTGAAAAAACACTGGTGCAGTGGGCGTGAAATTAATATCACCGAATTATTTCCATCGTCAATTTGCTATTACGATGCTTTGATTGGATCTCCTTCTGAGGGAATGACTGCAGAAACATGGATTGAGAGTATTCTGCTTCCGAAATTAGCGCAACATATCGATCAGTCATTAGTTGATGGATTAGAGTGTGCCCTGGCCTTGAATGTCGATTTTAAGTTGTCGTCAGTAAAACTGGTAAGTGATATACCGGATTCCGAACTTGTCGCAGCATTGGGTGCACTCATGGAAACGCGATCACCATTAGTGTTACTTGGCATCATTGAGCTCGCTCTTTTTCACCATGATAGTGATGCGAAGTTTCTCGAACTTGCCTCCACAGCATTGGAGCGTTTATTGGGTAATAATCCGGAAGAATCTGGAATTATGTATGAATGGGTAATCATGCCTTCTCTTATTAAGGCAGGTTTGAGACGGATGAGTGTTGATGAGAAATTGTGGCATTATCCTCCATATTGGCGCAGATTAGCTGCATTTGCTCATGCCAATGTACTTATCGAGACACTGGAAATGGATTCAAGGCAGGCCGTAGATGATTTCACTGGCTGGCTGGATGATCTGATAACGCCGAAAGAAATTTCTGCTGCTTTTCTCGACATGAGGGAGGAGTCAATGTGGAAAGGATTGGATATGACACCGTTTAACTTTAAAGCAATAGTTGTCGGGCGTTTAATGCTTATGAAAAATGCGCTAGAGGAAAGTGGGTTAGTATTTCCGAATAGCCATCTTGTAGATTCTGCAATTGAAGACCTGGGTGGAAAAGAAAGACTGCTATTCTCAAGCAGATCTAGCCCTTTACAGGACAGAAGAAGTATAGAGAGTATGCTAAATGACGAGAATATTGATTCTGATTTAGTGATCGAGTTGTTCTCAGATATGATTGATGAACTTGACCGTGAGCCAACGGGAATTGCATGGCAAAAGCTTGTAGTTGTATGTCGTCTTCAGTATTTCGATAATAATCTTTTTGATAATCTTATTAAAAGTGTCGGTAATTTGATCTTTGAAAATGACGAGGAGGAAAAAGAAAAATTCTTTAATACATTAGAGAGTGCGGCAGAGATAGCTACGGTACAACGATGCAAAGCTCTTGCTGATGCAGTGACTCATGCGCTTGTTAAAGTAGCCGGTAAATTTTCAACAGCACTGGAAGCAAAGATAGGTTATTACATTATTCTAATGTCGTCAGGAGCTATTACTGATGACTCAGATTGGACAGAATGGATTGGGAAAATGATGTCTGAATATGCATTTTCCGTGCCTAAAGGGGAGGCATGTCAACAATTGTTGACTAACTTAAATGATCTATCAACTTTAATTCCATTGCAGAAAAGAAGTTTAGGGCGCGCCAAAAATTTTGTTTCTTCAGCAATTTAGTGATGAGCAAAGGAAACATAGGGTCATTTGACGAGGGGGCTCGGGAGATTTTTGAGCGCGCTTAATAACGAAGCAAATACATCAAATCTTGTGTTACGCAAAATCTGGTTATGTGATTTACTTGCCATGCGATGCACAATAAGATCCCTTTAACCATATATCTTGGAGCGAATCCCATGAATAAACAAATGACTGCCATCATTGAACGTGAAGGCAGTGGCTATGTGTCTTTCTGTCCGGAGCTCGATATCGCCAGTCAAGGTGATACTGTTCAAGAAGCGCGTGAGAACCTGAGGGAAGCGCTGGAATTGTTTTTCGAAACCGCATCGGCGGAAGTAATTCAGCAGCGGTTGCATGATGAGATTTATATAACCCGCCTAGAGATTGCCGTTGGGTAAGTTGCGGGTTTTATCCGGACAGCAACTGTGTGCTATTTTGGCGCAACATGGTTTTATTGAAGTCTGGCGGCGCGGCAGTCATGTTGTGATGCAGAAGAAAATGGATACACAACGATTACCGGACCTGATTCCTAATCATTCCGAGGTACGCATTGGAACACTTCAGTTCATCATTCGCCAGTCAGGAATTGCCAAAAGCGAATTCGAAATTTTGTAGCAAGTAGCCTGGATAAACCTGCGCCATCCGGGACAAAAATTCCGGAACAACAGCATCAGAATCCAATACATCATTCGATGTGACAATACCACCCTCGCTGAATGGAACAAATTCAATGCACATTGTGTCCAGCATGTATGCTTATATTGCACCATGAAACAATTCATGCGTTATCTGATAGAGTCTTTTCAATTTATTTAAGTGATGGTTTTTCATGCGGACAGTTTATTCAGGTATATATCTCATCGTTTTGCTTTTTGTATTGTCTGCTTGTCAAAAATATCAAGATGCAATTTCTGGCAATAACCAGATTCCTATCCCTGCAATACTGCCAGTACCGATTGAGCGTCCGGTTTCTTATACCCAAGAAATCCGCCCGATCATCGAATCAAAGTGCCTGTCATGCCACGGTTGTTTTGATGCGCCGTGCCAGTTAAAGATGGAGAATGCCGAAGGGCTGTTGCGTGGCGCCTTTCGTGAGTCAATTTATGGCGGGGTGCGTACTGAGGCCATGCCGCCCACCCGGCTGGGTATTGACGAATTGACTGTTTCGGGGTGGCGTGAGCGCGGATTTCATTCTGTTCTTCAATCCGGCGATGCACAGTCTGAGCCTCTGATCGCCGGAATGATATCGCTGGCGAAGCAGTATCCGTTCCCGCCGAACAGCAAGATACCGGATTCGATTAAGCTGGGGATTAACCACAAGAATCAGTGTATCTCCGGTGAGAAATTCTCCGATTATGCACGTGATTATCCATACGGCGGCATGCCGTTTGCGGTTACTGGACTGAGCGATCAGGAATACGCGCTATTGGCCGGATGGGTCAAGCAAGGCGCGGTAATTACCGATGAACCGGTTACGCTTACCGGTGGTGAGAAAAAAATACTTCAACAATGGGAAGCGTTTTTCAACCGCGATGATAATCGCGGCAAACTGGTGGCGCGCTGGTTGTATGAGCACCTGTTTATGGCAACGCTGTATTTTCCAGATCTAGATGGTGAATTGCGTTTTTTTGAGTTAGTACGCTCTTCAACACCGCCCGGCAGGGATGTCATACCGATTTCCACTGTATTTCCCAATGACGATCCCGAGCAGCCGTTTTTCTACCGCATACGCCCGATAGTTGGCAATATCCTGCACAAACGGCGTATGCCTTACCCGCTCAGCCATGCAAAGCAACGCCGTATCAATGAGTTATTTTTTGCTCATGAATGGCCGGTGGGTGAATTGCCCGGGTACAGTTATGCGGAACGGGTGAATCCGTTCGCCACGTTTGCGGCCATCCCGGCTTACGCCCGTTACCGGTTCATGTTGGATGACGCCGAATACTATGTGCGCAATGTCATCCATGGGCCAGTATGCCGTGGTCAGATCGCCACCGATGTGATACGCGATCGTTTCTGGGTTTTGTTCCAGAATCCGGAATCCGATCCTTTTATTACGAATAACGCTTATCGGCACCAAGCCGTTCCGTTACTGGAGATGCCCGGGCAAAACGACGATCTGCTGACGATGGGGGAGGAGTGGTTCCGGTATCTCAACCATCATAACGATTACCAGGCGCAACGCCGCAGTCAGTATGTATTGCAATACCCCGGTGGCGCATCGCTGGCTCATTTGTGGGATGGCGATGGACGGAATAAAGACGCCTTACTGACGGTCACTCGTCATTACGATAGCGCTTCGGTTACCAGGGGATTGATCGGAGATATTCCTCAAACGCTATGGCTCATGGATTATCCGTTACTTGAACGTACGTACTACATTCTGGTGGTGAATTACAACGTGTTTGGCAATGTTGCGCATCAACTGTTGACCAGGCTGTATTTCGATCTGATACGCAATAGCTCGGAGCATAACTTTTTGCGCTTGATCCCGGATGGTCAACGCACGGATATTCTGCACGATTGGTATCAACATTCAGGCAAACTGAAATTCGGCATTTTTTACGAGAAAATCGACGATGTATTGCCTTCGGCGGAGCGCTTCACAACTGATGATCCGAAGCAGGAACTTGTGTCACGGATCCTCCAGCGTTTTGAATCCGTCAATGTGATGGCGGATGATCCGATTAATCGTTGTGGCCCGGTGAACTGTGTCCGTTCGGATCAACCGCTCTGGATACAAAAAGCGGATCAAGCGTTGTCTGCCATTGCAGCCCGGCCGGCGGCCGATCTGGCTGGCATCAACCGGTTGCCGGAAGTGACGTTCGTGCGAGTCAAACATGATCAGGATAAACGCACGGTCTACACATTGTTGCGGGATCGTGCGCATAGCAACGTTGCATTCATACTGGGCGAGGAATTGCGGTATCAACCGGAAAAGGATCGTCTGACCGTATACCCCGGCATTACCGGCAGCTATCCGAATTTCATTTTTGATGTACCCGCCTCGGATATTGAAGAATTCGTATCGCTGCTAGGCATAGCCAAGAAGGAAGAACACTTCGAACATATTGTGAACACATGGGGGGTGCGGCGCACGCATCCGCAGTTCTGGGAAATCCTGCATGACATTACCGGCTGGCAAAAAGAACGTGAGCCTCATATAGCAGGTATTTTTGATATCAACCGCTATGAGAATTTTTAGATCTGAAAAGCGAACGGCAAGAATCGCAAAATGGCTGTTTTTATATTTTAATCTGCACTAGACTAACAGATTGTCTCTGCTAGTCTAGAGCCTTGTTTTTTTCGTGCATAAAATAACCTTCCTGAAAATAACAAACAATCTCACAATACCATTGACTGAGATCGAGATTCTTGCTGTCCGCTCGCAAGGCTCCGGCGGGCAGAATGTCAACAAAGTAGCGACCGCGATTCATCTGCGGTTCGATATCCAGGCGTCATCACTGCCCGAACACTACAAGAGCAAGCTATTGCAATTAAAGGATAGCCGCATTAGCAGCGAAGGTGTCATTATCATCAAGGCGCAGCGGTTTAACAGCCAAGCCAAGAACCGCGAAGATGCACTCAACCGCTTACGTGAAATGATTAAAAGTGTCACGATTGCACTGAAAACCCGGGTGCCCACCAAGCCGACCAAAGCTTCTCAAATAAAACGCTTGGAAAGTAAATCGGTACAGAGCGAAAGAAAATCGTTCCGCGGTAAGATTGGCGAGGAATGATAAAAGCAGAAATGATGACATACACTGGAGAATCCAGTGCCGAGCCCTCGGCAGTATCGTCTGCAAGGAAGCAGGCACGGCTCAATTCGAGGGAGGGAGTCATATGATTCTCTGTAATCAAGTATCCATGATGGTTTCTATTTTCAATTATTGAAATTTACCCGCTTTTTTACCCGTTTTTAGAAAAGCACCCTCCTTTTTTACACTTCCTCACACTTTGTGAAAAAAACTTTGTTATTGTGTTGTTCTAGGCACGATTGCCAATAAAAAAGCCAAGGCCCATTTAAAAACAATCGCGCTGCCCGGTTATGCCGCTGCGTGTCTGTTCAAACATTGTTCCAGTGACTTAATCACTGCGCTGTAATTTTCTTGTTCGGGTCTGATCGTAAAAATGTACGGTATTTGATAAACCGCTTCAGTTTTTAGATAACGATCTGTTTCGATCTGGTAAAGCAAAAATAACGTCGCTTGAACTTCGAGTAATTTTTCCGCTGATCAGGTTCGCACCTTGGCCGAACCATGCGCTATCGAGTCTGTGTCCCTGACTTCTGGCTCTTTTTTCGTGATCGACAAACTCGGTGACTGCACAGAGCAAGCCCCAAGCCGTGCCGTTGGCGGATGCCAGTTGCGCGCCTCTGCCGTGGCCGTCATACAGCGATTGCACGGTTTTCAACGCCCGTTCATTCTTGAGGCCGGAGGGTTGATTGTCGTGATCATCGGTTTGGCATAGCACTTTGAGGAAGTAATTCAGCGATTCGTGGCTTTTGACTTTGCGCTCCGATAGGGTTTTCATGCGATACATGAAGCTGTCCCACTGCGATACGGCGATACCCAGCTGCTTTTTGACGGCTTGCGCATCGAAGCTGGTGCTGTGCGGCACTTTGATGGCGCTGCTGGCGCCTTTGAGCGCGATGGATAGTGTGTTGTTGCACACCAAGCGGATCGTGGTCGGGGTTGCGGTGGTCGCCAGTGTACCGTCGCAAGAGGTGGCAAGCAGAATGTAACCGTTGATGGCATCATCGCCTTTGAGCTTGGTTTCCTTGCCAGTTCTAGCCAAAGCCCAGAATTTCTTGCCTTCCTTGAGAACACCGGCGGTTTCGAGTTCAAAGCCGGATACTTCGGTGAGATCGCGATAAAACTCCAGGATTGCCTTAGGCTGAACGACCTGATAGCGTTCACTGACTACCGATAATGGTGCTTTGGTGTCGCTGCGGTACAGCACCTTTTGTTCGTCAAACGACCGCAATGAACCCAATGATCCGATTTGTTCCGTCATGTAGCGCACTGGTGCTTCGCAGATACTCCAATCCATCCCGGCTTTCTCCGCCCAAATTTCAATCGGTTGTTTGGCGGGTAAACGGTTGCCCAGCTGGTGCCAGGGTGTTTCACCGGAGTAAGCCATATTTTGAACGAGATGTGACATTGTGTGTTTTTCCTTATGGGTAAGTAATAAAAATGCACGTAACGAGACCATCGCTACTAGAAAACGATAGAACGGTACTTGCGTGGATGAAAAAGGGAATAAAAGTGAAAAATAGAAAAGCGGAAAAGCAAAGAAGTGGCTAAAACCTGGGTGTACCGGATGATTGTGTGTCAATCGATCCTGAAAACGTACTCGCATTGCAGGCACTCGTAGTTATCCAGCACCCGGTCGTCTATTATTTCCCCGATTTGTGCGCCCGCCATACCCCC